>DASQMB010000011.1:5000-55339 GCA_035645715.1 Pyrinomonadaceae bacterium
CATCCTTCGCGCCTTGATCGTCGCCTGCTCGGCCCGAACGACGGTTTGCCGGGCCAGACTTAGGCGCGTCGTCCCTCTCGGCCGTGCCGAGCGTCTGCGGGCGGGGTACGCGCTTCCAGCCGATGATCTCGAAGCGGGCGCCGCTTTCGAGTTTCATCAGGATATTTTTGTTGTTGCCGCGGTCGGGCGAGAAGCGGATGTTGGTGCTGGCGCGGAGCTGGCCGGTGGCCTGCGCGGGGACGCCCTCATCCTCGCGTGCGAGCTGGCGCGAGCGCTCGACCATCTCCTGCGAGATGACATTACGCGCCTCGATCCAGCCTTCGACGGGCTCGTCGTCGCGCGTCCGCACGCGAAGCCACTCCTCGCCCGTGTCCTGGACGACCGTCGTGTCGAGGACTTCCAGCTCGTCGCCGCGGACCACTTCCTTCAGGTCCGCTGCCACGACGGCCGTCGAGCTTCTCACCTGCGCCCTTCTGGCGATAACGACGCCCGTCTCGTCGCTGCCTGCGAGGGTGCTGCAACCGCAGAGCAAAAAGGTGAAAAGGAAGAGCGGAAGAAGAATTCTGGTAGGTGACATCAGGTATCAGGCGCGCGGGCGCGCTAACTTGCCCGAGGGGGCCTTCAAACTTACCTCAATGAAAAGCGGCTCGGCCGGCTGCGACGAAGGCTCAACGCCCGCGCGAGCTTTGGTGCGGCTGCCGCGGCCCGGCTTCGAGCTTCTCATTGTACCCGAACTTTTTGAGCAAATCCCGCTGCTCGCGCGTGAGCGAGTCGGAGACTGCGACGTGCGTCCGCACCCCGCCCGGCTCGACTCTCAACCCGAACGCCGCCAACTCGTCCTGCAAGACGAGTGTTACGGGGCCGAGGACGTATTTTTCGACGAAGGCACGGTCGCCGGCCGTCCTCGCCAGGGCTGCGACCACCGCGCTGTTAGCTTCGGCCGGGGTGGCGGTCCCCGAGTGCCTGCGGAAGAGGTCGCGGTACGCGTCCGCGAGTGACTGGCGGCCGCCGGAGCGGAGCCCGAGCGTGAGATCGTAGAGGAAGGCCACCAACAGCCCTTTGTGGTAGACGAGAGCAGGGCCGCCCGACCAGCGACTTTCGCCCGAGGCGGCGAGCGAGGGCTCGTTCGGCCCCCGGGCCGCCTTATAAGCGTCGTAGGCGCGGCCGAGGGCGTTCAGGTAATCGCGGAAGCCGAGCTGGCCGCGGCGCATCCCGACGAGAAGTGCCTGGTAGTTCGTGAAGCCTTCATAAAACCAGGCGTAATCGCCGGTCAGGCGGAGAGAGTTCGGCACCCAGAGATGAAACAGCTCGTGCGCGAGCGCCCCGTCGAGCTGTGCGAGGGCCGCGAGCTTTGAAGGAGACTGGCCGGAGACGAGCGTTACCGTTCGGCCGCGCGTTTCTGCGGCCCACTGGGCGGCGCCGGCCTGTCTGGGCGGCGGCAGGAGAGCGACGAGGGCCTCGCCACTCGGCCACGTGCCGGCCGCGGCCGCGTGGAGTTTGAGGACTTCGGCGACCGACTCGGCGGCCTCCGCATCGCCGAACGCCCACTGGCCCGAGAGTGCGAGGACGTAAGCGACCCCGCCGGCGCGCCCCCGCCGCTCGCGCAGGGCACGGCCGCAGACGAAGGCGCTCCGTCCGGCGTCTTCAACCTCGAAGTGTCCCGCCGTGGCCCTGCGTTCCACCGTCGAAACCGTCCAGCCGCCGGGCAGAGTGAGGCGAAGGCGAGCCTTCCCGGCGACGAGCGGAAGCAGGTCACCCGGCAGCAGGACTCCGCGGTCGTCGGCGAGCCAGGAGACGTGTGCGGCGGCCTGGATGCCGGCCGGCGCGTCGAGCCTCAGGTCGTAGGCGAAACTTGTCGCGGGGCGCTCGGCCTCATACCGGCCGGCGCCCGCGCGGCGGACGGCGATCTCCTGCCCGCGCTCGTCCGCGAGGCTGAAATTCTCGATGCGGGCGGCGAGCCCGCCGATGCCGGCGTAAGAATCTAGGAAAGACCAGGCGGCCGAGGGGGTGTTGCTGCGCCCCTCGACGCGCACGCGCGGTGGGGAGAGCGACGTGACTTTGATCTCGGCTTCGATAGAGCGGGCCGTAACCTCAGCCGAGCACCAGGCGAGCGCGACGACGCACAGCGACAGGCGGAGGGAGGCGGGGCCGAGTCGTGACCACAGGCGAGTCACACGCGCGCCGGCCCTGCGAACGTCCTTGATGGAGGTTGGTTTCAATGTCTCCCTTTCAGTCTGCGCGGCCGGCCCCGAAGCGTCCGGGGGATTAAAGCACAGGCAGGGCGCTGCGCAGAATCGGCGCCCTGCCTGATTCCGGGTTTCGCCGGCCGACAAAGAGGGCGGGCGGCGCGTGCCTTTTGATGGCACGCGCCGCCCGCGAGTGGTTCACACTAATAAGGCCCGCGCGGATCAGAAGAACCGGACGGAGTAGGTGACGCGGAGGCCGCGCCCGATCTCGGGTGCCAGTTCTTTGATGAGCGAGAGGTGGTTGCGGTAGAGCTTGTCGCCCAGGTTGAAGGCGTTGAAGGTGAAGATGTGCGCGTAGTGGCGGCGCGCGAGAGTGTAGGAGCCGAGGACGTTGAAGACCGCGTAGCCGGCCGTCCGCGTCTCGGTCGGGAAGACTTCTCTCTTGTCCTTCGCCATGATGAGTTCGGGGCGGAGGCTCAGGCCGCCGCGGCGCAAATCGAGGCCGACTCGCCCGCGCATGGGCGGGATGCGCGGCAGGGGCGTGCCGTCGTCGAGCCTGGCGCTCACGGTGTCGAACCCGAGGTCGAGCCAGACGTTACGGTGGAGCCCGAAGTTCAGGTCGATCTCACCGCCGACATAGCGGCTGTCGCCCTGCATGTAACGCGCGACGCGGAGGCCGTCTTCGATGTCTATCTCGCCGTCGCCGTCCTCGTCCACGGGGGCGAGGAAGACGAAATCTTTGATGTTGTAGTAGAAGAAGTTGGCCTCCGCGCGGACGCGGTCGGAGTGGTGGCGGAGCGAGAAGTCAAAGCCGTGGTTGCGCTCGCGTGTAAGGTCGGGGTTGCCGATCTCGAAGGTCAGGTTGCCGATGTGCGGGCCGAAGTTGTAGAGCTCTTCGAGGGCCGGCGCGCGGTAGGAGTGCGTGTAGTTGGCGACGAAGGCGCCGTCGCGCCAGAGCGGGACGCGGACGCCGGCCGCGCCCGAGAAGCCTGTAAACGAGCGGTCGCGCAGCCCCTCGGGCCGGTAGCGGTTGTTCTCGACGCGCCCGCCGAACTGGAAGGAGACGCGCTCGAAGTCCAAAGTCTCGACGGCGAAGACCGCGATGGAGTCCTGTTTGACGGGCGGGGCGAGAGTCTCGGCGCCGATGGTCGCGTAGTCGCGGCGGAAGCCAGAGAAGCCGAAGCTGCCGGTCAGCCGGCCCGTCCGGCGCTGCTCGAAGACGCCGCGGTAGACCAACTGCTCGTTGTTGAAGATGGTGCCGACCTCCTCGCCTTCCAGCTCCCTGTGCTGGTAGTCGCTGTAGTCGAGCGTTAGGCGTAAGGAGTCAACGAACGAGTTGAGGTTGCGGAAGCCGCCGTTGAACTGCACGTTGTGGCGGCGCATGTCGAGGTCAATCTGCTCGCCCTCATCCTCGGCCGCCGACGGGGCCGTCCCGCCGAAGAGGTTGCCACTCAGGCCGGCCGACTTCAGGTGGTGGTCGTCGTCATCATCGTGCCCGTGCCCCTCGAACTGGCCGGCGAAGGGAACGCCGTAGCGCCGGTCGTCGAGGCTGTAGCTGCCGCTGAAGAAAGCCTTGTCGCCGTACCAGCCGAAGCCGCCGAGGCCGTAGGCGCTGCGCGTCTTCGAGTTCGGCACCCTGCCGAGGGGCGTGTCGTAGTCGCCCGTCCGCTGGAGGCTGCCGTTGCCCCAGAACATCCAGCGACCGGTCCCATACTCGGCGCCGCCCGCGGCGCCCCCCTGGTTGTTGGTCGTGCCGCCGATGCCCGTGAAGAACCCGCGCCAACCCTCGTGGGCGTAGTCGTGGCCGGTGATGGCGTTGACCACGCCGCCGATGGCGTTCGAGCCGTAGAGCAGCGTGGCCGGCCCCCTGACCACTTCGATCCGTTCGAGCGAGAGCACGTCCACCGGCTCGCCGTGGTCGCCCGACTGCGAGCCGAGCGAGCCTGTGCGCACGCCGTCCTGCACGACGAGCACGCGGTCGCCGTCAAAGCCGCGGATGACGGGCCGTGAAGAGCCGGGGCCGAAGCTGCGCTTGGCGACGCCCACTTCCTTGTTGAGCACCTCGCCGAGCGACGGGTGCGCCTCCTCACTGATCCTGATGGGGTCGAGCGTGTTCACGGCCTGGAACGCCTCGAAGAGCGACTGTTCGGTGCCGGTCGCCGTCACCGTCACCTCCTCGCGCAAGCCCGTCAGGCGCATCTGGAAGTCGTGGGTCTGCTCGCCGCCCGAGGCGAGCGTGCCCCGCCGCGTTTGGTCGGGGAAGCCCTCCATGTGGACCAGAATCGTGTAGCCCCCAGCGGGCACGTTGCGGAACTCATAGGCGCCGTTCAGATCTGTCTGGACCGAGCGGCGCAGTTGGACGAGCGTGACGATGGCGTTGTGGATGGGAGTCCCCGCGTCGGCCAGAGTGACGGTGCCGCGGATGGTGCCGGCCGACTGCTGCGCGAGGCCGCGCGCCGGCAGGAGCAGGAGCAGGAGCGAGAGCAAGACCGCCGGGCGAAAGATTCTATGTCGCATGATAATCCTCTTCGGAATGATGGCGTGATGTGCGGGCCGGGTCCGCGTCACTTCGCCTGAGCGGGCGCGGCCGGCCTTCAAATAGGTCCGCGGCGGCTCTGGGACGTTTGCCGGCGCCGCCGGGCTCGCCGCGGGCCGAAGGGCGTCGCGCGAATCCGGCGGCCCGGCCACACAGGCCCCGCCGCGTTTCAGCCTCGATACTTGATTAGAAGAGGGAGGGCGGCCCGCGCCCCACTGGGGAAAGGAGGGTTGCTGAGGCGACGGCCGGGTCGGTCGCGTGGGGCGCGCGACGTGCCAGCGCCTGCGGCGCGACCACCTGCGGGACGCCGTGGCGGAGGACCGAGACGAAATCCCTTTGCAGGCGACACAGGAGGCACTGCGCGTGCGCGCCGCTCTTGCCTGCCCCACCCGTGTCCTGCTGACCCGCGACCCGGCCCGCGCCGTCAAGCCGCGCGGTGGCGTCAGCGGCGAGACCCGTGTGGAAGTGGCTCGTTGAGGCGAAAAGCGCGTGGGCCGTCAGGGCAAAAAGCACGAGCGCCGTCGCCAACGGCGACAGCGGCGGCCCGCCATTCAAGCTTCTGTGCGCACTTACCACAGGTCAGGTCTTGCCGGAGTCGTGTCTGAAATTAGCGACGAATATACCACCCCGCACCGTTTTTCCGAAACCGCGGCCCCGCCGCGCGACCCGCTCGGCCCACGGGCCGGGACGAACCCGGCGCCTCTCACGGGCGTATAGAAGTTCGCTCGTGGGGTCGGGATTCCGGCCCGGAGGGGTTGGGCGCGGCGTTGACACCCCGGCCCCGCGCCGATAGAATTTGGCTCTTCAAAAGGGGCGTTCCAGTCACAACCCAGGTGAGGTGCCGACCTTGACACTCATTAAAATCATCATCATCACCCTCGCGCTCATCCTCAGCATTCTTTTCTTCGGGCGCTTCCTGTTCTAAGCCGGCGGATGGCCTTAAAGCTCGCGTCGGACGGCGGGAGGCCCGGCCGTTCGCCGGCACGGCGTCCCACGCCCGCGCTACTTCTCGCCCTCGGTCTCGCGCTCGTTCTCGCCGCTTCCGCCCGACAAGCATTCGGACAAAACGGACCCGCCGCGCAGGAGGACGCGCGTGACGAGGAGGTCATCCGCGTCCGCACGGACCTCGTCGCCGTGCCATTCCTCGTGCAGGACTCGCGCGGCCGCCGCGTCGCGGACCTGTCGGCCGCTGACTTCGAGGTCTTTGACGAGGGCCGTCGTGTCGAGCCATCGTACTTCGCCGCCGGCACCGAGCGCGTGGCGCTGCTCTTCCTGCTCGACGCCTCGGGCAGCACGCGCGAGACGATTGCGCGCCAGCGCGAGGCGGCCCTCGGCCTCTTCGAGCGTTTCGGCCCGCGCTCGCGCGTGGCCGTGATGCACTTCGCAGAGCAGGCCGCGCTCACGCTATCCTTCACCGACGAGATCGAGGCGGCGCGGCCCGCCTTCGCCTTCGAGGCCCGGCGCGACAGCCGCACGGCCATCTTCGACGCCGCGCTCGCCTCCCTCCGAGCCTTCCACGACGACCCCGCGCACACGGCCGAGCGCCGCATCGTCGTCCTGCTCAGCGACGGCCTCGACACCGTCAGCCGCACGCGCGCCGCCGCGGCCGTCGCCGAGGCGCGCCGCCGCAACGTCTCCTTCTACGTCATCCACCTGCCGCTCTACTGGGCGCCTGCGGGGCGGCTGGTGATGCGGCGGCCGTCTGACGGCTTCCGCGACCTGGCGGAGAAGACGGGCGGGCGGTTCCTCGTCGTCGGCGACGAACGCTCGGCGCTCGCGCCCGCCTCGGGGCACGACCTGCGGCCGATCTTCGAGGCCGTCGCCGAAGACCTGCGCGGGCAGTACGTCGTAGGCTTCCACGCGGGCGACGGGGCGACGGGCGGCGGGGCCGGCGGGACTCGCGGGGCTGGCGCGGGCAGCGGACCTCGTCGCGTCGAGGTCAGGCTCGCGGGCGGCGGGCGGCGGGGGCTCCGCGTCAGGCAGTTGCGCGAAACCTACACGCCGCGGCCCGCCGCGCAGTGACTCGCGCCGCCCGGCGGCTGTACAATCGCCACACGTTCTTCCAACCCGTACTCATCCTTCTGTTTTGAAGTCAATAAATTTTATGGCCGAACAGACACCGAGAGGGCTGCGACAGGTGAAGAGGGCGCTGCTGAGCGTCTCGGACAAGACCGGGCTGGCCGAGTTCGCTCGCTCGCTCGCGGGCTTCGGCGTCGAGTTGCTGAGCACGGGCGGGACGGCGAAGGCCCTGCGCGAAGCCGGCCTCGCCGTCCGCGACGTGTCGGACCTGACCGGCTTCCCCGAAATGCTGGACGGCCGCGTCAAGACCCTCCACCCGCGCGTCCACGGCGGCATCCTCGCCGTCCGCGACAACCCCGAGCACGCGGCCGCCCTTGCCGAGCACGGCATCGAGCCGATTGACATGGTCGTCGTCAACCTCTACCCCTTCGAGCAGACCGTGGCCCGCGAGGGCACGACGCTCGAAGAGGCCGTCGAGCAGATAGACATCGGCGGCCCGTCGATGGTCCGTTCGGCCGCCAAGAACTTCCGCGACGTGGCGGTCGTCGTCTCGCCCGAAGTGTACGAGGAGATCGCCGAGGAGCTGCACGCGCACGGCGGCGCGCTCTCTTACGAAACGCGCATGGCCCTCGCCTTCGAGGCGTTCAGCCACACTTCCGACTACGACAGCGCCATCTGCGGCTACCTCTACGACCGGCTCGAAGACTCGGCCCCCGAAGAGGACGCGCCCGGCGGGGCCGGAGGCGATGAGGACGCCGACGAGGGCGAAGAGGTCTTCGCGGAGTCGGCGCGTCTGTCGCTGGCGAAGGTCGTGGACCTGCGCTACGGCGAGAACCCGCACCAGCGCGCGGCGCTCTACGACACGGGCGAGGGCGCCGGCATCACCGGCGCCGCCGTGCTCGGCGGCAAGGAGATGTCTTTCAACAACTACGTGGACGCCGACGCCGCCTGGCAGCTCGTCTGCGACTTCGACGAGACGGCCTGCGCCGTCGTCAAGCACACGAACCCCTCGGGCGTCGGCACGGCCCCGACGCCCGAGGAGGCTTACCGCAAGGCCCTCGCCACAGACCCCGTTTCGGCCTTCGGCGGCATCGTCGCCTTCAACCGCGCGGTGGACGAGGCGGCGGCCCGCGCCGTCACAGAGATTTTCACGGAGGTCGTCGTCGCGCCGGATTACGACGACGCGGCCCTCGAAGTCCTCCGGGCGAAGAAGAACCTGCGGGTGCTGCGCGCGGGCGAGGCCGGCGCCGCCGAGGGCCTCGACTTCAAGCGCGTCACCGGCGGCCTGCTGGTCCAGACGCGCGATACCCGCCGACTGACGGCCGCCGACCTGAAGGTCGTCACCAGCCGCGCCCCGAGCGAGGATGAGACCGCGGCGCTGCTCTTCGCCTGGACGGTCTGCAAGCACACGAAGTCGAACGCCATCGTCTACGCGCGCGCGGGGCAGACAGTCGGCGTCGGAGCCGGGCAGATGTCGCGCGTGGACTCCGTCAGGCTCGGCGCCGCGCGCGCGCAACTGCCCGTCGCCGGCTCGGTGCTCGCCTCAGACGCCTTCTTCCCCTTCCGCGACGGGATAGACGAGGCAGCCAGGCACGGCATCACCGCCGTCATCCAGCCCGGCGGCTCGGTCCGCGACGAGGAGGTGATCGCCGCCGCCGACGAGCACGGTCTGGCGATGGTCTTCACCGGAGTCAGGCACTTCAGACACTGAGGGGAAAGGGGCGTCGCCTCCCCCGCTTGCCTGCCGGCGCGGCTTTCGTTGATACTTGCTCGCGCCGAAAGCGGCCTCCGCAACGAGCGTCTTCCCGCGGGGGCGTTTTGACGGCACACCGAAGGGTTATAAGAGATGTCCGAAACGGAAATCATGGGCGAGGCTAATGGCGGCGCGACGGTGCGCTGCCGCTACTGCGGGCAGTTGAACCAGACTCGGGGCGAGGCCGGGTCGCCTAAGTGCGGGCGCTGCCGGCTGCCGCTCTCGGCGGAGCAGCACCGGAAGTTCGCAGACCTGGACAAGCACGACTACGTCCACCCGCTCGACAGCCGCGCGCTGGCCGCCCTCAAGACCATCCCCGGCATTGACTCCGCCCTGAAAAAGCTGCTCGAAGTGACGGGCGAGTCGGCCATCCGCGTCATCTTCACGGCCAGCGCCGTGAAGGTCACGCCGAAGCAGTGCCCGGACCTCTACGCCAAGCTGCAAATCGCCTGCACCACGCTCGGCGTCGATATGCCCGAGTTGTTCATCCAGCAGAACCCCGTGGTCAACGCCTTCACGGGCGGCGTCAAGAACCCGGTCATCGTGCTCCACTCGTCCCTAATCGAGCGCCTGACTGACGAGGAGGTGCTGGCCGTCATCGCGCACGAGGTCGGCCACATCCACGCCGAGCACGTCCTCTACCTCACGGCCGCTCACCTGCTCGAAGCCCTTGCCAACGTCGCCATCGCGGCCGCCCCCGTAGCCAACCTCGTCGCGCAGATTCTTTCGGGCTCGATGCGCGCCGCCCTCCTGGCCTGGGCGCGCCGGGCCGAACTCTCCTGCGACCGCGCGGCCCTGCTCGTCACGCAGGACCCCGACGTAATCGGGCGGACGATGATGAAGCTGTGCGGCGGAACCTTCGCCTCGAAGCTCGACTACGAGCAGTTCCTCCAGCAGGCGCGCGACTTCCAGAAGAACTACGACGAGAAGGCGCTCGACCGCTTCTGGGCCGACATCATCACCTCCGGCCTGTCGCACCCCTTCCCCATCTGGCGCGTCTCGGAAATCCTGAAGTGGGTTGAGGGCGGCGAGTACCAGCGCCTCGTGAGCGGGGCGGCCGAGCCGGCCGCGGCCTGAAAACCTCGGCCTGAACCCTTTCAACTCCAACAACTCTTAACCAGATGCTGCTTGAAAACAGAGTCGGGATCATCTTCGGCGTCGCCAACAAGCGTTCGATAGCGTGGGCGACGGCGCAGGCGTGCACGGAGGCGGGCGGGCGGCTGGCCTACACCTACCAGAACGAGCGGCTGCGGGACAACGTGGCCTCGCTGGCCGGCGAAGACGCCGTGCTCTCGCAGTGCGACGTGACGAAGCCCGAGGAGGTCGAGGCCACCTTCGCCCTCGTCAAAGAAAAGTTCGGCCGGCTCGACTTCCTCGTCCACAGCCTCGCATTCGCGCCGCGCGAGGCGCTCGAAGGCGAATACGTCGCCACCACGCGCGAGGCATTCCTGACCGCGCTCGACATCAGCGCCTATTCGCTGACGGAGCTGGCGCGGGCCGCGGCGCCCTTGATGTCCGAGGGCGGCAGCGTCGTCTCGATGACCTACTACGGCGCCGAAAAGGTCGTGCCCAACTACAACGTGATGGGCGTGGCGAAGGCCGCGCTCGAAGCCAGCACGCGCTATCTGGCCTCGGACCTCGGCCGCCACAACATCCGCGTCAACGCCGTCAGCGCCGGCCCCGTCCAGACGCTAGCGGCGCGCGGCGTCGGCAATCTCTCGGCGATGATGAAGCACCACGCCGAGCACGCCCCGCTGCGCCGTAACGTCGAGGCGCGCGAGGTCGGCAACGCCGCCCTCTTCCTCGTGAGCCCCCTCTCTTCGGGCATCACGGGCGAGGTCCTCCACGTCGATTGCGGCTACAACATCATGGCTTTCTGAGGCGGTCGGCTGTCAGGTTTCAGTTTTCAGTTTTTAGTTTCACTGCCGTGGCCTGCGGCGCCGGAGCGCGGAGATTACCCGGAGCCCGGAACTGATAACTGATAACTGACAGCTAAAAACTGAAAACTAAAAACTGAACATATATTTATGGCCGAGACGAAAGCGGATGAGTTGGAGAAGGCCGGGGGTCGGGCGACGCAAGACGAGCAGTTACTCGAATCGCCTGGGCCGGCCGAGTTCACGCGTACAGACACCTGGCGCGTCTTCCGCATCATGGGCGAATTCGTCGAGGGGTTCGACGAGCTGGCGACCGTCACACGCGGGGTCGCCATCTTCGGCTCGGCGCGCACGCCCGAAGATAACCCCTACTACGAGGCCGCGCGCGAGACCGCGGCCCAGCTCGCCCGCGCCGGCTTCGCCGTCATCACCGGCGGCGGCCCCGGCATCATGGAGGCGGCCAACCGCGGCGCGCTCGACGCCGGCGGCCTCTCCATCGGCTGCAACATCGAGCTGCCATTCGAGCAGGCCCCGAACCCTTACCAGACCCGCTCGCTCACCTTCAAATACTTCTTCGTCCGCAAGACGATGTTCATCAAGTACAGCACGGCCTTCATCATCTTCCCCGGCGGCTACGGCACGCTCGACGAGTTGTTCGAGGCGCTGACGCTCATCCAGACGCGCAAGATCAAAAACTTCCCCGTCGTGCTATTCGGCTCGGAGTACTGGGGCGGGATGATGGAGTGGCTGCGCGGGACGATGCTGAGGGCCAAAAACATCGGCGACGAAGACATGGGCCTGCTGCACCTGACCGATTCGCCGGCCGAGGTGGTCGAGATCGTCGTCAAGAGCCAGGACGCGCTGCACCAGGCCGGGGGCGTTGACTACGACTACTGAGGCTCGCTCGGGGCTTCGAGGCGGGCGGGCTGTCCCTCAATGTAGGTCCGGGCGGCGAGCGGCGGAAAGGCGTTCGTCGTCAGCCAGTCGAAGTAGGGCGCCGAGACGTGCGTGACGGGGAGGGCGACGATCTCCGGCACGTCGTAGGTGTGCAGCGCGCGGACCTGTCGTTCCAACTCGTCGAAGCAGCCGGCCGTCGTCTTCGCCAGCATCAAAAACTCAGGCTCGCGCTGTACGCGTCCCTCCCAGCGGTAGACAGACTCCATCTGCGGCAGAATCTGCACGCAGGCCGCCAGATGCGCCCCGACCAGCATCTCGGCCAGCCGCGCCGCCTCTTCGCGGCTGCCCGCCGTCAACATCACCACGATGGCCGCCGAAGTTTCCGCCATAAGAGCCCCCGGGGAGAAGGGAAAAGGGAAGAAGGGAAAAGAAATTAACAGTTCGGAAGACGAAACCTCCGACGCGCGCCCTCGCTTCTCCTCGCTTCTCTTCCCTTTTCGCCCTCCTCCTTTACTCCTCCCGCTCTCGGTCCTCCTCGGCCGTGGTGCCCGTCAGCGGGGTCACGTCGCTGCCGAAGAAGGAGTCGTAAATCTCCTGTGCGCGGTCGAGGTCGCGCTCGTCCACGAGGACGAGCGCGCCGGGCGAGGTCGTCGAGAGCAGCGGCGAAAATGCGTCCATCCCCCCCGACTGGACGGCCGAGCGGATGCCGTTCTGCCTCAGGATGTCGTGGACCATCTCGGCCTCGGCCGGCGAGCCGACGTTGTGGAGCGGGACGAACCGCGCCTCGCTGTGGTCGCGCAGGGTGTTCTCGGGCGTCAGCCGCTCGACCAGCTCGGTGCCGTCGTCGGCGCAGCGCGTGATGCCGGCCTCGTACTCCGACTCGCAGACAGGACAGAACATGAGCTTCCCCTTCGGTCTGTTCAGTTGTTCGGATACTCGGGGGAATTATAGGTGGAAACGGCGCGGGGCGGAAGCGTGCGCGCCCGGCGGCGGGGGCCGGGCGCGCAACGCCGCGAAGCATTTCCACTTTAACTGCCGGCGCTCGCGGCCCGCTCGAAGGGGATGGCCTCGAAGTGGGTCATCTGCTTGAACTCGTTGAAGCGGCGGTTGATCTCCTCGGGGGTGAGGCGGCGGACGCGCTCGGTGCCGAACTCCTCGACGTTGAACGAGGCCATGACCGAGCCGAAGGTGATGGCGCGGCGCATGGCCGCCTCGTCCACGGTGTCGTGGCTGGCGAGGTAACCCATGAAGCCGCCGGCGAAGGTGTCGCCCGCGCCCGTCGGGTCGAAGACCGATTCGAGCGGGTAGGCCGGGACGGCGAAGAAGGTCTCGGGCGTGAACATTGCCGCGCCGTACTCGCCGCGCTTGACCACGAGCGCCCGCGGCCCCCACGAGAGTATCTTACGGGCGGCCTTGATGATGTTCGGCTCGCCGGCGAGCTGGCGGGCCTCGGCGTCGTTGATGATCGCCACGTCCACGGCGCTGATGGCGGCTTTTACTTCCTCGGGCACGCTCGAAATCCAGTAGTTCATCGTGTCGAGCGCGACCAGCTCGGCCCCGCGCACCTGCTCGCGCACCTCGCTCTGGAGGGCCGGCTGGATGTTGCCGAGGAAGACCATCCGCGCCTGCTTCGACTCCTCCGAGAGCTTCGGCTTGAAGTCTGCGAAGACGTTGAGGCGGGTGTCGAGCGTGTGCGCGGTGTTCAAGTCGAAATCGTAGCGGCCGCGCCAGAAGAAGGTCTCTCCCTCGACGCGTTCGAGGTCGTCCGTGTTGATGCCGCGCTCGGCGAAGACGGCCATCTCCTCCTCGCCGAAGTCGCGGCCGACGACGCCGACGACGCGCACGTCTGTAAAGAAGCTGGCCGAGAGCGAGAAGTGTGTGGCCGAGCCGCCGAGCATCCGCTCGCGGCTGCCGAAGGGCGTCTCGACCGCGTCGAACGCCACCGAACCGACTACCAGCAGTGACACGTGTTGTGGTTCTCCCGTAAGGCGAAAGGATGAAAAAAGACGGGTAAACAGTAGCCGCCCCGGCCCCTCGATGCAAGCCGGCGGGCGGGAACGAAGGGGGACGAAAAAGGGGGCGGCCCCGCGACGCCGCGCGGAAGCCTTCTCAGTTCTCGTTCGGGGCGCCCTGCGCGGCGCCCGACGCGGGGGCCGCCCCGCCGAGGGCTTCGAGGGCTTCGGCCGCGTCCTTGCGGAACTTGCTGGCCGGGAAGTCGCGCACGAGGCGCGCGAGGTGTGCGCGGGCCGTCTGCCGCAGCACCTCGGGTTTGAACTCTTCGGCCTCGTCCGGCTTGAGCTGCGGCACCTTCTGCTTGCCCTTGCCCTCGGCCAGGTAAAGCCCGCTCATGGCGGCGATGTAGAGGGCCTCGTCGAGCCGCGAGAACTCGGGGTGGCCGGCGATCATCTCGTCGGCCCGCTTGTAGGAGGCGTAGTAAGCCTTCTTCTGCTTGAAGTAGTGGCGCGCGACCTCAAGGTTGTGCAGCGACTCCTTTTCCAGCTCCGCGTCGGAGACGACGGCCGGGTCCGGCCCCTTCGCCACCGTGCCGCGCTGCGCCGACGCCGCGCCCGAGAGCCCGCACACCAGCGCCAGCCCGCAGGCGACCGTCATTAACTTTCTCATCACTTGAACCTCTCCGGCTAAAAACTGAAAGCCCGGCCGCGCCGGCCCGAACGCCCGGCCGCCGTCAGGTTACTTCAGGTACTTTTTGATGATGGCGTCGAGCCTCTTCGTTGTCGCCTCGGGCCAAAGCTCCTGCGGCGTGAAGATGGCGCTCCTGATGGCCGAGCCGCACTCGCACTCCCGCCCCTTAGCGGCCAGGCGCCGCACGGCCTCGCGCATGATTAGCTGCGCGTTGCGGACGTTCTTGTTGAGGTACTCGACCACGGTCTCGACCGAGACGGCGTCGTGGTCCTCGTGCCAGCAGTCGTAGTCGGTGACGAGGGCGAGCGTGGCGTAGCAGATTTCGGCCTCGCGGGCCAGCTTCGCCTCCTGCAAATTGGTCATCCCGATCACGTCCATGCCCCAGGAGCGGTAGACGTTCGACTCGGCCTTAGTCGAAAAGGCCGGCCCCTCCATGCAGAGGTAGGTGCCGCCGCGGTGGACGTTGACTTCGGCCGCCCGGCACGACTCTTCGAGCACCGAGCCGAGGTCGCCGCAGACCGGGTGGGCGAAGGTGATGTGGCCGACTATCCCGTCGCCGAAAAAGGTGGATTCGTGGGCGCGTGCGCGCGTGCGGTCAAAGAACTGGTCGGGGATGACCATGTCGAGCGGCGCGTAACGCTCCTGCAACGAGCCGACGGCCGAGGCCGAGAGAATCCGCTCGACGCCGAGCATCTTCATCGCGTAGATGTTGGCGCGGAACGGCAGCTCGGTCGGCAGGTGGCGGTGGCCCCGCCCGTGACGCGGCAGGAAGGCGACGCGCTCGCCTTCGAGCGTGCCGACGATGAAGGCGTCCGAGGGATTCCCGAAAGGGGTCTCGACGCTCACCTCTTCGATGTCTTTCAGCTCCGGCATCTGGTAGAGGCCGCTGCCCCCGATGATGCCGATCTTGACGTTGCTCATCTCTCTCTTTTCACCTTCGGTTAACGGTTCAAACTCTCAAGCCGATCCGGCCGGCTCGGCGCGGAGGCGCCCTGAATCCTCGACCAGCCGGCAGAGCGGCGCCTCCGGGTCGTGGTAGAAGAGGCAGAGCCAATTCTCGCGGGCGGCCAGCGGCAACAGGCGCCGCTTCTGCTCGACGGTCTCTACCGGGAACAGGTCGTAGCCCATGACCCAGGCGAGCGGCACGTGTGCCCGCGTCGGCACGAGGTCGGCGAAGCCGTAGAGGGTCCGGCCGCCGCGTTCGAGCCTGACGCATTGCATCGTGCGCGAGTGGCCGGGCACGGTTTCGAGCCTGAGGCCGGGCACCGCCTCGTAGTCGGGCGGCACCAGTTCGAGTTGGCCGCTCTCGGCCAGCGGTCGCCAGTTCTCGGGCAGGTAGCTGGCGCGGTCGCGCTCGTGCGGGCGCTCGGCGTGGTCCAGCTCGTCGCGCGAGACGAGGTAGCGAGCGTTCGGGAAGGCGGGGACTGCGCGCCCCTCGTCATCGTTCGTCGTGTTGCCGCCAGCGTGGTCGAAGTGCAGGTGCGTGTTGACTACGACGGTCACGTCCTCTGCCCGGCAGCCCGCGAGCGCCGGCAGCGACTCGGCCAGCGTGCGCTCGCGGCGCAGGCCGTACGTCTCGGCCCGGCGCGCGTCCCACTTGTCGCCCATCCCGGTCTCGACGAGGACGCGCTCGCGGCCCGTATCGACGAAGAGGCAGTTGGCGTTGAGGCGGACGCGGTTCAGCTCGTCGGGCGGCGCGACCCGCCCCCAGAGCGTGCGCGGGACGACGCCGAACATCGCCCCGCCGTCGAGCCAAAACTCGGCGTCGGGCACGACCTCCACGCGGTATTCGCCGAAAAGCACGCTCCCGGGAATTCGCCCCCGGCGCGGGGGCAGAGGGTCAAAAGACCCGGAGGGGCACCACGGGCGCGCCCCTCCGGGTCTTCAAGCGGCCTACTTGCGCTGCGACTGCTTCCCGCCCTGACCCTGCTTGCCGCCCTGCTCGGGCTGCGGCTGGGGCGCGGGGCCGTCGTCGGGCAGCGTCACCTCCGGCCCGCCGCCGCCGTGGGGCGAGACGGGCGGGCGCTGCGGCGCCTCGGGCGCCGTGACCGTGAAGTCTTCCGCCACCTTCACCTTCGACTTCTCGGCGATCTCCTTGATCTTCTTCTCGATGCGCTCGGAGGCGATGGAGTCGGCGACCGTCTCGCGCAGCGACTTGCGCGGGCCGAACGGGTTCGACTCGGCCGACTCAGGCCGGAGCAGGATGTGGCGGACGTGGACCTGCTCCTGCGGCTTGCCGTCGGGGCCTTTATCCGTGCGGCGGCCGAGCATCTTGATGACGTGGAAGCCGAAGTCGGTCTCGACTATGTCGCTGACCTCGTTCTCCTTGAGGGCGAAGGCGGCGTCCTCGAACGGCTTGACCATGCCGCCGGGCTGGCCGGGCACGGCGCGGCCGAACCAGGGCAGTTCGCCGCCGCTCTGCTTGGCGCCGGGCTCGGTCGAGAACTCCTTCGCCAGCGCCTCGAAGTCTTCGCCGCCGCGGGCGCGCTGCATGAGGTCGCCGGCCTGCTTGCGCGAGTCTTCGAGCTTGGCGTTGATCTCCTCGTCCGAAGGCTTCAACTCCTTGGCGAGTTCTTCGGCGTAGACGCGGGCCAGCAGGCTCGCCTCCTGAAGGGCGAGCTGGAGCTGCGTCTTGCGCTCCTTGTCGAGCCCGGCCTCGCGGGCCTTGCGCGAGAGGAGCTGCGCCCCGCCCCACTGCTGCTTGATCTGCTCCTTCTGCGCCTCGGGCAGCTCGCCCTCGGGCATGATGCCGGTCTTTTGCGCGTCGGACAGGAACTCCTCGAACCTCTTCTGCTCGGCGGGGTCGGCCAGGAGCTGTTCAACCTCTTCCTTCTTGTAGGGCGGGCCGGCCGGGGCCGAGCCACCCTCGCGCTGCTTGAGGGCGTAAGCCTGCGCGAGGACGAAGTCGCGCATGACGGCCATCTGGCGCTTGACCTCGGGCCGGTCGGCGACGCCGTGCTCGCGGGCCTCGGCCGCGAGGGCGAGAATCTCCCTGACGTTCTCGGCCATCTTCTTGCGGGCCTCATCGTCGCCGGCCAGCATCATGCGCTCCTGCGGCGAGAAGCTCTCGGCCAGGAGCGACATGTCTTCGGCCGTGAGGGCTGTGAGGGCATTGCCGCGGCTGGCCTTCGCCTGCCAGTAAATGAGGCCGCCCGCGACGGCGAGGGCGACGACCGCGGCGATGACGGCTTTCGTAGTTGACTTCAAAACTGCTCTCCTTTTCCGCTGTGTCCCGGCCCGACGGGGCCGCCTGTGACAAGTACTCGCACTCGGGCAAGCCGACAAGATACCCGAAATCCTCAGAAGTTGCATGCCGCCGCGGGGGCGGGCCGGAAGATTTTCGACGCGTGCGCCGCGCTCAGGGTCGCCGCCGCCGCGGCCGAAAGCGCGCACCGGCCGGGCGCTTCAGTTGCCGCGGGGCCGTGCGGCGCCGGGGGCCGGGCGGGCGGGCCGTTTGCCGGCCGGGGCCTTCGCCGCGCCGGGCGTTTTGGCCGTCGCACCCGAACTCTTCGCCGCCGGGTCGGTCCCGGCGGCGCCCGCGCCCGCGCTCGACGCACCTGGGCTCGACGAGCCCGCGCTCGGCGCACCGCCCGCCGGCCGGGCGCGGGCGGGACCGACGCGCCAGTCCTCGGCCACGCGCACGCGCGAGGCGGCCGTGATCTGGTCGAAGAGGCGCTCGCGCTTCTCGGCCTCGACTGCGGCGCGCGCCTCCTCGCGGGGCGTCAGGGGCGTCCGGCCGCGCCGCAGCGACTCGGTCGTGAAGGGCACGAGGACGTGGCTGGCGCGTACCTCCTCGACGGTGCCGCCAGCCTCGCCGGGAACGGTCCGCCGCCCGGTCAGCTTGATGACGTGATAACCGAACTGCGTCTCGACCACCCCGCCGACCTCGTTCTCCTTGAGGGCGAAGGCGGCGTCCTCGAACGGCTTGACCATCACGCCGCGCCCGAACCACCCGAGGTCGCCGCCCTGATCCTTGTTGCTGCGGTCCACGGAGAACTCCCTGGCGAGCGCGGCGAAGTCCTCGCCAGCGAGCGCGCGTTTGAGCACGCCCTCGATGCGTGCGCGCGCCTGGCTGGTGTCCAATTCGGGGTGCGCGGCGATGTAGGCCGCCACCTCCGCCTCGGTCGGCTCGAATCGCGGGCGCAGCTCGCCCGCGTAGGCCGCGGCCAGCAGACGCGACTGTTGGAGCAGCACGGCGAGTTGCACCGGGCGCGTCCGGTCGAGGCCGGCGGCCGCGCCCTTGTCGCGCGCCACCATCACGCGGCCGTAGTGCTCGCGCAGTCCGGCCCGCTGCTCGTCGGAGAGGGGCCGGCCGGCGTTCGGGCCGTTGCGCCTGTAGTCTTCGAGGAAGGCTTCCGACTGAGCGGCGTGGGCGGGCGTCTTGAGCAGGGCCTCAACCTCGGCGGGCGGCGCGACCTCGCCGGGCGCTTTGACGCCCTCCGCCTCGCGGCGGCGGAAGTAGGCGCGGGCAATGGCGAACGAGCGCGCCAGTTCGAGCTGGAGCCTGAGCTGCGGCCGAGCCGCAAGCCCCGCGGCCCTGGCGGCTTCGGCCAGCGCGAGCATCTGCCGGATGTCTGCGGCCAGCTCGCGGCGCTCCGCGGCGTCGGCGACGAGTTTGGCCCGCACTTCGTCCGGCAGTTCGAGCCCATCCATCAGGAGGGCCATGTCGGCCGCAGTCAGGACGACCCCGTCGGCGGAACGCGCCGGACCCGCCGCGGCGCCGCCGGCCGTTTTCGGCGCGCCGGCGGGCTGCGCCGCCGCTGCGGGTTTCGCGCCGGCGGGCCGCGCCGCGGCCGGCTTCGCCGGGGCCGTCTTGACGGCGGCGGGGCGGGCCTTCTGCCCCTGCCTGGCTTCGACTTGTGCTGAGGTCGGGAAAAGGAGGAGTGCGGCGAGAGCGGCTGTCTTCAAAAACAAAATTCTAGTGCCTTTCAACTTCTGCCGAGTCGGGGCCGGGCACGTGCTCGACCAGTTCGAGGAGGACTCCGCCCGCGGCGGCCGGGTGGACGAAAGCGACGAGGCAGCCGCCGGCGCCCACGCGCGGCTCCTCGTCAATCAGCCTTGTGCCCTCGTCTTTGAGGCGCGAGAGGGCCGCGCGGATGTCCGGCACGCGCACGGCGACGTGGTGGATGCCGGGGCCGCGCCTGGCTAGGAACTTCGCCACGGGCGAGTCTTCGCCGGTCGGCTCCAACAGTTCGATGCGCGGCTCGCCCGCGGGCAGCATAGCGACCCTCACGCCCTGCTCCTCGACTACTTCGACGTGTTTGACCTCGAGCCCGAGCGCGTCGCGCCAGAACTTCAGCGCCTCCTCGATTCGGGGCGTGGCGATCCCGATGTGTTCGACTCTCATCGCAGGTTTCCGGTTCGGACTTAATTCCTTTCAGGCGCCCGGCCCCTCGGCCGCGGCGATGAACTCGTCTACGGCCGTGTAGGGGTCGCGCCGCTTCTCGGCGACATCGGCCGCCAGCTCGTCGAGCAGCGCGTTAGACTCGACGCGCCGGAGCGCGCGTTGCAGGAGGCGTTCGCGCAGCAGTTCGAGGATGCGCCAGCGAGCGACGGCGTGGCGGCGCCCGTCCGCGCCCGACACGCCGCGCTGGAACTCTCGGTAGCTCTCGACGGCCGCTGCCAGCTCTTCGAGCCCCTTGTTCTCGGTGGCGACGGTCTTGACGATGGGCGGCGACCACATATCGGGCCGGTGCGCGAGCGTCAGCAGGGCTTCGAGTTCCTTCTCGGTGCGGAGCACGCCGTCGCGGTCGGCCTTGTTGATGACGAACACGTCGCCGATCTCCATGATGCCGGCCTTGATGGCCTGGATGTCGTCGCCCATGCCGGGCACGAGGACGACCACAGACACGTCGGCCGTCTTGACGATCTCGACCTCGTCCTGGCCGACGCCGACCGTCTCGACCACGATTTTCTGATAGCCGGCCGCGTCGAGGATCGCCACGGCGTCCACGGTGGCGCGGGCGAGGCCGCCGAGGTTGCCGCGCGTCGCCATCGAGCGGATGAAGACGCCGGGGTCGAGGCCGAGCGTCTGCATGCGGATGCGGTCGCCGAGGATGGCCCCGCCCGAGAACGGGCTCGAAGGGTCCACGGCGACGATGCCTACTCTTTCGCCGCGCGAGCGGTAGAGCGCCGCCAGCCGGTCCACCAGCGAAGACTTCCCCGCCCCCGGCGAGCCCGTGATGCCGACGACGAGGCCACGCCCCGTGTGCGGGAAGAGGGCGCGCATCAACTCGGCGGCGTCGCCCGAACCATCCTCGACCTTCGAGATGGCCCGCGCCACCGCCCGCGGCTCGCCCGCCAGCACGCGCTCGACTAAGCTCTCGTTCGCCATCAATAAATTCACGCGGCCGGCGGCACGCGCTGCCTGAGCAATTCCATTTCGGCACGCAGCTCAAGCATGTCGTGCGAATGGATGTCGAACTTTTTATCTATGATCTGAAGGCGAGACGACACCGACTCCCAGATGGGCCGGGTGTCGTGCAGCCGCGCGTCTACCTTCTGATCCAACGCGCCCACCTTTTCGTCGAGCGCCCCGACCTTCAATTCAAGCGACGCCACGCGCCCCTCGATTGAAGTCAGCCGGCCGTCGATGACTGTCACCCGATCCCTCAAGCCAGCCACGTCGCCCCGCAGCGCGACCAGCAATGACAGCACGCGGGCCTCGAACGTCTCCTCGTTCCCGAAGTTTTTCGTCGTTTCTTCGCTCATTCTCCTCTTCCAGTCTGGTGAGACTGTGGGTTGACGCCGCGGTGGGCCTCAGAGCGAGTTGAGCACCTGCTTGGCGATGATGAGGCGCTGGATTTCGCTGGTGCCCTCGCCGATGGTGCAGAGCTTCGAGTCGCGCCAGTACTTCTCGGCCGGGTAGTCCTTCGTGTAGCCGTAGCCGCCGTGTATCTGGACGGCCTCTTCGCTGACGCGGACCGACACCTCCGAGGCGTAGAGCTTCGCCATCGAAGACTCTTTCGTCGTCTTGCGGCCGGCGTCCTTCAAGGCGGCGGCGCGGTAGGTCAGCAGGCGCGCGGCCTCGATCTGCGTCGCCATGTCGGCCAGCTTGAACTGGATGGCCTGAAACTCCGAGATGGGCTTGCCGAACTGCTGCCGCTCCTTCGAGTACCTGAGCGCCGACTCGTAGGCGCCCTGCGCGATGCCGAGCGCGAGGGCCGCAATCGAGATGCGCCCGCCGTCGAGGATTTGCATGGACTGGATGAAGCCGAAGCCCTCGGGGCCGAGGCGATTCTCGTCCGGTATAAGGCAGTCCTCGAAGATGACGCTGGCGGTCTCAGAGGCGCGCAGGCCGAGCTTGTCCTCCTTCTTGCCGGGGCTGAAACCCTTCGTCCCCTTCTCGAAGATGAAGGCCGTGATGCCCTTCGAGCGCATGGCGCGGTCGGTCGAGGCCATCGCCACGCAGGTGTCGCCGTGGATGGCGTGCGTGATGAAGTTCTTCGAGCCGTTGACGACCCAGCCGCCGTCCCTCCTGACGGCCGTCGTGCGCGTGCCCGAGGCGTCCGAGCCGGCCTGCGGCTCGGTCAGCCCCCACGCGCCGAGCTTCTCGCCCGAGGCCAGCGGGACGAGGTACTTGCGCTTCTGCTCCTCGGTGCCGAACATGTAGATGTGGTTCGAGCAGAGCGAATTGTGCGCGGCCACAGAGATGCCGACCGACCCGTCCACGCGCGACAGCTCCTCGATGATCGTCACGTACTCGACGTAGCCCATCCCGGCGCCGCCGTACTCCTCGGGGAAGATGACCCCCATGAAACCCTGCTCGGCCAGCTTCGGCAGCAGTTCTACGGGGAAGTGCTGCGCCTCGTCCCACTCGCGCACGTGCGGGCGGATTTCGCCCTCGGCGAACTCGCGCACGCTCATCCTGATCTGCTGCTGTTCCTCGCTCAACTCGATGTCCATAAAAATCTTCCCGCCGCGTTCAAAATGAGTGCCTCAGACACACGTAAACGCGCCCCTGCCGCCAGTCGGTTTTGTCCGGGGACGCGTCCCTTTGCGGGCCATTCTACTGTGAATCCGGGGTCAACAGAAGCGGCCGGGGCGGGCGGCGCGGGCCGCCGCCTTAAGAGATGCGCTTGAACTTGCCCTTCGTGGTGAAGGTGACGGTCTTGTACTGCCAGTCCCGGCCGACCTCGCCCCGCTCGGCGGAGACCGTCCACTCCGGCCCCTCGCCCGCCTTGCGGAAGAGCGGGTAGGAGAGGCTGACCCGCGAAACCTTCGCGTCGGGCAGCCCGGCGCGCTCGAGCGCCTCCTTCGAGAGCTTCGGGATGAGCGAGAGGTCAACCGCCACCACGTCAAACAGGCTGTCCGAGAGCTTGCCGTCGCCGATGAGTTGGACGGGCTTCGGCCCCTCGGCCCGCTTACGGTGCTTATCCAAAATGTACTGCTCGACCGTCGTGCCGTCGGCCGAGATTTTGACGAAGACCATCGAGTCGCCGAAGCTCAGCTCCATCAGCTTGAAGTCGCGGCCGGCCGCCTGCCGGACCAGCTCGAAAGCCTCCTGCGGAAGATTGCTGTCGAACATGTCGCGCGGCTCGGGGGGCACGACGGGGGCGGCGGGCGCCGCCCCCGCCAACACCGCCGTGTCGTAGGCGCTCGGCCCCGTCGAGTTGAGCGACAACTGGCGGAACAGCGCCTCGCGCTTGCGCTTGTCGGCCTGCTCAGAGGCATGGCGCGCCCACATACCCGCGATGCTGGCGAGGATGAAGGCGATTAGTAGTGCCTTTCTCTTCCCGCTCAATCCGGCCTCCGGCGTGTTGTGATGCCAGGACTCATTTGAATCAGGACTCGTCCGCCTACCTTCGCCGGCCCGTCCGCGGCGCGCCCTTCGCCGGCGCTCGACCTCCCTGTCCTTCGCGCCCTGCGGCCCCGCCCTTCTGCTTCGTGCCCTTCGACGCCGCAGGCGACTTCGCCCCGGCGCGCGCGCGGCCCTTGCCCCTGAGCTGCGCGACCTCGCGCGGCGTGAGCCGTCGCCACGCGCCGACGGGCAGCAGCTCGTCGGCGATTGGGCCGATGCGGACGCGGCGCAGCTTGATGACCGAGTGGCTGATCGAGTCGAACATCCGGCGAATCTGCTGGTTGCGCCCCTCGCGCAGGATTACCTCGAACCAGGCGTTGGTCTTCGTCTCGCCGGCCTTGGTTATCTCGGCCGGGGCCGTGCGGACGCCGTCGTCGAGGCGGACGCCGCGGCGCAGCCGCTCGACCTGCGCCTCGGGCGGCACGCCCTTGACCTTCACCTCGTAGACCTTCGGGATGTGGTTGCGGGCCGAGGTGACGTGGTTGGTCAGCTCGCCGTCGTTGGTCAGGATGAGAAGACCCTCGCTGTTGTAGTCGAGGCGCCCTACCGGGTGCAGGCGCCCGAGCGACTGCGGGACGAGGTCGCTCACGAGCTTGCGCTTCTCAGGGTCGTTGAGGCTGGAGAGGTAGCCGCGCGGCTTGTTGAGCAGGACGTAGACCTTCTCGCGCGCTTCGAGCAGCGGGTTGATGAGCCGGCCCCGGACCTTGATGTGGTCGCGCGCGGGGTCGGCCTTCGTGCCCTGCTCGCGCACGACCTCGCCGTTGACGGTCACTTCGCCGGCCGCGATCAACTCCTCCGCATGACGGCGCGAGGCCAGCCCGGCCGCGGCGATCAGTTTTTGCAGTCGCTCTTCCATCTCTTTCAGCCAACCGCCGTGCCGCCGGGCCGGCGCCCGGGCGGCAGAAAATTGACGCGCGCCGACTTTCGGCGCGCGCCGAAGAGTCCGCCCGGCCGCGGTCGTCGCGCGGCCGCCCGACGTAGTCGTGCCGGGTGAGCGTGGGCGCGGGCTCGTCGGTCGTGAAGGGCGGGCGGCCGGGGCGGCGCTCGTTGCGCGGCGGCTGGCCGGAAGTGGCGTCGGCCCCGGCCTTAAGGCGTAACCAATCCCTTCTTGATGTTGCGCTGCCAGGCTTCGTAGTTCTTAACCCGTCGCTTGGCCTGTTTGCGCGTCAGATTCATCACCGTCGCCACGTGGTTGATGCGTTCGGTCCGGTCGAGTTTCGGGTTGTGAGGGATGCCCGGATGGTTTCTGTAGACTTCGTAGGCGCGAACCCATTCCAGCTTCACGTCCTCTGTGGCCTGCTTACCTCTCAGCTCTGGCATGTCTTTCCTGGATCCTTTTCGTATGGGGGTTTTGTAGAAGGACAACACTGATTATACCGCACAACCCTATCTTGACAACCGAGGCACCCGGTACGCTTTTTCGAGGCGGAAAGGACGGACGAAAATAGGGCTGCTTGTCGGGCCGCTTGTTAAGCATAAGACCCCCTTCCGGCTTTAAGCCGAGAGCGGGTCAGGAGGCCACTGGTGTTTCGGGTAACGGCGCCCGAGTTCCTGGCGGACGCGGGGGTAATGGCGCTGCCAGAAGCCTGCGAGGTCGGTCGTCACCTGCACCGGCCTCTGGCTCGGGGCGAGCAGGTGGAGGACGAGCGGGACGCGGCCGCGGGCGACTCGCGGCGCCTCACGCATCCCGAAGAAGTCCTGAAGGCGCGAGGCGAGGTAGGGCTCGGCGCCGCGCGTGTAGGTGACGCGGGCCTGCCGGCCGCGGGCCAGCGCGACGCGTTCAGGCGCCTCACGCGACAGCAGACGCGACTGTTCCGGCGTCAGACGCGAGCGCAGGCGTTCGAGCAGCTCGCCCGCCTTGAAGGCCGCGCGCAGCTCGGCGAAGCTCGTGCGGCCCTCACACAACTCACGCAACGCGCCGAGCGCGTCCTCCTCGCCGAGCGGCGGCAGGCCCTCCTCGGGCAGCGCACGCGACAGGAACTCGACGCGCGCCAGGAACGACTCGATTGGCCCTGCGTCGCCGAAGGCGCGCAGGCCGGCGGCCTGGGCGGCCTCGGCGGCCCCGGCCAGGGCGCGTGCGGCCTCGGGGCCGCCGCCGCGCCGCGGCTTCGACTCTTCGATTACCAGCCCGTCGTAGACCAGCCGGCTCGTCACCTCTACGCGCTCGGCCTCGGGGTTCCAGACCACTTCCGTTTCGTCCTTCAGCGACTCGGGGAAAAGGTCGAGCAGCCATTCGGGCTCGACGCGGCTCGCCAGGCGGACGAAGACGGAGGGGCCGCGCGTGCCGGGCTGCGGCCGCTCCTCGGCCTCGACCGCGGCCAGAAACTCCGTGCCTCCGACGACGCTCTCGGGCGCGAGTCGCGCAGAGCCCCCGCCCGCCAGCAACAACTCGCCCGAAGCCTCACGCGCCCCCTGCTGTGCGCCCCGCCGCCGCGCCACGCGGTCCGGGAACCCCGCCAGCGTCGAGACGAGCAGGGCCTCTTCCGCCTCCCTCGTTAAAGGAAACGACGCGACTGCTCCTCTCCTCCTCGCGTCCACGTCTCTCGCCCGCTCGCCGCCGCTTCCCGTCGCCGCGACCGCGTCTCTCGCGCTCTGTCCGGCCATGTAGACAGGCCGCGTCTCGCGCGTGGTCTTGCCGCGCGGCATGGCAGAGAGCGTGCGCGACAGTTGCGACGCGACGCGGGCCGCCGCGCGGACTGCCCCGCCGTCGAGCGACAGCTCGCGCAAAAGCGAGGGCTCAAAACGTCCTCGCTCCGCCTCCGCGAAGAGTTCATAAAGTTCGAGCAGGTCCGAGTCGGCGTGCCTGTCGGCACCACCGGACATCCGCCGCCTGCTTTGGACGGGCGGGCGCGTGGCGCGCGAATCGGGATGGCGGGCGCCGCGAGAACCATGCGGGTGTGAGTTGAAAGCGTCCGGGCGCGAGCGGATGTCGCGCTCGCCGGCGAGGGCCGCGAGCAGGCACGCCTCGCGTCCGACGCCGCGCCGCTCGGCCTCGATGACCAGCCGCGCCAGCCGCGGGTGGAGCGGCAGCCGGAGCATCTCGCGCCCCGTCTCGCTCAAGCGGCCCGCGGCGTCAACCGCCCCGAGCCTGCCGAGCAGGGAGTCGGCCGCCGCCACAGCCTCGGCCGGGGGCGGCTCGAACCAGTCGAAGCCGAGCACGTCGCCCACGCCGGCCGCGCGCAGCTCAAGCACGGCCTCCGACAAATCGAGCCGGCGCACCTCGGGCGTCTCGAACTCCGGCCGAAGCGCGAAGTCCTGCGCCGTGTAGAGCCGCAGGCAGCGCCCCTCGCGCGTGCGCCCGGCGCGCCCGGCGCGCTGCGCCGCAGAGGCCCGGCTGACGCGGCCGATTTTCAGCGCCGGCAGCCCGGACCAGGGCGAGTGGCCGGCCACGCGGGCAAGGCCCGAGTCGATCACTGCGGCCAGACCTTCGACGGTCACCGAGGTCTCGGCGACGTTCGTCGAAAGGATCAGCTTGCGGCGGTCTGCCGGGCGGACGGCGCGGTCCTGCGCCTCGGCCGAAAGTTCGCCGTGCAGCGGCAGGACGAGCAGGCCGGCCTCGGCCGCCAGACGCTCACACGCGCCCTGCGCCCGATGGATGGCCGAGGCGCCCGGCAGGAAGACGAGCACGTCGCCGTCTAGCCCTTCCCTGACGAGCCGGGCTGCGGCCTCGGCCACCAGCGTTTCGAGCGGGCGTTCGTCGTGGCGCGCGAGGTGCTCGACTGCGACCTCGAAGCGGCGCCCCTCGGAGCGAAGGCGCGGGCAGCCGCCGAGGTAGCGCGAGACGGGCTCGGCGTCGAGCGTGGCCGACATGACGACGAGGCGGAGGTCGGGCCGCGCCGTGGCTTGCAGCCGCTTGAGCAGGGCGAGCGCGAGGTCGGTTTGCAGGTGCCGCTCGTGGAACTCGTCGAGGACGACGGCGCCGACGCCTTCGAGTCGCGGGTCGGAGAGCAACCGCCGCGTGAGCACGCCCTCGGTGACGAAGCGGATTCGCGTGCGCGGCCCCGACACGTCCTCGAAGCGAACCTGATAGCCGACGGTGCGGCCCACCTCCTCGCCCCGCTCCTCGGCCACGCGACGCGCCGAGAGGCGTGCGGCCAGCCGCCTCGGTTCAAGCACGAGGATTTCGCCCGCCCCGCCGAGCCCCGCGTCGAGCAGCGCGGGCGGCACCCTCGTCGTCTTGCCCGCGCCGGGCGGCGCCTCGATGACGAGGCTCGGCGCGCGACTCAGGGCGTCGGCCACATCTGGCAGCAGTGGGTCAACCGGCAGCGGCTGCATGACGGGAATACTTATCGGAAGTCGGCACGCGCGGGCAAGCGGCCGCGGGCCGAGAGCGAAGAACAGGAGGCTTTGAGGTTGAAGCGCGGCGGCAACGCCCTGACCGTACAGGTCTACCAAACGGTAGGGATGCAGCTCGACGGACGCCCGACCTTCTGGATTCGGCGGTAGAGATTATTTTAGTCATCGAAATCAGATTGGTGGGGTACAATACAGCCCTCGACCTCGCGGCACTAGTTACCTTACGACCCCGAAAAGGAGCGTATACATGAGCAGGGCCTTAGCGATGCTACTCGTCTTGGCGGCGGCCTGCGCCGCCGTAATGAACTTTACTCACGGGCGTGAGCCCGCGGCGAGCGCGCAGGAAGGCGCCCCGGAGACGCCGCAGGTCAAGCTCGCCCGCACGTCCGTCCGAGGCATAACGCTCGTCGGCGTGCGGCGCATCGCGCCGGGGCGCGACATCCTGGTAGCCACGCTCCGCAACGACACGGGGCGCACCATCTACAACTACACGTACAAGCGCGGGGAGAAGATAAAGGGCGAGGAGCGTTGGCAGTCGGGCGAATACGCGTCCCATTCCTTCGACGGCAATTTGATAGGCGAGGCGGGCTGGCCGCCGGGCACGGAAAGCGACCTCATGCTTGAGCCTGACGGGAAGCCGCTCAGAATTGTAGCCATCACCTTCGACGACAACACGGTCACGGGCGACGAGTTTTGGGCGGAGGCCACGCGCGGCGCGAACAGGCGTATTCAGCGGAAATACACCGAACTCGCCGAGCAACTCGAAGGGCTACCCGAGTCCGAGGTCGAGGGGTTCCTGCAAGCAAAGTCTGCTTCGGACGATAGCTTTGCCGCATACCTCGCCCTGGATGCGCTCAGGTTTCCGGGCGTGACGCTCCGCGAGACCATAGCGCGGCTCAGGGCTAAGGGGGAAGGGCGTGCGGTGCGACCGCTTCGGTCGTCTCGCGGCGGGCTCAAGATAGGGCAATGACCGCGCGTGACGGCTTTTAACTGAAAAGGAGACTCCCCCGATGAGATTCGTGAAGGCAGCCGCCGCCGTCTGCTTGTTCCTCCTCCTCTCGTCCTACTGGCCTGCAAGCGCGCAGGAAGGCGCCCGCGAGACGCCGCAGGTTGAACTCGCCCGCACGTCCGTCCGAGGTTTAACGATTGTCGGCGTGCGGAGGCTTTCACCTGACAGGGAGACTGTGGTCGTCACGCTGCGTAACGACACGGGGCGCACCATCCTCAGTTTCGGGCACAAGCGGGGGGAAAAGATAAAAGGTGAAGAACGGTGGCAGACGGGAGGGTACTCGTCCCGGGGTTTCGATAGTACATTGGCGCTGGAGGTGGGCTGGCCGCCGGGAGAGGAGTGCGACCTCCTGCTCGATCCTGACCGGAAGCCGCTCAGGATAGTGGCTATCGAGTTCGACGATTACACAGTGGATGGCGACGAGTTTTGGGCAGACGCCATGCGGAGCGCGCGCAGGCATTTACAGCGGCAGATGCTCGCGGTCGCGGCGCGACTCGAACGGATGCCGGGCGAGGAAGTGGCGGAGTATCTACGCTCGCGCGAAGGGTCTGATGAAGGCGACGGTTTGGCTGTATCCCTCGTCTTGGATGTGCTCAAAGTGCCGGGCGTCACGCCGCGTGATGCGATAGCGCGCCTCAAAGCTAGGGGCGAAGGGCGCTCGATGCCGCCGCTTCAGTCCTCCCCCGGCGGGCTGAAGATAGGGCAATGACCGCGCGTGACGGCTTTTAACTGAAAAGGAGACTCCCCCGATGAGATTCGTGAAGGCGGCCGCCATCTGCTTGTTCCTCCTCCTCATCTCCCCTTCTTCGCCCGCGAGCGCGCAGACGACCTCGACGGGCAACTGCAAGAAGGGCGGCAGGTTCAACAACGTCGCCCCCCATGACGGCACGTGTGAGACCGCGACGGTCTGGACTGAAAAGTGGCGCGAGACGGTCGTCTTTTTTTCCGTCGCCAGCCTGACTCAATACTTCGTCACGCTACACGCCACGGGCACCTGCGCAGGCCAGCCGGCCGTACTACAGTGCCGCCCCGTGCCTATGAGGCTCGGCATCACTGACGAGCGTGTTACCGGCGGCTGGAAGACGACGGCCAGCGTTAGGTACCAATCCGTGCAGAGCGCGCCGGGCGGCGGTTGTCAGCCGAGCAATGTCGGCACAACCATCAACAAATACCACACCTGCTGGGGAGGGGCGGGCGGCGGCGACCCGTGCCTGTGGGATAGCGACAACGACGGCGTTCCCGACTGCGTTGACTGCGCGCCCTACAACCCCGCACTCGGCGACGACGACATTGACGGCGACGGCGACCCGTCAGGCTGCGACTGTAACGACGACGACGCCCTGCTCAACACTCATGACTACGACGACGACGGCATGTCGTCATGCGCGGGCGACTGCGACGACGGCGACCCTAACCGCTCGACCAACTGTAACCAACAGTCCTGCGACCCTGTAGAAGAGCAGGCGTGTCTTCAGCAGGAGGGGGGGCAGCGATGGAACTCGGCGACCTGTACGTGCGACTGCAATCAGTCGTGGGGCTGCGCCTCTCCCGTGATTATTGACCTTGCCGGTAACGGCTTCCGCCTGACGAACCTTGCGGGAGGCGTCCTGTTCGACATTGACGGCGCCGGCCGTGCCGGCCAGATTGCGTGGACCGCCGCGGGCTCGGACGACGCCTTCCTCGCCCTTGACCGCGACGGCGACGGCCTCATCACGCGGGGCGCGGAGCTGTTCGGCAACTACTCCGAACAGCCCCTGAGCCCGGAGCGCAACGGCTTCGCCGCCCTCGCCGCGCTTGATGCTAACGGCGACGGCCGCATATCGGTGCTCGACCCGGTTTACCCGCTCCTTCGCCTGTGGGTTGATTCTAACCACGACGGCGTAAGCCAGCCTTCGGAGTTGCACCCGCTCGCCGTGCGCGGAGTGTCGGCCGTAGATACCGCCTACAAACTGTCGGCGCGGCGCGACGAGCACGGCAACCGCTTTCGCTTCAAAGGGCGCGCGGTGCTCGGCGGTAGAGAGCGGCTGATCTATGACGTTTTCCTGAAGACCGAATAGCCGCGAGCGGCAGGGAGAAACAACCATGCGGCCATACCTCAACGCCTCCGACGTGGTGACGGTGCAGGTCTACCAGTCTGTCGGGGCGTCTCTGGACGGCCGGCCCAACTTCCGGATCGAGCGGGGTCACTGACGGCAACGGCAGGGCAGGCAGGACACATACAGAAGAAGGGGGCAGCCTGGTGGCTGCCCTTTCTCATTTCAAGCCTCCGGCGTTGAGAAGAGAAGATTCCGACCGGGACGGGAAGTGTGGGCAGTTCCGCCAGCAGGAACGTTCAACTCGTCGTTAACAGGGGAATTGGCGCCATAATAGTTGAGGAACGTTGCGTTGGCAGCAATTTTCGGGCGACCTCGGGCGGCGTTCACCGGTCGGCTGACCACGCCGCGCGCGGCAGTAGTTCACCCGAATTTAATCAGGTCTCCATCGATTCGTGATGACTGAAACCGGTCGCGCGGGGATTATTTGCGGTTTGTGTCGAGACGTTTAATACTGTGGTCATTCAATCCGAAGACGAGAAGGCGGGGGCGATGAATCAACCGAGGCGGCTGCCGGTCGGGGCCGAGCCGCGGCCCGGCGGCGTTGACTTCCGCGTCTGGGCGCCGAAGCGTCGCAGGGTCGAGGTGCTCATCGAAGACGGGGGCACGCGCGAGGGCTTCGACCTGAAGGAAGAGGGCGGGGGCTACTTCTCCGGCACGGTCTCGGCGGCGCGGGCCGGCTCGCTCTACCGCTTCCGCCTCGACGGCGGCGACAGTTATCTCTACCCCGACCCGGCCTCGCGCTTCCAGCCCGAAGGCCCGCACGGCCCCTCGCAGGTCGTTGACCCCGCGCGCTTCGACTGGACAGACGCCGGGTGGCGGGGCCGCTCGCTCGCCGGGCAGGTCATCTACGAGATGCACGTCGGCACCTTCACGCGCGAGGGCACCTGGGCGGCGGCCGCGCGCGAGTTGCCCGCGCTCGCCGACCTCGGCGTGACGGTCGTCGAGATGATGCCGGTCTCGGACTTCACAGGCCGCTTCGGCTGGGGCTACGACGGCGTCAACCTCTTCGCCCCGACGCGCCTCTACGGCACGCCCGACGACCTGCGCCGCTTCGTGGACGAGGCGCACCGGCACGGCCTCGCAGTCATCCTCGACGTGGTCTACAACCACTTCGGCCCCGACGGTAATTACCTCGACCAGTTCTCCGACGACTACACCACCGACCGCTACCCGAACGAGTGGGGCGAGGCCATCAACTTCGACGGCCCCCGCTCCGCGCCGGTCCGCGAGTATTTCGTCATGAACGCCGGCTACTGGGTTGAGGAGTTTCACTTCGACGGCCTGCGGCTCGACGCCACGCAGCAGATTTTCGACTCCTCCCGGACGCACGTCCTGGTCGAGATCGGCCGCCGCGTGCGCGAGGCGGCGCGCGGGCGCGCCACCGTCGTCGTCTCCGAGAACGAGCCGCAGCAGACCCATCTCGTCCGCCCCGTCGAGCGCGGCGGCTACGGCCTCGACGGCCTCTGGAACGACGACTTTCATCACACGGCCGTCGTCGCCCTGACCGGCCGCAACGAGGCGTACTACACAGACCACTCGGGCACGCCGCAGGAGTTCGTCTCGGCGATGAAGTACGGTTATCTCTACCAGGGGCAGCACTACCGCTGGCAGGGCAAACGGCGCGGCACGCCCGCCTTCGACCTCCCGCCCGAGGCGTTCATCAACTTCATAGAGAACCACGACCAGGTGGCGAATTCGGCCCGCGGCGAGCGCCTGCACAGGCTGACGAGCCCGGCCCGCCTGCGCGCCATGACGGCGCTGCTGCTGCTCGGGCCGGCCACGCCCATGCTCTTTCAGGGCCAGGAGTTCGCCTCGTCCGCGCCCTTCCTCTTTTTCGCCGACCACGAGCCGGAGCTGGCTGCGAAAGTAGCTTCGGGGCGGGCCGAGTTCCTCTCGCAGCTCCCCAGCGTCCACACGCCCGAGGTGCGCGCGCGACTTGCCGCCCCGCACGACGGCGAGACCTTCGAGCGTTGCAAGCTCGACCACTCCGAGCGCGGCTCGGAAAGTGATACAGCGCGCGGCTCGGAAGGCGACACGGGGCGAAGCTTTCACCGCCAGGTTTACGAGTTGCACCGCGACCTGCTACGGCTGCGGCGCGAGGATTCGGTCTTCAGCGCGCGGCGGCGCGTCCGTCTCGACGGCGCCGTGCTCGGCCCCGACGCTTTCGTCCTGCGCTTCTTCGCCGACGACGGCCGAGACCGGCTGCTCGTCGTCAACTTCGGCCGAGACCTGAGGCTGGCGGTCGTGCCCGAGCCGCTTCTGGCCCCGCCCGCCGGAACGTTGTGGCGCGTGCTCTGGTCGAGCGAGTCCGTAGCATACGGCGGGCACGGCACGCCGCCCCTCGAATCCGAGGACGGCTGGATCGTCCGCGGCGACGCGGCCGTGGCGCTGGCGCCCCGCCCCGCGGAAGACGGGCCGGACCCGGCCTCGCTCCCCTCGGGCGGCTCCGACAGTTGGCTGCAAAGACTCGAACGCGCACTCGAAGGCGCGGGCGCGGGCGCGACGCCGGGCGACGCGGAAAAGGCGACAGAGAAGACGGAAGGGGCGCGCGAGACGGAGAGGAACGCCGATGGATGAGATCGTCCGCAGGACGGCTTTCGACCTGAGCGACGGGGCCGACGAAGAGGAGCTTTTGACGCGCGAATGGCTGGTGACGAACGGGCTCGGCGGCTTCGCCTCGGGGTCGCTCGGCGGCGCTCCCACTCGCCGCTATCACGGCCTGCTCGTCTCGGCCCTGCCGACCCCGCACGGCCGCACCGTCATGCTCAACCACCTCTCCGAGTGGGCGCGCATGCCCGACGGCCGGCGCGTCCGGATCGGCGGGCAGGAGCGCAAGGGCGGCGAGCTTGATTTGCCGGGCGCGCGCCTGCTCCGCGAGTTCAGGCTCGAAGCGGGCCAGCCCGTCTGGCGCTACGACCTCGGCGGCGCGGTGATCGAGAAGTCTGTGTTGATGCCGCACATGCAGAACACCGTCCACGTCACCTACCGGCTGGTCGAGGGGGCCGAGCGCCTCAGGCTCAAGCTCAGGCCCGCGGTCCACTTCCGCCCGCTCGAAGACCCCGTGAGTCGCCCCGTCAGCGAGACGCACGCCGTCACCTGCGTCGAGGACCGGCTCGAACTATCCAGCGATCAGGGCTACCCGCCGCTGCGTTTGAAGATTTACGGCCTCCGCGCCACCTTCTCGCTCGACGGCAAGCGCCTGCGCGACCTCTTCTACCGCATAGAGGCGCGGCGCGGTTACGACTCCGTCGGCGAGTTGTGGAGCCCCGGCTACTTCAGCGTCGATCTGACGCGCGAGACCACCGCGACCCTCGTCGCCTCGACCGAAGGGTGGGAGCGCGTCCGTGCCCTCTCGCCCGAGGAAGCCGCCGAGGCCGAGAGCGAGCGCCGACGCCGCCTCGTCTCGCAGGCCGACCCGCGCGCGCGCCGCGGCGTGGCGGCCGAGTTGGTACTCGCGGCAGACCAGTTCGTCATCACGCCGTCCGGCCGGCAGGAGGGCGCGGCCCGCGCGCAGGCCACCGGCGAGGAACAGCGCTCGGTCATCGCCGGCTACCACTGGTTCACCGACTGGGGCCGCGACACGATGATCTCGCTCGAAGGCTTGACGCTGACGACCGGCCGCCACGCCGAGGCTGGCTGGATTCTGCGCACCTTCGCCCACTACGTCCGCGACGGCCTCATCCCCAACATGTTCCCCGACGGCAGCAACGAGGGGCTCTACCACACGGCCGACGCGACGCTCTGGTTCTTCCACGCCCTCGACCGCTACCTCCGCGCCACCGGCGACCGCGAGACGCTGCGCGTCGTCCTGCCCAGATTGAGGTCCGTCATTGACTGTCACCTGAAGGGCACGCGCTTCCGAATCGGCGTTGACGAGCGAGACGGCCTGCTGGCGCAGGGCGAGGAGGGCTATCAACTTACCTGGATGGACGCCAAGTGCGACGGCTGGGTGGTGACGCCGCGGCGCGGCAAGGCCGTCGAGCTCAACGCGCTCTGGTACAACGCGCTGCGGCTGACCGAAGAGTGGGCGCGCGAGGCCGGCGAGGAGAACTACGCCCGGCAGTTGGCCGAGCACGCCTCGCGCTGCCGCGACTCCTTCAACCGGCGCTTCTGGAACGACGAGGCGGGACACCTCTTCGACGTGGTGGACGGGCCCGAGGGCGACGACCCGGCCTGCCGCCCCAACCAGCTCTTCGCCGTCGCGCTGCCGCACGCGGTCCTTGACGAGTCGAGGTGGGAGGCGGTCTTGAACGTCGCGCGGGAGAAGCTTTTGACGCCGGTCGGCCTGCGCTCGCTCGCGCCCGACCACCCTGACTTCAAGCCGACCTACCACGGCGACTTGCGCACGCGCGACGCGGCCTATCATCAGGGCACAGTCTGGGCCTGGCTGGTCGGCCCGTTCGTGGACGCGTGGCTGAGGGTCTACCCGCAGGACCGGGCCGGGGCGCGGCGCTGCCTCGAAGGCTTCGTGCCGCACCTAGACGAGGCATGCGTCGGCTCGATCAGCGAGGTCTTCGACGCAGTCGAGCCCTTCACGGCGCGCGGCTGCGTCGCACAGGCTTGGAGCGTCGCGGAGGTCCTGCGCTGCTGGGCGCTGACGGCCGAAGAGGAATAATGGTTTTTAGTTGGTAGTTTTTAGCTTTTAGCTGATGGTTGACGGCTGATTGCTGAAAGTCGTGACCGCTGATTCGACTATCAACTAAAAACTAAAAACTACCGACCATAGACATAGTGCAAGGGGAGAAAGAGATGCGACTCGAACGATCAAGCGGCATCCTGCTGCACCCGACCTCGCTGCCCGGACGCTACGGCATAGGCGACCTCGGCCCCGAGGCTTACCGCTTCGTGGACTTCCTCTCTGGCGCCGGCCAGACCTTCTGGCAGATCATGCCGCTCGGCCCCACGGGCTACGGCGACTCGCCCTACTCCTCCTTCTCGGCCTTCGCCGGTAACGCCCTGATGGTGAGCCCCGAGGCACTCAAGGGCGACGGCCTGCTCTCCGACGCAGACCTCTCCGACGTGCCCGAGTTTCCCGCCGAGCGCGTCAACTACGGCGACGTGATCGAGTTCAAGCGCGGCCTGCTGGAGAAGGCTTACAGGAACTTCAAGCGCCTGGTCGGGTCCGACGAGAAGCTGCGCGGCGACTACGAGGGCTTCCTCGGCTTCGCCTCCGTCTGGCTCGAAGACTACGCGCTCTTTAGCGCGCTCAAGGACGAGCACGACGGCAAGCCCTGGAACGAGTGGGCGCAGGGGCTGGCGCGGCGCGAGCAGGCCGCGCTCGCCGACGCGCGCGAAGCCCTCCGCGAGCGCATCGAGTCGCACAAGTTCTACCAGTACGTCTTCCTCAAGCAGTGGCTCCTGCTCAGGAAGTACGCCAACGAGCGGGGCGTTCGCATCCTCGGGGACATGCCGATCTTCGTCGCGCACAACTCGGCCGACGTGTGGGCGCGGCCCCGTCTGTTCAAGCTCGAAGAGGACGGCAGCCCCCGCGCGGTGGCCGGCGTGCCGCCCGACGCCTTCAGCAAGACGGGACAGCTATGGGGCAACCCGCTCTACGACTGGGATCGCATGCGCGAGGACGGCTTCCGCTGGTGGGTCGAGCGCGTGCGCGAGACCCTGAAGCTGGTGGACGTGGTGCGCGTGGACCACTTCCGCGGGTTCGCCGCCGCGTGGGAGGTGCCCGCCGGGCACGAGACGGCCGAGCACGGGAAGTGGGTTCCCTCGCCCGGCCGCGACATCTTCAACGCCATGCGCGCCGAGCTGGGCCGCGACCTCCCCATCATCGCCGAAGACCTCGGCACCATCACGCCCGACGTGCATCAACTACGAGACGAGTTCGACTTCCCCGGCATGCGCGTCCTTCAGTTCGCCTTCGGCGGCGACCCGCACGACACGCACCTGCCGCACGAATACGTCAAGAACGCCGTCGTCTACACCGGCACGCACGACAACGACACCGTGGTCGGCTGGTTCGAGGCGCGCTCGGACGAAGAGGCCGGCGAAGACGAGGGGCTGCGCCGCGAGCGTGCCCTCTGTCTCAAGTACCTCGGCTCGGACGGCTCGGAGATCAACTGGGACTTCATCCGCGCCGCACACACCTCAATCGCGGCGCTCTCGGTCGCGCAGCTTCAGGACATGCTCGGCCTCGGGTCCGAGGCGCGGATGAACACGCCGGCCAGCGCCGAGGGCAACTGGGCCTGGCGTTTCGAGGCCGGGGCGCTCACGGACGAAGCGCGCGACCGCCTCAGGGAACTGACCCTCATCAGCGGGCGGCTCAACCGGCACTGAGCCGGCCGCCCGCGTTCGGACCGCGCCCATGAACCGCATCCGCACCTCGGCCCGCGCCCTCGTCATCCGCGACGGGCGCCTGCTCGTCATCCGCTACCGCGACGCGCGTGGCGAGTGGTTCACCACGCCCGGCGGAGGGCAGGCCCACCGCGAGGGGCTCGAACGCGCGCTCGTCCGCGAGGTCGAAGAGGAGACGGGCGCGCGCGTCCGCGTCGGGCCGCTCCGCTTCGTGCGCGAGGTGATGGAGGGGCCGCACACGTTGCGCCTGCCGCCCGGCTTTCACCAGATAGAGTTTTATTTCGCCTGTGAGGTCGAGGGCGAGCTGGACCCGGCCGCCTTCTGCGCCGCGCCGGACGCGCACCAGGTCTGCGTCGAGTGGAGGAGCGTGGGAGAGCTGCGCCGCCTCGCCTTCTTCCCGCAATCCCTGCTCGAAGCCATCGAGCGCGGGCAGGAGTTCGGCTACCTCGGCGTCTCCTGAACAGAGTTATGGCCCGCCGGCCGACCCGAAGAAGTAGGGTCGGCCGGCGGGCCATCAATCGCGGGGCTCGAAGCCGACCGCGCCTGTGAGCCTACTGCGTCGCGCCGTCCGCCTCGGGCTCGGCGACTGTCTCCGAGCTGACGCCGCAGTCGGCAGGGCACGAGGTCGGGGTCTCGCCGCACTGCTTGACGCAGCGGCCGTCGCCGCACTTGCCACACGCCGCGGCCAGCTCCGACCGGCAAGCCTTGTCGCCGGCCGCTCCGGCGCTCTCAGAACGCGCGTACAGTCCCGCGCCCGCGCCGACGGCACATACCGCCAGCAACATCACCGCTGCTCTCAAACTTTTCATGGTTCCCTCCGCGTTGACAGGAAAGCCTGTGAGGCCGGGGCCGGGTCGGGCCGGCGGGGCATTAGGCGAGGCGGGATTATAGTCGCGCCCCGAGGCGGCTGGCAATCAGGCATGCCCCCGAAGACCCGGCGCCGGCTCGCCGGAGCCCCGCACGACGCGGACGCGCGAAGGGGGAAGCGACGACGCCCGCGCGGTCTACTGAGTCGGCCCGGCATCGTCCCTCCAGCCCGAACAGGCCCGCGCCGTTCGCCCGCGCCGCCCCTCAGCCGGAGAGGAGCGCGCCCGTGTCCTGCGCGTCGGCGGGCGTGTGTGCGCCGCCCTTGCCGCCGTCGCCCGAGACCAACTGCTCGACCAGAACGCCGGCCGTTGCGCCCCAGACGACGTGCGCCGCGATCATCAGTGCGTTGCGCCGCCCCGGGTGCTCGGTGGCCGGCGTCAGGATGCCGGCGGCCGGCAGCCACCCGAGATAACTGCCGGTCCAGACCGCGAGGCCGAAGGCCACGCCGCCGAGCACGCCGCCCGCCGGCAGCTTCTTAGTGAGCGGGCCGTAGATGGCCCCGCACGCCGCGCCGTAGGCGAAGTGCGAGAGGATCGTCAGCCCCTTCATCTCAGGCTCGTCCAGCTTTTCGTCAACGCCCGCGATCTCGGCCATCTCTTCGGTAATCAGTCTCGGCGGCAGCGGGTACTGCTCCTCCGCCGGTAGCTGTTCGTGCATCAGCTTCATCGAGAGCGTCATCGGCACGGTCGCCGCCAGCCCGGCCAGCGTGCCCGCCACAAATCTGTTCATCCTCTTTCCATCCTCCTGAGTTCCCCACGCCTGCGGGCACCGTATGCGAACACGCGCGCGGGCCGCCCGTCACGAAGCGGTACGCCCCCGGCTCGCGCCCGGCCCGGCCGCCTTCGGCTTTCGTCTTACACGGCAGGAGCGGGGCAACACCCGTGCCGGCCGGCGAAGGGCGACGGGGCTTGCAAGCTCACTCGGAGCGCAGGGCCGGGATGAGCGGCGAGCGCAGGGCGGCGAGGGTGGCGAGCAGGGAGGCTGCGAGGCCGGCGGCGACGACCGTCAGCAACAGCACGCCGAGCGCGAAGACGGGGGCGCGTCCGCCGCGCTCGGTGACGGCGGGCGCGATGGCGACGAGGGCCGCGAGCGCGCCCGTCGTGACTCCGCAGAGCAGCAGCAGGGCGTTCTCCGCCAGGATCATCAGGGCGAAGTGGCCGCGCCCGTACCCGACCGCGCGCAGCAGCGCCAGCTCGCGCCGCCGTTCGAGCACGTTGCGCAGCAGCACGGCCCCGAGCCCGAGCGTGCCGAGCGCGAGCCCGAGCCCGCCGAGCATCTGGAAGGTAGAGAGGTAGGTGTTCTCGACGCGGTGAAACTCCGCCAGCCGCTCGGTCGTCGGCTGCGCGTCGAAGCCGTAATCCTCAAGCGCCCCTTCGAGCAGCGCCGCCACCTCGCCCGCGCGCGCGCCGGCCGGCGCGTCAACCATGAAGAGCCTGTAGCCCTCCTGCTCGGGGAAGAGGCGCGTGAAGTCGCGCTCGGACATCAGCAGCTCGCCCTGCAAAACGCTGTCGGAGAGCGAGCCGACGACACGCAACCGCGCGGGCGCCGCTCCCCCGCGTTCGAGCGTGAATACTTCGCCCACCTTCAGGTGCAGGACGTAGGCCAGCGAGTTGGCGTCGGCCACGACTGGCACCGCGCCGTCGTCGAACTCGCGTCCGAGCAGCAGCCACGGGTTCGCCTCCTCCTCGGCCGTCGCGGCCAGCGAACGCGCGAACCGGAAGCGGCCCTCGCGCAGGAAGTCGGCGGTCGCGCCGAGCACGCGCGGCTGGCGCGGGCGGTAGAGGTTCAGGCAGCTCGCGTCGTCGCCGGGGCGCAGGCGGAAGCGCGCTACCCGGACGCCGCCGAGTTCCCCGCCCCCGCCTTCGCCCGAAGGCTGCGGGAGGTTGAGCGCCTCGCGCCCCTCCGTGCTGTTCGGGTCGTGGACGACGGGCAGCAGCGTCTCGGCGATGAGCGCGTAGCCGCCCGTGCCGCCGTCGCGCCCGCTCGCCTCCCGCGTGCCCTCGCGCCGGAAAGAGTCTACCGCGACGATGATGAAGGAAGCGGCGGCGATCAGGGTGATGCAGAGCACGCTGCGTCCGGGCCTGTGCGCCGCGCTCCGCAGGCCGAGCCGCGCCACCGCCACCGCACCGCGCCCGTGCACCGCGACCGCGCCGCGACCGCGCAGCCAGGCCGACTGCCAGCAGAGCAGCGCCACGAGCAGCAGCGTCCCGCCGCCGAAGAAGCCCGCAGCCTGGCCCAGGAGTCCCGCGCCGGCCGCCAGCAGCAACGACACGCCCACGGCCGCGGCCGACGAACCGACGCGCCCGACCGTCGGGCGCGGCAGCCATGTCACTCCGGCCGCCGCCGGTCGCCCCTCGGCCCCTTGCCCCCCGCTTTTTGCCGTCCCGGCGCCGGCCGCGCCCGTCCCGCCACTCGTCCCGCCACTCGTCCCGCCGTGGAGCAGCGCGCGGACCGACGAGCGCCGCAGCCCGCGCAACGTCAGCGCCACGCAGACGAGCGCGGCAGCGACCCCGCCCGCCGCGCCCGCCGCCAACGAGCCAACCGTCGGGTGCAGTTCGAGCGCGGTCGTACCCACGGCGCCGACCCACCACGTCCGCAGGCCGCGCATCACCAGCCCCGCGTAGGCCCACGCGCCGAGCAGCCCGAGCAGGCTCCCGGCCGTAGCCAGCACCAGACCTTCCGCGAGGAAGACGCGCCGCACCCGCGCCTCCGAAAATCCTACCGCGCGCAACACCCCGATCTCGCGCCGCCGCTGCTCGACCCCGAGCCGGAAGAAGAGCGCCGCGAGCAACAGCGCCGAGACGACGATGAAGAAGCTGAAGTAGAGGAAGTATTCGCCGAAGTCGGTCGCGCCGCGCGAGGCCGCGAGCCCCTCGGCCCTCACCGCCAGCACCTCGAAGCCGGAGGCCGCCGGGTCCGACACCCGCGCGAACTCTTCGGCGAACCGCGCCAGCGCCTCGCCCGGCGAAGTGCCGGACGGAGGCGCGAGCCTGAGCGAGGTCAGTGCGCCGAAGCGCGAGGCCCACAACTGCTGACCGCGCGCGAGCGTCACGAAAGCCTTCGGCGTCGTGCGGTACTCGTCCCAGTAGTCTTCGTCCTGCGGCCTGATGCGCGAGAGGTCTACGGGGAAAGGCGGGTCCCAGCTCGACACGCTCTCGGCGCCCGAGATGCCGGGGTAGTCGGGCACAAGGTCGCGGTCGGCCGCGAGCCCCGCGACGGGTACGACGGCCGCCACCCTGAACTCCGCGCTCCTCGTCAGCAGCCGCCCGCCCTCTTCCCACAGGTAATAGTCGAGCGTAACGCCGTCGCCCGTGCCGGCGCCCAGTTCGCGCGCGGCCCACTCGTTGAGGATGAGAGGCGCCGTGTCGGCTGTTTGCGGCGAAGCCGGCGGGCGTGAGCCGTCGGACGGCCGCAAGTTGTCCGCCGTCTGCGAGGCCGGGCCGGCGCGTGCGAGCAGGTCGAAGCTGTTCTCGTCAACCGCGGTGACGAGCGAGTAGGGCACCTCGCGCCCGCCGACGCGGATCGAGTTGGCGAGGTAGGAGAGCACGGGGGAGGCCGAGAGCCCCGCACGCCGGGCCGCTTCGAGCACGGCGGCCGCCGTCTCGTCGTTGACGAGGCCGCTGTCGGTCTCGAAGGCCACGACGCCCTGCGCTTCGAGCGCGCGCAGCCTCACGCCGCGGTCCTCTTTCGTCGCCCGCCGCCGCAGGATGTCGCGCAGCGTCTCGGCCCGGCCGCCGCCGGCGGCCTCGTCCTCGTCGCCCTCGGCCGCGACGAGGACGGCGTTGGCCTCGCCCGGGCGCTTGAGCTGCCGTCGCAGGGCCGCGAGCGGAACGAAGACCGCGCGCACGGCGCCCTGCGACGGGCGCAGGCTGAACTCGCCGAGCCGTCCGGCGCCGAGCGGGCCGAGCGAGACGAGCCGGAGCGTCCCGCCCGGATCGTCCTTGCGCCCGTGGAGGGATTCGATTGGAATCTCCGACGGCTTCTCGACGCGCAGCAGCAGGCGCGCGCCCGGTTCGGCGCCCAGCTCGGCCGCGAGCGGCGGGCTGAGGTGCGCCCCGTCGTCGCCGAGCGCGACGCCCTCGAAGCCGTGAAAGCGCCAGAAGCGTTCGTCTACGCCGTAGACTTTGACGCCGCCCGCACGCCGGCCGCTCTCCTCGTCCGCCACGGCGCCTTCGAGCGCGACGAGCGGCACGGCCCCGCCGAAGCCCGCGCGCGAGAACTCCCCGTCGCGCGCCAGCTCTTCGGCCAGAGCGTCGCGGAAGAAGTTGGGCGAGGAGACGAGGTAGGCTGCGTGCCCGAGCCTCTGAAGGAAGAGCCCGCGCAGGCTGGCCCGCACTGAGTCGCCGACGACGAGCGCGCCCGCCAGCACGGCCACGGCCACGGCCACCCCGAAAACGACGGCGGCGTTGACGCGCCGGTGGTGGACGAGGCTTCGCTTGACGAGGGTGGCAGTCCGCATCGGGGTTTTATTCGGCGGGTCCGGCGGCGGGAACGAGCCCGAAGTCTTCCAGCTCGTAGCGGGCGGGGAAGCGCGCGGCGAGCTGCGGGCTGTGCGTGACGACGACGAGGATGGTCTCGCGCCGGGCTTGCAGTTCGACGAGGAGCGAGGCCACGCCCTCGGCCGAGCGGCGGTCGAGGTTGCCTGTCGGCTCGTCGCAGAGCAGCAGGGCCGGGCGCATGACGAGCGCGCGGGCGAGCGCGGCCCGCTGCCGCTCGCCGCCCGACAGCTCGGCCGGTCGGTGTTCGGCCCGCCCCGACAGCCCGACCTGTTCGAGCAGCTCGCGGGCGCGGGCCTCGGACTCCGCGGCGTCGCCGTTTGTCCCGACCAGCGTCGGCGTCAGGACGTTCTCCAGCACCGAGCATTGCGGCAGCAGGCAGTGGTCCTGAAAAACGAACCCGACCTTGCGATTCCTGAAGGCCGCCAGCCCTCTCTCGTCGAGGGCGAAGGGGTCCTGCCCGTCGAGCCGCACGCGGCCGTGCGTCGGCGGCTCAAGCGCGCCGAGGATGTAGAGCAGCGTGCTCTTGCCGCTGCCCGACGGCCCCATGATCGAGGCCGCCTCGCCGCGTGCGAGCGCGAACGACACGCCCGACAGGATCGGCAGCGCGCCGCTCGGCCCGCGATACTCTTTCGACAGACCTTCGACTTCGAGCACTAATCGCTTCCCTCCGAACTAACCGGCGCGTCGGGCGGCCGCCATTCCACGGCCCGGTCGCTTGCCCGCTTCAGAGCGCCTGCGCCGCGGAAAGGCGCGCGGTTGACGCGGCGCCGCGCGCCAGGTCTTCGTAGACCTCCAACGCGCGCTCGGCCATGTGCCCGACCGAATGGTAGCGGCGCACGCCCTCGAAGCCGCTCGCGCCGAGGCGCGCGGCCAGCTCAGGTTCCGCGGCAAGGCGAAGGATGCCTTCGGCGAGCGAGGCGGGGTCGTCGGGCTCGACGAGGAGGCCGCCGCCCGTGCGGTTGACGACCTCTGTGAAGGCGCCGCGCCGCGGCTGGACCACGGGCACGCCGCAGGCCATCGCTTCGAGCAGGAAGATGCCCTTCGGCTCGTCGTAGGTGGCCGGCACCGAGAGCAGATCGAGCCCGCGCAAAAACTCTATCTTGCCCGCGCGGTCGAGCACGCCGCGGTAGTTGAACTCGCCACCCAACCCCCACTCCTCCATCTTCTGTTCGATTCCGCGCAGGTACTCCGCGTGCTCCGCGCCGAGGTAGCCGGCGACTTCGAGCCTCGCCTCGCCGAGCCGCCCGCTCTCGCGCGCCAGCCTGTACCCCTCGGCCAGCAGGTGCAGGCCCTTCTCGGGCGCGACCCGCGCGAAGTAGCCGACGGTGAAGGGGCGCCCCCCGGGACGTGGCGCCTTGCGCTCGTAGCCTTCGAGGTTGATGCCGAGCGGCACGACCCGCATCTTCTCCTCGGGGATGCCGAGATAGCCGGGCATGAACTCGCGGTAGTAGTCGCTGACGGCGACGAAGGCGTCAACGTAACGGACGTTGTCGCGGATGAGCCGCAGAGACTCCGAGCGGTAGGGCTCGGGCAGACCTTCGAGGAAGAGGTCTTCGCCCTGAAGCGTGCAGGCGACGGGGCGGCCCGAAGCCTCGCGCAGCGGCTTCGCCAACCCCAGCAGCAGCGTGTAAGGCAGGCTGATCACGTCGAAGGGCGGCTCGGCCTTCAGCCACTCGACCAGCTTCTCAAGCTCCTTCCGCTGATTCCCTTCCTCGCCTCTGAGCATCGAGACCGTCATCTCGCCGAGGAAGCGCGGGCTCGTCGGTATCGAGCGGCGCGAGGCGAGCTTGAGCGCGAGCGCCGAATCCCACAGGCGGTCGAGCAGCCGCGGCGTGTGCCGGAACAGGGCGACGTACTGTTGCAGGTAGACGCTGATGCCGCCGAAGAAGACCCGCCCGCGGCTGACGTTCGGCTCGTCGGTCAAAGTCGGCGTGTAGACGGGCAGCAGCGCCACGTCGTGACCGCGCGCGATCATCTCGGCGGCCAGCGCGTTGTCGCGCAGGCAGCTCCCGCAGTACATCTGCGCGGCCCCGGCCGTGATGTGCAGGATTCTCATCTTCAGGCCACTTCAGGCTACGGCCGCCCGCTGAAAGGCGCGGCGCGCGTAGAGGTGCTCGAAGAGGTTGCCTTCGTGCGGCTGGTCCCAGGTCAGGCGGCCTGTCGGGACCGGCCCGAGGTTGAGGCGGTCTACGCGCGGCGACTCGACGAGGCGGCGGATCAAGTTCTCGTCCTCGGTGATGGCCGTGACGACGAGGCTCTGGCCGATTGTTCCGGGCAGCTCGTCTTTGCTCACCTCGATTACGCTGGCGAATGGAAACAGAAACTCGCGGTCGGCCAGCGGATGTTCGGGCGAGTCGCAGCGGACGAGCGTGGGCAGCAGGTACGTGCAGCCGTCGCGCTCGGCGAGACGCTGTGTGCCGCGCAGCTCGGCCGTTATATCGCGCGCACCGCCCGCGTCGAGCCCCTGCTCGATCATCAGGTCGATGCGCGCGGCGACGTTCGGGTCGGCGAAGGGCGCAAGCCGCGCCTCCGGGTCTTCCTCGCCGCGCGGGGCGATCTCGGCGAGACGCGCGGCCAGCCCGGCGGCCACCTCGTCGGCCCGCCGCGTCACCCAGACGCCCGAGGCGTTGACGCACGAGCGCCCGCCGTTGTCGGCGACGGAGGCGACGATTACGTCGGCGTACTTCTCCCACTCGTCGATTACGTCGTCGCCGATGACGACTTTCGAGTAGCCCGGTCCGTGCAGCTCGACGCGCGGGTCGTTCTTCCAGGCCCCGACCGAGGAGGCGTCGCCGAACATCATCCCGCGCCCGCACGCGCGGAGGATTTCGCCGGCCCCGGCGTGGCTCGTCGGGTAAAAGCTGAAAGCCTCGGGCGGGGCGCCTGCGCGGATGAAAGATTGAATAAGGCGGTAGGGCGTCCACGGCTCAGAGGCGCCGGGCTTGAGGACGAGCGCCGTTTTCAGGGCGACGGCCGGCAGCCAGAGCGTGTGGACGCCCGGCGAGTTGTTCGGCAGCACGGCCCCGAGCGACTGCGCCCGCGGGTAAAAACTCATCGCCCGCCCGCCCGCGGTCCCGAAACCCTCGTCGAGTATCCGCAGGTCGAGCCCGCGCGTCAGCCCGCCCAGCACCTCGCCCATCTCGGCCAGCACAGAGCGAATCTTCTCCATGTTCCGACGCACGAGCGCGTGGGGCAAACCGGTCGTCCCCGAAAGCTGGCGGACGTAATCGTCGGGCGTCTGCTCCGCGTCGCCGAGCGGGAGCGAGTCCTCCATGAAGTGGCGCGCGGCGCCGGCGCAGATGTCGAGCAGCTCGGCGACGGTGTGGCGCGTGAGCGCGTCGCGCCCCGCCGACTGGTCGCGGAGGTCGCGGCTGATGAGCCCGACGTTGGCCTGGCTCACCTCCGCGAGCGGCTCGCGCGTGCGGTAGTGGACGGCGCGGGCCAGGTCGAGGCTGCGGTACGGCCGGCCCTTTCGCAGGATGGGGACGTGGAGCATGACGGCTGCGCTCTCCCTCTCTGTCAGTAGACGCCCTCGACGACCGCGGCCTGTAGGCGCGAGAAGGGGCGAACGTTGCGGACGCCGTCCCAGGGGTAGAGTTCGGTCGGGGGCTCACGCTCGGCCTCGTCGCGTTCGAGGAAGCGGGGCATGAAGAACTCGCGCGTCAGCGTGGTCAGGCGCACGCGCCCCGTCTCGCCGTAACCGACCAGCTCGTCGGGGCGGTCGGGGTTGACGACCTCGATCATGGCGCGCGGGCTCGGCGGATAGTAGATGATGTCGTAGGGGTCGCCCGCGGCGCGCGGCTTGTGGACGGCCAGGCCCATCAGGGTGTTGCCGTAGGTCGGCGCGAAGTAGGCGCCTTCGAGCAGCTCCTCGACGGCGAAGCGGTGAAACTGCGGCGTCATCTCAGTGCCGCCGCAGAAGACGCCCGTGACGCCGGCCTTCTTCAGCGAGATTCTTTCGCAGAGGGCTTCGAGCAGCTTGGGCGTGGTGAAGAGGCAGCGAATTTGGTCGTGGGCGCGCAGCAGCGTCAGTGCCTGCTCGACGACGTGCCGCTTGTAGGCTTCTGCCATGCGGTGCTCGCCCATCTTGATGAGCTTGATGACCCAGCGCGGGTCGAGGTCGAGCGCGAAGCAGATGCCGCCGCGGTGCTGCGCCAGATGTTCGACGGCGAGGCGCAGGCGGCGCGGCCCCGTCGGCCCCAGGCTGAGCCAGTCGGAGCCGGGCGGGAAGAACTCGTCGGGCAGCGTTCGGCTGAACATCTCGTAGTCGATGCGGAAGTCTTCGACGCTGATGCGCGACTTGGGGACGCCCGTGCTCCCGCCCGTCTCGAAGACGTAGACGGGACGGTCGCTGAGGCCCTTCGGCACCCAGCGGCGCACGGGGCCGCCGCGCAGCCACTCGTCCTCGAAGAAACCGAAGAGGGCCAGGTCGTCGTAAGTGCGGACGCGGTCGCGCGGGTCCCACCCGAGCTGTGCGGCGCGTTCGAGCCAGAAGGGCGAGCCCGTCTCCGGGTCGAAGTGCCAGGCGATCACCTCGCGCACCCAGGCGTCGAGCACGGCGCGGGCCTCTCTCTCGCGGGCCTCAAGCGTTGCGGCAGTGGGGGTCGTCATAGTCGTTGCGCAGCTTACCGGCGGCCGGCCTCCGAGCACAAATTCTAAACGGCGGCGCGACACGGCCGGCCTGTAAAATCTTCTTTACAAACCCGGCACCAACTCCCTTGACTTCCCCGCCCCGCGCCCCGAAAGCCTTCAGTTAACGGGCCGGCGCGACTCGACGTAATCGAGCGCGAACCGCTTCAGCTTCTCGCTGCGCAGGCCCACGCGCTCGGCCTCTTCGAGCGCGCGCTCGACGGCCCAGCCGTCCTCGACGACGCGGTAGGCGAGCCAGAAGGCGCCGACGCGGTTGCCGCTGGCGCAGTGGACGAAGAGCGGGTGGTTGCCGGCGTCTTTGACGGCGCGCGTGAACTCCGCGATTTGTTCGGGGCGCGGCGCTTCGGACGAGACGGGCAGGCTCAGGTAGCGCATCCCGGCGGCCTCGACCAGCGCGCGCTCGCGGGCCGCGTCGTGCCCCTCGGCCTCGGTCCGCATGTCGAGCACGGCGCGGAAGCCGAGGCCCGCCAGTTTCTCGAAGGCCGCCGCGGCGGGCTGCGCCCCGGTCGTGACGCGCTCGTCAACGCAGAGCACGCGCGGCACGTCCGCCTTCAACGCCCCCTCGATTTTGCCGGCGCGCGCCTCGCCGGCCCCCTGCCCGAGGCAGGGCACGCAGGCCAGGAGCAGCGCCGGCAGCAGCGCGGCGGGCGCAGAAAAGAGTCGGCTCATCCTCGTTAACCTCCTGATTTCCGCCGCGGGTCTTGCCATTTCCGGCGCGGTTGAATTACCTTCGGGGCGCTCCAACGACAATTAGCTGATTGGTGAACAAATCGCATGGCAAACACCGCCGGCGCCAGCGCACGCAACTGGCTCAAGCCCTCGCTCGACTGGCTGCTCGTCTTCGTCCCCATCGCCATCATTCTGAGGTTCGTGCCGGGGCTCTACAGCCCGACGGCCCTCTTCATCGTCGCGTGTATCGCCATCATCCCGCTCGCGGGCTGGATGGGCAAGGCCACGGAGCACCTGGCCGAACACCTCGGCCCCGGCGTCGGCGGGCTCTTAAACGCCACCTTCGGCAACGCCGCCGAGCTGATCATCGCGCTCTTCGCGCTCTCGAAAGGGCTGACGGGCGTGGTCAAGGCTTCGATCACGGGCTCGATCATCGGCAACATCCTGCTGGTGCTCGGGCTGGCCTTCCTCGGCGGCGGCCTCAAGTTCCGTAAGCAGACCTTCAATCGCACGGCGGCCGGCGTCTCGGCGACGGCGCTGACGCTGGCCGCCATCGCCCTCGTCATCCCGACCGTCTTTCACCAGGCCGCCGCGCAGGTGCCGGTCGCCCTCGGCGGCTGGACGCCGGAGCAGGAGCAGAACCTCTCGCTCGCCATCGCCATCGTCCTCATCGCCACCTACGCGCTGACGCTCATCTTTTCGCTCGTGACGCACCGCGAAATCTTCGGCGGCGACGAGGCGAAGGACGCGACGCGCGCGGCCGGCGAGGAGCGGACGCGGATGGAGGAAGAACAGGGCGCGCACGGCCACTGGTCGGTCCGCAAATCGCTCGGCGTCCTGCTCGGGGCGACGGCCTTCGTGGCGCTCATCTCCGAGTTTCTGGTGGGGGCCATCGAGGGCGCGCGCGAGTCTCTGGGGCTGACGGAGGTCTTCGTCGGCGTCATCGTCGTCGCCGTCGTCGGCAACGCGGCCGAGCACTCGTCAGCCATCCTGATGGCCCTGCGCAACAAGATGGACATAGGCATCGGCATCGCCGTCGGGTCGAGCCTGCAAATCGCGCTCTTCGTCGCGCCGGTCCTGCTGTTCGCCTCGTACCTGTTCGGGACGCCGATGAACTTAGAGTTTACGGTGCCTGAGGTGGTGGCGGTCGTCGCGTCCATCATCATCGTCGAGCAGATCAGCTCCGACGGCGAGAGCAACTGGATCGAGGGGCTGCAACTGCTCTCCGTTTACGCCATCCTCGCCATCCTCTTCTACTTCCTGCCCGACACGCACGGAGCAGCAGCCACCGTCCCCGGCGCGGCCCCCGTCCCGCACTGACGCGTGGGCCGTCCCGAGCGCCGGCCGACAGCGCCGGCCGACGAGGAAACGCCCGCCGCGTGACACACACGCGGCGGGCGTTTTTACTTCTCTTCAACTCGCGGCGCACGGGCCGCGGGCTTCACTTCTTTTTGGCCTCGGGCCGGCGCGCGGCGCTCTTGCCGGTCAGGGTCACGCCGCGGCCGGCGGCGTAGCGCGTGCCGATGCGCTGGACGTAATCGCGCGTCTCGCGGTAGGGAGGGACGCGGTAGCCGTATCGCATCACGGCGCCCTCGCCCGCGTTGTAGCCGGCCAGCACCAGATCAACCCGCCCGTTGAAGAGTCGCATCAGGTCTTTGAGATAGCGCGTGCCGCCCATGATGCTCTGCGCCGGGTCGTACATGTTCGTCACGCCGTAGCGAGCGGCAGTGCCCGGCATCAACTGCATCAGCCCCGTAGCGCCCTTGTGGCTGACGGCCCCCGAGCGGAACGCAGACTCCTGGTGCATGACGCAGTAGATGAGGTAGGGGTCAACGCCGTAGCGGTTGCCGTAGAGGCGGATGAGGCCGTCGATGCCCCTGTTGCCGGTGGTCCAGGCGGGGGAGGCCATGCTGAGGGAGGCCACTTCCGCGACGGGCACCCGCGGCGGCGGGGGCGGGTTTTTGGCCGCGGCGATGGTGGCCTCGACGGTGGCGATCTCGCCGCGCGTGCTCTCGATGCGGGCGCGGGCCTCGGTCAGGTTCTTTTCGCTCCCCTCGATCTCGCGGCGGGCAATGAGGCCGTCCTTGTAGAGTTCGACGAGCTGCGCGTGGCGCTCGTCGGCCTTCTTCAGGCTCTCTTCGAGCGTGCCGGCCAGTTCCTCAAGGCTCGCCTTGTAACCCTCGGAAGCCTTGATGAAGTCGAGGCGAAACTGGTCGGGGCTCACAGCCTCTTCGACCTGCGCGGCCGCGGGAGCAGCCGGCCGGGCCGCGCCCTTCTTTCGGGTCTGGGCCGAGGCCGCGACGGTGCAGGCGAAAACTAGGAGCGCCGCGCAGAGGAGTTTGGGGAATTGGTTCATTTCTTTAACTGCCGAATCGTGGCGGGCCGGCGTGGTGCGGCCCCTCGGCTTGTACGCCCGCGGGCTGCCGAAGTTTCCGGGAATCGCGGCGATTGGCCCGGCCGAGGCGTTTCTGCTGTCGTGAGCGGAGGCGGATTGGTTCAACCCGACTTAGATGCGGGCCGGCCGGCCGGGATGCTTCCGGCGCGAAAAAACCCGAACGCGAGGAGGGGCGAAAAGCCGCGCGCTTCAGGACTCGCCGGCGGCCAGGTCTTCAAAGTCCTCGATGCTCGGCAGCTCGCTCAGGTCGCGGAGGCCGAACTGAAGAAGGAACTCCTTCGAGGTGCCGTACATCATCGGGCGGCCGACCACCTCCTTGCGCCCCTTGGCGACGATGAGCCGCTTGTCGAGGAGCGTCTTGATGGCCGAAGAACTCTGCACGCCGCGGATTTCCAGAATCTCGGGCACGGTGACGGGCTGCTTGTAGGCGATGACGGCCAGCGTTTCGAGCGCGGCGAGCGAGAGCTTGGCGCTCGGCTTCGACTTGAGGTAAGCGCGGATGTGCTCGTGGTGCTCGGGGCGCGTGGCGAACTGCCAGCCGCCGGCCACCTCGCGGAGCATCAGGCCGCCGTTACGCTCGTTGAACTCCGAGGCCAACTGTTCGATGGCGACCTCCACCCAGCCCTTGTCTTCGCCGAGCACGTCGGCGATGGCCTTCGTCGTCAGGGGCTCTTCGGAGACAAAGATCAGCGCCTCGCAGACGGCCAACAGCTCGGCCAGTTCGCGCGGCTTGCCGCCGGGAGCGACCTCGTCATCGGCCGCCTCGGGGCCGCCCGCGGCCTCGGCCGCCGCCTTCAACTCAGCGGCACGCCGCGCCAGCTCCTCCTCGCGGTCCTCCGCG
>DASQMB010000012.1:0-66672 GCA_035645715.1 Pyrinomonadaceae bacterium
GGCCACCGGCGCGCCCTCGATTGAGAGCGTCACCTGCGTCCCGTCCCAGACCTCGATGCGGACGGCGCCGCGCCGGTTCTCGACCAGTATCTCCCCGCCCGCGGGCGGGGCCAGCGTCAACTCGCCCGAGCCCGCCGAGCCCGCCTGCCGCGCGGCGCCCGCGGGCGCCAGGCACAGGAGTGCGGCGAGCAACGCCGCGAGCAGCGCCGAGTGCGGGCGAGTCGCCCGGCGCGTGCCTGTCATCTTCGCTCTGCTGGTGTCGGGTGCGGCCACGCGGGTTTGATGCCCGTCCGTCGGGCGGATGGTTGCCGCGGGATGGGTCCGAGACGAGACTTTCTGCCGGCGGCCAACACGCGGGCGCCGGCCGGCGGGGTCTCGCGCGGGTTATTCGGACCGGGAGTTATTCGATCATGTCGAGCATCGAGTTCGAGGCCGACGGCGGGGGCAGCGCGCCCATGTCGCTCAGGCGCAGCAACAGGTTGCCGGGGTTAGAGGCGTAAGCCACGCCCTCATCCTTGTTGACCACGCCCTCTTTGACCAGTTTCTCGATGACGCCGTCGAAGGTCTGCATCCCGTCGAGGTCGCCCTGCTCCATCGCGTCCACGAGCGAGCGGCCCTCCTGCTCGCCGCGCTCCATGTACTCGCGCGTGCGCGCGGTGGACTTCAGGATTTCGATGGCGGCGATGCGACCGCGACGGTCGGCGCGCGGCAGGAGGCGCTGCGAGACGATGAAGCGGAAGGTCTGCGCGAGCCGCGTGCGGATGGCCTGCTCCTCGTTCTTGGGGAAGACGCCGATGATGCGGTCCACGGTCTTCGAGGCGTCGATGGTGTGCAGGGTCGAGAGGACGAGGTGGCCCGTCTCGGCCGCTTCGAGCGCGACCTCGATGGTCTCGCGGTCGCGCATCTCGCCGACCAGAATCACCTTCGGCGCCTGCCTGAGCGCTGCGCGCAGGGCGAGCGCGAAGCTCGGCGTGTCCGAGTGCAGCTCGCGCTGGTGGATCGTCGAGTTCTTGTGCGAGTGGAGGAACTCAATCGGGTCTTCGATGGTGACGACGTGGTAAGCCTTCGTCTCGTTGATGAGGTCGATGACGGCGGCCAGCGTCGTCGATTTGCCGGAGCCGGTCGGCCCCGTCACCAGGACGATGCCGTTCTTGATGTTGGCGATCTCCTTGAGCACGGGCGGCAAATTGAAGTCGGCCCACTGCGGCGGCCGGGCCGGGATGACGCGCATCACGATGGCGTGCGTGCCGCGCTGCATGAAAATGTTGACGCGGAAGCGCGCGAGCCCCGGCGCGCTGAACGACACGTCGGCCGAGCCGTACTTTTCGAGGTTCTCGGGCGCAACCTGGTGGCCGGCCATGATGAGCTTGGCGATGGAGGCCGTGTGCGCCGGCAGCAGCTTTTCCAGGCCGGGGATCGGCACCGGCTTCAGCTCTCCGACCAACTCGACCTGCGGGGCACGCCCCGGCGAAAAGATGAGGTCGCTGACCTTGTCCGAGACCGAGAGCATGCGTTGAAGGACGCCGGTGAAATTCAACTGCGGGGGAGCGCCCGCCGCCGGCGCGGACGGGGGTTGTGGGGTGCTCATCTCTGGATTCAGCTCCGAAGCGTTCAGTTAGGGAAACAGCGCGGGTGGCGGCGAGAGCGGGCCTGGGCGGGGCGTTTCTTCCGGGGACGGGGGCGGTCGCACCCGCGCCACTTCTAAGATGACAGAGACGCGGCGCCTTTGGCAAGAGCAACCTTCCGGCCCCGGCGGGCCGGCCGCGCCCGCAGACTAATGTGAGAGGTCGTGACCGAATCGTCAAGACATTTGCAAACAACCGTGCCGGGGCGAGCGTACATCTGAGCGTGTACCGAGGTGGGGCGCCCGCGGGCCTGTCGGACCGAGGCGCCGAAAGGCCCCGCCCCACCATACGAGCAAAGGAGGCGCTTCGAGCGATGGCAACATACCGTGACCCGTCGGCAGTCTTCGCCCCACTGGAAGTGTTGGAGCGCCTGCTTGAGATTCGAGCCGAGGCGGGCTACTCGCCCGTCATCTACCTGCGCCGGGCCGACGACCTCATAGCCTACTACGACGCCTACGGCTTCGACGTGTACAGCTTCGACGAGGCCGGGGCCGGGTTCGACTACGGCAAGTACCGCGCCCCGCTCGCCCCCGGCGGCGACCACGCCCACGAATCCGTCACCACACACTGAGTCAGGAACGAGACGCCTGACATCTGACGCCGGAGGCCGGTTAAGACTCATCTCTTAACCGGCCTCCGGCGTTTCGGCCTCTAATATCGGCGCTCAGAGCGCCTTAACGACGACGAAGGTTACGTCGTCGTCTGCCCCGCGGCGGCCGGACCACTCAAAGATGTCGTTGTAGAGGAAGTCGATCATCTCGCGGGCGGCGCGGTCGCGGCAGGCGCGCACGGCCGAGGCCAGCCGCTCGCGCCCGTACTCCTCGCCCTCGGGGCTGTTGGCCTCGGTCGCGCCGTCGGTGTAGAGGACGAGCACCTGGCCCGGGTCTATCGGCAGGTAGTACTCGTAGTAGCGCGTGTCGCGGAACAGGCCGAGCGGCAGTCCGCCGCGCTCGATGAAGCGCGTGCGGCCGTCGCGGTCGAGGATGAGCAGCGGGTTGTGGCCGGCGTTGACGAAGGCGAGAGTCCGGTTGGTCGCGTCCAGCATGCCGTAGAAGGCGGTCACGTACTGGTGCTGCTCGACCGTCTCCCAGAGCAGGAAGTTGACCTTCGCCATCCCGACGTTCGGGGCATAGCCGATGCGGATGGCGGCCCGCAGGGAGGCGCGCAGGAAAGCCATCAGGAGCGAGGCCGGCACACCCTTGCCCGACACGTCGGCGATGACGAGGCCGAGGTGGTCGTCGTAGACCTTGACGAAGTCGTAGTAGTCGCCCGACACCTCCTCGGTCGAGAAGTTGTAGGCCGAGATGTCGAAGCCTTCGAGCTGCGGGTCGCGCTCGGGCAGCAGCGAGAGCTGGACCTGCCGCGCCACTTCGAGCTGCGCTTCGAGCCGCTTCTTCTCGACCAGTTGCTCGTGCAGCATCGCCTTCTCGGCGATGATGGCGACCTGCGAGGCCAGCAGCATGAGGAGCTGCTTGTCGCCCTCGTCGTAGGCGTCGAGCGAGTCGGATTCGAGGTCGAAGACGCCGATCACCTCGTCGTTTGAGATGACGGGCGCGACCATCTCGGAGCGAGTCTTGCGCCGCGCGTTGACGTAGCGCGCATCCTTCGACACGTCGGCCACCACGACGGCCTCGCCCGTCTGCGCCACCCACCCGATCAGGCCCTCGCCCAGCTTGAGCCGCAGCTCCATCAGCTCCTCGATGTCGTAGCCCCGCACGGCCTCCGCGTGGAAGACGAGGGTGGAAGCCCCGCCCTCGGAGAGGTGGGGGTCGCGGCGGATGATGTAGATGCCGGCCGCGTCGTAAGGCAGCAGAGAGTCGAGCGTGTCCATCACCTGCGCCAGCACCTCTTCGAGGTTGAGCGAGCGGCTGATCTTGCGCGTGATCTCCAACAACAGGCGCAGCTTCTCGGCCAGCGTCAGGTCGCCGGGGCGCGTGATGGTCTTCTGTGTCTCTTCGGCCATAAGCGGGAGATTATAAAAGAGTGAACGGCGAATGGTGAATGGCGGCTTGGTTAGTTTTCAGTTTTTAGTTTTTAGTTTTGAGGTTCAAAGGGGGTGGCAGTCTGCCCCGATCTCTAAAAACCAGAAACCAGAAACCGTTCACCCGGCGGCGGCGCGCTCGACCGCGGCTTCGGCGAGGAGTTGGAGTTCGACGGCTGCGGCCGGGTTGTGGCGGAAGAAGTCGTTCACGTCCGAAGGGAGGCTGACGACGGCGAGGCGGGCGCCGCGCGCGGCGAAGAGTTCTTCGTAGCGGGCGGAGGCGCGACGACCGGCCGCGTCCGGGTCGAGCGCGGCCACGACGCGGAAGCGCCCGAGCGGCGCCAGCCACTCGTCCTTGAATCCGCCGGCCCCGACCAGGCCGACCGCGTTGAAGCCGTTGGCGACGAGCGTCAGTGTGTCGGTGAAGCCCTCGACGAGGAAGACGGTTGACCCGCTCGGGAGTTCGGCCAGCGAGTCGGAGTTGTAGAGCGCGGGCACGGGGCCGCGCATGTTGTGCCAGCGCGGCTCGACGCCGGCGGCCGTCGTGCGGGCCTGAAGGTAGACGGCGCGCCCCTCGACGCGGAAGGGAAACAAAAGGCGGTGGTGGTAGAAAGTCAGGTGACGCCGGCGGTTGAAGAGGCCGGAACGTTGGAGCGTTTCGAGCGGGAAGCCCGCGAGCACGGCCCGCATCACGCGTCGGTAGGCGCGCAGCGGGAAGTAGGCGACGCCGGCCTTCGACATCGTCGCGGCGTCTATGCCGCGGCCGGTCAGGTAGCTGACGCCTTCGAGCTGGCTCTCGCGGCGGCAGGCTTCGAGGAAACGCTCGCAGACGGCGCTCATCTCTTCGGGGCCGGGCGGGTCGGGCGCCTCGCCGCCGTGCGCCTCCGGGTCGGGGGCGTCGGGCGCGGCGCGCTGCGCCAGCCGGGGCCGGCTCCTGCGACGGCCGCCGCCCACCCCCAGCTCGCGCGCCAGCTCGCGCACGGCGCGCGCGAAGTTGACCCCGTGCATCAGTTCGTAGAAGGTGATGGCGTCGCCGCCCTCCGCGCGGGAGAAGCAGTTGAAGAGCCCGTGCTGAAGGTCTACAGAGAGGCTGGGGCTCCCCTTCCCGCTGTGCCGGTGCGTGGGGATGGGGCAGAGCGCGTGGAGGCGCGCGCCCGACTGTTTTGCCTCGGGACAGTAGCGCAGGTAGTAGGCCCTGTAGTCTATGCGCCGCTTGATCTCGTCGCGCAGGGCGCGCAACCTCTCGGGCGCCTGCTCTTCGTGCGCGGCCTCTCTTGGCGGGTCTGACATGCGGCTTCGGTTCGGGGCGCGCGGCGCGGCTTCGATTCAGCAAGTCCGGCGCACCCGCGGGCCGGGAAGCTTGGCGGGACGGCGGGGCGGCCGGGTCAGGGACCGTGGCCTTTATCGCCGGGGCCGGCGTGGCGGCCGGACCGGACGCGGCCGCCGCTTTCGCTTCGGCCGGCGTCGGCGGCAAAGGCGCGGCGGCGCTGCTCGCGCGCGGCGTCCTCTTCGGGGTGGCGCTGGCGATACTCGGCCCAGAGGCGGCAGACCTTTAGGCGGTACTCGACCAGTTCGCGGCTGACGTTGAAGTGGCGGGCGATCTCGATGGAGGTCAGGCCCCGTCGCATCAGCCGGCGCAGGCCCGCGAAGGGCAGGAGCGCGGCCGCGCCGACGGCGTAGGCCGCCTCCTCGTCGGCCTCGTTGTAGTCACGCGCGATTGTCTTGCCCTGCTTGTTCTGCGCGACGATGGAGAGGCGGTTGGCCCTGTGGCCGAGGAAGACGTGGCAGACCTCCTCCATCAGTGTCGCGTTGTTGCGCGCCGCGCCGTGCTTCGGGTTGAGGATGATGAGGCGCCAGCCGTTCGGGAGCGCCCGCGAGCTTGTGCCTCCCGACCAGTCGTTGACGCCGACGCCGAGCAGGTGTTCGCGCGTCTCTTCCGACAGGCCCTCGATCTCGTCGAAGTTAATCACCATCAGGCGGGCGAACTGCGCCAGCTCGAAGGGGTCGAGCCGCTCGTCGTCGCGGCGCAGGCCGGCGAAGTCGCGCAGGCCCAGGGCGCGCACCTCGTATTGTCTCCCCTTGAATGTCGGCGGCAGCCTCTCGGTATCCACGCAGGAGATTATACCCGTCAGTAAGGACTGTTTGACACGACTATTTCGGCGCCCTGTCTCCAAGCACGCCGCGCCCCGGCCGCCAGCTCTCCGCCAGACCTGTCCGTCAGTTCCGTCCGTCAGACCCTTCCGTCAGACGTAGAGACGCCCCTCGCGTGTGTAGCGGGGGTGGCGCGCGACGCTGCGGTGGTCGGTCCGGCGGAAGGAGCGCGCCCCGCCGACGGCGGCGAGCACCGCGTCGAGGGCGTCGGCCCCGCCGTCGCGCATGATGCGGCGGCGGTCCGGGTCGGAGATGGAGACGTGCGCGGAGAGGCCGTCGAGGATGAGCCGGCGCGTCAGCCTCCGCTTGCGCGTGAGCGGGCCGCCCTCCGGCTGCTTGTAGTTCTGATGAGGCAGGCCCAGGCGCTTGAGGGTCGATGCAGGGCAGGCTTCTACCAGGACGCGGCGCGCCCGCGGCAGCCGCCGGTAGTGGAAGGGGAGGATGGCCGTGTCGCGCCTGCGCCGCAGCGGCCCGAGCACGTCGCGCATGCCGTGGAAGGTCTGGTAGATGATGCGGTAGTGGTAGGGGTCAAAGGGCGCGCGCTCCTCCGCGTCCGTCAACCGCCGGATGTGCTTGACGCCGCGCAGCAGCTTCGAGCGCCGCACGCATTCGAGGCCGCAGCCGTAGCCGTCCTCGCCCCACTCGCCGAGGAAGTCGAACTGCGAGGGCCAGCGGGCGCCCTCCCCCATCACCTCGACGGGCAGCCCGAACGGGAAGTCGAGCGCCCACAGCGCGCCCTCCGACCCGGCTATCAAACCGACCAGGTGCCGGAGCGCCGCCGCCCTCTCGGCCGTCCCGCTCAGGTCTTCGAGCCGCGCCAGGCTCGTCAGCACGTATGGAGTCTGCCCGCGCCGGCCGCGCTCGACGCGGGCGATCCAGGTGTTGCGCCCGGCTAGCCGGGCCCCGCTGAAATCCACGCCGTAGACCGCCCCGAACCGCAAAACCCACAACCCCCTTTGCTCGTAATGTCCGCCCTCGAAACGGCGGGTCGGCCCCGCCTGCGCCGACGGCGGGGCCTCCCCATCACGTGCCGCTCAGGCTTGCGCGCCCGCGCCTTCCTGCGCGTGCTTAGCCAGCTCGGCGTCACCGCGCCGTTTCACCTCTTCGGGGGAGAGGTCTTCGAGGTGCGTGGCGATGTACCAGTGGTGGCCGAAGGGGTCTTCGACGCTGCCCGTGCGGTCGCCGTAGAACTGATCGGCGACGGGACGCGTCAGCTTCGCCCCCGCGGCGATGGCGCGCTCGACGCGCGCGTCCACGTCCTCGTCGTAGAGCATGAAGTGGGCCGAGACGCCGACCGACTGCGGACTGCGGAAGCTGAGTTCGGGGAACTCGTCGGCGATCATGACGATGGAGTCGCCTATCCTGACCTCGGCGTGGCCGATCTTCCCGTCGGGCGCCTCCATCCGCATGATCTCGGTCGCCCCGAACGCCTCCTTGTAAAACTCGATTGCCCGCGCCGCGTCGCTCACGCAGAGGTACGGCGTCACGTTGTGAAAGCCTTCCGCAACATAGTTGGCCTTGCCTGACATGCTTCTCTCTCCTTTACAGGTTTACATCTGATCGGGAGTTCAGATCGCAGCCAGAGTGGGAACCTCGTCTGGCCCGGCGCGAGGTGAAGTCTTACAGCTTTAGGATGAGGCGGGGGTTTTAACCCGCCGCGGACGCGGACGGCCGGCGGCCCGCAACAACTCGGGCGCCCAACCCGCCTTGAGTTGAGCGCCCGAAAGCTTCGCCGGAACCGTCCTGCCGCGTCCTTACTTCCGCCCCTTGCGGTTGCGCGGGTCCTGGCCGGGGTGGCTGAACTGCGCGTAGGCGACGCGGAAGAGTTCGGAGAGGGCCTTGGCCGTCTCGGGGTTGAGGTTGCGGTCGGCGCGCAGGTGCGCCTCGACGATGTCGGGCGTCGCCTCGTGCGGGAAGTAGACGACCGGCGCGGCGTCCGTGCCGTCCTCGCCCCGGCGCCCGCCCATCACGCGCTCCATCGGCATGTCGAGCCAGCGGGTGAGCCGCGCTATGTTGTCCGCGTCGGGCTTGCCCGTGCCGTTCTCGATGCGCGAGAGCGTCGAGGCCGAGACCTGCGTCTCGTCCGCCACGTCGCGTAGGGAAAGGCCCAACTCCTCGCGCTTGCGGCGGATAGCCCGCCCCAGCTCGACCGTGTTCACCAAACTTTTCGACTGATTTGCCATCCTCGTGGCCTCCTTCCGGGGCTGCGGCGCCACACACTTACAGCCGGGCGGCGCCCCCCTCCACGACCGAACATACCACAAGAAAATTTCCTGCGCAAGACCTTGTTTTATGCTTGCAACAGCCCGGGGCCCGTGGTACACTGTTTCACGCATGAAACAGGGCGCGAGGCCGACAGCGGTCCGCGACTCGGGTTTCGGAAGAGGAGACTAGAGAGTTGAGCGACGCGGAAGTGATTTGGGAGACGTTCGACGGCCTGTTCAAGACCCTCCACCGGCAGGGCCGGCGGGTCGAGGAGCTGGAGGCCCGGGTCGTTGAGCTTGAGCGCCGTTTGCACGAGCGGGCGCCGGTTGGCGGCGTTCAGCCGTCCAGGCAGTTCGAGCCGCTGGCGGAGTTGCCGGCCGAGCGGGCCGCGTGAGTCCGTAAGGTTTTCTGAAGTTTGACGGGAGGAGCGAAGCTCATGGCAGCCGTTCTCGACAAGAAAGCCCTGATGCGCGACAAGCGAGCGCAGGGGATCGCCGCGATGGGCCTGGTCAACCGCGAGGGCGACCGCTTCCGCGTGACCACGCCGACGCTGCGCGGCCGCCGCGCCAGCTACGAAGTCTGGCGCGACGAGGCGGGCAAGGTCCGCTGCACCTGCCTCGAATTCGAGGAGCACGCGGGCTCGGACCCGGCCTTCCGCTGCGAGCACATCCTCGCCGTCAAGCACGCGCTGTTGAATAAGAGCACCGAGGCCGTCACCAAGCAGCCCGCTGCCCTTGACGGGATTGTGGCGCCGGCCGCAGCCCCCGCTGAGAGCGCCGCGGCCCCCGAACCCGGCGCGAAACACGAGGACGCATCCGAGAAGCCCGGTGTGGCTGCCGCCGAGGCGGGTCCCAGACCCGCCCCGCGTAAGACGCCGCGCTTCGCACGGGAGCAGGACGAGCAGCCCGAGGGGGCGCCGCGGGTCGAAGCCCTGCGCGCCGTCTCAGAAGTACGTCCGCTCGCGGAACACAGAGACGAAGAGGAACACACGATGAGCAAGAAGCAAGCAACCGCACAGGCCGAGCAGTCGGCCGCAGAGCCCGATTTCATCACGGCCGAGGAGTTCGAGGCCGGCCAGACTTCGGCGCAGGTCGTCCCCCTCTCCTTCACGGGCACGCTGCGCACCCTGAAGCAGCCGATTGACCCCAGGCTCGTCAAGACGCGCGAGGGCTGGACCGACCGCAACGGCAACAAGCACATGGTCGAGTACGTCGAGTGGCACACGGTCGCAGACATCCTCGACCGCGTCGCCCCGACCTGGTCCCACTCGGTCCGCGGCATCGTTCAGATCGGCGACATGGTGGCCGTCACCGCCGCCATCACCATCGACGGGGTGACGCGCGAAGGCGTCGGCACGGGTAACGCCGACAACGAGACCGGCATCAAGAAGGCCGAGCACGACGCACTCAAGCGCGCCGCCATCAAGTTCGGCATCGCGCGCGAGCTGTACCAGCGCGAGAGCGAGGTCATCGAGCGCGATGGCGCGGGCAGTCAGCCCGGCGACTTCCCCCGCGACCCGCTCGCCAAGTCGATGGCCGACCTCGTCACGCCGAAGCAGCTCGGCATGATCCGCGCGCTGGCGCGCGAGGCGGGCGTGGACCCCGACGAGGAGTGCCTGTCGGTGACCCGCGTCCGCACCGAGGAGCTGTCGAAGCGCGCCGCTTCCAGCTTCATCGACCACCTCAAGGGGCTCGAGCGCGAGCAGTCCTTCGAGGTGCGCCGCGCGAGCTGAGGCGAAGGGCGCGCGCCGCGGGCCGCTGTAATCAGCCCGCGGCGCGCAGCCCGAGGCCGGCGCTCTCTCAAGGAGGGTTTGACAGATGACGACAGAAGAGCTTTTGCAGGAGATGCGCCCCATCTCGCTCGAACTCGAATACGCCGACCCGCGCGAGGCAGCGCCGGCGGGGTCTGAGTCCGGCGCTGCCGTCGAGCCGCGCGAGGAGGGTGCCGGCGTCGAGGAGACGGCCGAGCAGCGCTCGAAGAAGGAACAGATTCTTGAGCTGTACGCCTCGGGCACGACCGACATCGCGGAGATCGTCCGGCGCGTCCACGCGCGCCCGTCCTACGTCGCGCAGGTCTTGCAGGTGGCCGGCCACCTCGAAGGCTACTTCGACCTCTACACGACGACCGGGCGCGAGCAGAACGTCTACACGCGCTACTTCCGCAACGTCCTCGCGTTCCGCAACGTAGAGGCCGCGCGCGAGAGCGTGCGGAAGATCGAAAGGCTTTACAACTACTTCGAGCGGCTCGGCGACCGCGCCGGCCAGCACCAGGCGATGGTCCTCGCCCTGACCGGCAAGAACCGCGCGCGGTGGAGCGGCAAGCTCGAAGAGTCGCAGGTTTTCAGTGAGTGGCTCGCACGGCACTAAGGGCCGAACAAGTTTAAGAAGGAACACATCAGCTTCCCCCGCGCGCGTATGGCGCCGGGGGCCGGATTCGGAAGGTGAGTTTTCGAGAATACCGGGAACTCACCTTCCCTCACCAGGCTTTCATCTCGCGGGTTTTCATCGGCGGCCTCCCGGGCCGCGTCCATCAAGTTCGCAAGTTTTCTCGAACCTCGCCGGCAGTACCCTCGCAAGTAAAGTCCGCCGCGCCCTTTCGCGGCGGCGAACGTCAAGCGGTCCTGTAGTTCTTGACACGCGACCCATTTCCGGCGCCCCTCCCGGCCGTCTGTGTGCGGGGCCGTCCAAACCCGAGTTGTGCCCGCGCGCCTGAGGCGCGCGCGGCGGGCTTCGGGCGAGTGGGCGCTCCCCCTTGAGGCTTTTCCGGCAAACCAGACTCGAAGGAGAGAGAAACGATGACCGAACACAAGATGCCCGCCAGCGGGACTTTCTGCTGGACCGAACTCGCCACCACCGACGTTGGGGCCGCCGGTAAGTTCTACTCCGCGCTGCTCGGCTGGCGGCTGCACTCGTCGGAGGCGGCGGGGGCCGGTTACACCGAGATCGAGGCCGGCGGCGAGCGCATCGGCGGCATTCACCAGATGGGCGAGGAGTTCGGCCAAATGCCTTCGCACTGGATGGCATACGTCGCCGTCGAGGACGTGGACGAGAAGGCGCGGCTCGTCGCGGAGCTGGGCGGCACGGTCTGCGTCCCGCCGTGCGACATCCCGAACGTCGGCCGCTTCTGCGTCGTCAACGACCCGACCGGCGCCACCCTCTCGCTAATCACCCTGACGGGCGCCCACTCCTGAGCCCCTAAACTGACACGACACCACGACCTAACGGAGGTTAAAAGATGAGAATACGGCTCTCCCTGGTCCTGTTCGTCCTCGCCCTGTTCGCGGCCGCCTGGGGCCTCTCGGTGGCGAGCGGCCTGGCCGCCGGCGCCCAGCAGCGCAACGACGAGGTCGCCCGCGAGGTCATCGCCCGCGAGCGCGCCTCCTTCGACGCCTGGCAGCGCAAGGACAAGGCTTTCTTCGCCGGCTTCATGGCCGACGACGCCACCTACTTCGGGATGATGAATCCATACCTCGAAACTAACCCGAAGGAGAACTTCCTGCCCAAGTTCGAGCAGATCACCGAGATGTTCAAGATGCTCGACTTCCAGATGTACAACCCGCGCGTGCAGGTCTACGGCGACACGGCCGTCCTCACCTACAACGCCGCCTCGGTGGTCAACATGGGCGGGCGCACAATGCACTACACGTCCAAGATGACGAGCGTCTACGTCCGACAGAACGGCGTCTGGCGCGTCGTCCACGGGCACGAGTCCATGAACCCCGGCTCGCAGTAGCGGTAGCGCAGCCCGCCCCGCGCGCGCCTCGAAGACGACGACGCGCGGGGCGGCGGACGGCCTGAACGAGTTTCGGTTTCGCGCCCTCCCGCCTGCTGACTACCCAACGGGCGCGAGACGAAAGCGGGGGCCGGGCGTCTCACCCGGCGGCCCCCGCCCCTCCCTCCCCGGTTCGGCCCGCACGCAGCCCGCGGCCTCCCCTCTTGCTTACAGCCTCGCGCGGCCGGCATAATCCTGGCCGCCCACGCCGTTGATAGCCCCCTGCTTTTAAAACTCTTCCCCGCCGACCCGAGAGGCTTAGGAACAGGTGCCAGCGAAGAACGAAGACCTGCACGGCAACGTGCCCGACAAGGCCGAGGTGGCGCTGCTGCTGATCGACGTGATTAACGACCTCGAATTCGACAGCGGCGAGGTGTTGCTGCGCTACGCCCTGCCGATGGCCGACCGGCTGGCCGCGCTGAAGCGGCTGGCGAAGGAGGCGGGCGTGCCCGTCGTCTACGTCAACGACAACTTCGGCAAGTGGCAGTCGGACTTCAAGAAGATACTCGCGCACTGCCTGGAAGACGACGTGCGGGGCCGCCCCCTCGTCGAGAAACTCCGGCCGGACGAGGACGACTACTTCGTCCTGAAGCCAAAGCACTCGGGCTTCTTCTCGACCACGCTCGACATCCTGCTCGACTACCTCGGCGTCAAGACCCTGATTCTGACCGGGCTGACAGGCGACATCTGCGTGTTGTTCACGGCGCACGACGCCTACATGCGCGATTTCAACCTCGTCATCCCCTCAGACTGCGTGGCCTCGAACGACCCCGAGGAGAACCGCTACACGCTCGAAAAGATGGAACGGCTGATGGACGCGGACATCCGCCCCTCTTCCGAGCTCGACTTCAGGGCCCTGAGGCGCGCGGCCGCCCGCACGCCCGAGCCAAACCCCGAGCCCGACTCGCAGAAGATAATGCAGGGAACGCAGTAAACCCGGGCCACGGACCTCGAAGCGCGAAGGGGGCACGGACTCAACAGAGTCCGTGCCCCCTTCGCGCTTCGTTTGTCGGTTGTCCGGCCTTTACTCGAACGACTTGGTCTTGGGGTTGCGGCCGCGCTGCGCCGTCATCGCCAGGTCGCGGGCGCGTGGCAAAACCTCGATGGCCTTCGCCACCTGCGGGTCGTCGAGGATGAGGACCTGCGTGGCCTTGACCGTGCCGTAAGCGGCCGTCGCCAGGTCGTAGCGGAGCTGGCGGGTGATGAAGGCCCGCTGCCGGTCGAGCTGCGCGGCCGTCATCTTGTAGTGCTCCTTGTTGGCCGCGACGAACTCCCTGAACGTCTTGTAGAGCTTTTCGTCAACCACCATGTCGGTCGCCTGGAGGTTGTGAGCGAACTCGGGCATGCCGCCGACCTTGTAGCCCTCGAAGCCGGTGACGCGGCCGTAGACCAGCTCGCGGGCGAAGGCGAAGACCGGGTCGAGCAGGCGGACGTGCTGCTGTGTCATCGTGCGCGGCTTGACGGCCTCGTCGGGCGCGATGCCGCCGCCGCCGTAGAGCGGGCGGCCCGTGTCGGTGCGCGCCTCGGGGTCCTTCTGCGGCTCGCCGGGCTTGGGGGCGGGCTTGGCGGCGGGCTGCTTCTCATCCCTCTCCTCGTCGGCCCCGATGCCGCCGCGGAAGATGTAATCGTAGAAGCCCGTGTTCGAGTAGTCGCGCTGGATCAGGCGGCCCGAGGGCGTGTAGTACTTCGATGTCGTCAGCGTCAGCGCCGTGCCGTAGTCGAGCGGCATGATGCTCTGAACAAGCCCCTTGCCGAAAGAGGTCTCGCCGACGATCAGCGCCCGGTCGTGGTCTTGCAGCGCGCCGGCCACGATCTCGGAGGCCGAGGCCGTGCCGCGGTTGACGAGCACGACGAGCGGCGTGTCGAGCGGGTTGCGGTTGTCAGAAATCAGCTCGCGCTCGACGCCGCGGGTGCCGCGCCCCTTCTGCGAGAGGATGAGCTGCCCGCGCGAGAGGAACTGCTCGGCCACCTTCTTGGCCTCGTCGAGGATGCCGCCGCCGTTGCCCCTGAGGTCGAGGACGAGCCCCTGCAACCCGCGGGCGCGCATCTCTTCGAGGGCGGCCGCGAACTCCTCGGAGGTCGTGTAGTTGAAGCCCCGCGTCATGTCCACGTAGGCGACGCCGGGCCGGATGAAGTAGGCGTCGGGCACTGTGGGCTGCGGCACGGCGTCGCGGACGATCTCGACCGTGTCGCGGTTGCCGTTGCTGCCGCGCTCGACCGTGACGCGAACGGTTGTACCGCGCGGGCCGCGCAGCCGGTCGCGCACCTCGGCCGAGGGGCGCCCCTTGACCGACTGCCCGTCGATCTCGACGATCCGGTCGCCGAAGCGCAGGCCCGCCTTGAAGGCCGGCGTGCCCTCGAAGCTGGCGAGGATGTAGGTGTCGGTCGAGTCCTTCACCTTGCGGTCGCCTATCGTCGCGCCGATGCCGTAGTACTCAGAGCGCCAGTCGGCCCGCTGCTCCTCGAACTCCTTCGCGTCGTAAAAGTTCGAGTGCGGGTCGAGCGACCGCAGCATCCCGATGATCGACGCCTTGAAGGTGTTGTTATAGTCGAGCTTCTTGCCGTCGACGTAGTTCTCCTCGATGACGGTCAGGGCCTCGGCCACGTCGCCCTCGATGGCCTCGACTGCCTCGTAGCGGTTCGGGCGGGCGCGCCGCGCCTCACCGCCGGGGGCGGGGGCGCCGGGGCGGGGCTCGCCGCGGCGGGCGGCCGGCGGCGGCGGGGTCTGGTTGCCGTTCTGCCGCGCGAGGGCGGCCGAAGGGAGCATGAGCGCGGCCAGGGCGAGGGCCGCAAGCGCGTTGGCGAATCTTCTGTTCACGGGCTGGAAACCTCTGTCGAAACCTTCTCGGACCCCGAGCAGGTGGCCGCGCGGCGGGCGGGGCGCATCCTGCAACTTGTGACCGCCCCGTAGGCAGGTTTGCGTAGTGTAATTGATGACCGGGGGGGCGGCAAGGTTGCGTGCTGTAAAAAGTTGTAATGGCGCGGGCCGGCCGGAAGGGGGTCGAAAAAGAGGAAAAAGCGGAAAAACGCAGAGGGGAAGAACGGGCCGCGGGCGCCGCCTCTCGGAGTCTCCCTCCGCCGCCGGCCGCCTGCCGTTTCTCTTCCCTCACGCCCTTTCCCATTCGCCGTCGCCCCTTTCTCCACTTCCCCCTTTGCCCCTCCTTGCCCTCCCCCCGGCCCGCCCTTAGAATGAGTTTCAGGGATTACCCGGCGAGAACAACCGAAAGCGCCCGGCCGTAAAAGTCGGCGGAGTCCACAGGCTTTCGCAGACTTTCAACGAGGAGGCTTTGAGCCGAACATGACCACGCCATACGACCCGAAGAACCCCGACGCGCTCGAACCCGTCGATGACCTGACCCTGTACGAGGACGACCCGCACACGACCGGCGGCGAGCGCGCACAGTCACACGTGCGCGAGGTGGCCTCACGCATCCCCGAGGCGCTCTCCTCCATCGGGCGCGACCTCAGCCGCACCATCGAGCGGGCGCTGTCGGCCAAGGACGACTACGTCGTCGCAGTCAAGGTCTCGCACGAGGCGCAGGACCGGCTCGAACAGCTCGTCACCGCCGGCGTCTTCCGCAGCCGTGCCGAGGCCGCCGCGTTTCTCATCGACGAGGGCATCAAGTCGCAGCAGCCGCTCTTCGACCGCGTCGCGCAGAAGCTCTCCGAGATCGAGCGCCTGCGCGCAGAGCTGCGCGGCATGGTCGCCCCTACGGAGTAGAGTTAAGGGCACGGCCGTCGGCGCGTCTCGTTCGCCGGCCCGCCGACGGCCCCTCATCCAAGCGACCGGAGGGAATGCTTTTGTCTTCACCCGCGCCCGCACTACCGCAGATTTCCGTCGAGCAGTTCACCCTGGGTAACGGCCTGCGCGTCATCCTCAGCGAGGACCACGCGGTGCCCGTCGTGTCGGTCGCCGTCTACTACGACGTGGGCTCGCGCAACGAGCGCGAGGGGCGCACGGGCTTCGCACACCTCTTCGAGCACATGATGTTTCAGGGCTCGGAGAACGTGCCGAAGGCCGGCCACTTCCAGTACATCTTCAACAACGGCGGGACGATGAACGGGACGACCTCGACCGAGCGGACCAACTACTTCGAGACCCTGCCGGCCAACCAGCTCCCGCTCGCCCTCTGGCTCGAAAGCGACCGGATGCGCTCGCTCAAGGTGACGCAGGAGAACCTCGACAACCAGCGCGAGGCCGTCAAGGAGGAAAAGCGCCTCCACTACGACAACCGGCCCTACTCGAACGCCTCGCTGCGCCTCAACGAGCTGATCTTCCGCAACCCGGCCAACGCCCACTCGACCATCGGCTCGATGGAAGACCTCGACGCCGCCACCATCGACGACATACAGGAGTTCTTCCGCGTCTACTACGCGCCGAACAACGCCGTGCTCGCCATCGTCGGCGACTTCGACCCGGCCGAAGCCCGCGCCCTCGTCGAGAAGTACTTCGCCAACATCCCGGCGCAGCCCCGGCCCCTGCCGCCCGACGTGAGCGAGCCGCCCGAGGTCAACGCCGGCCACGAGGTCTACCGCGACCCGTTCGCGCAACTGCCGGCCCTTATGATGGGGTGGAAGACGCCGCCACGCCGCAGCGAGGACTTCTACGCCCTCAGCCTGGCGAGCGACCTGCTGCTCGATGGCGACAGCTCGCGCCTTTACCAGCGGCTCGTCAAGGAGGACGAGTCTGTCGTCGGCGTCCAGGGCAGCGTCGGCGAGCGGCGCGGCCCCTCCTCGCTCTACGTCTTCGCCTTCCCGAAGCCGGGCCACGACGCCGCAGAGATTCGCGCCACCGTCGAGCAGGAGTTCAGGCGGCTGGCCGAAGAGGGGCCGACCGACGAGGAGATGGAGAAGTTGCAGAACACCCTGCTCAACGACGCCGTGCGGGGCCGCCAGTCCACGCTCTACCGCGCGCAACGGCTCGCCGAGTTCGCCCTCTACGACGGCGACCCCAACCTCTTCAACACCGAACTCGAACGCTACCTCTCCGTCAAGCCCGAGGAGATCAGGCGCGTCGTCGGCCGTCATCTCCTCACCGACAACTACGCAGTCATCGAGGTGGTCCCGGCCCCACCCGCGCAGTCCGCGCCCGCCCCGGCCGCCCCCGAGCCGGCGGGCGAGCCGACACAGCCCGAGTCGCCGCCGCCCCAGGTGCCGCCCGCGCCGCAGCCCGAGCCGGGGGCCGAAACGACTCCGCCGTCCCCCGCGGTCGAGCTGCCGGAGCCGGCCGCGGCCGAGTAGAGTTTCCAGATATGAGCCTAACAGAGATGCAGACCGAAGAGTTCCGGCGCGAGCCGCCGGCCCCGCTCGCGCCGCGCCCGCTCAGGCTGCCGACGCCCGAGGAGATCGTCCTCGGCAACGGCCTGCGCGTCGTCTTCGTCGAACAGGACCGCCTCCCTCTCGTCAACTTCCGCCTGGCCTTCCTCACCGGCGACGCCTTCGACCCGCCCGGCCTGCCCGGCCTGACGGACATGATGACCGACATGCTGCTCGAAGGCACCGAGACGCGTTCGAGCCGCCGGATCGCCGAGGAGACCGCGCGCTACGGCGCGACGCTCAACGCCGGCGCCAGTTCCGACTACACAATAGTCTCGGCCTCTTCGCTCTCGACCTACGCCGACCGCGCGCTCGACCTGCTGGCCGACGTGGCGCTTCGCCCCTCTTTCCCCGAGGATGAGTTGGAGCTGGCGAAGGCCAACATCGAGCAGAACCTGATCGCGCAGCGCGCCCAGTCGTCCTTCCTCGCCTCCGAGACGCTGGCGCGCGTCATCTTCGGCGGGCACCCCTACTCGGTCGTCGCGCCCACGCCCGAGTCGGTCCGCGCCACCACGCGCGAGCGGCTGACGGAGTTTCACCGCGCCCGGCTCATCCCCAACAACGCCGTCCTCTTCGCCGTCGGCGACGTGCGCCGCGGCGAGACGCTGCGCCGCATTGAGGAGACGTTCGGCACATGGCGGCCGGGCCGCGTGCCGGAGCCCGACTTCCCCGCCCCGCCCGGGCGGACGCGCCGGACGGCCTACGTCGTGGACCGTCCCGGCTCGCCCCAGGCCAACGTCGTCGTCGCCAACCTCGGCATCACGCGGACGCACCCCGACTACTTCCCGCTGCTGCTGATGCACACCATCCTCGGCGCGACGGCCTCGGCGCGCCTCTTCATGAACCTGCGCGAGGAGAAGGGCTACACCTACGGCGCCTACACGGCGCTCGACGCGCGCCGCCACGCCGGCAGCTTCCGCGCCACGACCGAGGCCCGCACGTCGGTCGTCGGCCTCGCCCTCGGCGAGATTTTCTCCGAGCTGGAGCGCATCCGCAGCGAGGACGTGTCGGAGAAGGAGCTGGCCGACGCGAAGTCTTACCTGACCGGCATCTTCCCCATCCGGCTGGAGACGCAGGACGGGCTGGTCGAACAGCTCGTCCAGATCACCGTCCACGGCCTGCCGGCCGACTACCTGCACACCTACCGCGACCGCGTGCAGGCCGTCACGCGCGAGGACGTGCGGCGGGCGGCCGGCCTCTACGTGAGGCCGGAGCGCGCGGCCGTCGTTCTCGTCGGCGACGCAGGCGAGTTGCGCGAGCAGATCGAGCCGCACGCCGACGAAATCGAAGTCCTGAGCGCCCGGCGCGAACCGCAGGCCGGCTAAGACAGGTCGGCTAAGACAGGCCGGCAAAGACAGGCCGGGCGCTGAGAGGGCGCGGCGGCAAAGCGAAACGAACATGAGTCTCATCGGAACCTGGAACATCGAAGTTGCGACCCCCTTCTTCGGCACACACCCGGCTACGCTCGTCTTCCGCGAGCAGGGCGGCCTCGTCTCGGGCAGCATCAACTCGCAGCTCGGCGAGCGCCCGCTCGAATCACTCGCGGTCGCGGGCGACAGCTTCACCTCGACGGTCTCGCTCGAAGTCAAGGGCAAGATGTACGACGCGAAGATGACCGGGCAGGCAGCCGGCGACCGCATCGACGGCGAGATCAAGGTCAACATGTTCTTGGCGCCGACCGTCCGCTACACGGGCACGCGCGCCGGCTGAAGGCGGGCAGAAAAAGAGGGGCCGTGGCCGGGGTTCACGCGCCCCCGGCCACGGCCCCTCGCTTTTTATTCACGCCCGGCTCAGTCGGCGAAGGCGACCGACAGCTCGCGCAGCGTGGCCGAATCGCCCGCGTCGGCCCGCGCGGAATCCTCGCGGTTGACGTGGCGGTAGAGGATGTCGCGCTGCTGCGGGCGGAAGCCGGCCTCGCGGATGAGGTAGCGGAGCATCTTTTCGTCGGCCGTGTTGTGCGCGCCCGCGGCCGAGACGACGTTCTCCTCGATCATCACCGAGCCCATGTCGTCGGCCCCGAACCGCAGGGCCACCTGCCCGAGCCGCAGCCCCTGCGTCAGCCAACTCGCCTGGACGTGCTCGACGTTGTCGAGGTAGAGGCGCGAGACTGAGAGCATCCGCAGGTAGTCGAGGCCGGTGGGCTCGTCCGTTATCTTGCGGCCGAGGGCCGTGTTCTCGCGCTGGAAGGTCCAGGGGATGAAGGCCGTGAAGCCGCCGGTCTCATCCTGCAAGTCGCGCAGGCGCCGGAGGTGGCGGACCTGATGTTCGACGCGGTCGCCGATGCCGAACATCATCGTTGCCGTCGTCCTTAGGCCCACCCGGTGCGCTGCCCTCATCACGGCCAGCCACTCGTCAGTGGTGCATTTGGTCGAGACGCGCTTGCGGACCTCGTCGTCGAGAATCTCGCCGCCGCCGCCCGGCATCGAGTAGAGCCCGGCCTGCTTCAGCCGCCGCATGATCTCCTCGTAGGAGAGCCCCGAGATGAGGTGGATGTTGTGTATCTCGGGCGGCGAGAAGCAATGAAGCTGGAAGTCGGGGTAGCGCGAGTGCAGGGTGCGCAGGAGGTCTTCGTACCACTCTATCCCGAAGTCCGGGTGCAGCCCGCCCTGCATCAGGACGCCCGTGCCGCCGAGGGCGATGGTCTCGTCAATCTTCTCGCAAATCTGCTCGACGGTAGTGACGTAGGTGTCGGGCTTGCCGGGCCGGCGGTAGAAGGCGCAGAAGGTGCAGACGACGTTGCAGACGTTCGTGTAGTTGACGTTGCGGTCGATGATGTAGGTGACTATCCCCTCTGGGTACCTGCGTCGGCGCACCTCGTCGGCGGCCACGCCCATGCGCGCTAGGTCGTAGGACTGAAGCAGGGCGGCACACTCCTCGTCGGTCATGCGCCCGCCCGCGAGCACTCGGTCGAGGATCGGCTGGATGTCGGTCGTGTTCATCTTTCAGTTCCGCCCAATCGCAATATCCGAAAATCAATGTGCCAAATTGGCAGGATGCGAGCCGCCCGGCCGCCGGCGCCGGCCGATCCGGTCGCGCGGCGCGGCTACAATCTCGTCATGCACCGCCCGTGCCGAGGAACTTCAGCGGGCGGGGCTCGCCGATCAGGCCGTGCCGGTGCGCCAGCCGGAAGTAGAGTTCGAGGCCGGCCAGCATCTCCGCGTCGGGCTCGAAGCAGATGTTTTCGCGCAGGTAGCAGAGCAGTTCGGCGCGCGGCAAACCCAGCTCGCGCTCGTACACTGCGGCGATCTCCCCGGCGCGGGTCAGCCCCTCGTCGCGCGCTCCGGCGAAGTCCACCGAGCGCACGCGCGGCCCAACCCCCTCGTGCGCCATCCACATTGCGAAGATGAAGCCGTAACCCGTCAGCTCGCGCCAGAGCGCGGCCAGGTCGTAGACGCGCAGGCCCTCGCGCTCGAACGTCATGGCCGGGTCGCCGATGACTAGCGCCGCGTCGTGGCGTGCGAGCATCGCCCTCAGGTCGGGCTCGGCGGGGGCGAGGGCGGGCACGCGCCGCAGGAACTCGCGGAAGATGATCTCGACCAGCGCAGCCGACGTGCGCGAGGAGGTGTCGAGCGCTACCGAGCGCACCTCTTCGAGCCGCGCCCCCGCACGCGTGACGAGCAGGACGCTCCGCACCTCGCGCCGCGCCCCGACGCAGACGCCCGGCACCAGCGCCACCTCGGGCAGGCGTTGGTACTCGATGACCGGCACCAGCGCCGCCTCGGCCCGGCCGCGCGCCAGCAGGTCGGCGCAGCGGGCCGGCGCCTCGTCCGTCAGCAGCCGGACCTCGTCGCGGTGCGGCCCGTGCTGAAAACTCCAGATGAGCGGCGCGCTGTTCAAATAGCTCGACGCGGCGACGCGCGGCGCGCCCTCCTGCTCGCTCTCTGTGCGCTTCTCTTCTCTCAACTCGTTCGTCCCGAGGCCCCGCCCGGCGAATCCCGATGCTAACGCACACCCCCGAGGGGCCGCAACAATGGCGGAAGAACAGTTTTTAGTTTTCAGTTTTTAGTTCTACCGATGGCCGAGGCCCAACCGCTGAAGGCCGCAAACTAAAAACTGGAAACTAAAAACTCCCATTTACTATTCACCATTCACCATTTACTATTCCCCATCCTATGTCTCTGTTCGACATCAGCGCGGCGGTCGCGCCCGGCCGGACGCCCACCTACCCCGGCGACCCCGGCCTCGAAATCTCCTCGTGGTCGGCCATCGAGCGCGGCGACCCGGCCAACGTCACGAACCTCCACTTCGGCGCGCACACGGGCACGCACGTTGACGCGCCGGCCCACTTCATCGAGGGCGCCGCGAGGCTCCCCGAACTGCCGCTCGCAGCCTTCGTCGGGCAGGCCCGCGTCGTCGAAATACCGCCCGACGTGCGCGCCGTCGAGGAAAGCCACGTCGCCGCGCTCGGGCTCGAAGGCGCCGAGCGCGTCCTCTTCAAGACGCGCAACTCCGAGTTCTGGCGAGACCCGCGCGGGCAGTTCCGCGAAGACTTCACCTACCTGACGCCGGAGGCGGCGCGTGCCCTCGCCGCCCTCCGCCCGCTGCTCGTCGGGTGGGACTACCTTTCAATCGAGCAGTTCGGCTCGGAGGATTTCGGCGCGCACCTCGCGCTGCTGGGCGCGGGCGTCGTCGTCGTCGAGGGGCTCGACCTGAGCGCGGTCGGAGCAGGCGACTACGAGTTGCTTTGCCTGCCGCTCAGGATCGAGTCGGGGCACGGCGACGGCGCCCCGGCCCGCGCCCTGCTCCGCACGCACGATTAAATCGGACTCGGCCCCGGCGACGGCCGCGACGGCAGCCGCCAGCGAGATATGATCGAGAAAGTGAACCTGTCGGAAAAGTTCGGCCTCTTCAGCGACCGCTGGAGCCCTAAGGTCGCGGCCCGCGTGGGCGGCTCGCTGGTCAAGCTCGCTAAGATCGAGGGCGAGTTCGTCTGGCACCGCCACGAGGAAGAGGACGAGATGTTCCTCGTCGTCAAAGGGAGCATGAAAATCCTGCTCCGCGACGGCGAGGTAGAGCTCGGCGAGGGCGAGTTCGCCGTCGTCCCGCGCGGCGTCGAGCACAAGCCCGTGGCCGAGCGGGAGGCCCACATCCTCATCTTCGAGCCCGAGACGGTGCTCAACACCGGCAACGTCTTCAACGAGATGACGGTCGCCGAGTTGGAGCGCATCTGACGTGGGCGCGCCTCGCACAGACGGCAACTGCGCGGAGGCGCGCGACTGGCGTGCGCGGGCTGTTGCCGCGCGCGAAAGGTTCGCGGCCGAGCGCGCCAGCCTCGCGCTGCGGCCGATACCCGAGTTGATCTCGCTGCTCGAAAGCGAAGACCTGCGGACGCGCTTCCTCGCGGAAATGTGTCTGCGCGACGCCGCCGGCACCTGACTGAGTTTTCGCCCCGCGGGTCCGCGGGAGGAACGCGAGCGGGCCGTCGCAGAGTGGCGCGCGTGGTGGAAAAAGCACGGCCGGGCCTTCAGGAGGCGTTGGGGAGACAGGCTCGGCGAGGGGGAATCGCAAGTTGACGGGCGAAGTGACGAAGGTTGACGTTGACTCGCCGCGCTACCGCGAGCGTGTCTTCGAGATCGTCCGCCGGGTTCCGGCGGGGCGGGTGATGACTTACGGGCAGTTGGCCGAAATCCTCGGCGAGGGGTACACGGCCCGCACGGTCGGCTACGTGATGCACACGGCGACCGACGACGTGCCGTGGCACCGCGTCATCAACGCGCAGGGAGCCTGCTCGACGGGCAAGGTGCTTCTGCCGCCCGACAAGCAGCAGCGGTTGCTCGAAGCCGAGGGCGTGGCCTTCAACGCCAAAGGGCGGTGCGACCTTCCGGCATACCGGTGGACGCCCGAGGAGTACGAGGCCGGCGGCGAGGTCTCGCCCCAGGGGAGCCTTTTCGGCGACTGAAGTTTCACAAGACCCGCGCGGCCCGCGCGGCCGGAGCACATGCCGGATGAGCAACGAAATACAGAGGCGCGTTCCCTACGACATCAGCGGCCCGCGCTACAGCGTCTCGCCGCAGATGGTAACGACCGCTTTCGAGCTGCCGGGCTACCGCGTCAGGCAGAACCTCGGCGTCGTGCGCGGCATCGTCGTCCGCTCGCGCAACCTCTTCGTCAACATCGGCGCGGCCTTCCACGCGATGGTCGGCGGCAACATCACGGCCTGGACCAACCTCTGCGAGCAGACCCGCCGCGACGCCTTCGACATCATGGTCCAGCACGCCACCGAACTCGGCGCAAACGCCATCATCGGCGCGCGCTACGACGCGACCGAGATCGCCAGCGGCGCCACGGAAGTGCTCGCCTACGGCACGGCCGTCGTCGTCGAGCCGCTCGAAGGCACGGGGATTTACAGCTCTTGAGCGAAGCCGCCCCGCCGGTCGAACCCGAGCTGACCGAAGATGAGGTCGCGCGGCTGCGCGCGGCCTTCGCCGCCGTCCCCTTCGCCGAACTGCTGGGCCTCGAATTTGTCGGCGCCGCGCGCGGCGAGGCCGCCTTCGCCCTCACCCTTCGGCCCGAGCTGACCCGCATGGAGGGCATCATCCACGGCGGCGCCCTGGCCTCGCTGCTCGACACGGCGGCGGCCTTCGCCGTCCACACGCTGCTTCCGCCGGAGGGGCGCACCGTCACCGTAGACCTGACGGTTCATTACCTGCGGCCCGTCAGCGCAGGCCGCGTCGAGGCCCGCGCCCGCGTGCTGCGCGAGGGCCACCGCCTCGTCATCCTCTCTGTCGAGGCCGCGGACGAGGGGGGCCGCCTCGTCGCCACCGCCACGACGACCTACCTCAAACAGCAGCGCCCAACCACCCCGGGCGCCTCGTAAAACCCGGAATGCACAGGGTTTGCGTCACTTAGCCGCCCTCCCAGCCGGGCCGAAAAAACACGTTTACAGCCCGCGCCGCGTTGTGGCAAACTGGATTTGCCCTTGCCGCGGCTACTCGCGCGGCGCCCGCTCTCATTCGACCGCCGTCGCCGCCCGCCGGGCGGACTTTCCCGATCTCAGGCCGCCGCGCCGATGCTCACCCTTTACAGCTCACTCCTCGCCCAGCACCCCCGGCAGTTGACGCCCGTCCGCTGCGCGGAGCAGACGACCGCGCTGCTCCAGAGGTATTTCGAGGACGTGGTGATTGAGAACAACCTCTCGGCGCTGGTGGCCGAGAGCCTGCCCGCGGTCCAGCGCCGCTCCTTGCGCGAGCAGGCTCGCGTCCGCACCGTCGCCCGCGCCGCCCGCTACGCATTCTTCCTCGTCTCGCCCGACGACGGCCTCTGCGACCTGAGCTTCGACGAAGCCTCCTTCGAGCGCGAGCCCTTCATCCTCCACCGCGCCGGCGATGAGGCCGGCGAGCGTTTCGTCATCGTCGCCGACCCGAGGTTCGCGGCCCTGCTCGTTTCGGTGCGGCGGGCCGGCGCCGAGTACGAGGCCGACACCGAGGAGGTCGTCTGGTCCTTCGAGCCCGACGTGATCTACACGGCGCTCGAATACCTGCTGGCCCGCTTCGCAGCAGAGCTGCCCGAGCACGCCGCCCGCCTGACGCGGGCCGTCCGCCTGTGCGCCCCCAAGACCTCCTCGCTCCAACTGACCGTGGCCGTCACGACCAAGCTCGCGCGGCTGCTGCAAGAGCAGGCCGTCCGCGAGGTGGCCGTTAACCGCATCTCGACCGCCATCCGCAGCTCGCTCAAGCTGCCGAGCGTTTTGCAGACGACCGTGGACGAGGTCGGGCGCGCTCTCGCCGCCCGCCACTGTGCCCTTCGCGTCGAGGCCGAGCAGGGCCAGGAGCCGCTGACGCACTGCCACTTCCGCGACGGCGACGCCGAGGGCGCCGGCCGCGAGGAGGTGACCTCGGACCTCGACGCCTACGGCTCGCGCCTGCGCGGGCAGTTCCGCGAGTACGTGCAGGACGGCGCGGCCGGCGCCGAGGAGGGCGAGGTCAGGCCCGTGGCGGTCGTCCCGGTCATCTTTCAGGAGAGCACGCTCGGCGTGCTGCTCGTCGCCTCGGACGATCCCCGCCGCGTCTGGCAGGAGAACGAGGTGATGCTCTTGAGGACCGTGGCCGACCAGGTGGCCGTCGCCGCCAACCAGGCCCGGCTCTTCCAGCGCCTGCAACAGCAGGCCCTGACCGACCCGCTGACGGGCTGCTTCAACCGCCGCTTCCTCCAGATGCAGCTCGAACGCGAGGTGCAGCTCGCCGCCCGCTCGCGCCAATCGGTCTCGGTCCTGATGCTCGACATAGACCATTTCAAGCGGGTCAACGACAACCACGGACACGACGCCGGCGACGAGGCGTTGCGCCTGATCGCCGGGGCGTTGCGCTCGGAGCTGCGCGGCGTCGACACCTGCGCTCGCTACGGCGGCGAGGAGTTTGCCATCGTCCTGCCGCAGGCCGACGCCGAGGGCGCTCTGACCGTGGCCGAGCGACTGCGCGAGCGCGTCGCTGAGCTGCGCATCCCGACCGTCGGCCACGTCACGGCCTCGCTCGGCCTCGCCACCTTCCCCACACACGTCCAGTCGCGCGACCTGCTCGTGACGGCCGCCGACCGCGCCCTCTACCGCGCCAAGCGCGAGGGGCGCAACCGCGTCTGCGCGGCCGAGCCCCGCGCCGCGGGCACAGACTATGAGGACCACACGGCCTTGCGGAACGAACCGGCCGCGGGCGCGATTGAAGAGGCGGCCGGCGGGAGTCCTACAGTAGCGACCGCGCCGCAGTCGCCGGCCGCAGAGGGCTCAGTCGCCGAGCTGCCGGCGGCCTGAACAGGCCACGAGGCGAAGGCGCGCCGCCGGGGCGCGTGCGCTGTGAGACATAAGAGAGGGGCGCGGGCCGCGCGGGGCCCGCGCCCTTTTTTTCGCGCGGCCCTGCCCCGCCGTCCCGGCCGGCCGCATGCGGCCCGGCGCACGTTTGTCTTTACCCGCCGCCATCCCGCATCATAGACGGCGCCAAGCTTTCAGCCGAACCCGGAAGACCGGACGGGTCCGCCCGCAAGCCGCTCCGTCATGGACGATTTACGCAAGTTCGCGCGCTACTTCAGGCCCTACAAGACTGCTCTCGCCGTCGGGGTGCTCTGCATCTTCGTCTCGGTCGTGGTCGGCCTGCTCGTTCCCATCTACGTCGGCCGCGCCGTGGACGACCTGGGCACCGGCGTCACGCGGGAGAAGATCACGAGCTACGCCCTCTTAATCCTCGCGGTCTCGGCCATCAGCGGCGTCTTCCTCTTCCTCCAGCGGCGCATCCTCATCGGCATGTCGCGTCACGTCGAGTACGATCTCCGGCAGGATTACTTCGAGCACGTCCAGCGGATGCCGCTCTCGTTTTTCCACCAGCACCGGACGGGCGACCTGATGGCGCGGGCGACGAACGACCTCGGCGCGGTCAGGCAACTGGCCGGGCCGATGATCATGTACACGCTCCAGACGGTCTTCGTCGTCATCATCATTTTGCCGCTGATGCTGCGGATCAGCGTCCGGCTGACGCTTCTGCTGCTGGTGACGATGCCGCTCGTCTCGCTGACGGTGAAGTACTTCGGGCAGCAGGTCCACGTCCGGTTCGAGAAGATTCAGGAGTTCTTCGCCGGGATGAGCGCGCGCGCGCAGGAGAACTTCTCGGGCGTGCGCGTCGTGCGCGCCTACGCGCAGGAGGGGGCCGAGGCGGCGGCCTTCGACCGTCTCAACCGCGAGTACGCCGAGCGCAACCTCTCCCTCGTGCGCATCTCGGCCGTGATGCGGCCGCTCATCCAGTTCGTCATCGGCCTCGGGATGGTAATCATCCTCTGGTACGGCGGCACGCTCGCGGCCCGCGGACAGATCACGACGGGGCAGTTCGTCGAGTTCACGCTCTACCTGTCGCGCCTCATCTGGCCGCTGATCGCGCTCGGCTACGTCGTCAACCTCTACCAGCGAGGCACGGCCAGCCTCAAGAGGATGAACGCCGTCTTCGCCGCGCGGCCGGCCATCGCCGACTCGCCCGACGCCCGGCCGCGCCCCGAAATCCGCGGCCGCGTAGAGTTCCGCGGCCTGACCCTCGCTTACTCGGAGCACGCCGAGCCGGTCCTCAAGGGACTCGACCTCGTCATCGAGGCCGGGCAGACCGTGGCCTTCGTCGGGCGGACGGGCTCGGGCAAGTCCACGCTCGTCAATCTCATCCCGCGGGTGGTAGAGGCGCCGGCCGGCACCGTCCTGGTTGACGGCGTCGGCGTGCGCGACTACCCGCTCTCACAACTGCGCGCGGCCGTCGGCTACGTGCCGCAGGAGACCTTCCTCTTCAGCGACACGCTGCACGAGAACATCGCCTTCGGCGTCGAGGAGGCGACCCGCGCCGAGGTCGAGTGGGCGGCCGAGATCGCCGGCCTCGCGGAAGACATCGCCGAGTTCCCCGAAGGCTACGACACCCTCGTCGGGGAACGCGGCATCACCCTCTCGGGCGGGCAGAAGCAGCGGGCAGCGATAGCGCGGGCCGTGCTGCGCCAGCCGAAGATTCTGATACTGGACGACGCTCTCTCGGCCGTGGACACATACACCGAAGAGCTGATCCTCGGCCGCCTGCGCGGCGTGATGCGCGACCGCACCAGCATCATCGTCTCGCACCGCATCTCGACCGTGCGCGACGCCGACCTCATCTGCGTCCTCGACGAGGGGCGCGTCGTCGAGCGCGGCACGCACGAAGAGCTGCTGGCGCGCGGCGGCGAGTACGCTGAACTCTACGAGCGGCAACTGCTCGAAGAGGAGTTGGCGGCGAGTTGACGGGCGCCGACGGGCGGCACGGCGGTCCGAAGAGTCAGGCCGGCGCGGCCGCGGAATCAGTTCAGGGTGCGGGCGGCTACGCGCGCCGGCACGACGAAGGGGGTTCACGATGAGCAGCACACTCGACAGGGGCGGCGCGCCGCCGACGGTGGAGGCGGCGCATCGCCGGACGCTCATCATCTGGGCGGCGATGCTCGCGTCTATTGCGGGCTACTTCGCGCTGGCTTTCGCGCTCAGGCGCGAGCCGCACGAGGGGGCGACGGCCAACGACTCGGTCTCGCTCGCGCTACTTGCGGCCGGGGCGGCATCGGTGCTCGCCTCGTTCATCGTCAAGAACCGGCTGCTGTCGCGGGCCGTGGCCGACCAGAACCTGAAGGCGGTCACGGCGGCCTACATCGTCGGGATGGCCCTGGCCGAGGCGGCGGCCGTGCTCGGGCTCGTCTCTTCGTTCGTGCTCGGCGGCGGCTTCCCTGACCTGCTCTTCCTGGTGGCCGGCGTCGGGATGCTGCTCCACTTCCCGCGCCGCGACGACTTCCAGGCGGCGCGACACCTCACCGAACACTGAGGGCCTTTGGCCTGCGGCCGGCGGCGGTTCTGAGGAAGCTCTGAGGAAGCTCTGAGGAAGCATGGCGACAGCGGTCCGACAGTTTCACGAGGAGGAGGCGGTCAAGAAGTTCGACCGCGGCAGCGCCCGCAGGCTGCTCAAGTACCTGCGCCCCTACCGCCGGCTCGTCTTCCCGGCGCTCGGGCTGACGCTGCTGGTCAACGCGCTCGGCGTCGTCGAGCCCAAGTTCTTCCAGTACGCGATTGACTGGTACGTCGTCCCGAACCAGCTCGGCGGGCTGACGTGGCTGGCGCTCGTTTTCCTCGGCGTCAAGCTCCTGCAACTCGTCACCTCCTACCTGCAAACGGTGCTGCTCCAATCGGTCGGCCAGCGCGTCATGTACGACCTGCGCTCCGAGCTGTACGAGAAGCTGCAACGGCAGGAGGTGGCCTACTTCGACCAGAACCCCGTGGGCCGCGTGATGACGCGGCTGACCTCGGACGTTGACTCCCTGAACGAGCTGTTCACCTCGGGCGTCATCGAGGGCCTGGGCGACCTCGTGATGATCGCGGCCATCATCTGCTTCATGTTCTGGATGGACTGGCGGCTGACGCTGGTGGCGCTCGTGACGGTGCCGCTCCTGTTCGCCGCGACGATGTGGTTCCGCGGCCACGCCCGGCGCGGCTACGACCTCGTGCGGACGAAGCTGGCGCGCATCAACTCGTTCCTTCAGGAACACATCTCCGGCGCGCAGACGGTCCAGATTTTCAACCGCGAGGCCAAGTCCACGCGGCAGTTCGCCGCCGTCAACGACGACCACCGCAGCGCACACATCCAGACGATCTTTTACTACGCAGTCTTCTTCCCGCTCGTGGACTTCATCGGCTCGCTCGGCATCGCCCTCATCATCTGGTACGGCGGCCTGCGCGTGATGCAGACCGCGGGCGCCCCCGACGCGCTGACCATCGGCGCCCTCTTCGCCTTCATCCAGTACTCGCAGCGCCTCTTCCAGCCCATCCGCGACATCTCGGACAAGTACAACGTCTTCCAGGCCGCCCTCGTCGCCTCGCACCGCATCTTCCGCACGCTCGACCTTCCGGTGGCCGTGACCACGCCCGAGCGGCCCGCGAAGGCCGGCCGGGCGCGCGGCCGCGTCGAGTTCCGCAACGTCTGGTTCGCCTACAAGGGCGAAGACTGGGTGCTGAGGGACGTGTCTTTCACGGTCGAGCCGGGCCAGTCAACTGCGCTCGTCGGCCACACGGGCTCGGGCAAGACGACGATCACCAACCTCCTGATGCGCTTCTACGACGTGCAGCGCGGGCAGGTCCTGCTCGACGGCGTGGACGTGCGCGAGTGGGACCTGAAATCCCTGCGCGAGAACTTCGCCGTCGTCCTACAGGACGTGTTCCTCTTCAGCGGCACGGTCGAGGGCAACATCCGGCTGGGGCGCGAAGACATTACGGACGAGCGTGTGCGGTGGGCCGCGGGCGAGGTGCGGGCCGACCGCTTCATCGGGCGGCTGCCGGGCGGCTACCGGGCCGAGGTCCGCGAGCGCGGGGCCGGCCTCTCGGTGGGCCAGAAGCAGCTCATCTCGTTCGCCCGCGCCCTGGCCTTCGACCCGGCCCTGCTCATCCTCGACGAGGCCACCAGCTCCATCGACACGGAGACCGAGCAGCTCATCCAGGACGCCATCGAGCGCGTCATGCGCGACCGCACCTCGCTCGTCGTCGCCCACCGCCTTTCAACTGTCCAGCGCGCCGACCGGATCATCGTCCTCCACCACGGCGAGATTCGGGAGCAGGGCACGCACCAGCAACTGCTGGCCCGCCGCGGGCTCTACTGGCGCCTCTACCGGCTTCAGTACGCCGACGAGTCGCGCGCCGAGCCGCTGCACGACCCGCGCCTGACCGGCGGCCTACAGGTCGGCGACTAGAGTGTTAAAATGGGGCGCCGTATCGTCAGCCGACTTACGCCGTCTGCCCAAACTCCTTTCCAACCCTGATGGAGGTTTCATCCGTGATGCACCAGAGACGCCTGATAGCGACGGCCCTCGCGCTGCTGCTGCTTTTGGCCCCCGCGCCCCCGGTTCTGGCGCAGGGCGGGGCGCAAGCTGCCGTCCCCCGAGTCGAGTTCGAGAAGTTCACCCTGCCGAACGGGCTACAGGTCATCTTCCACGTCGACCGCAAGCTGCCCGTCGTCCACGTCAACCAGTGGTTCCACGTCGGCTCGAAGAACGAGCGCGCGGGCCGCAGCGGCTTCGCACACCTCTTCGAGCACATGATGTTCCAGGGCTCGAAGAACGCCAACAGAGAGTACTTCGAGTACGTCGAGGCGGCGGGCGCCAACCTGATGGAGGGCGGCGTTAACGGCACGACCAGCCACGACCGGACCAACTACTTCGCCACCGTCCCCTCGGGCAACCTCGAAAACCTGCTCTGGGTCGAGTCCGACCGCCTCGCCACGCTGCCCGAAGCCCTGACCGAGCAGAACCTCAACAACCAGCGCGACGTGGTCAAGAACGAGCGGCGGCAGGGGCTCGAAAACCAGCCTTACGGCCGCGCCTACAAGCTGATGTTCGAGACCATGTACCCGGCGCGTCACCCTTACGCCAACGACGTGATCGGGACGCACGAGGATTTGACCGCGGCCTCGCTCGACGACGTGCGCGACTTCTTCCGCACCTACTACACGCCGAACAACCTCTCGCTCGTCATCGCCGGCGACTTCGACCCGAAGCAGGCCCGCACGCTCGTCGAGAAGTACTTCGGCACCATCCCGCCGGGGCCGCCGCTCGACCGTCCCGTCAAGGGCGTGCCCGCGCTCGACGGCGAGAAGGTGGTCGAGGTCTCCGACCGCGTGCCGCAGGAGCGGACCTACTTCGCCTGGCACTCTCCGGCCTTCTTCGACGCCGGTGACGCCGAGCTGGACCTCGCGGCGACGATTCTGACCGACGGCCTTTCGGCCCGCCTCAACCGCGCGCTCATCTACGACCGGCAGCTCGCCTCGAACGTGTCTGCCTCGCAGAGCAGTCAGCAGCTCGCCGGCCAGTTCTTCATGTGGGCGACGGCCCGGCCCGGCGTCTCGCTCGCCGAGGTCGAGCGCGTGGTCGACCAGGAGATCGCGCGGCTCGCCAAGGAGGGGCCGACCGCGGCCGAGATGGACCGCGCCAAGACGAAGTGGGAGTTCAACTTCGTGACGGGCCTCGAACGCATCGGCGGCTTCGGCGGCAAGTCTGACCTCCTCAACCAGTACAACACCTTCCTCGGCGACCCGAACAAGTTCGAGGCCGACATCGCCCGCTACCGCGGGGCGACGGCCGAGGGCGTGCGCGCGGCCGTGGACCGCTGGCTCAACACGCGCAACCGCGTCCTCGTCCGCTTCCGACCCGAACAGTCGGGCCGCCCGCTCGACGTGGCCGTCGACCGCACGAAGGAACCGCCGCTCGGCGGCGACAAGCCGTTCGCGGCGCCCGAGGTGAAGTCGGCCAAGCTTGAGAACGGGATGGAAGTGCTGGTCGTCAACCGGCCCGACCTGCCGAAGGTCGCGGCGCGGCTGGTGACGCGCGCCGGCAGCGTCGCCGACCCGGCGCCGAAGGCCGGCCTCGCCAGCCTGACGGCCCGCGTCATGCGGCGCGGCACGCGCACCCGCAACGCCATCGAGATCGACAGCCAGCTCGGCGACCTCGGCACCACGCTCGGGTCGGCCGCGGGGCGCGAGTCGGCCAGCCTCTCCTTCGAGGTGCTCAAGCGCAACCTCGGGCCGGCGCTCGGCGTCGTGGCCGACGTGGCGCGCAACCCCTCCTTCCCGGCCGAGGAGTTCGAGCGCGAGAAGAAGCTTGTGCTCGACGCGCTCGGGCAGCAGGCCAACAACCCGAACGCCGTCGCCAACCGCGTCTCCTTCATGCTCGCCTTCGGCGCCGAGCACCCCTACGGCCGCCCGAGCGGCGGACTGCCCGGCACGGTCCAGCCCATCACCCGCGACGACCTCGCTCGCTTCCACGAGACTTACTGGAAGCCCGGCAGCTCGGCCCTCGTCATGGTCGGCGACGTGACGCTCGAAGAGGCGACGGCGATGGCACGTCAGCACTTCGGCCAGTGGCCGGGCGGCGCCGCGCCCGCGGTCAACATCCCGGCGTCGAAGCCCGTCGGCCCCGGCAAGGTCTTCCTGATCGACCGCCAGGGCGCGGCGCAGACGGTCGTCGCGCACGTCCTGCCCGCGCCGCGCCGCAAGACGCCCGACTACTACGCGCTACGCCTCGCCGACGCGGTCTACGGCGGCGGCTTCGGCACGCGCCTCAACCTCAACCTGCGTGAGGAGAAGGGCTACTCCTACGGCGTCTTCTCGAACCCGGCCCTCTTCGACCAGGCCGGGGCCTGGATCGCCTCGGGCGGCGTGCAGACCGACAAGACGAAGGAGTCTGTGACTGAGTTCGTCCGCGAGCTGAAGTTCCTGGCGGGCGAGAAGCCGATTTCGGACAAGGAGCTAACGTCGGCCCGGCTCGGGCGCGTTCGCGGCTACGCGCAGCAGTTCGAGTCGCTCGGACGCGTCGCCGACCAGGTCGTGGCCCTCTGGGTCTCGGCCCTGCCGATGACCGAGTTGCAGCGCGAGACAGAGGGGCTGACGCGCGCGACGCTGGCCGAAGTTAACGCGGCCGCCGCGAAGTACGCCGCGCCCGCCGGCACCACTCTCCTGCTCGTAGGCGACCTCTCGAAGATCGCCGCGGGGGTCCGCGAGCTGAACCTCGGCGAGGTCGTCATCCTAGACGTGGAGGGCCGCCCCGTCACGAACAACCAGCCCCCCCCGAGGTAACACTCCGCCGAACCGGCGACCCGTCACGGCGCCGCGAAAAGAGGGAGGCGCGGGACTCAACCTGAGTCCCGCGCCTCCCCCGCGTTAGGCATCATTTTTGGTCCTGCCTCGCGGCCGGCCGCCGCTCCTTGTCCTTACTGCCCCGGCGGCGGCGCGCTCTTCTCTTCCCCCTCGTTCTCCCCGCCCTTCGCGCGGTCCTTGAACTCGATGAGGCTCTCGACCGAGGCGTAAATCTGTAGGTACATCTGCGTCTCGCGCGGGATCAGGGTGCGCCAGGCCGCCCCGCCGCGGCGGATGTAGAGCGGAACCCTGTACGGGTTCGAGTTGTAGCCGGCCGCCATCAGCTCGGACTGCGTCGCCTGCTTGCTCGCCATCGCTTCGAGCACCGTCTGGTTGAGCCCGAGCATGTTCCAGGTGTCCTGCATGTAGAGCAGCATCGCTTCGAGGGCGTTGCCGTGGTTGCGCATGCCGGCGACGAAGTCCGGGTTGAGGCCAACGGACGGGTGCGTCCGCCGCACCATCGCGTAGGTCGAGGGGATCATCTGGACCATGCCGCCCGCCCCGGCCGAGCTGACCGAGTAGCGGTAGGTGTCCAGCTCATTCAAGGCGAAGAGGGAGTAGACTTCCTCGTAGAGGCGGCGGCGGTCCTCCGTGCGGAATCTCTGGTGGTCCACATGCTCGACGATGCACAGCCTCTCGGCGATGTCTATCAATTGCGGAGAGATGACCTTGCCCTTGTCCTTGAGACGCCGCGCCGCGAGGTCGAGCATCGAGCGGACGTAGTTCTTGCCGTGCCTGACCAGCTCGGGCGAGAGCAGGGCCGGATGGGCCGAGGTGTAGTAGGCCATCTCCGTGAAGCGCCCGCCCTTCTCGATGGGGTACTCCACGATGAGCGGGTTCAACTGCCGCCCCCGCATGTCGGCGATGACGACGGCCGTGTTGACGTAGTTGGGGCGGACGACCGTCAGGCGGACCGGCAGCCCCAGGTTCGTAGAGACCGACACCTCGGCGCCGCGCGTCAGCAGCGTCTGCTTCGGGATCGTAACGAGGTGAATCTTCGAGTCGTCCTGATCGTAGGCGGCGATGGTGACGAAGAAGGTGGGGGGCGCCGAAGTGGTCGCGGCCGTCAATTGCAGGCGCGACTTCAGGGTCCGCTGCGCCTCGGCCAGGCGCGCGCGGTATCGGTTGAGCGGCAGCGGCCGCGCCGGTTGCAGCGGCACGGCGGGCACGAAGGCGGGCGCCACCGTCGGCGTGCCGGCGGACGAGCCGCCCGTCGGCGCCGGGGCGGCCCCGGCCGCAGCCGGGGCGGCCGGTGCGGCCGGTGCGGCGGGCTGTGCCGCCGGCTGCCGCGGGTGAGGCTGCTGCGAGTTCGGAGGCGACGCGTCGCGCCGTCCGGCCTCGGCCTGGCCGGGCTGCGCCGGTATGGGCCTCGCCGGCTCCTGTTCGGCCGCGGCCGTCGGTGCCGGCTGCCTCATCGCGCCGACCGTGCGCGGCCTCGTGTGGGCTTCGGGCTCGGCCGGCGTCTGCCCGCCCGCTTCGGGCGAGGCCGCGAACACGAAGGCCGTCAGGGACAACAGCAGGAACGAACTTCTCTTCATCTTCTTTAACTTCGGGGCTCGGAAAAGTTGGGACTCTCTCGCGCGCACGAGGGCGAGAGCAATTGCCCTAAGATTCTCGCGCCGGAAGGAGGGTTGTCAACACCCGCGCGCCGTGGGCGCTGAAAATTGCTCGCGCGGGCAGCGTGACCGCGCGGCCGGACGGGTCCGGCCGAGGCGAATCGCGGGCGTGGTAGAAGTAAAAAGAGGGAGCGGGCCGAGGGGCCTCAGAGTTCGCCGAGGCTGCCGGCGAGCGCGCCCGCGGCCGATGCCGCGAGGCTTTCGAGCGCGCCGGCGCGCCGCTCGATGGCGAAGCGGCTGGCGAGCATGTGGCCCACGTCGAAGCCGGCCGCGGCGTCGAGCGCGAACAGCTCGCGCGAGAGCGCCTGCTGTGTGACGCGCTCGATCAGGGGCGCCAACTCAACCGCCGCGCGCTCGACGCCCTCGACGAAGAGCACCTCGGCCTCGCCGCCGGCACGCGTGCGTCGGCGCGCGAACTCGCGCAGCCGCGCCCGCGCGTCGTCGTGAACCCTGCCGGTCGAGACGACGACGAGGCGCGCGGCCTGCGTCTCGGTCTCGGCTTCGAGCGCGTGCCGGGCCTGCGCCGCCGTGAACTCGCCGTCGCTCAGGAAGAAGAGGAGCCGCTCGCCGCAGACCCCGGCGACGAGTCGCGCCTCGCCCTCCCGCGTCCCGGCCAGCTCCGACACCGCGCGCGCCGGCACGCCCAGCGAGTCGAGCACGCCCCGCATCCGGCTGACGAGCCACGCGCCCCCCTTCAGGAGCGAGGCCGCGAGCGGCGTGGGCGACAACAGTTCCTCGGCCCGCTCGTCGGCTATGGCCCGCCCGCACTCGCTACAGACGGCGTTGCTCGCAGTGACTATGGCGAGAGCCTCGGCCGAGGGCAGCCGGAAGAGCGAGCGCCCTTCCTTGCGGCAACTGACCTGCACCTCTCGCCGCACCAGTCCGGCCCCGGCCAGGCGCGTTACCAGCGCCTCCTGCTCAGGCCCGCGCACAACCGCCGCTCCCGGCTCTGCCGCCCGCGAGCCCGCCTGCGCTTCGACCAGCCGCAGCAGAAAGCTCCGCGCCGCGGCGTCCTCCAAAACCTCTGCCACCCGCGCGCCCTCGACGCCGAACAGGTGCGCCGCCGCCCCGCCCCCCTGTGGTTGATTATCGGCGACGCCCGCCCCCTCGCCCCTGCCGACACCCCCCGTAGAGTTCCCGCCGCCCGCCGTCCTCGCGCCAGACTCAGGTCTGCCCTCCTCGCCCTGTGCCCTCCACTCGAACGAAGGCGGCGCGGCGAACTCCACGCCGTCGGCGCGAGTTGCGGCCACGACCGCCTCGCGCGCGTCGCGGCAGAAGGCTTCGAGCCGTCGCTCGGGCTCGGTTGTCTCGGCCGTGTAGACCAGGCCGGCGCGCAGTCCGTACTCGGTCTCGCCAGGCTCGCCGAAGAGGAGAAAGCAGGCGTGGTCATCGGCGCAGAAGAGCTCGCCGCGGATGTAGGGCTCGTCGCCCTCCGCGTCCTGCCACCCGGCGACAGCGAGCTCAAGCTCCCCCGCGCGGCCTGCGTCCGGCTCGCCGGCCAGGGCCTGCTCGAAACAGTGGCGGCGCGCAGAGCGAAATAGGGGCACGCGGCCGCGTGCCTCCAGGGCTTCGAGCACGGTTAGTCTGGCGCGCCTGTCAACGATATGTTCGGCCGTCAGGCCCTCGACAAAAAGCATGCGGTTCGGCTCCCCCGTCTTTGGCCGCGCATCCTAACACGCTGCCACCTCACCTTCCACGAACAAATTTTCGGGTGTCAAAATGTCCGCAGCAGGCCGGGCCGTGTGTGTTTCCCACCCGTTGGGCGCCGGTGCGCACCGGCGCGCATTCGCCACTGCACTCTAATCGCTCACTACGCCTTCAAGATGAACTGGGCGCCCGGTTGATTTAGGTTCAGTCGTCAAGAATTTATTCTGCGCTGTCACGAAACGGTCACATTGCCGCTTGAAGCACCCGGCCAGGTTGGCTAGTATGTCTCTTCGGAGCCGGTCACACCCACCGCTCCCCCTCAAAACAAAGCAATACCCCAAGCAATACGGACTTAGAGAAAGAGGAGCTTACTCCCCCGGATGACTTTTGCCAGACTGTTCCCCCGTGCGCTCGCCGTTTGTCTCGCCATCGGCGCCTTTTCAACCGCAGTCCAAGCACAGGAAGCCGCCCGCCCATACCAGGCCGCGGAGCGGACCAAGCCGACGACCGTCACCAGCGGCGAGGGTCGCAGCCGCCTTGAGACGGACGTAATGCTGGTCTCTGAGGCCGACGAGGTGGAGCCGGCGGACGACGTGAAGGGCTTGCCCTCGTTCCTGGGCATGGGCGGGGTCGAGCGGCTGATGATGGAATCCATCGAGGAGAAGATCGGCACGCCCTACCGGCTCGGGACCGAAGGGCCGTACCGCTTCGACTGTTCGGGGTTCGTCTGGAGCGTCTTCCGCGAGGCGGGCATCTCCTTCGACCGCGGCACGGCCCGCGCCTTCTGGTCGCAGTTCGAGCCCGTGGACGACGATGAGAAGTTCAAGTTCGGCACCCTCGTCTTCTTCAACCACCTCGGGCACGTGGGCATCGTGGCCGACGAGAACGGCTTCTACCACGCCTCTTCGAGCCGCGGCGTCACCTACTCGCGCTTCAACGACTACTGGACCCGCCGCATCACCGGATTCCGCCGCGTGCCCCTCACGCCCGCGTTCGTCGCCGCCGCGCGGAGGTAGAAATCTTCCACCAATTTTCAACCGCGCGCGGTAAGGGCCGGCCCCCAAGTCGAGGGCGCCGGCCCTTTAACTTTTTGCGTAGCTTCGGGCCTAGCGCGAGAAGCCGACGATGAAGCCTGCTCGCTGCTCGCTCTCCTTCGACTCGCTGAAGACGATGACGCGCTCGACGGCGACGTAGAACATGTGGTCGTCCTCGTCCACCATGTGGGCCACGCCGCCCTCGACCTTCACCACCTTCCCGCGCAGGCTCGAAGTCCCGCCGCAGAAAAGGTCCAGCCTCTTCCCGACCATTTTCGTCAACAGTTCGCCCATGATTCCTCCTGTGTAGATACGCCGCGCGCCGACCCCGCCTTCGGCGCGAGTCCTTCGGCCGGCGCCACGCGTTCGCCGCTCAGCGGCCGGCCTTCTTTTTCGCGCGCTTCTTCTTCTCCGGCTCCCACTCCCAGACCAACTCGGCCGCCTCGCCGTTATCGTCCTCCGCGGCCTCCGGCTCCTCCTCTTCCGTCTCGCGGAAGGTGATCTGGAAAATGGGCAGGACCGTGTCGTCGCCCTGCTGCTTGCGCTCGAACTGTAGCACGTCGTAGTAGACGCAGCGCGGGCGGTCCGGGTACTCGCGGCAGACGTTGGGCCGCGCGTGGTAGACGGAGCAGCCGCGCCTGTCCTGGTCGAGAAAGACGCAGGTCTCGTCGAAGAGTTTGTCTTCGACCTTGCGGAGCACGCGCTCGGTCTGCCAACGGGTCGTGTAGCGCCGCCTGGCGGTCTCGAAGGAGACGCCGAAGTGGCGGGCGAGCCGGCGGATGTCGCGGTCCGTCACCGCCACGCGCTCGTAGATCGAGCAGCAGAAGGCCGGGCACTTGTCGCAGTCGAAGAAGACCCGGGGCTGCGTGTCCTTGATCGTTTTTGTCATCGTCCCCTCGTGCACAGGAGTTTCTAGTTTTTAGTTTCTAGTTTCTGGTTATAGCTCTGAGTCGTCGGCCCACGGCCCTCTCTCAGCTAAAAACTGGAAACTGTAAACTGAAAACTTCTCTTCACCATTCATCTACGCTCGGAGCGTCCGTACTCGTCCAGCAGTAGTTGCATCAGTTCGGCGCGGCGGTCGTAGAGCCGCTTGAGCGGGCGCGGCTCGTGGCGGGCCAGCGCGTAGGCCGTCAGGAGCGGCAGCGCGATGGTCGAATCGGCGTAGCAGACGACGGCGTCGGGCAGGCGGTCGGGGTCCACCTTGCCCCACGAGACGGCCTCGCCGGGCGTGGCGCCGGAGAGGCCGCCGGTGTCGGGCCGTGCGTCGGTGACTTGCAGGAAATAGTCGTGGCCGCGCTCGTCTATGCCGAGCACCTCCTGAATCTGCGGCTCGGTCTGGAGCATGAAGTTCTTCGGGCTGCCGCCGCCGAGGATGAAGACGGCCGACTTGCCGCCGTGCTTGCGGCCGCGGTCGCCGCGCCCGTGGATGGCGCCGCGCTTGGCAGCCAGCACGATTGACGCCGTCTCGTTCACGTCCAGCGACGGGTCGAAGGCCAGCCGGTTCCCTTGCAGCGCCTTCGCCGCGACGTTCATGCCGATGGACGAGTCGCCGGGCGAGGAGGTGTAGATGGGCACGCCGAACTCGTAGGAGGCGGCGAGAAAGGACTTGTTCTCCGCCCCCAGCTTGCGCTCGCGCTCGCGGACGTACTTGCCGCAGAGGTGGTGGAACTCGGCCGTGGACATCGGGCGCTGGAACTCCTCGCCCTCGATGAGGCGGCGGAAAAAGGCGTCGGTGTCCAAGAGCACCGAGTAGTCGAAGAAGATGTCGTAAATCCTGACGACCTCTTCCTCCCTCAAGACCACGTCTGAGACGGCCGCGCTGCCCTGGTGGAGCGAGAGGCCGATGCCGAAGTGGGTGTCGTGGTAAAGGTTCGCGCCCGTCGTGATGATCCAATCGACGAAGCCGGCGCGCATCAGCGGGATGAGCGCCGAAATCCCGAGTCCGGCCGGGGTGAGCGCGCCCGTAATCGAGAGCCCGACGGTCACGTCCGGTTCCAGCATCTTCCTGGCGAAAAGCTGACACGCCTCCCTGAGCCGCGCGGCGTTGTAGGCCAGGAAAGTCTCGTCGATCAGGTCGGGCAGCGCCTCGCCGCCCGTGATCGGGCGCGGGTCGATGCGCCGCCCCGACAGGAACTTGCTCCTCTTCTTCTTCGTCGCCATGCCCCTCCACACCTTGTCCGGTCTCAGGCTGAAAGTTAAAAACTGAGGATCGCCGTCGCCCCGCTCACTCTTCCGTGCCGCCGCGCCCGTCGCCGTTCTCGGGCGTGCGCCGCAGGCGGAGGCGTCCGATGCGGCGCTCGTCGGCTTCGAGCACCTCCACGTCGAGGCCGCGGAAGGTGAAGCGCGTGCCCGGCGGGGGCACGCGCCCCGACTCGCTGATGACGAGGCCGGCGATGGTCGTAAAGTCGTCGTCCTCGATTTCGAGGTCGAAGAGGCGCTCGATCTTGCCGACCTCGGTCGAGCCGAGCACGTCGTAATAGCCGCCCTCGCCCTCGATGATCTCGACGATCTCCTCGCCCTCGATGTCCTCGTCCTCGATCTCGCCGACGATCTCTTCGAGGATGTCCTCGACTGTGACGAGGCCCGCGAGCCCGCCGTACTCGTCGATGACGAGGGCGAGCTGGACGTGGGCCTTCTGCATCTCTTCGAGCAGATCGTCTACGCTTTTCGTCTCGGGCACGAAGTAGGCGGGCCTGAGCAGCGGCTCGATGGTCTCGTCCTCGCGCCCCTCGGCCCAGTAGGTCAGCAGGTCGCGGACGTAGATGATGCCCTCCACGTTGTCTATCTGGTCGCGGTAGACGGGCAGGCGCGAGTACTTCGACTCGACGATGCAGTCGCGCGCCTCGCGCACCGTGGCGGTGACGGGCAGCGCCTCGATGTCGGTGCGCGGGGTCATCACCTCGGCCGCGCGGGTCTCGCCGAACTCGATGATGGACTGGATCAGCTCGCTCTCATCCTCTTCGAGGATGCCCTCCTCCTCGCCCACGTCGATCAAAGCGCGGAGGTTCCCGCCGTCGTCCTCGTCCTCGTCGTCGTCGGGTTCGGCGCCGAGCTCGGTCGTGTGGACCGAGCCGCGGCGCCCCTGGTCGAGTGACCGGCGCCACGGGATGGCGATGAACGAGAGGATGCCGTGGAAGGGGCGGTAGAAGGGCAGCAGCGCCAGCAGCGTCCGCTCGGGCGTGCTCCCGACCAGCAGGCGCGGCAGGGCCTGGCGGAAGAGGATGGTCAGGCCCAGTCCGATGAAGAAGGCTATGAGCAGGAAGCGCTGCCGGTCGGTGAAGAGGCGGTAGGAGATGGAGGTGACGAGGACGGCGACGGCGACCAGAAGGATTTGCAGGATGGCCGTCAGCGTGAAGCGGAAGCGCGGCCGGTTCTCCAGTATGCGTTCGAGGAAGGCGGCCGTCGTGGCCTGCCGCTCGGCCTCGCGCTCCGGCAGGAGGCGCCGCAGGCCCACGTCGCTCAACTGCCCGAACGCCATGTCAATCGTGGCGAGAAAGGCCAGCGCGACGAGCAGCAGGCACGCGACCCCGATTTCGAGCTGAAGTTCGAGTTCCATGAGAGAGCTGTCAGCCTTCAGCCGTCAGCTTTCAGCGGCCTCCCCGCGGCGCCCCGCGGCGCGTCACCCCAAGTTGAGACAGAGTGTAAGACAGAACCTCGGCCGCACGAAGGGCCGGAGACGTTTTCAGCCGGCGAAGGGCGACGAAGGGGCGCCCCTCGGGGCGCGGCAGCCCGGTCATATCCCGAGGCGGTGGCGGAGGCGGAGTTCGAGCTTGTTCATCTCGCCGCCGTCGGTCTCGTGGTCGTAGCCGCAGAGGTGGAGCAGGCCGTGGAGGACGAGCTGCGCGACCTCCGTGTCGAAGTCGAGGCCGTGCTCTGCCGCCTGCCGCGCCGCCTGCTCGACCGAGATGATTACGTCGCCGAGGCTCGCGCCTTCGGCCCGCTCGAACTCCTCCAGCCCGGCCGGGAACGAGAGCACGTCGGTCGTGCCGCGCTTGCCGCGCCAGCGACGGTTCAGTTCTCGCATGGCGCGGTCGGAGACGAAGGCGACGGTCGCGCCCGCGCCCTCGGCCGGCACCGCCTTGAGCGCCCGCTCCACGAAGGCGCGCCAGCGGTCGCCGTCCAGCGGCACCTTCCGCTGGCGGTTGACCACTTCCACCATCGCCGGGGCGGCGGTCTCGGCTCTGCTCATGTGAACGGGGCGGCCCGGGCTCAGAGGCCGCTCTTGCTGGCGTGTGACTCGTAGGCGCGAATGATCATCTGGACGAGGCGGTGGCGGACCACGTCCTTATCTGTGAAGTAGACGAAGTCGATGCCCTCGACGCCGCGCAGGATGCGCTCGGCCTCGATGAGGCCGCTGCGCTTGCCCGTCGGCAGGTCTATCTGCGTCACGTCGCCCGTAATCACCGCCTTCGACCCGAACCCGATGCGCGTCAGAAACATCTTCATCTGCTCGCTCGTCGTGTTCTGCGCCTCGTCGAGGATGATGAAGGCTTCCGCGAGAGTCCGCCCGCGCATGAAGGCCAGGGGCGCGACCTCGATGATGCGCTTTTCGAGCATCTTCGTGACGCGCTCGGCCTCGATCAGATCGAACAGGGCGTCGTAGAGCGGGCGGAGGTAGGGATCGACCTTCTCCTGCAAGTCTCCGGGGAGGAAGCCGAGGCGCTCGCCCGCCTCGACCGCCGGGCGGGCGAGGATGATGCGGCTGACCTGCTTCTGGGTGAGCGCCTGAATCGCCATCGCCACGGCAAGGTAGGTCTTGCCGGTGCCTGCCGGGCCGATGCCGAAGACGCAGTCGTTGGCCTGTATAGACTCGATGTAGCGGCGCTGCGTGGCCGACTTCGGGGCGACCTGCTTCTTGCCGGCCGGGTTGAAGCGGGCCTTCGTGAAGTAGTCGCGCAGGGAGTAGGCGCGGTCTTCGGCGATCTGGGCGAACGCCTCGCGCAGCTCGCGGTCGGTGAAGCTCTTACCCTCGCGGAAGAGGTCGGCGAAGTCTTCGAGGACACGCTCGACCGTCTCCACGTCGCGCGGCTCGCCGTCAACGTTCAGGTCCTGCCCCCGGGCGTTGACGCGCACGTCGAGCAGGGTTTCGAGGTACTTGATGTTCTGGTCGTGGACGCCGAACAGCGTCTCGATGGCTCGCGGCGGAAGCTCAATCTTCTTCAAAAGGCGTTCTTCTCTCCTTGTCGCGGGGGAAGCGCGTGGGCGGCCCCGGCCGCATGCCGGGAGGGTGCGGAGTGGCTCAAAACCATGTCGGGAAAACGCTACAACATGGGCCGCGCGGGTGTCAACGCGGAGTTTTCCGCACGCCCCTCCCCCTCGCCGCCCGCCTTGACACTACGCGGCACGGTGCCTATACTTTGCCCTTTGCGCGCCGCCTCGGGGAGCCGACCGTGGGGCGCCGGCAAGGTTTTCAACCGCGGATGCCGAAGGGACGGAGTTTAAAGGAATGCCTAATCACAAGTCAGCCGAGAAGCGCGACCGCCAGAACGAGAAGCGCCGCCTCATCAACCGCTCGAACCGCGGCCGCCTGCGCACGGGCCTGAAGGGGCTGCGCGCGGCGCTCGACGCCGGCCAGACCGCGGAGGCTCAGGAGCTGCTGCCCCAGACGGTGTCGCTTCTGGACAAGGCCGTGCAGAAGGGCGTTCTGCACAAGAACGCCGCGGCGCGCTACAAGTCGCGCCTGACGCTGCGCGCCAACAATACGGGCGGCCAGCAGTAAGCAAAGCCGACCGAGATTTTCGACGCCGCGAGGCGGGCCGCGACAATGCGGCCCGCCTCGCTTTTTCTTTTCCCTCGCCGGAGGCCGAAAAGGGATGACGACACAAGCGCATGAGGAGTTCGGGGGCGACGCGGAGGTGGGGGAGCTGGTCCGCGGGTTCGAGTCGGGCGAGCTGCCGCCCGCGGAGTTCGGCCACCGCGGCCACCTGACGGTCGCGCTCTGGTACGCCTTGCGGCACGGCGCGGCCGACGCTGCTCGGGTGATGCGGGAGGCGCTCGGGGCGTATCTCGACCGTCACGGGCTCGGCCCGGAGGTCTACCACGAGACGCTGACGATCTTCTGGATGAGGAGGGTCTGCGCCTTCTGCGGAGCGGCGGGCGGAGACGGAGTCGCGCCCGCCTCGCGCCCGCTCTACGCGCTGGCGAACGAACTCGCGCGCGAGTTCGTCGATTCGCGGCTAGTCTACGCCTACTACAGCGAGGCCCTGATTAAGTCGGATGCGGCGCGGCGCGAGTGGGTCGCGCCGGATTTGAGGCCGCTCGACTTTTAGCGCGGGGATTTGAGGCAGTTCCACCGCGCCGGCCGCGCGGTAACGGCTTCAGGCCGACAGCTCGCAGACGAGCATTTCGAGCTGGAGGCGCGCGCCTTTCGCGCCGCTGCCGCCGAGCGAAGTCTTGATGGCGAGGTCGGCCTCGGCGATGCGGCGGATGCGGCGTGCCAGCTCGTCGGCGTCGGCACGGCGGGCCGTGGCGAGGAAATCCTTACGCTGGTTGAAGGGCATGCTGACCACGCGAAAGACCTCCTGCTCGGGCGCTCCGCGCGACATCAAGTCTTTGGCGAGCGCGAGGCGGTGGTAGCTGCTCGCCAGCAGGCCCATCAGCATCACGGGCTCGGCGCCGTCGTCCAGGAGGCGCCGCAGAGTTTCGAGGGCGCGGCGGCGGTCGCGCGCGACGAGGTGGTCGGTCAGCTCGAAGTTCGACAACTCGCGCGAGCGCCCGACAAGCTCGTCCACCGACTCGACGGTGACGTGGCCCAGCGGCAGCGCGGCCGTCGCCAGCTTGTCCACCTCGGCCGCGAGCCGGCGCAGGCCCGTGCCGGCCAGCGCGACCAACTGCCTGAGCGCCCGCTCGTCAACAGTGGCCTTCAAATGTTTGAACCGGTCGCGCGCCCAGTTGGCGGCCTCGGCGTCAGACAGCGGCGCGAATTCGACGCTCGCGCAGGCTTCGATGAGAGTCTTGCTCAGCCGCCGCCGCTTGTCCAACTCCTCGGCGACGAAGACGACGACGGCCGTCTCGGCCGGGCGTCCGACGTAGCGGGCCAGCGCCTCCTCGTCCGATTCGCGCAGCCGCGAGAAGTCTGTGACGCGCACCACCCGGCGCGGCGCCATCATCGGCAACTGCTCGGCCGCTGCTATCGCCTGCTGAACGTCCGCGGCGGCCAGGCTGAAGGCCGACTCGTTGAATTCGCGCAGCGGCGCCTCCTTCAGCACGGCGTCTGCGATGACGCGCGCCGCCGCGTCGCGCAAAAAATCCTCCGGCCCGAACAGAAGGTAGAGCGGCCCTACGTTCCCGCCGCGGATGTCGCGCTTCAGTTCCTCGCGGGTGATGCTGGGCATAAAGAGTTATCAGTTTTTAGTTGTCAGTTTTTAGCTCTTAGTTCGTTCGTGACGCGGGGTGCGGCCGGCCGCGGCCCTCTGAAAACTAAAAACTGACAACTAAACAGCCTCACTTCCCCTCGTTGACCCCGAAGCCGTTGACGAGGGTGGAGATGAGGCTCTCGGCGAAGCTGCGGGCGAGGCGCTCGACGGCCGGGTCCTCCTCGCTGAAGAAGGTGCGGGGGTCGTCCGTGAACTCGAATTCGCCGCGGAAGACGTAATCCTGGTTGTCGTAGAGGACGCGGTTCTTCACCTGATCGTGGACGGTGACGCCGGCCGTGATCGTCACCTCGAAGATGCGCGCGCGCCCACGCTGGTCGAGCAGGACGCCGTAGAAGGCGAAGCTCTTGATGACGCCGTCGACGACCACGTCGGCCCCCTCGGGCTCGGCCTGCACCCGCAGCCCCTTGCCGCGCCTGATGACCTCGTTCATCACGGCCTCGGAGAAGCGGTGCTCGATCTTGAAGCGCAGCGCGTTGTTCTGGAAGGGCGGCACGGCGACCGTCCTGACGTGCGACGGCAGCCCCGAGTTGCGCACAGGCTTGTAGCACTCGCGGAAGCCCGACGACAAAACCACCACGCAGGCCAGCGCCGCCGCCCGCCACGCCGCCACGCCCCGCAGACTGAACAGAGACATTCTTTTCTTCATACCCCGTACGAACCAGACGTTGCCAGAACGCAGCACGATACGACACGCGCCCGCGCCAGACAAGTTGGTGAAAGGAGAGGACAGTTTTTAGTTTTCAGTTATCGCTTTCAATCATCCCCGGTAAGGGGGAAAACTGAAAACTGAAAACTTCCATTCACCATTTACGACTCACGACTCACGGCTCTGATGGCGTCAGCGACGCGGGCGGCCTCGGCGGCTGCGCGCACGTCGTGGACACGGACGACGCGGGCGCCGCGCAAGATCGCGGCGACGACGGCTGCCGTCGTGCCGTGGAGGCGCTCGGCGGGCGGCGCCCCGCCGAGCAGCCGGCCGATGAATGACTTGCGGGAGGCGCCGACGAGGAGCGGGAAGTCTCGGAACTCTGCGGCCAGGCAACCGAGGCGCGCGAGCAGCTCGACGTTCTGCTCGAAGCTCTTGCCGAACCCTAAGCCGGGGTCGAGCGCCAGAGACTCGCGCCGGACGCCGCGCCCGACGGCCTCGGCGACGCTCCGCCGCAGGCCGGCAGAGACTTCCGCCATGATGTCTGCGACGGGCGGCTGAGAGTGGAGCGCCTCGGCCGTGCCGCGCGAGTGCATGAGGACGAGGCCGGCCCCGGCGCCCGCCGCCTCGTCGGCGAGCGCCGGCTCGAAGCGCAGGCCCGAGATGTCGTTGACGATTTCGGCACCGCAGTCGAGCGCCGCCCGCGCGACCTCGGCCTTCGTCGTGTCAATCGAGACCGGCACCGCCACGCGGCCCGCGAGCGCCTGTATCACAGGGACGACCCGCCTCAACTCCTCGCCGGCCGGCACCGGCGCTCCGCCGGGCCTCGTGGACTCGCCGCCCACGTCAATCAGGTCGGCCCCCTCCCCGACCATCTCCTCGGCACGGGCGACGGCGCGGCCCGGATCGAAGAACTCGCCGCCGTCACTAAAACTATCGGGCGTCACGTTCAGGACGCCCATCACGAGCGTCCTCGCGCCGAGGGGGAGCGACCGCCGCGCGAGCTTCCATTCGAGAGTCATAACCGAGAAGGGGTGTGGTGGCGAAAACGACAAAAGGAAAGAGGGGAAGGGCGCGAGCCTTTCCCCTCTTCCCCTTTTACGCTCTGCGCCCCGGCCGTCAGGCCGTCGCCGGGTTGCCGCCTGTGATGGGCGGCAAGATCGGCTTGAGCGGGTTGGTGGACGGCTCCTTGAGCTGCGGGCGCGGGCCGTCGTCCTTGTGCGCGTCGGCCGAGTCGTCTTCGAGCGGGAGGCCCGCGACGATGCGGCGAATCTGGACGCCGTCGAGCGTCTCGCGCTCAAGTAGCGTCTCGGAGAGGCGGATCATCGTTTCGCGCTCGCCTTCGATGATGCGGCGTGCGCGCTCGTACTGGTCGCCGACGATCTTCTTGACCTCCTGGTCAATCTTGATCGCCGTGTCCTCTGAGTAGTCGCGGTGCTGGTTGATCTCGCGCCCGAGGAAAATCTGCTCGTCCTTCTTGCCGAAGGTGAGCGGCCCGAGGTCGCTCATGCCGTACTCGCAGACCATCGAGCGGGCCAGCTCGGTAGCGCGCTCGATGTCGTTGGAGGCGCCGGTCGTGATGTTGCCGAGGAAGACCTCTTCGGCGATGCGGCCCCCCATCAGGATGGCGATCTGGCCGAGCAGGTATTCCTTCGTGTAGTTGTGGCGGTCGCCCTCGGGCAACTGCTGCGTCAGGCCCAAAGCCATCCCGCGCGGGATGATGGTGACCTTGTGGACGGGGTCGGCGTTCGGCACCTTGAGGCCGACGAGCGTGTGGCCCGCCTCGTGGTAGGCCGTCACGCGCTTCTCCTCGTTGGTGATGACCATCGAGCGGCGCTCGGCGCCCATCAGCACCTTGTCCTTCGCCAGCTCGAAGTCGGCCTGCATGACGATCTTCTTGTTGTAGCGCGCCGCGTTCAAGGCCGCCTCGTTGACGAGGTTGGCGAGGTCGGCGCCCGTGAAGCCCGGCGTGCCGCGGGCGATGACGGAGATGTCCACGTCCTCGGCCAGCGGAATCTTGCGCGTGTGTACCTTGAGAATGCCCTCGCGGCCGCGCACGTCGGGGCGCGAGACGACGACGCGGCGGTCGAAGCGGCCGGGACGGAGCAGGGCCGGGTCGAGCACGTCGGGCCGGTTGGTCGAGGCCATCAGGATGACGCCGTCGTTCGACTCGAAGCCGTCCATCTCGACGAGCAACTGGTTCAAGGTCTGCTCGCGCTCGTCGTGGCCGCCGCCGAGGCCGGCGCCGCGGTGGCGCCCGACGGCGTCGATCTCATCAATGAAGATGATGCACGGCGCGTTCTTCTTGCCGTTTTCGAAGAGGTCGCGGACGCGCGAGGCGCCGACGCCGACGAACATCTCGACGAAGTCCGAGCCCGAGATGGAGAAGAAGGGGACGTTCGCCTCGCCTGCGACGGCGCGGGCCAGCAGGGTCTTACCCGTGCCCGGAGGCCCCATCATCAGGACGCCCTTCGGGATGCGGCCGCCGAGCTTCTGGAACTTCTGCGGCTCCTTCAGGAACTCGATGATCTCCTGAAGCTCATCCTTGGCCTCGTCAACGCCGGCCACGTCCTTGAAGGTGACGCGCTTCTGCTGGTTGTTCAAAAGCTTGGCGCGCGACTTCCCGAACGAGAGGGCCTTGTTGCCGCCCGACTGCATCTGCCGGAGCATGAAAATCCAGAAGCCGATGAGCAGAAGGATCGGCCCCCACCAGATGAGCAGGGACCAGAGGACGCCGTTGCCGCTGCCGGTTTCGTCCTCGAAGGCGATGCCCTTCTCGGTGGCGTAGGCACCGAGGTCGCCCTGAAGCTTTTCGTTGCCGAGCTTGGTGTGAACCTCGTTGGGACTGTTCTTGACGACGGCGACGGCCTTGGTGGGCTGGATCGTCAGCTTCTCGATCTTGCCCTCGTCGATCATCGTCTTCAGCTCGGTATAGTTCTTCTCCTGAACGTTGCGCCCCGGCTTGTTGACGACGAACTGGTAGAGCATTACAGCCCCGACCAGGATCAGCACCCAGAAAATAAGTTGTCTTGCCGTGGAACTCAAAATTATTCTCGCCTCCGGCGCCGATAATAACCTAACCGGCGCCTTTTGTCGCTTCCGCACGCCCGGCCCGCCGTGTGAGCCACCCCGCTGGGCACAAGTCAGAAAAGGTGACGACCGTCGGCCGACGGGCCGACGGTCGGTGGCTAGCGTTGGATGCTTTCAGTCCAGCCCAAGTTGTGCCCGCGAAATCGCCTGCAAGACCCGCCCGCACGCGGCCGCGGCCGGGTAAATGATTGTAGAATCAGCGCCGCCGCCTTTCAATCCTTCTTTTGCGGCCGCAGCCACAGCAGCTTGCGCCGCCGCTCGACGCGCAGGCCGCCCGGCAGTTCCACCACGCGCCCCCCGCGCGCGCCGAAGACCAGCCGCTCGACCGCCAGCAAGTGCGCCGCCTCGATCCGCCGCAGGTCTCCCCGAGCCCCCTCGAGCCACAGGCGCAGGGCGCGCCGCCGCAAAGCGACGTGAGCCGCGGCCAATGGCTCGACCCTCAGCGCCGGCCCTGAACTCGACGCGGCCAGGCCGCCGCCCTCCGGCTCGTCAACGGCGCTATCGCCCCCCGCGCGCGCGGACGGACCGCCGGCGCCCGGATTGGCGGTAGTACGCACGGTGCTCGGCTCGGTTTCGACCCGCGCCTCTTCGAGCAGTTCGGCGGCGAGCGCGCCGAGCAGGTCCGCGTCTTCGCGCAGGAGCGAGGCGGCTCGGGACAGCGCCTCAGCCGCGCGCGGGTTGAACTCCGCGAGCAGCGGCATCAGGCGGCGGCGCACGCGCACGCGCGCGAACCGCTCGTCCTCGTTGAGCGCGTCAAAGCGCGGCACGACGCCGCGCCCGCGGCAGTAGTCTACGGCCGCCGCGCGCCGCGCCCACGCGAGCAGCGGGCGGCGCAGCATGATGCCGCCTCCCTTCTCCAACTCGCGCTCGACCCTCATGCCGCCCAAGCCCTCGGCCCCGCTGCCGCGCAAGAGCCGGAGCAGAATTGTCTCGGCCTGATCGTCCAGCGTGTGCGCCGTCAGCACGACCTCCGCACCCGCCAGCCGCGCCGCGCGTGCCAGAAACTCGTAGCGCGCCCGCCGCGCGGCCTGTTCGAGGTTGTCGCGCTCGGCCCGCGCACGCTCGCCGACGCGCGCCTCGCCGATCAGGCACTCGTAGCCGAGCGTGCCTGCCAGCTCGTGGACCCAGCGCGCGTCCACGGCACCGGCCTCGCCGCGCAGGCCGTGGTCGAGATGCGCGACCAGCAGGCGCAGGGCAAGGCAGCCGGACCTCGTCAGCTCGTCGAGCGCGAGCAGGAGCGCCGTCGAGTCCACGCCGCCCGAGACCGCGACCACCGCCGGCCGGCCCTGCCGGGGCCAGCCGCGCCGCCGCCACTCGTCCCACAGGCCGCGCGCGAAGCCGCCGCCAGCGGTGTCCCGCGCGACCCGGCTCACCTTCTCCCCTTCGCCTCGCGTCTCGTCCATCCGAGCGTCACCTCGGCCCGCGCCCCCTTCGGCCCGCCGAAAAATTTCGGCACCGGCCGCGCGCCCACACGTTATCATCCGTGAGGCCGGCGACACACGTACACCAAAGCGACGTACTCTCCCGGAAAGGACCACCGACCGATGTTCGCAACACGGCGGGCCGCGCGCTCGCTTCTAACAACGAGCCTCTTCCTGGCCCTCATCTTTCTCTCGGCCGCGGCCGCGCTCGCGCAGGATGCGGAGGTGCCGCGGCGGCCCCAGGGTCCGGCGGCCGGCCCCATCATCAAGCTGCCGCGCGAGACGCACGCGGACGGCGAACGGGCGCCGGGCCGCGAAGCCCCGCCGGCGCACGCCGCGCCGCACGCCTCCCCGCGCAAGTGGGAGTACTGCGCCATCGTCGGCTTCGTCACGAAGCAGCAGGGCTTCAGCCTCTCAACGCCGCACAAGCCCTGGGCGGTGATCCGTTACTTCTCGGGGGGCCAGGAGGAGGTGGAGGGAGGCGACGAGGAGACGGCCCTCGCCAACGCCTTCGCCAGGCTCGGCGAAGAGGGGTGGGAGATGACGGCCGTCAGGACTTCGATTCACCTCGAAGACGGCGACGGCAGGACGCGCCACGTCTACTACTTCAAGCGCCCGAAGCCGGTCGAGTGATTCACGCCGCCCATTCAGGCGACGATCATCGTGCCGGTGCCCTCGTCGGTGAAGACTTCCGCCAGCAGGGCGTTGCGCAGGCTGCCCTTGATGATGTGGGCGCTGCGGACGCCGCGGCGGAGGATTTCGGTGATGTTCTGGAGCTTGGGGATCATTCCGCCGGTCGCCACCCCTTCGCCGATGAGAGCCTCGACCTCGGCGGCCGCCAGGCGCGAGATTTTGGTGGCGTACTCGCCGGGGCGCAGGTAGATGCCGTCAACGTCCGAGAGCATGATGAGCTTTTCGGCTTCGAGCCTGACGGCAATTTCGGCGGCGATGGTGTCGGCGTTGATGTTGAAGACGCGCCCCTCGGCGTCGGCCCCGAGCGACGAGACGACCGGCATGTAGTCGTGGTCTAAGAGGACGCGGATCAGACGGTCGTTGACCTCCACCACGTCGCCGACGTGGCCGAAATCTACGAGCTCGCTCAGGCCGGTCACGCGGTCCACCACGTCGCGCGGCGGCCGGCGCACTGCCTGAACGATTCCGCCGTCCACGCCCGAGAGCCCCACGGCCTCGACGCCGCGGTTGCGCAGCGCGGCCAGGATGTCCGTGTTGATCTTGCCTCCGAAGATCATCTTCGCCATGTCGAGCGTCGCGTCGTCGGTGACGCGCCGGCCCTCGATGATCGTCTGCTCGACGCCGAGCTGCTCGGCCAGCTCGTTGAGCTGCTTGCCGCCGCCGTGGATTACGCAGACGCGGATGCCGACCTGATAGAGCAGCGCCAGCTCCTCGGCCAGGCTCACCAGGTTGTCGTGCTCCTCCGTCACCTTCCCCGACAGCTTGACGACGAACGTCTTGCCCTTGAACCGCCGGATGTACGGCAGCGCCTCGCGCAGCAACTCAAGTCTCGGCTGACTCACTCTTTCACCTCCGGTGACGTGACAAGTGACGAGTGACAAGTGACAAGAAAGAACCTGCCCTCATCTTGTCACTTGTCACTCGTCACTTGTCACGGCCTTTGTCACTCGTCACGGCCTTCATAATCGCCTTCTGCGCGTGGAGACGGTTCTCGGCCTCGTCCACGACGACCGAGGCCGCCGAGTCTATGACCTCGTCCGAGACGATGACGTTGCGGCGGACGGGCAGGCAGTGCATGAAGACTGCGCCGCCGGTGCGGCGCATCTTCGCGGCGTCTACCATCCAGCGGCCGCGGTGCGGGGCACGGGCTTCAAGGTCGGATTGCGAGTCGCCGTAAAAGTGCTTCGAGCCCCAGCTCTTGGCGTAGACGACCTGGGCGCCGTCGTAGGCTGCCTCCGCGTCGTGCGTCACCTCGACGCGCCCTCCCCCGGCCTCGGCGCGGCCCCGGATGTCGGCCATCAGCTCTTCGTCAAGCTCGTAGCCGGGCGGGTGCGCGATGGTCAGCTCGTGGCCGCACTGCGCGGCGGCCAGGGCGAAGCTGTTTGGCACGGCCATCGGCAGCGGCTTCGGGTGCCAGGCCCAGGTGAGCAGGACGCGCTTCGGGCCGGGGCCGAGCTTCTCGCGGACGGTCATCATGTCGGCCGCGGCCTGACACGGGTGGTGCATGGCCGATTCGAGGTTGACGATTGGGACTTCGGAGTACTTCTTGAAGGCCGCGAGCACGGGGTCGAGCCGTTCGGCCTGCCAGTCCTTGAGGGCTGCGAAGGTCCGCACGCCGATCAGCGAGCAGTAGCGGCCGAGGACGCGGACGAACTCGGCCACGTGCTCGGTCTTGTCGCCGTCCATCACGACGCCGTCGCGGTGTTCGAGCGTCCAGCTCGTGCCGCCCGGTTCGAGCACGACCGCGTTGCCGCCGAGCTCGTAGACGCCGACCTGCATTGACGCGCGGGTCCGCAAAGAAGGGTTGAAAAAGACGAGCGCGACCGAGCGGCCCGCGAGCGGCCGCGACCGATCCTCGCCCCGCTTGAAGCGCAGCGCCGACTCGATCAGCGCCTCGAACCCGGCGCGCGACAGGCCGGCCGTCGAAAGGAAGTCTCTCTCCATAACCGTTAACCGCAGACCCCCGCGAGCGCCCCGACGAAGAGGTCGGCCTCCGACTCTGTCAGGCAGAGCGGCGGCAGGAGTCTCAGGACCGACGGGTCGCTCGAAGTGCCCGTGATGATGCGCCTTTCGAGCAGCCCCTTCTGGACCTCGGCTGCGACGGGCCTCTCGAACTCGACCCCGAGCAGCATCCCGCAACCGCGCAAGGCCCTGACCGCCGGAATCTCTCTCAACCTCTCGCGCAGCCGCGCCTCAATAGCCCGCGCGTTGGCGAGCATCCCGTCGCGCTCGATGGCTTCGAGCGTCGCCAGCACGGCGGCCATCGCCAACATCCCGCCGCCGAAGGTCGTGCCCAGATCGTTCTCCCTGACAGAGGCCCCGACCTCGCCGCTCGTCAGGCAGGCGCCGACCGGGACGCCGCTCCCCAGGGCCTTCGCCAGCGTGGCGATGTCGGGCACGACGCCGCCGGCCGCCTCGCTCCCGGCGAAGAACCACGAGCCGGTGCGGCCGACGCCGGTCTGGACCTCGTCGAAGATTAAGAGGACGCCGCGCTCGTCGCAGAGGCTTCGCAGGTCGCGGAAGAAGTCGGGCGGGGCGGAGACGACGCCCGCCATCGACTGGATCGGCTCAAGCATGACGGCCGCCACGGTCTCGTCGGCGACGGCCGCGACCGACTCGATTGAACCGAACTCTGCGCACAGGTGGCCGGGCACGTTGGGCCGCCCCAGCTCGCGGTACTTGCCGAGGAACGAGGCGCTGATCGAGTCGGCCGTCCGGCCGTGGAAGCCGCCGGCGAAGGTGACGACACGCTCGCGGCCCGTCCTCATCCGCGCCATCCGCATCGCGTTCTCGTTGGCCTCTGTCCCGCTGTTGCAGAAGAAGGCTTTCGAGAGCGGGGCAGGCGCGCACCCCACCAGTTTCTCTGCGGCGCGTGCGCGCACGTCCGAGTAGACCAGATTCGAGTAGAAGAGTAGCCTTTCGGCCTGCGCCTTAAGCGCGGCGACCACGTGCGGGTGACAGTGGCCGGTGGCGCAGACGGCGTGGCCGCCGTAGAGGTCGAGGTAGCGCACGCCCTCGCCCGTCTCGACCCAGGCGCCGCGCCCGCGCTCGACCGCGAACGGAAACTTTTTGTAGGTTGCGAGCTGGAACTCCCCCTCGCGCCCCGCCGTCTCCGCGAAATCCGTGAACGTCTCAGTCGCCACTTACGATCCTTCCTCTCAGGGGTTGCTGCCCGCGAGCAGCAGGCCCGCCCGCTCGTCGAGGCCGAACATCAGGTTCATGTTCTGCACGGCCTGACCGGCCGCCCCCTTGACGAGGTTGTCAATCGCCGAGAAGACGACGACCTGGCGCCCGCGCGCCGCTAAACCCAGGTCGCAGAAGTTCGTCGTCTTCACCCAGTTGATGTCGGGCGAGCCCGGCACCAGTCGCACGAAGAACGAGCCGCGGTAGTAGTCTGCGAAGAGTGCGCGCAGCTCCGCCTCGTCCGTCTCGCGCCGGGCCTCGGCGTAAACGGAGGCGAAGATGCCGCGCGAGACGGGCAGCGAGTGCGTCATGAAGACCAGCTCGTTCGACCAGTCGCCGGCCGCGCGCAGGGCCTGCTCGATCTCGGGCACGTGCTGGTGCGCGAAGGGCTTGTAGGCGTAGAAGGAGTTGGCCCGCTGCGGGTGGTGCGTGTTCGCCGCAGGCTTGGCGCCCGAGCCCGACGAGCCGGTCTTGGCGTCTACGACCACGCGCCCTGCGAGGAGCCCCGCTGCGGCCAGCGGGGCCAGCGCCAGCAGCGTCGCCGTGGCGAAGCAGCCGGGGTTGCTTATGAGCCGCGCGCGCGCGATGAGATCGCGGTTGACCTCAGTCAACCCGTAGACGAACTCGCGCTGCAACTGCGCGGCCGTGTGCTCGCGCCCGTAGTAACGCGCGAACTCCGCGGCGTCCGACAGCCGGAAGTCGCCCGACAGGTCAACGACCCTCAGCCCCTCCGGCAGCCTCGGCATGATCTCCAGGGCCTGCCCGTGCGGCAGCGACAGGAACAGGCAGTCGAGCCCGCCCAGGCTCCCGGGGTCTTCCGGCGCCCGCTCGAACCGCAGGCCGGTCAGCCCGAGCAGGTTGCGGTGGACCTCCGCCACGGCCTTGCCCGCGTGCTCGTTGGCCGTCACCATGACGACCTCGGCCTCGGGGTGAAAGAGCAGGATGCGCAACAGCTCCGCCCCGCCGTAACCGGAGCCGCCGTAGACGCCGACGCGGACCTTCGCGGGCCTGTCCTGCCTGTCCTGTCGCAGACTCATCGCAGCCCCCTTCACAATGCCGCCGGGGCAGGCGCCGCGTCGGGCGAGAGCGCCCCCCACTCGGAGACCTTGTAGCCGATAAGGGAGTAGAGGCGCGCGGCGTCGCGCTTTGCGTTGCCGGCCGGCACGCCCAACTCGCGCTCGATGAACTCCTCGCCCATGCGCGAGTCGGTGACGGAACCGGCCACGGCATCTACCTCGATGCCGCGGCGGCGGAACAGCTCGACCCCGCCCCAGACGCCGACGTAGTCTGAGGCGCAGAAGACGACGGCGGCGATCTGCCCGCGCAGCTCCGCGTCGTCGAAGACCGACTCGACCGAGTAGCCGCCGAGGATGCCGTCGCCCAGCTCTATGACTATGAGGTCTGGGTCGGCCTCGTCGAGCCGCGCCACGACCGCCTTCGCCACCGGCGCCAGGTCGCCGACGCCGACCGTCGAGGGCAGTCCGCAGTCGAGGAAGCTGGCGGTCGCCACCGCGCCGTGGTCGGCCATGTTCAGGGTGTCGCGCAGGCAGGCAACGCCCGAGAGCTTGCCGGCCGCCACGCGCAGGCCCGCGCGCGTCGCCTGCCGGATGATCTCGGTCGCAGCCAGAGTCTTCCCGCTGTTCATGCAGGCGCCGGCCACGACGACGAGCGGCGCGCACCCTTGCGGCAGTGTCGAGCGCAGCGGCAACGCGGCGTCCGCGATGTTGCGGGCCGTGCGGTCCTCGTCGTAGACGAAGCCGACGACCTCGACCTCGATGGCGTCGCTCAGGCTCGAATGGTGGCCCGTGCAGCGGCCGATCACGCCGCCCATGTTGAGCAGGTGCAGGCGGTCGCCGGCCCCGACAGTCTCGGGCACGTCGCCGACGAAGCCCTTCAGCGCGCGGCGGCGGCCGAGGGCACCGACGAGCACGTCGCCCGGGTTGACCTTCGCCAGGCGGCCCGTCGGCAGTTCGAGCTGGTTGTAGGTCGCGCTGTCGGTCAGCGCGCGGACCACCACCGCGTCGCCCGCGCGCCCCGGCCGGCGCACGCCGACCACGGCCAGCGTCTTCGGCAGCCCCAGCCCCGACACGACCGAGCCGATCTTGTCGGCCTCGACAACCCTGATTTCCACCCCGAGCTGTTCCACCTCTCTCACCCCTTCCCTTTCCCCGCTCAACTCTTCGCCATCCCCTGTGCCCGCGTGCGCAGGCGCAGGGCGTTGAGCTTGATGAAGCCTTCGGCGTCGCGCTGGTCGTAGACCGTGTCGGCCTCGAAGGTCGCCAGCCGCTCCTGATAGAGCGAGTCGGGCGAGCGCCGGCCGACGACCGTGACGTTGCCGCGATAGAGCTTGAGGCGCGCCTCGCCGTTGACCGCGACCTGAGTCTCGTCAATCAACCGCCGCATCAGCTCGTTCTCGGGCGCGAACCAGAAGCCGTAGTAGACGCTCTCGGCGAACTTCAGGCTCAGCGCGTCGCGCATCCTCAACACCTCGCGGTCGAGCGTGAGCGACTCCACCGCGCGGTGGGCCGCCTGCAAAATCGTCACGCCCGGCGTCTCGTAGACGCCGCGCGACTTCATCCCGACGAAGCGGTTCTCGACCAGATCGACGCGCCCGATGCCGTGCTCGCCGCCCTTGCGGTTCAGGGCCGAGAGCATCTCGACCGCGCCCAGTCGTTCGCCGTCGAGGGTGACGGGTGCGCCGCGCTCGAACCCGACTGTCAGGTACTCGGCCTCCGACTTCGCCGACTCCGGCGCGGCCGTCATCTGGAAGATGTCGGCGGGCGGCTCGGCCCAGGGGTCTTCGAGGATGCCGCCCTCGTAGGAGACGTGCATCAGGTTGCGGTCGGTCGAGTAGGGCTTCTCGGCCGTGGCGGTGACGGGGATGTCGTGGGCGCGCGCGTAGGCGATCAGGTCGCTCCGGCCCTTGAACTCCCACTCGCGCCACGGGGCGACGACGCGGATGCCGGGTTCGAGCGCGTAGTAGGTCAGCTCGAAGCGGACCTGGTCGTTGCCCTTGCCCGTGGCGCCGTGGGCCACGGCGTCGGCGCCCTCCTGCCGCGCAATCTCTATCTGCCGCCTGGCGATGACGGGCCGCGCCAGGCTCGTGCCCAGCAGGTAAACGCCCTCGTAGACGGCGTTGGCCTTGACCGCCGGCCAGACGTACTCCTCGACGAACTCCTGCCGCAGGTCCTCGACGTAGAGCTTCGACGCGCCGGTCTTCAGAGCCTTCTCTTCCAGCCCCGCCAGCTCCTCGCCCTGACCCACGTCCGCGCAGTAGCAGACGACCTCGCACCCGTACCGCTCGCGCAGCCAGTGCAGCATGACCGACGTGTCGAGTCCGCCCGAGTAGGCCAGCACGACCTTCTTGATCTTCCGTTCCGTCACGACGTTCCCTCTCGTGGTGTCAAGCCGGGGGCCGGACGGCCCGCCCCCCTCCGGCTGCTCAGGCGAACAGCTCCATGATGCGCCTCAGCGCCGCGCGCTGCGCCTTGCGGTGCGAGACGGCGACGAAGACCGTGTCCTCGCCCGCCAGCGTCCCGACCACCTCGGGCAGCGCCGCGCGATCTATCTCGACCGCCACCGCCGACGCCAGCCCCGGCTCGCACCGCGCGACCACGAGGCAGTCGCCCGCCGGGTCGAGTGAGACGAGACCGCGCGCCGCCGCCGCGCCGCTCGCCACCGGCCGCGTGTAAACCCCGCGCTGCTTGACCACGCCCAGCTCTTCGAGGTCGCGCGAGACGCTCGACTGTGTGGCCGGGATGCCGGCGCGTTCGAGCAGCGCGGTCAGTTCCTGCTGCGTCGCCACGCGCCGCGCCCGGATCAGACTCAGAATTTTCTGCTGCCGCTTCTCTTTGTCCATAAAACCTCGGCGCATGCTTATGCAGTTGATTTGCATAACGTCTGCATGGATGCATAAAATAGCAGCCGAGTTGCTGCTGCGCAACCTGCGGGGCACGAAGCGCGGCAATTTTCTGCACGGCCAGCCGGCCCAGGGTGGGCGCGGCCGGGCGATTTGGGTGAACGGACAATCGAAGTGGGAGGGCGGATGGAAGACACGCGTAAGTTGTGGGGCGGGCGTTTCGAGGGGCGGACCGACGAGGGCTTCGCCCGCTACAACCGCTCGTTCGGCTTCGACCGGCGACTGTTCGGGGCCGACGTGGAGGCGAGCCGCGCGCACTGCGAGGCTCTGCGCGCGGCGGGCGTGCTGAGCGACGGGGAGGCCGCGCGCGTCGCGGACGGCCTGCGCGCCCTGCTCGGCCGTGCCGAAAGCGAGGGCGCGGCCTTCTTCGACGACGACGCGACCGAGGACGTGCACTCGTTCATAGAGTCGCGGCTCGTGGCGCTAGTTGGCGACGCCGGCCGCAAGCTCCACACGGGACGCAGCCGCAACGACCAGGTGGCGACGGCCTTCCGGCTCTGGCTGCGCGGCGAGATCGACCGCACGGCAGCGGCCCTCGACGGCGCCCGGCTCGCGCTACTGGACCTCGCCGAGGCGCACCCGGACGCGGTGCTGCCCGGCTACACGCACCTCCAGCGCGCGCAGCCCGTCCTCTGGCCCCACTGGTGCCTGGCCTACTTCGAGATGCTGGGGCGCGACGCCGAGCGGATGCTTGAGGTCAGGCGGAGGGTCAACGTGCTGCCGCTCGGGTCGGCGGCGCTGGCCGGCACGAGCTATCCGGTGGACCGCGAGGCGGTGGCGCGCTCGCTCGGCTTCGAGGCGGTTTCGCGCAACAGCCTCGACGCCGTCAGCGACCGCGACTTCTGCGTCGAGTTCGCCGCGGCCGCGAGCCTCGTCATGGTCCACCTCTCGCGGCTGGCCGAGGACTTAATCATCTACTCGACGGTCGAGTTCGGGTTCGTCGAGCTGGGCGACGCCGTCGCCACGGGTTCGAGCCTGATGCCGCAGAAGAAGAACCCGGACGCGCTGGAACTGGTCCGCGGCAAAGCCGGCCGCGTCTTCGGCCACACGGCGGCGCTGCTGGCGACCATGAAAGGGCTGCCGCTCGCCTACAACAAGGACATGCAGGAGGACAAGGAGGCCGTCTTCGACGCGGCCGACACGGTGCGCTCGTCGCTCGAAGTGGCCGCCACGGTCCTGCGCCACGTGCGAGTGCACGAAGGGCGTGCGCGCGACGCGGCCGCGGTCGGTTACATGAACGCGACCGAGATGGCCGATTACCTCGTGCGCAGGGGCGTGCCCTTCCGCGAGGCGCACGACACGGTCGGGCGGATGGTCCTCTACGGGCTGGAGAAGGGTTGGGAGCTGCACGAGCTGGACCTCGAAGAGCTGAGACAGTTCTCGCCGCTCGTCGGCGAGGACGTTTACGAGGCCCTGTCGCTCGAACAGACGCTCGCCACCAAAGCGCAGCGGGGCGGCACGGCGCCCGAGCGGGTGCGTGAGGCGCTGGCCGAGGCCAGGGCCTCGCTCGGCGCGGCGGCCGGTGCAGGGGGCGAAGGCGGCGGCACTATCGGGGATTAGCGGGCGCGGTGGCGGCGACGGCGTTGCGGCGTGGGGCTCGGCGTCGGTGTAGGCTCGGGCAGCAGGTCCGAGGGCGCGATGTGGCGGACGACCTCGCGCGCGCCGTGGGGGCCGAGGCGGATGAGGACCAGGGGCTTGAGGGCGTCGCCGTTCTGGTCGAAGGTCACGTCGCCGGTGACGCCGGGGAAGGCCCGGGTGGCGGCGAGATGGTCGCGGACGGCGCGGCGGTCGAGGTTGCCGGCGCGCGCGACGGCGTCGAGCAGGAGTCGTGCGGCGTCGTAGGCCGTGGCGGCGAACGAGTCGGGCGCCGAGCCGTAGAGGCGTCGGTACTCCCCGACGAAGCGAGCGACGCGCGGGCTCTCATCCTCGGCCGCGAAGTGGCTCGAAAGATAGTTGCCGGCCAGGGCCTCGCCCCCCAGCTCGGCCAGGCGCGGTGAGTCCCAGCCGTCGCCCCCGACCAGCGGCGCGCCCAGCTCGGCCCGCCCCGCCTCGCGCGCCAGCAGCCCGGCTTCGAGGTAGTAGCCGGGGACGAAGACCACCTCGGGGCGTGCCTCGGCCGCGCGAGCCAGCAGGCCGGCGAAGTCGTCCGCGCCCGGCTCGTACTCGCCCTCGAAGACGACCTCCCCGCCCTGCCGCTCGAACTCCTCGCGGATGTACCGCGCCAGCCCGGCCGAGTACTCCTGCCCGCGCTCGGAGATGACGGCGGCGCGGCTAGCCCCCAGGTCGCGGGCGGCGAACTGCGCGAGGGCCGCGCCCTGGAACGGGTCCGTGTAGCAGCCGCGGAAGACGAAGTCGCCGCGCCGCGTCACCTCAGGGTTGGTGGCCGAGGGCGTGAGCAGCGCGACGCCCAGCTCCTGCGCGACCTCGGCGGCGGCCAGCGTCCGGGCGCTCGTCACCTCGCCGAGCAGCGCCGCCACGTTGTAATCCTCGACGAGACGGCGGACGACCCTCCGCGTCTCCTCCAAATCCGAGCGCGTGTCCTGAACGATCAGCTCGACGCGGCCGCCGCCGACCCCGCCCTCGGCGTTGGCCTCCTCGACCGCCATGCTCATGCCGTTGTAGGCCGAGAGGCCGTACTGGCTCGTCGCGCCGGTCAGGGCGAGGACGGCGCCGATCCTGACCCTCTCGGGCGGGGGCGTCGGGCGCGGGCCGGGTTCGGACTCGCTGACATCCGCCCTCCCGCAGCCGGACGCGAGCAGCGCACACGCGAGCAGGGCGGCCAGAGCGTTAAGGGCGACTTTCATCGGACGGGAGGGGAGCGGCGCGGGGCGGCGCCTGCGTGGAAGATCAGACGGCACGGGAAAAAGTGCGCCGCGACGGGGCCTCGACTCTGATGGCGGGCGCCCCGTCGCGGCGCGGGTCGTCGTGCGTGCGTGCAGGGCAGCACCCCGGCGGCGTCGGGAGTTGCCGCCGCCGGGGTGCCGCGCTTACTTGTATGCCTTGAACTCGCCTGCTTCCTTCTTGGCCCAGTAATCCTGAAGCGCGGCCTTGACCTTGTTGCTCAGGATCAAGACGCCGAGGATGTTCGGGAAGGCCATCCCGAGGATCATCAGGTCGCCGAAATCAAGGATGTTGGCGGCGGTGATGATCGAGCCGAGGAAGACGAAGACGAGGAAGATGATGCGGTAGATTTGCGAAGTGCTGTCGCCGAACATCCAGGCCCAGCACCGCTCTCCGTAGTACGACCAGGAGATCATCGTCGAGTAAGCGAACAGGAAGACGCAGGCCGAGAGGATGTAGGGGAACCACGTCAGATGCTCGCCCATCGCGCGCGAGGTCAGGGCCGCGCCCTTGTTCCCCGCGACCAGGTCGGCGTAGGCCGGGTTGTTGTAAGCGCCGGTGATGACGATAACGAGCGCCGTCATCGTGCAGACGACCACCGTGTCAATGAAGGGTTCGAGCAGCGCCACGATCCCCTCGCGCACGGGGTACTCGGTCTTGGCGGCCGAGTGGGCGATGGCCGCCGAGCCCGCGCCGGCCTCGTTCGAGAAGGCGGCGCGCTGGAAGCCGACGACTATCGCACCGATGAGGCCGCCGTAGGCCGCGTCGGGCGAGAAGGCTTCAGTGAAGATGGCGGCCAAGGCCGCCGGCACGCGACCGACGTTGTCGAGGATGATGACGAGCGCGCCGAGCACGTAGATGCCGCACATCAGCGGCACGATCTTTTCGGTGACGTTGGCGATGCGCCGGATGCCGCCGATGATGACGACGCCGACCAGCACCGTCATGATCAATCCGTAGACCCACGGGTAGGTGGCGAGCACGGGGACGGTCTCCTGCAAGGCGCCGAGCGACTGGTTGACCTGGAAGCTGTTGCCGCCGCCCACCGAGCCGCCGATGCAGAGGATGGCGAACATCACCGCCAGCACCTTGCCCAGCCTCGCCCAGCCCTTCTCGGCCAGTCCCTTCGAGAGGTAGAACATCGCGCCGCCCATGATGCGCCCGTCGGGCCTGGTCTCGCGGTACATCTGACCCAAAGTACACTCGGCGAACTTCGATGACATGCCGAGCAGCCCGGCGATGATCATCCAGAAGGTCGCGCCGGGGCCGCCGAGACTGACGGCGATGGCGACGCCCGCGATGTTACCCAGGCCCACGGTTGCCGACAGCGCCGCGCTCAAAGCCTGGAAGTGCGTCACCTCGCCTTTGTCGTTCGGGTTGCTGTACTTGCCGCGCACGACCTGAATCGCGTGGCCGAAGGCGCGGAAGTTGATGAACCCCATCTTGATGGTGAAGTAGATCGCGCCGAGCACCAGCCACAGGACCACCAGTGGAAGCCTGACGCCCTTTCTCGGTGCCGGGTCGTCCCAGAAGATCACGTCGAAGAAGAAGAAGGCGGCGATGACGCCGTTGACAGCCCCCATCGCGCGGTCGGCCTGCGCCATGAAGCCGGTCGCCTGCTGATCCTCGGCCTCGGGCCTCTGCTGCGTGATGGGCAAAGGGCTCGGCGAAACCCCGGCCTCGGCCGCGCTGCCGGGCTGCGGCGGGCCGCCCGGCGGCGGCGAATCCTGCGCGAGCACGAGCGCCGGCGCGATCAAGAACAGCAGGCAGGCAGAAAGCAGCGGAAGCGACAACAGTTTCCGAAGTGTCATGTGGCCTCACTCGCGTAGGTATGTTTGAGCTGGCGCCCTGCATCGAAAGCGGAGGAGCGTCGTTCGCTGTAGTGATTGGTCCCGGCGCGCGGGCGGATGCAGAGCGCACGCGCATTATACCGATTTAACCGGACGTGTCGAGCCTCAGAATAAAGATGTGTGTGGGGCGAAGCGGGCGCCGGTGTGAGGCCGAGTCCGGGCGGGGGCCTGTCCCTCCCGCGCCTCGGCTTCTCCGGCGCGGCGGTCGGGCGCCCCGGCCGTTGGCCTGCGCGCCGAAACTGCTTTAATCTGGGTCAGTCCCATCTAGCTTAAATCCGGGCCCGAGCCTTCTCGATGAACCGCGTTCGAGCCGCAGAGCCGAGAGGATGACGAAAGCAACCGACACGGACGCCGCGCCCGAGGCGGCCGGCACGGCGCCCCCGCTCGGCGACATGAGCGCCGAAGACTTCAGACGCTTCGGCCGCCAGGTCGTTGACTGGATCGCCGATTATCTCGCACACCCGGAGCGTTACCCTGTGCTGGCGCAGACCGCGCCGGGACAACTCCGCGCGGCCCTCCCGCCCTCTGCGCCCGGGCGCGGCGAGCCGATGACCGACATCCTGGCCGACGTGGAAGGGCTCGTCGTCCCGGCCCTGACCCACTGGAACCACCCGGCCTTCTTCGCCTACTTTTCGGTCTCGGCCTCGGCGCCCGGCATCCTCGGCGAGTTGCTGGCCGCGGCCTTCAACGTCAACGGCATGCTCTGGCGCACCTCGCCGGCCTCGACCGAGCTGGAGGAGGTCGCCCTCTCCTGGCTGCGGCAGTTGATGGGTCTGCCAGCGGAGTTCGACGGCATCATCTACGACACCGCCTCCGTCTCGACGCTGCACGCCATCGCCGCAGCGCGCGAGGCCGCCGGCGTCCGCGCCCGCGAGGACGGCCTGAGCGGGCGCCCGGACCTGCCGCTCCTCCGGGTCTACTGCTCCGAGCAGGCCCACTCATCAGTCGAGAAGTCTGTCCTCACGCTCGGCCTCGGCCAGCGCTCGCTGCGCAAGATCGGGACCGACTCGGAATTCCGCATGCGGCCCGGGGCGCTCGCCGCCGCAATCGCGGAGGACAGGCGCGCCGGCCTGCTCCCCTTCTGCGCGGTCGCCACCGTCGGCACCACCTCGACGACGAGCGTGGACCCGGTCGAGCAGATCGCAGACATCTGCGAGCGCGAGGGGCTCTGGCTGCACGTCGATGCCGCCTACGCCGGCTCGGCCGCGGTCGCGCCCGAGTACCGCGACCACCTCCGCGGCTGCGAGCGCGCCGACTCCGTGGTCACGAACCCGCATAAGTGGCTCTTCGTCCCGATTGACCTCTCCGTGCTCTACTGCCGCCGGATGGAGGTGCTGCGCCGCGCCTTCTCGCTCGTGCCCGAGTACCTGCGCACGAGCGAGGGCGACGCCGAAGCCGTGCGAAACCAGATGGACTACGGGGTCCAGCTCGGGCGGCGCTTCCGCTCGCTCAAGCTCTGGATGGTCATGCGCTACTTCGGCGCCGAGGGGCTGGCCGCACGCATCCGCGAACATTGCCGCCTCGCGCGACTCTTCGCCTCGTGGGTCGAAGAGTCGCCCGACTGGGAGCTGCTCGCGCCCGTGCCCTTCAGCACCGTCTGCTTCCGCGCCGCCCCGGCCGTCGAGGCTGCGGGCGCGCATGACGACGGGGGGGCCGGACGCGCCGCCCGGCTCGACACGCTCAACGAGCTTCTGATGAACGAGGTCAACGCCACGGGCGAGGCTTTCATCTCGCACACAAAGCTGGGCGGGGCGTTCACGCTGCGGCTCGCCGTCGGCAACGTCCGCACGGCCGAGGGGCACGTCGAAAGCCTCTGGCACCTACTCAACCAAAAACTCGACGGACTGAGGTGAGGAGAACTTTGCTGACACACATCGTCGTCTGGAAGTACGCGGCCGGAGTGGACGAAGAGCGGAGGCGCGAGCACGTCGCGCGGCTGCGCCGCCTGCCCGAACTCGTGCCCGGCATCCTGAGCTTCGCCGTCGGCGCGGACGTGCTCGGCCTGCCGCGCTCTTACGACACGGGCCTGGTCGCCACCTTCGAGGATCGAGCCGCGCTCGACGCCTACACCGTCCACCCCGAACACGAGAAGGTCGCCGCCCTGGGGCGCGAGATCAGCGCCCACGTCGCCTCGGTGGACTTCATCGAAGAGGGGAACGGCGCGTGAGATGAGCCGCCGGAGAAAGGTCGCGCTCGCGCTCGTCGCCCTGCTCGTCCTCTCGCAGGCGCCTTTCATCTACCGCCGCTGGCAGCTCAGCCGGCTCCGCGAAAATATCCGCGCGCTCGAAGCCTCGCGCCAGCCCGCCCCGCCGGAAGACCCCTTCGACGACCACCCCGGAGTCTTCCACGTCCACTCGTCGCTGGGCGGCCACAGCCCCGGCACGCTCGGGGAGATCGTCGCCGCCGCGAGCGCCAACGGCCTCGCCTTCGTCGTCATGACCGAGCACCCCGCGGCCGGGGTCAACACGGCCGAGGCCACGCTCTCGGGCACGCACGAGGGCGTCATCTTCGTGGGCGGCAGCGAGCTGGTGGCGGCCGGAGGCGAGCGCCTCTTCGTCGCCCCCGGCTTCGCCTCGCCGGCCCCTGCCGCCGACCACACGCCCGTCTCCGACCTCATCAGGCGCGCCAGCGCCGAGGGCAGACTGTCGGCAATCGGCTACCCCGGGCAGGTCCGCGCCTGGGACTTCGCCGGCTACGACGCCGTGGAGGTCTACAACCTCTTCACCAACACGAAGGAGATCAGCTACCCCCGCCTCTTCTTCGACGGCCTCTGGTCATACTGGGGCTACCCCGACCTGCTCTTCGCCACCTTCTACCGGAGGCCGGAGGCGGCGCTGCGGAAGTGGGACGAGTTGAACGCAGCGGGCGGCTCGCGCCTGGCCGCGCTGGCCGGCAACGACTCGCACGCCAACGTCGGCTTCCGCCTCGGCGGCGGCGCAAAACCACTCCTCAAGTTCTACCTGGACCCTTACGAGCGCAGCTTCCGCGTCGTCCGCAACCGCGTGCTGCTGCCGAAGGGCACGCCCCCGACGGCCGGCGCCGTGCTCGAAGCCCTCCGCGCCGGCCGCTCATACGTCGGCTTCGACATCTTCGGCGACGCGGGCGGCTTCCGCTTCACGGCCGCTCTCGGCTCGGCGATACAGGGCATGGGAGACGAGGTGCGGCCTACCGTGGGCGAGGCGGTCCGCCTGTCGGCGCGGTCGCCGGTCAAAGCCAGGTTTGTTTTCTTCAGAGACGGGCGGGCGTTCCGCGAAGTGCCGGAGACGACGACGGCCGAGGTGATGGCGGACGAGAGGGGCGCTTACCGCGTGGAGGTCTACCTGGACGGGCTCGGCCCTCTGCTCGAAGGCAAGCCCTGGATCATCTCGAACCCGATTTACGTCCGTTGAGCGCGGCCGGGAAAAGAGGCCAGACGCGACATCGCCCCACACAAGTTTTTTAGGCTTGCGGGGGCGGTTCGCTGGGTCGGAAGCCCTCCCCATATTGGCGGAGACGGTGCAATTGTCACCGATTACTGTAGAGAACCGAGTGGTTGGTTCTTCTCACGTCTCAAACCCCAGTGTAGCGGGACGGTCCGTGTACAGCCTCCTGATCGGATTGTCCAAGTGTCGGCAAGTTTATGCCCCTGAAGTCAGCCTGTCAAGATTCACTTTGACCGCCGCCGTTCGGTACGCCGGCCACGGCCGCCCCAGGCGGTCGCCTCCCGTCTCGTGTACCGGATACACGCTTTCGGCTGCCGGCCCGCCGCGGCCCGCCAAATCCCGCGAAAAGGGTCGGAAAAGCCGTCACTACGGTGCCCTTCCGGCCGCGCGAGACTGGCATCTTTATTGCAAATAGTTGCCGACCCGGACCGCCTGCCCCGACAGTCGGGTGCGGCCGGTCCGGCGGCGGCAGCGGGCGACCCGCGAGACAGGAGAAACCTATGTCAGAAGTAACCTCCTACCCCTTCATCCAGAGCGCCACCAAGCGCGACGTTTCGGCCGACGCGGCCCAGCCCGCCACCGATTACGCCCTGGCGCAGATGTCTGCCGGCGGCGACATGCTGGCCTTCGAGGAGCTCTACGAGCGCCACTCGCGCCGCGTCTACAGCCTCTGCCTGCGCATGACGGCCAACACGGCCGAGGCCGAGGACCTCACCCAGGAGGTCTTCATCCAGCTCCACCGCAAG
>DASQMB010000013.1:0-62811 GCA_035645715.1 Pyrinomonadaceae bacterium
TATTTCTTGTCACTCGTCACTCGTCACTCGTCACGCTCTTAAGAAAGGTACGAGCAGGCGGACGAGGGCGACGATGATGAAGACGCCGACCACGTCGAGCAGGAAGCCGTAGCGGATCATGCGCGAGATGGGGATGAGGCCCGAGCCGTAGACGATGGCGTTGCAGGGCGTCGAGACCGGCAGCATGAAGCCGAGGCTGGCGCCCATCGTCGCGCCGAGCGCGGGCTCTAAGGGGTCTGCGCCCTGTGCCTTGGCGATGGCGATGACGACGGGCACGACCATCGTCGCCGAGGCCGTGTTCGACGTGGCCTCGGAGGTGATGACGGCCACGAGCGTCGCGGCGAACAGCAGGCCGAGCCCGCCGCTCACCGGGAGCAGCCCCGTCAAGCCCCGCCCGACAGCCTCGGCCAGCCCCGTCTGGAACGAGAGCACGCCGAGGGTGAGCCCGCCGCCGTAGAGCAGGACCACGCCCCAGTCGATCTTGACCGCCTCCTCCCAGTTGATCGCACGCCGCCCCCCGCCGCCCGGCAGCAGGAAGAGCAGCCCGGCGCCGACGAGCGCCGCCACGGCCTCGGGCACGCTGCGGTTGAAGCCCTGGTAGGCCGCGCTCTGGTCGCCCGCCGCGAGCGCGATAAAGCCGGGCACGACCCACAGCGTGACCGTGACGAGGAAGGCCAGGAGCGTCGAACGCTGCGCCGCGGTCCAGGCGCCGAGTCGGTCGCGCTCGCGTGCGATGAGTTCGCGGCTGCCCTCGATCTCGCGCACGCCGGCCGGCGAGAGCCAGTTGAGGTAAACGTAGAGCCAGAGGAAGAGGACCACCACGACGGGGACGCCGATCACGGCCCACTTGAAGAAGGGAAACTCGGCGCCCGTCAACTGCCTGACGAACGAGAGGCCGATGACGTTGGGCGGCGTCCCGATGGGCGTCGCTAAGCCCCCGATGGAGGCCGCGAACGAGGTCATCAGCATCAGCGCCGTCGCGTAGGAGCGGCTGACGGCGGGGCCGCCGTCCTTCTCGCGCTCGAAGAGGAACGAGAGGATCGCCATGCCGATGGTGAACATCATGGCGGTCGTCGCCGTGTTAGAGACCCACGCCGAGAGGAAGGCCGTCACGGCGCCGAAGGCGAAGAGTATCCGCGACGGCCGCGCCCCAACCCAGCCCATTGACAGCACGCCGAAGGCCAGTCGCCGGTCGAGCCGGTGCAGGAAGATGGCCCGCGCCAGGATGAACGAGCCGATGAAGAGGAAGATCAGCGGGTCGGCGAACGGCGCGAACACGTCGCGCGCAGGCGCCACCCGCAGCACCACGCACGCGGCCGCGCCCAGAAGCGCCGTCACCGGCATCGGCAGCGACTCCGTCACCCACAGCACGATCACCGCCGCCATCACCGCCGCCAGCCTGTGCGCCTCGGGCTTCAACCCCGCGAGCGGCAACAGCCAGACGGCCGCGAACACGGCCGGCGCCAGCGCGAACCCCGCCGCCCGCCGCGCGCGCTCGAACCGCTCCTCGCCCTCGCTCAGAGCCTCTATCGGCGTGTGTGTGGTCTCCACGCGCGAGAGTTTAAATCAGAAACGTTGAAAACGGTGGTCCGAGGTTAGTGAATAGTGAGGAGGGGAGGGCGAAAAGGACGCGGTAGAGGGAGAAGGGCCCCACGCGGGCTCCGCGATCTCTCGCCGGCCGCCCTCGCTCTTTAACTTCTCTAACTGCGGAGCTGGATGTTGTAGGTCTTGATTTTGGAGTTGAGGGTGGTGGCGTTCATGCCGAGCAGGCGTGCGGCGCGCGATTGGTGGCCGCCGGTCTGGTCGAGGGCGCGGCGGATGAGGTCGATCTCGAAGCGGCGCACCTCGTCGTAGAAGTTGATGCCGCGGCTGAGGTCAATGCCGGCGCCGGAGGCCGAGGCGGGGCCGAGCGCCCTCTGCGGGTCGAGGATGTCGGCGGGCAGGCACTGGCGCGTCACCTCGCGGCCGGGCGCGATGACGACGGCCCGCTCGATGACGTTCTCAAGCTCCCGCACGTTGCCGGGCCAGGAGTACTTTTCGAGCAGTTCCAGCACCTCGGGCGAGAGCTGGTCGGACACGTCGCGGCCGTTCTCTTCGTTGTACTTGCCGATGAAGTGCTGGGCGAGGGCGAGTACGTCCTCGCGCCGGTCGCGCAAGGGGGGCAGCTCGATGGGGACGACCGCGAGGCGGTAATAGAGGTCTTCGCGGAAAGAGCCCTGGCGGACGGCCTCGCGCAGGTCGATGTTGGTGGCGGCGATGATGCGCACGTCGACCTTGCGCGGTGTCGTGTCGCCCAGGGGGGTGAACTCGCGCTCCTGAATGACGCGCAGCAGGCGGGCCTGCGTCTCGGGCGGAATCTCGCCGATCTCGTCGAGGAAGATCGAGCCGCCGTCGGCAACCTCAAAGAGCCCCTTCTTGGCCGCCACGGCGCCGGTGAAGGCCCCGCGCGTGTGGCCGAACAGCTCCGACTCTAAAAGCTCCGAGGGGATGTTCGACGAGTTGACGGTGACGAAGGTGCGCGGGGCGCGCGGGCTCTGCATGTGGATGGCGCGGGCGACCAGTTCCTTGCCCGTGCCGCTCTCGCCGGTGATGAGGACGGTCGAGCGGGCCGGGGCCACCTGATCGACGAGCTGGAAGACGGCCTGCATCTTCTCGGAGCGGCCGATGATGCCGCGCTCGACGCTGCGCGACATGGCGCGGCGCAGGTTCTGCCGCTCCTCCTCCTTGCGCCGCCGCCGGATGCCGGCCGCCACCGTCGAGACGATCTGCTCGTTCTGGAAGGGCTTGCGGATACAGCCGAAGGCGCCGCGCTCCCAGGCGCCGATGGCCGTGTCGAAGGTGGCGTAGGCCGTGATCATCACGACGACGGCCTCGGGGTCGGCCTTCAGTATCTCTTCGAGCGCCGCGAGGCCGCCCATGCCCGGCATCGAAACGTCGAGCAGCACCACGTCGTAGGGGCGGCGGCCGTAAGCCTCGATGCCCTCCTCGCCCGTCTTCGCCAGGTCAACGCGATGCCCCTCGGCCGAGAGCAGCGTCTCCAGAACGTCGCGCATGATCTCCTCGTCGTCTACGACGAGGACAGAGCCCTTCTTCGCCATCTTCTTCCTCGGAGCTAAAAGATGAGTGAATAGTAAATGGTGAATGGTAAATGGTGAAGCGGGGTCGGTAGTTTCTGGCCGGTAGTTTTTAGTTTTTAGTTGATGGAAGGAAGGCGAAGCCTCTTCAACTAAAAACTAAAAACTACCGGCCAAAAACTGAAAACTACCTGAGTACGCGTTCGGACGAGGGAACCGGGGCCGGGCGGCGGCGTTCGGCCGTGACGGCGAGCGAGAAGTCTGTCGAGGGGAGGCCGTCGACGCGGACGTAGATTTCGGCGCGGTTGAGGTCTTCGCCGGGGGGCAGGCTGCCCATGTAGATGATGCGGCCGTCGGGCATGACGGCCCAGAGGACGTAGACGCTGGCGCCGAACGCTGACGGCAGGGGCACGTCTGAGAAGTCTGCGCGGACGTAGGTCCGCCCGCCGGCGAGGGCTGCGCGGGCGCGGGCGTGGGCGCCGGGGGCGCCGGGGCCGCCGTCGAGCACGATGAGGCGGCCGCCGCCGCTCGCTTCGAGGGCGCGGTCAACTTCGGCGTAGAAGTCTCCGCCGCGGGTCCGGGGCGGGCGCGGGGCCGGGCGTTCGGCCCGCGCGGTCCTCCCGGCGCGGTCGGGGGCGGGCGTCGTGGTCCTCGCCGGTGTGGGAGAAGCCGCGGGCCTCGCCGGCACGCGGGAAGTCGCGGGCGCCGAGGGCGCCGGCGAGGCGGCGGGCCTCTGGGGCGTCGCGGGCGGGGCGAGCGGCGGGAAGCGCGTGCGTGCGGCGTCGGCGCGGGTGGCGAGGACGGGTGCGCCGGGCTTGTCGGCCTCGGCCGAGCGTTCGGCCGTGACCACGACGCCGTAGGTCTCGAACTCGGCGGGGCGGTCGAAGGCGAGCCCGCCGTTGCCGCCGCGGTCGCGCCGCAACTCGCCGACCCTCACGACGCGGCCGCCGCTCACGGCCCAGACCACGTAGGTCCGCGCGTAGGGCGAGACGGTCTGCGGCTCGGCCAGCCCGAGCACTGTCAGGCGCGCTCGGCCCCCGCGCTCGTTCGGCTCGACGACGAGGCGGCCGCTCGCCGGCGGCGCGTAGGAGCGTAGCTGCACCTCGTCCTGCGTCGCAGCGGCCTGAGCAGGAGCGGTCCGGCTCGCGGCTTGCGCGGCGGGCGCGGTGACGGAACGACCCTGCGCTCGGGGCGCTGCGACAACCGGCGCGAGCAGCGAGACGAGGAGGAGCGAAGGCGCCAGGGCGCCGACGTGCAGACGCGCACGCGGGCGCCGGCCCGTGCGCGCGCACGGGCCGGCGAGAAGGAGCGGAAGGAGCGGACTGCCGTTCGTCTTCAAGAGAGAAATCGCCCCACGAATTGGTGTCGGTTAAGGCGGCTGAGAGATTAGCACCGGCCGGGAGATTTGCAAACGGATTTGCGGGGCCGGCCCTTCAGCGGTCGAGCCGGTCGGGCATCTCGGCGGCGACGTAGGCCATGACGGCCATCGCGGCGACGCAGGCCGCGAACTCCTGCGGGTCAACCTTGTCGAGCGTGTCGGCCTCCGTGTGGTGGATGTCGAAGTAGTGCGTGCCGTCCACGTCGAGGCTCATCCCGACGACGCCCTCGCGCATGATGGGGCCGATGTCTGCGCCGCCTCCGTCCGCGCCGAGGCGGTCGGCCCGCAGGCCCGCGAGCAGCCTCAGTATCTCGCGCGCGTCCGAGCGCGCCTGCGGCGGGGCCTGTGCCGAGAGGCCGAAGCCGACGGGACGATAAACGCCCGAGTCTGACTCGACGGCGAGGACGTGGTTAATCAGCTCGTCGCGGTGCTGGTCGCGGTAGGCGTTGCCGCCGCGCAGGCCGTTCTCCTCGTTCGTGTAGAGCACGACGCGGACGGTGCGGCGCGGCCGGAGGTTGAGAGTTTTGAGGAGACGGGCGGCCTCCCATGCGACGATGCAGCCGCCGCCGTCGTCGTGCGCGCCCTGCCCCACGTCCCACGAGTCGAAGTGGCCGCTGACGAGGACGATCTCTTCCGGCCGCTCGCGCCCGCGAAGCTCCGCCACGACGTTGGCCGATTCGGCGTCGGGCAGGAAGCGCGCCTCCATCGAGAGCCGGACCCTGGGCCGCTCGCCGCGGTCGTACATCCTTTGCAGGAGTTCCGCGCCCTCGACGGTGAGTGCGGCGGTTGGGACGCGCGGCTGGTCTTCGGCGTAGCGCATCATGCCCGTGTGCGGCGTCTGGAGGCTGACGGGCGTGACGGAGCGCACGAGCGCGGCGGCCGCACCGTGGCGCGCGGCCCGCGAGGCGCCCGTGCTGCGATACTGCACCGTCTCGCCGTAAGTCGTGAAGGGCACGTTGTAGACGACCACCTTGCCGCGCACGCGCTCGCCGAGGGCGTCCAGCTCGTCGAAGCTGCGGACGACGACGGCCTCGGCCGTGATGCCGCCGGGCGGGGTCGAGACGCTGCCGCCCAGGCCGAGCATCGGCAGCGCGCGCCGCTCCGGCGCAACCAGTTCGAGGCTCTCGCGCCCGCGGACCCAGTGGGGCACCATCACCTTCTCGGCGCGCACGTTGTCGAGCCCGTCGCGCCGCATCTCCGAGAGCGCCCAGTCAATCGCGCGCCGCAGGTTGTCGGACCCGCTCAGGCGGTGTCCGATGCGGTCGGTCAGGTGAGCCAGCCGGCGGTAGGCCAGCTCGCTCGTGAGAGCCGCGCCGATGATGCGCGCGGCCTGCTCGCGGTAGTCCTCTGCGCGCAGGCGCGGCGGCGGCAGCGGGGCGGGCGCGGGCGAAGCCGCGGGGGTCGGCGTCGCTTGCGCCTGAGGCCGCGGCGCCGGCTGTGCCTGCGGGGTGGGCGCCGGGCGCGGGCGCGTCCGCTGCGTCGCCCGCGGACGGTCCTGACGCGCGGCGGGCCGGGGGCGCGTCCGCGTGTCCTGCCCGGCCGAAGTGGGGACGAGGGCCAGCGGGAGGGCGAGCGAGAGGGCGAGCGCAGTCGGGAGCAGTCTCAACGAAGTCACCTCCGAGGGTTCTTGAAGTCGGGCAGGACCAATGATGACGGACAGGGTGCGGACTCCGCCCCGTCAACCCTGTCACGACCGCGCCTTCTTTCGTCCAGCTCAACCCACGCGGCGTCGGCGGCGGGGGCGCGCAAGACGGGGGCGCGGCGCTCAGAAGTTGGAGGTCCGGCGGGTGCCGCCCTCCTCCGTGCCGTAGAGCGGCGAGTACTCGCCGCTGTCCTCGGCCGACTTCAGCTCGCGCTTGAGCTGCGCGATCTCTTCGGAGGCAACGCGGAACTCGGCCGGGTCGAACTGTTCGGGGTCGCCGACGAGCCGGAGCGCGGCCTCCGTGCGGCGCACGACCGCCGCCAGGCGGCGCGGCCCGAGCCGGCCCTCTTTGATCGCCTCGACCAGCCGGTCGCGGGCGGCCACGACGTTCTCCTCGCGCTCGCAGATGAGCACCATGTCCGAGCCGGCCTCGACGGCTTGCAGGCAGGCGTCGGACACCGAGAGCGTCTGGACGACGGCGCCCATCTCCATGTCGTCCGTGATGACGAGGCCGTCGAACTTGAGGACCTGCCGGAGCAGGCGCATCACGACGTTGCCGCTGACCGTGGCCGGAAACTCGTGCAGCCCCTCTATCGTCAGCTCGCCCGTCTTGCGGAACCACGCCTGAAGAAACTCCGACACGTCTGGGAAGGCCGCGTGGCTGACCATCACCGTGTGCAGGCGCTCGCCCGGCCGGTGAAACATCAGGTCCATGAAGGGCACGAGGTCGGCCTGAAAAATCTCCTCCCACGAATGGGTGATGACGGGCAGGCGCCGGTGCGAATCGACCTTCGAGCCGCCGAGGCCGGGGAAGTGTTTGCCGCAGCCGATGATCCGGCCGCCCTGTAGCCCGTCGAGGTAGGCGCCGGCCAGCAGCGAGACGAGCGCGGGCGACTGGCCGAAGGTGCGCGCACGAAGTCCGTTGTCTTCGTTGTCGCCCGAGAGGTCGAGCACGGGGGCGAAGTTGATGTTGAAGCCGAGCAGCCGCAGCACGCGGGCCGAGGTCGCGCCGAAGCGGCGGGCGAGGTCGGCACGTCCAGCCGTGCGCACATTCTTGGCCGAAGGCATCGGCTCGCAGATCGAGCGGAAGCGGTCCACGAGGCCGCCTTCCTGGTCGATACCGATGAGGGTGCGCGGGCCGGCCGCGTCGCGTATCTGCGCGTTGAGGTGTGCGACCTGCTCGGCCGACTCGACGTTGCGCCCGAAGAGGATTACTCCGCCGGGCCGCACCTCGCGCAGCAGTTCGCGCAGGTGGCGGTCGAGCCGCGTCGCGCTCATGCCGACGAAGAGGATGCGGCCCGCCTGCTCCTCGATAGACTCGCCCTCGGTGTTTGTCAGCTCGCGCGGCAGCATCTCACCTCGCCCGGCCCCCGGCCTGACGACTCCGGCCCGGCGGATAGAAATAAAGGGGAAGTTCGGGGACGCTTCCAGATTAACGCGCCCCGGCGGCGCGGCGCAAACACGCCCCCGCCGCGGCCTCGGCCTCGTGACGCTTTGTTATACTTTCCGTGGTAAATCAGGCCGGCCCCGGCACACCTGAAGACGGGCCGCCGGCAGAGGGTTCCGGCACGGCGGCGTGCGGCCGATGTCTGAAGCGGGACGGGGGCGGGGCCGGCCCGCCGACGAAGGGTGAGGCGAGGAAGTTTGACGGGCGAGACGCGAAGAGAAGAGTTATCACCGGCGGCCCTCTCGGCCGAGGTGCGGCGCCTCGCGCTCGGGCTCGGCTTCCACAGGGTCGGGATCGTGGCGGCCGCGCCGCTCGAAGCCGAGCGCGCGAGGCTGGAAGAGTGGCTGCGGCGCGGCCACCACGCCGGCATGGCCTGGATGGAGCGCGACGCGGCGCGGCGCACGGACCCTTCGGAGCTGCTGCCGGGCGCGCGCTCGGTCGTCGTCGTCGCGCTCAACTACTACACGCCGCACGAGCACGGGGAAGATTCCGAGACCGGCAAAATCTCGCGCTACGCCTGGGGCGACGACTACCACGACGTGCTCGGCGAGCGGCTGCGCGAACTGCTCGCGCGCGTCCGGGAATTCGCGCCCGGCGCGCAGGGCAAGGTCTGCGTGGACGCGCAGCCCGCGATGGACAAAGCCTGGGCCGTGCGGGCCGGGCTCGGCTGGATCGGTAAGCACTCGAACCTCATCACGCGCGACTACGGCTCGTGGGTCTTCCTCGGCGAGCTGGTCCTCGACGTGGAACTCGAACCGGACGGCGCGCGCGAGGAGGACCACTGCGGGACCTGCACGCTCTGCATCGAGTCGTGCCCGACCGGCGCGATTGTCGAGCCCTACGTCGTGGACTCGGGCCGCTGCATCTCTTACGCGACCATCGAGCTGCGCGCCGAGGAGCTGCCGGCCGAGGTCGCGCCCAGGCTCGAAGGCTGGCTCTACGGCTGCGACATCTGTCAGGACGTGTGCCCCTGGAACCGCTTCGAGCGGCCCACCGACGAGCCGCGATTCGAGCCGCGCGCGGGCGCCGTCAACCCCCCGCTCGCGGAGATCGCCGCGCTCACGCACGACGAGTACGTCGAACGCTTCCGCCGCAGCCCCGTCAAGCGCGCCAAGCTCGCCGGCCTCCAGCGCAACGCCCGCGCGCTGCTGGCGAACGCCTCCGCCGAGCCCCCTCCGCCGGCGGCCGGCGCCGACGGCGAGCCTTCCTGAAGTCGCCGCCTGATGTCGCCGCGAGCGACCCCGCGCGACCTTCACCCGCCGAGCCCCCGCGCGCTGCAACATTTCCCGCCTGAGGGGTGTCTAAGGGCTCAGACGCAGTAAACAGTCGCGTCGGGTTGCCGCCTCGCTGGCTCTCGGTCCGCTCTCTTCGGGAGGAAAATATGTCCGCCCTCCGCCGCCTGCTGCCCGCGGTCGCGCTCTGCGCCGCCCTGTCTGCCGCCCCCATCATCCAGGTTTCGCGCGCCTGCCCCATGGTGATCCCGCCACAGCCCCTGCGGAAGCTCTACGAGATGAGCGACCGCGTGGCGGTCGTCCGCGTCGGTTCGACCGAAATCCTCGGCCGACGGGACGAGGAGGTGCTGACGAGGGTCACGCTCCACGTCACGGAGGACGTGAAGGGCGACGGCCCGAACGTCGTTCACCTCAGCCGCTCCGTCTGGCCCGCCGAAGAGGAGGAAGAGGAGCGGGAGGCGCCCGCCTTCGTCGAGGGGCAGCGCCTGCTCGTCTTCCTCGACCGGGGAGCGGAGGGCTATGAGATCGACGACGAGAACTACGGCGCCAAGCCGCTCTCCGAAGAGGCTCTCAAGCTCTACCTCAAGCGCATCGAGGAGCTGGCGGCCCTGACCGCGCACGGGCCGATTGAGAAGAAAGCCCTCGTCGAATGGCTCGTGCGATGTGCCGAGCAGCCCGCGACGCGCTGGGAGGGCGCCTACGAGTTGGAGTTGAGCGCCGAGGCCGCCGCCGAGAATGAATCGGGCGAGGCGGAGGACGGCGCGGCGGACGGCGACGGAGACGCATCGGAGACGGCGGGGGGCGCAGAGGGTCGGGCGGAGGCCGCAGCCTCAGACGGGGCCGCGGTGTCGGCCGGCGACGGCGGGCGGCCGGTTGAGGCGGCCGACGGGATCGGCATGCCGGACCCCGAGCAGGTGACTGTGATGAAACCGCCTGCCGCGGCCATGCTCCGGGCGCGTCAGAGGTTCACGGAGCCCGACGCCGAGCTGGTCAAGCTGCTCAACGAAGACCAGCGGCGCAGGCTGGCCGACTCGCTCTTTGCCGCCGAGGAGATGGGCGAAGGCGAGGGGGCGCTCCTGCGCGTCGTCGCACACTACGGCGATTCGCGCCTCGCCCCCTTCGTTCTGGCGCAACTGCGGCGCGTCGAGGCCGAGGCTCCTTACGTGGCCGAGCAGTGGCTGGGGTTGCTCGCCGTCGTCCTCGGCGACGAAGAGGTCGGCCGCCTCGTCGCCGAGTACAGGCAGAAGGCGGTTTACGACGTTTACAGCGAGCAGGGGGCCGACGACGGCGGCGCGGAGCAGGCCGCCGAAGAGTCCGCCGCGGAGGAGCCGGACTACGAGCACGACCCGGAGGCGCTGCGCGCCGCAGAGAAGCGCATCACGGAGAGGCGCAGCGCGCTGCTGCGGGTGCTGCTCGACAGGTTGGGGGCGAACCTCGCCGCCGCACAACTCGCGGCGCAGTGAGCGGGCGGTGAGGGGCGGGCGGCAAGCGTCGGCCCCGGCCGGGGTCTCACTTGCCGCCCGCCCTGGCTGTTTGGAGCGGGCGGCGGGCACGTCGTATCATTCCCCTTACTTCTTCGCCACGCGGCTCGAAAGACTCCGAAAGATTACCGGTGCAGGCTTTACTCACAGACTCCTACGGGCGCGCCATCCGAGACCTTCGTGTGTCGGTGACGGACAGGTGCAACTTCCGCTGCTTCTATTGCCTGCCGCACGGCGAGCCGCCCGCCGCACCGAAGTCCGAGATGCTCACCTACGAGGAGATCGAGCTGGCGGTCGAGGTCTTCGCCTCGCTCGGCGTCGAGAAGGTGCGGCTGACCGGGGGCGAGCCGATGCTGCGCCGCGACATCGAGCTGCTGGTGGCCCGGCTCTCGCGCGTGCCCGGCGTCAAAGACCTGGCGCTGACGACCAACGCCTTCAACCTCGCCGAGCGCGCCGCCGGCCTGAAGGCCGCGGGCCTCGACCGCGTGACCATCAGCCTCGACAGCCTGCGCCCCGAACGCTTCCACCAAATGACGGGCGTTGACATGCTCGGGCGCGTGCTCGAAGGCGTCCGCGCGGCGAAGAGGGTCGGGCTGGTGCCGGTTAAGGTCAACGCCGTCATCGTGCGCGGCCACAACGACGGCGAGGTGGCAGACATGGCCGCCTTCGCGCGCGAGCACGGGCTGGTGATGAGGTTCATCGAGTACATGCCGCTCGACTCGGGCCACGGCTGGTCGCGCGAGCAGGTGGTCTCGGGGGCGGAGATTCGGGCGGCGATCAACGAGCGGTTCCTTTTGGTCGAGCGGCGCGCGGGGCGCGGGTCCGAGACGGCCGCGCGCTACCGCTTCGCCGACGGCGCGCCGGGCGAGGTCGGCATCATCGCGCCCGTCACCGAACCCTTCTGCGGCGCCTGCTCGCGCGTGCGGCTGACGGCCGACGGGCAGATCAGGACGTGCCTCTTCTCGAAGACCGAGCACTCGCTGCGCGACCTGATCCGCGCGGGCGCCACGCGCGAGGAACTGGCCGACTACGTCCGCTCAGTCGTCCTGCGCAAGGAGCCGCGCCATTACATCAGCGAGACCTACTTCGAGCAGCCCGCGCGCAGCATGAGCCTCATCGGCGGCTGAGGGCGCGCGGCGCGGCCCCACTTCTCGCACACGTTTTCAACCCCCCACTTCACAGGAGCTTCTATGAGGAAACACAGGACCGTCGCCGGAGTTCTACAGATCGTCTTCGGCCTTGGCCTTCTGGCCTTCGCCGGTATCCTCTTCGCGGGCAAGGTGACCGGCCTCGCGTTCAACACGGGCCAGGCCGTCGTCGTCGTCACGCAGGAGGTCGCCACCTCCCTCGGCGTAATCCTGACCGCGCTCGCGCTCGGCTTCTTCGCCTCGGCCTTCGGGCTGCTGGAAAACCTCCGGTGGTCGCGCCCCGTCGCCTGGGTGATGTCAATCGTCGGCCTCTTCATCGCCATGCCGGTCGGGACGGTCATCAACGCCTACGTCATCTGGGTGCTTGTGAAGACGGGGCGGGGCGAGTAGTCTGGCCTTTCACAATTCGTCGCTAGTCTAACGGGGGAGCCGACCGCGCACGCCACTTGCGGCGTGCCGGGGCTGAGAGTCCGAAGGCGCGCGGGGCCGCCGTCACCCGACGGCCCTGCCGCCCGAGGAGACCCTTTGAACCTGATGCGGTTAATACCGCCGAAGGGAGGTGAAGCCACGGGGGCCGTGTCCGCCGCACCTTTTTCGGGGCGGGCACGGCCCCCGGGCTTATGAGGCGTGCGGGCGCGACTCTGGTCCGGCCCGCCGCGCGAGAAAGCGAGCGATTCCCGAATGAGCACCAACGGCACGAACGGCACTAACTCCACTAACGGTACTAACGAGACCGACGGCGCGGGCGGGGGCGGCGCGGTCACGAACGGCGCGGACGGCAACGTGGGCGGGGGCGGCGGGCGCGAGCCTTCGGCGCAGTTCCCCAACTCGCGGCGCGTCTACGCCGGGCGCGGGGGTCTGCGCGTCCCCTTCCGCGAAATCAGCTTGCAGCCGACGCGCCTGCCCGACGGGCGCGTCGAGCCGAACGAGCCGGTCCGCGTCTACGACACCTCGGGGCCGTGGGGCGACCCCGGATTTGCTGGCGACGTGCGCGCGGGTCTCCCGGCCCTGCGCCGCGAGTGGATACTGGCGCGCGGCGACGTGGAGGAGTACGAGGGGCGCGAGGTCCAGCCGCAGGACGACGGCTACCTGACGGCGGGCGCTGCCGAGTTCGCGCGTCACAAGGACAAGTCGCGCCTCGAACCCTTTCCGGGGCTGCGCCGCCGGCCGCTCAAGGCCGGGGCCGGCGCATGCGTCACGCAGATGCACTACGCTCGGCGCGGCGTCGTCACGCCCGAGATGGAGTTCGTCGCGCTGCGCGAGAACATGGGGCGCGAGGCCGCCCTCGAACAGTTGCGCGAGCGCGACGACCGCGGCTCGCTCCACCACCGCCACCGCGGCGAGAGCTTCGGCGCCTCGATTCCGCCCTTTGTCACGCCCGAGTTCGTCCGCGACGAGGTGGCCCGGGGCCGCGCCATCATCCCGGCGAACGTCAATCACCCCGAGGCCGAGCCGATGGCAATCGGCCGCAACTTCCTCGTCAAGATCAACGCCAACATCGGCAACTCGGCCGTCGCCTCCTCGATTGAAGAGGAGGTCGAGAAGATGCGCTGGGCCACGCGCTGGGGCGCCGACACCGTGATGGACCTCTCGACGGGCAAAAACATCCACACCACGCGCGAGTGGATACTGCGCAACTCGCCCGTGCCCGTCGGCACCGTGCCAATCTACCAGGCTTTGGAGAAGGTCGGAGGCCGGGCCGAGGAGCTGACGTGGGAGGTCTACCGCGACACCCTCGTCGAGCAGGCCGAGCAGGGCGTTGACTACTTCACCATCCACGCCGGCGTGCGCCTGCCCTACATCCCACTGACGGCGCGGCGCACGACCGGCATCGTCTCGCGCGGCGGCTCGATCATGGCGAAGTGGTGCCTCTCGCGCCACGAGGAGAGCTTCCTCTACACGCGCTTCCGCGAAATCTGCGAGATCATGCGCGCCTACGACGTGTCTTTCTCCCTGGGCGACGGCCTGCGGCCCGGCTCCATCGCCGACGCCAACGACGAGGCGCAGTTCGCCGAGCTGGAAACTCTCGGCGAGCTGACGAAGATTGCCTGGGAGATGGACTGCCAGGTGATGATCGAGGGGCCGGGCCACGTGCCGATGCACCTCGTCAAGGAGAACGTCGAGCGCCAGCTCGAAGTCTGCGGCGAGGCGCCCTTCTACACCCTCGGGCCGCTCGTCACCGACGTGGCGCCCGGCTACGACCACATCACCTCAGCCATCGGCGCCGCCATGATCGGCTGGTTCGGCACGGCCATGCTCTGCTACGTCACGCCGAAGGAGCACCTCGGCCTGCCCGACCGCCAGGACGTGAAAGACGGCGTCATCGCCTACAAGCTCGCGGCCCACGCCGCCGACCTGGCGAAGGGCCACCCCGGCGCGCAACTCCGAGACAACGCGCTCTCGAAGGCCCGCTTCGAGTTCCGCTGGGAGGACCAGTTCAGCCTCGCCCTCGACCCCGAGGTGGCGCGCGAGTACCACGACGAGACCCTGCCGACCGAGGGCGCCAAGCTCGCGCACTTCTGCTCGATGTGCGGCCCCCACTTCTGCTCGATGAAGATCACGCAGGACGTAAGAGACTACGCCGCCAGCCGCGGGCTCGAAGAGGCGGCGGCCCTCGCCGAAGGCATGAGAGAGAAGTCGGCCGAGTTCGTCTCGTCGGGCGCCGAGATTTACCAGGGCGCCCCTCATAAAGAGGGGCACGACTTTTAAAGTTACTTCAAACAGGGGTGGGGGCTTACATTTCGTTGTAAGCTTCCGCTTTCTCTTTTAGGATTTTCCCTGAGAGGAGGGTTTAAATGCCTAAACACAATTTATTGGACACTAACACAGTGAACCTGAACGACATTTTCGCCAACGGGCGGAGGTATAAAGTTCCGGACTACCAACGAGATTATTCCTGGGACGAAGAACAGTGGGATGACTTATGGGTCGACATTTTGACGGTCCATCAGATGCGGGTTGTGCACTACATGGGAGCGATTGTTTTAAAGGATAATAAAGATAAATCATACGATGCTATTGACGGCCAGCAGCGGTTAGCCACCTTGAGTCTCATTGCGCTGGCGGTAATTAAAAAAATTCAGGAGTTGATAGACTCTGGTGTTGATTCGGAAGCTAACCAGCAGCGTAAGGAGAGACTACTTTCACAGTACGTAGGTGAAAGAGACGCCGTCTCGCTACGCTACGCCAACAAACTAAGCTTGAACGAGAACAACGATCCTTTCTATCGTACCTATCTTGTCCAGTTGCGACCGCCGCTTAATAAACATCGCCTGTCGAATTCAGATAAATTACTGTGGCGGGCGTTCAATTATTTTTCTCAGAAGTTGGAACAATATTTTGGTCCCACAGTGAGCGGAGAGGAATTGGCGGATTTTATTCAGAACCAAGTTGCTGAAAAATTAATGTTTATTCAGATCGTCGTCGAGGACGAGTTGAACGCCTACACGGTCTTTGAGACCCTTAACGCACGTGGCATTGAGTTAACTGTTACGGATTTACTAAAGAATTATTTACTGTCTTTGACCGCCCAGAGTGAGGTTGATAAGCAGCAAGCTAAAGATCAGTGGCAACGGATTATCCGGATAACTGACCTTGATGCCTTCCCTAAGTTTCTTCGCTACTACTGGAACTCCCGTCACGAGCTTGTACGCAAAGACGGTTTGTTCAAGGCATTGCGTAAATCTGTGACTGGTGCCGAACAGGCATTCACTTTACTCGATGAAGTGGAGCAGGCGGCAGCCGTTTACGCGGCCTTAGAAAATCCGTACGACGAACTATGGGGGGGGGACAAGGAAATCAGAAGACATGTGCTGGAGATGAAAATCTTCAACGTATCGCAGCCCTATTCGCTGCTGTTAGTGACTTACGGCCGTCTATCTTCGGAATTTGCAGCGGTTCTTCGCTTTTGCTCCATCATTTCGTTTCGCTACAACATCATCGGCGGGCTAAACCCGAATAACCAAGAGATTGCCTTTAACCGTGCCGCCCAGAAGGTGTTTCATGGGAAGCTCAGCACTGCCACACAGATAGCTCACGAATTGGAGGACATCTATCCTGGTGATGAGGAGTTCGCTAACGCCTTCTCCACGAAGGAACTGAACACTAAGAGGTACAAAAAATTGGCGCGCTATATTCTCTACGCCCTGGAGAATCAACTGGTCGGAACGGAGCGAAATTTTGAGGATGAGTCTGGCACAATCGAACATATACTGCCGGAAAATCCACTTGCCGAATGGGAATCAAGCTTCGGTCAGGATGAGCAGGCGAAAAGTATCTATCGCATAGGGAATCTCACTCTCCTTGAATCGGCTAAGAACAACGACTGCCAGAACAAATCATTTTCTGAAAAGAAATTGATATACCAAACAAGTCAGTATGGCATGACACGCGAAGTGTCTCAGTACCCAGAGTGGACGCCGTCGCAAGTCAGCTTGAGACAGGCAAAACTGGCTAAGTTGGCAACCGCCATCTGGCGCATTTCTCAGCTTTCGGACTGATGTACATTCTGCTCACAGATGCTTACATAGAGTCCGGAAACTTCTCCGCCTATCGCGCGCACGGGGGTGAATAACCGTCGCGGGGGCGTGTGTTAAAAGCGGGGGGCGGCGTCAAGTTACGCCGCCCCCCGCGCTTTGCCCTTGACGTGTCGCCGCCTCAGTCGGGGCTGGTGGTCTGCTTGGCCTTGTCGTCGGCAGGAGTCTTGCGGCGGATGTAGGCGTCACCGCGGGCCGTCAGCTCGGCCTTTTGGGCCAGCGTGTGGAGGAAGGACTGGAGCATCTCCTTGCTTTCGAGCTTGAAGCTGGTGAGCCCCTCGGCCCCGGTGTCGGGGTCGCTGTAGCGGATGACGAGGTAGCGCGACTTGTCGCGGAGGAGCAGGGCGGGCAGGCCGAGGCCGTAGGGCGCGGTGCCGGCGATGACGCGGCCGGCCGTCGAGGTCTGCGACTTGGTGTCGGCCCAGATGGCGAGCATCACGTCGTAGCCGACGGGGAAGACCTCGCGGCGCTGCTTGTCCTGGAAGACGAGGCGGCGGTTCACGTCGTCGAAGGCGACGAAGCCCTCGGCCTTGCGGTAGCCGATCATGCCGCCCTCGTACTTGGCCTTGGCCGACTGCGGCGCCGGCGCCTGCGGCGGGGCCGACGCGCCGGGCGGCGACGAGACGGCGCGCGGGCGCTGGGCCGAGGCGGCGGGCGCGAAGGTGAGGGCGATGGCGAGCGACAGGAGCGCCGCTTGACTGCTTTTCATGGGTCTCCTCCGGGCGGACAGATTCTCTCGGGCGTGTGTTAATTACAGACGCATCCCGCCGAGCGTTCGTTGCCAGACCAGGGACTTTCTGAGGACGCAGAGGCGCTGGCGCTCGCGCGGGTCGCAGGCCGGCTCAAGCTTCTCGATGACGGCCTCGACCAGCGGGACGGCGAACGGGCCGGCGTGGGCCAGGGCCTGCGAGAAGTAATGAAGCTGCACGCGGCCGCCCGCGCCCTGATGGAAGGCGAAGACCTCCGCGTCGGGCAGCGTGTGCACGTCCTGCCCGACCGGCACGACGCGGCGCGGAACCCCGTGGCGCGCCGACCACCCGCCGCCCGCCACGCCCACGCCGCCCACGCCGCCGCCAGCGCGCTCGCGCCAGCCGACGAGCAGCACGCCGAGCAGGATGCCCTGCTCGTTGAGGAAGTCTGGACTTAAGAGTTTCAGCTCCTCGCGGGGCGAGAGGCGTGGGCCGAAGCTGCCGTACTCGGGATTGGCGAGCTGCGTGTCGTAGACGACGCCGACCACCTCCTCGGCGTCCGAGACGGGCACGCTGACGAACTGCGCGAAGCCGTACTCCTCGGGCGCGGGCGGCGCCTCGGCGTCCAGCTCGTCCACGACGCGCGCCACGTAGTCAACGTGCGAGTTGGACTTGACTATCCTGGCGATCCTGGTCATTCCGTTTAGCGGGCCGGGCTCAGAGGCCGGACGAGCCCGACCACTCCGGCACCTTGTAGAGAATCCACCACAGCAGGAGCTGCACGCAGAGGATGACGAGCGCGAGCGCGAGCGCCGCCGCCGACGAGCGCCGGCCGCCTGCCTGCGGCGTGCGGTAGGAGCGCAGCAGGCCGATGCCGCCGGCCACGAGCGCGCCGGGGCAGAAGAGGATGCCGACGTATGGGACGAGCGCGTAGGTGGCGAAGGCCAGCGCCGTCGAGCCCGCGGCGCCAGAGTCGGCGGGCCGCGTCAACCCGCCCGCGGGCCTGCGCCGCGGCGCCTCTGCCGCGCGACGCTCGCGCCCCGCGCCGGCGCCCGAGACGTGGGCGACGCGCGGCGTGCCGGCACTGGCGCCCCCACTCTCCTTCACGGCTGACGGGCGGGCGAAGCGGTAAGAGGCGCGCAAAGACTCGGTCGGGAAATAGTCCTGGCCGAGGGCGCGCCCACACGTCGAGCAGTAACGCGCGGCGTCGCGTCGCGCCTCCGAGCCGCAGGCCGCGCAGGCCGCCCGCCCGCCGCCCGCTTCCCCCCTGTGTTGTGCCGCCTGATTGCTCATGCCCGGCCCCTCTCTCGGCCCCCGTGCCGCCGGACAACCGGCGACGCTTCCCGCGCGGGAGACGCCCACGATAATGACAGATTCCGGCGCGGCCCTCAACGGCGCCGGTTTTTGCTGAGCGCCTTGCGCGAGAGCCGGAGGTCGAAGCTGTTGTCGGCGGCGAACTCCTGCACGGCGCGCAGGAACTGCTCGCGGTCGCGCCCGCTCATGTGCGCCGCCTCGTCGGCCGCCTCGACCGCGTAAGGGTATCCGTTGCCGACGACGCACTCGGCCCGCACGGCGTCCACCACCTCTTCGAGCAGCCCGGCCTCGTAGACCCATGCCGGCAGGTCGAGCCGCGCGGGGTAGCCGTCGCCGGTCGTTTGCAGGTAGACGAAGCCGACCAGCGGCCGGCCCGCCGCGTCGTAGAAGTGGCGCTCGGAGAAGTTACGGCGGCGACAGAGCCAGAAGATCGTGCGGTCGCCCCAGGAAGCGAGCAGCGGCTCGCGCCCGCCTGCCGGCTCGCGCAGCAGTTGCGCGTCGTAGACCGTGCCGGCGCCGAGGCCGGGGTCGAGGGCTTCGAGCATGTCGCGCAGGTCGGGCGCGTAGGAGTGATCGATATAGCCGACCACCGGCACCTCCGTCTCGCGCGAAAGTCTGACCAGCTCGCCGGCCGCCGCGGCGTAGTGCTCGAAGAAGGCGACCTCGGTCTCCTTGCGGCGCGACGAGATGAGGAGCGTGCCGTCGAGGAAGGCGACTGGCAGCCGCTCGCCGCGTGCGCGCCAGCCGCGCTTGCGTTCGAGGAACTCGCAGATGGTCCGCGCCTCAAGCTCGAACCGCTTCGAGCCGACCACCTGCTCGGGGCTCTCGTAAGCGCGGGCGCTTCCGAGCAATTCGCCGGGCGGGATGACCTCGAAGCGCACGTCCTTGAAGTAGCGCCCCTCGGGGCCGTGCGGGTTCTCGAACCATGCGACCTGCACGGCCGCCACCGGCACCGAGACTTCGCGGCCGGGGAAGACCTGGCTGCCGTCGGCCGCGAAGGTGGTCCGGCCGGCGAGCGCGCCGACGGCCCAGCGGCGCGCCTCCTCGTGCGAGCGCCAGGCGGCCCCGAAGGGGACGACGACTCCCCGCGCGCTGTCGAGCTCGCCCGAGGGGAAGCTCGCGCGCCCGCCGGCCAGAGCCTCGACCTCGGCGGCCGGCCGTTCCGCCAGAGAGCACAGGCGCGCGGCCGCCTCGCTCACCTCGTCGCGTAGCGCGTGCTCGAAGCGTACGAACTCCGCGCGCCGCTCTTCGAGCGCCCGTGTCAACCGGCTGTGGTAGAGCATAAGAGGCGTCTGGCCGCGCACCCGCGCGGGCCGCGGGCGGGAAAAAGGGCTCGCGCGGGGTCGGGGAGGCGGCAACCGCGCGACCCGCCGCGGGAAGCGAAGGCCGACCCCGCCCGCGGCAGTCCGCGCGGCCCTCTGCCCTTCGGCGGAGGCCGCCGGCTAGGCGCCGCGCTGGATGCGCTGGAACTGTTCGGAGGAGTAGAAGTGGCGCGTGGTCTTGAGCCGGCCGTCAACGAAGGTGTAGGCCACGCCCTCTTTGGCGTTGGTGTAGACCTCGACCTTGCCTTCGCGCCTGTGTTCGTAGTCCTTGTTGCCCGAGAGGTTGAGCGACTCTGGCGTGTCGGCGGCGCTCTGGTGTTGAAGGACGATCTGCAAGACCGTGCCTTCGAGCGACGGCGAGAGCTTCTTGGCGGCGACGAACTTCGCCGTCACGAAGAAGATGGTCACGGCCCCGCCCGAGACGTTGAACTGGAGCGTGCCGTTCTCGGCGTAGCGGTCGGCGACCGGCGCGCCCAGCACGCGCTCCACGTCGGCCCGCTTCGAGGCGAAGGGCTCGATGCCCCGCCAGCTCGCCGCCTGCGCCGAGGCCGCCAGCAGGATTACGGCCGCCGCCGCGACCGCCAGGCCGGAAATCGCCCGCGAGATGTTTTTGCTGTTCATGCGCGGATGCTAACGCTGCCGGGGCCGACTTTCAAGCGTTTAGTTTTCAGTTTCCAGTTTTAAGTCGGCGAGTTCGGCCCCCGGTCCCGCGCGCCGCCCGGCCCGCCGACACGAAAAAAGGGAGGCCCGCGCCGCCGGAGTGGGGCGCGGGCCTCATCTCGAAACCTCTTTCACGAAGGGCTGGCCGCCCACGCCCTCTGCCGCGAGGGTCGTCAGCAGCTTTTGCGTCGGGATGTCCCAGACCTGCACGCCCTCCGCGGCCCCGACCGCCAGCCGGTCCGAGTCGGGCACCAGGGCCACGGCGTCGAGTATGGCGTGGCTGACCGGGATGCTCCCGATCTTCCTGGCCGCGGCTATATCCCAGACGGTGATGACGGGGTGGATGCCGCCACCCACGAACACCTCGTGCGTGAGCAGCGTCTTCCCGTCGCGGCCAAAGCCGATCACGTTGGAGTTGACGGCGTTGACGCTGTACGCGAGCACCTCGCGTCCCGTGGCAACGTTCCAGGTCCGCGCCTCGCGGGCGCCGCCCCCGGCCGCCACCAGCCGGCCGTCGGGGCTGAAGCAGAGCGAAGAGATGCCGCCGAGCGTCACGACGTGATGGGGCATAGGCGGGCGCTCGTCCCTCGTTATCGTTCGCGTCAGGCGGCCCGAGTTGATGTCCCAGATTTTAATGTCCCTGTTCGAGCCGGCGGCCAGCAGCCGCCCGTCGGGGCTGAAGGCTATTGTTATCGAATTGAACGACAGTTTATTGCCGGGCGTCCTGGCGCCGAAGTCGAAGTTGTGCGCCGGTGCGAGCGTGGAGGCGTCGAGCAGCCGCACGCCGTTGCTGTTGACCGCCGCCAGCCAGCGGCCGTCGGGGCCGTAAGCGACCCCCGAGGCGTCAACCTCTACGACGCGAAGCTCGCGCCCCGTCGCGGCTTCCCACAACTTTATTGATTTCCCCGTCGCCGACGCCACGACCCCGCCGTCGGGGCTGATCGCCAGCTTCGCGGACTGGGGCACGCCGTCCGGGAGCGTCCGCACCGGCCGTCCCGCGGAGAAGTCCCACACGTCTATGTCGCCGCCCTCGGACCTCCGCGCCGCGAGCCGGCGGCCGTCCCGGCTGAAGGCGACCGCACTGACGAAGGTGAGCCCGGCTCGGGGGGGACTCTGCACGGCGCCCTGGCCCGAGCCCCGCGACCCGACCGAAGCGCCCGCGCCGCCGGCAGCCCACGCCGCCCCGCAGACGAACAAAAACACCAGCGCGCCGGAGAAGAACAGCTTGTCGTGCCGAATCATCACGGGCCTCCGTGTCGAGAAAGACTGTTAACGACCGCGCGGCGCCCACGAAGAGGGTCGACGACTGTGCGTTACTCCCGCACCGCGACGGAAAATAAGTGGCAAACCCAACAATAAGGGGCGAGGCCGAAGCCCCGCCCCTTCACTGTGACGGTTTAACTACCTACACACCCGCCGCCGGAAACTGAAAACTGAAAACTGAAAACTCCTACCTGGCGAACGGGCGGACGCGGTCGGCCGACTCCTTGAAGTATTCGTCGGCGGGCGCGAGTTGCAGGCCCCGCTCGTAAGCCTGGAGCGCCTTGGCGTACTGCTTCACCGACTCGTAGGAGAAGCCGAGGAGGCGGTACACGTCGGCGTTGTCGGGCGTGCGCTGGGCGGCGCGTTCGAGCGCGGCCGCGGCCTTCGGGAAGTTCTTGGCCTGCACCTGCGCGTAGCCGAGCAGGTAGTCGGTGTTGGCGGGCGCGTCCGCGGAGGCCGCGGCGCGTTCGAGCTGCGCGGCGGCGCGGACGAACTGCTTGGCGTAGAGCAGCGCCTGGCCGAGCAGCGCCTGCGACTCGGCGTTGTCGCGGAGGCGTTGGAACGACTCGCCGGCGCGGACGGCCGCCTGGTAGTCGGCCTCGGCCTTCGGCCCTTGCAGTGTGGCGGCGCGCCGCAGGTAGGAGTTGACCAGCGCCTTCCATGCCGGTTCGAGCCGCGGGTCGGCGAGGGTGGCGCGGTTGAGGTAGTTGATGGCCGCCGTGTGGTCGTTGCGGTTGTAGGCGATCAGCCCGAGGTTGAAGAGAGCGCTGGTGTTCTTCGGGTCGGCCTTGAGGACTTCGCCGTAGGTGCGCTCGGCCTCGGCTGCGCGGCCGGTCTTCTGTTCGGCGACGGCGCGGTAGTAGAGCAGCCGCGCGTCGGGCGCCGCCCCGGCTCGGCCCGTGGCGGACGCCAGCAGCGGCAGGGCGCGCTCGTAGTTCTCGGCCAGGAAGTACGACTCGGCCAGCAGCTCCTCGGTCGGCCGGTCGGGCTTGCCCGCGGCCTTTTGCAGGTCGGCCGCCCGCTGCAAGTCGGCGGCGGCCTCGCCGTAACGCTTCAGCCCGTAGCCGGCGAAGCCCGCGATCTTCCAGGCGTCGGAGTTCGACGGCTCGCGCTCGGTCAGGGCGCGGGCCTCCGTGAGCGCCGCCTCGAACTGCTTCTGTTCGAGCAGCGAGAGGGCACGGGCCACGCCTTGCGCGCCGGCCTGCGCAGTCGGCCGGGCGGGCTGAGCCGCGCTGGGCTGCGCACCGGCGCTCTCGGGGGCGACCGGCGCCGGGGCCGGCTGCGTCGGTATGACGCGTCGCGGCCGAGTCGCGCCAGACTGGGCGGAGGCCGCCGAGGCCGAGAGCAGCAGCGCGGCCGCCAGCGAGGTCAGGGTTACTCTTGTTCTCGTCATAGCTTTGAAGTTTTTCACACCGCGCCGGAGGTTTCAAATCTGGCCGAGATGGCCGGGAGAGCGTCCGAGCCTTCGGATGCCCCCGCCCCGCCCCGCGTTCGCCCTTTCGGCCGGCCCGCCGCCGGCGCCCGACAGGGGGCGCGGACGAAGGGCGCCGAGGCTCGTCGCAGCCCCGACCCCCTCTCGTCTGCGTTGGCCTCGCACGCCCTCGGCCCGGCGGCGCGCGGGCAGGCAGCGCCGGCTCAGACGTGCCCCGCGTAGACCAGCGCGAAGGGCTGCGGCCCCTGCGGTACGTTCGAGGCCACGACCTGGATGGTGTAGGCGCCGGCCGCGGGCGCGTTGAGGCGGATGACCTCGACGTTGTTTTTCGCGTCGAGGCCGGCCGGCGCGTTGGGAGTTTGGTTTCCCGTCACGACCAGGTTGTTCGGCCCGCGGACGATCAGGTTAAGGTTGTTGATGAGCGTCTTGCCGGGGAAGTCCGTGTAGGCCAGCACTACGACGAGCGGCGCGGTCCCGGACTTCAGGGTCAGGGCCACGTTGTGCATCTGTCCCGTCGTCAGGCCGTCCGTCTGGTCCACGAAGACCATCGTGGAGGGCGCCCTCAGCGCGACCACGGCGTCGATGTTGACGCGGCCAAAGCCCTGGTCGTTGTCGAGCACGGCGCCCTGCACGGCACTGCCTGGCAGCCGCGTCGCCCCGGCGATGAGTGCGGCCTTGAGGAGCGCCGCCGACGGCACACTGATCTGCCGCTTCGTGCGCAGGTACTCGCGGATGATGGCGACGGCGCCCGCCGTGAGCGGCGTCGCCATGCTGGTCCCGGAGTCGTACATGTAGAGATTGCTCGGCGGGAAGCGCCCCCAGCCGAAGTGGTTCGGCGCGATGAAGCGGGAGCGGGCCGAGAGGATGTAAGTGCCGGGGGCGACGACCTCGGGCTTGACGCGGCCGTCGGCGGTCGGCCCGCGACTGCTGAAGGCTACGACCTGGTCCGGATTGTCGGCCAGCCGGTCGGTCTTGATGGGGGCGGCGGGGTAGTCCTTGGGCCAGTTGACGCCGTAGGTGTCGGAGAAGGCGGGCCTCTCGTTCTCGCAGGCGCCGACGGTGATGCAGTTCTTGGCCGTCGCCGGCGAGGTCACACTCGTCGGGTTGACGACGCCGTCGCCGTCCCGGTCGGTGCCGTCGTTGCCGGCCGCGACGAGCACGCAGAAGTCCTTCCGGTTCCAGACGAAGGCGTCGAGTTGGCGGCACTGCTCGTCGTAGACGCCGGGGTCGCCGCCGCCCCAGGAGTTCGAGTGGATGCGCGCGCCCCGCGCGTAGGCGTCGTTGAAGAGCGTCCGCAGGTCGAGCGGGATGCCGGCGAGCGTGTAGCGCCCGTAGCGCTGCAGGTCGGCCGGGTCTTTCCACTTCGTCTCCTGCTCGACGGCCTGGAAGACGAGCCGCGCCCTGTAGGCCAGTCCGCGCACGGGGCCGGCCAGCCCGGCGAGGCCGGCGCTCGAAGCCCCGCTGCCGAGCACCGAGCCGGCGACGTGCGTGCCGTGGCCCGTGTCGAGGTCGGCGGCCCCGTCGTTGGCGCCGGGGTTGCTGATGTCTGAGGTCGTGTAGCTGGGGTTTATGGGGTAGCTCTTGATGAAGTCCACGCGGTCTCTAAAGTCGGGGTGGATCGAGTCGGCCTTGCCGCTGTCGAGCCCTGTGTCGCAGACGGCGATGATCTCGCCGCGCCCGCTCAGTCTCAGCCCCGCGGCATCGAGGGCCGCGGCGGTCTTCATGATGCCGGCAGCCACGTCGTTCGAGGGGCGCCGCAGCGGGCGCTCGTGGATGGCGCGCACGCCGTGGGTGCGGGCCAGGGCGTCGAGCTGCTCGGTGGCCTCGGCCTTCGTCTCGGGCTGCGCCTCGACGACGATCAGGCTGGCGCGTGTCTCCTTCGCCAGCACTTTGAAGCCAAGCTTCCTCGCCTCCGTGGCGCCGGCCTCCGCGTCGTCCGGGCCGAAAAACTCGACGGTGTAGACGCCGGGGCGGATTCTGGTGCGCGGCAGCACCCCCGCGGTGTCGGCGGCCTTGCGCCCGGCGAACTTGAAGACCGACGGGTCAACACGGTCCTTCGGGTCGTAGCGGCCGACCCATCGCACGTAGGGCAGCGCAGCGATCTTCTTTATCTCCTCGTCGTCGGCGCGGACGACGAAGGTGAAGTCGCCGTAGGGCGCGCGCGGCTCGCCGCCGGCCTTCCTGACGCCCTTCAGCCAGACCTCCTTGACGGGGCCGAGGAACTGGACGAGGTAGTGGTGCGGGCCTGGGCCGGGCGGCTTCTCTCCGCGGTAGGCCGCGTGCGGGCGCCTGACGCCGAGCCTGTCTATGCGGGGGCGCGAGGTGCTGATCGTCCTCTGCCGGGTCTGGATGGCGTAGAGCGGCGTGATGTCTTCGACGAGATACTGGCGCGTCAGCTCTTCGACATCGCCCTCGGCCACCTCGACCAAGACGAAGCCGTCGTAGCGCTCGACGACGCGCTTGACGTTCGGGAGCCTTTCCTGCTCGTCGCCGCTGACGAAAACTTTGAGAACGTGGTCCATCGGGAAACTCCTTCGCGCGCCGGGGCGCGGAGAGACGTGGGGAATGGGCGGGGCCGGGCGTCGCGGCCCTACTGGCCGCGACGCCCGGCCCGCGTCAGAAGGACAGACTTGATGTTTGGGCGGAGGACCGTGTACGGGCGGCCGCAAGAGGGCGGGGGTGCCCGGCGGGCCTCAAGCGCGCCGCCGGGCACCCCCGCCCGTCGAGACAGACCTTAGAAGTTCAGCTTGAGGCCGAACTGGAACTGGCGGGGGTCGAAGGCGGCGGTGGTGCGGCTGCGGAAGCGGCCGTTGCCGGCGCGCTCGCGGACGGCGTTAACGTCGTCGAAGCGGGGCGAGGCCGCCGCCTCGTTGAAGCGGTTGAAGAGGTTGAAGCCCTCGGCAATCACTTCGAGCCGCAGGCGCTCGCCCATGCGGAGGGTGCGGGCCACGCGCAGGTCGAGCGAGGCGTAGCCCTTCGTCAGGCCCGAGTTGCGCCCGAGGCTGCCCGACTGGAAAGGCGCGGGCACGAAGAGAGTGCCGTCGGCGGTGACGCTCGGGCGGTCGGTGCTCGAAGAGAGATCGTTGTTGGTGTCGATGCCCGAGAGAATGTTGAAGGGGCGCCCCGACGAGAGTTCGAGGATCGGGGCCACGATGAAGTCTGAGAGGAAGCTGCGCCAGCCGCCGGCGCCGCGCCAGCCCGGCGGCGAGGCCAGCACGCCGCTGAAGACGAAGCGGTGGCGCTGGTCGAAGAGCGAGTCGGCGCGCTCTAAGTCGAGCCGGGTCACGTCCTGCGGCAGCAGCAGCGTTTGCAGGTCAGAGCTGTCGTCAATCGAGTGCGACCACGTGTAGGAGGCGAGGAACTGGAAGTTGTTGGCGAAGCGGCGCTGCACCTCGAAGACGCCGGCGTGGTAGACGGAGTTTCCGTCCGAGACCTGCGCGTTGATGTCGCCGAAGGTCGAGACGAAGCCGGGGCGCGCGAGCGCGTTGGTCTGCGCCAGGACGTTGTTGAAGACCGCCGGGGTGACGGCGCCGCCCGTGATGGCCTGCGTGAAGAAGTAGTTCGGCCCCGACGCGCGGAACAGGTTGGCGGCGAAGGGCTGCACCACGGTGCCGCGCGTGGTGACGGCGACGAGGCCCGGGATCGGCTGCGCCACGATGTTCGAGCAGGAGGCCGGCGAGAGCGTCAGCACGGCGGTCGTGCTGGTCGGCAGCGCGCCCGTGCAGCGGCGGAAGTTCTCGATGAGCGCCGCGTTGTTCGGCCCGTTCAGGTTGGTCGGGTGCGGCAAATGGTAGGCCCGGTTGAAGAGCCAGCTCGCCTTGAACGACATGTTCTCCGACAGCTTCTGTTCGAGCGTCACGTTGGCCTGGTTGGCGTAGGCGTACTCGAAGTCCGTGGAGACGGGCAGCGAGAAGGGCAGGAAGGGGCCGAAGCCGGGGAAGGTCTGGTCGTTGAACCGCTGGCGGCCGAACTGGTAGTCGGTGCCGACGGCGACGCCCGGCGTGCGCAGGCCCGGCGGGCACAAGGGGTTGCCGGGCTGGCCCGTGCAGACCGTGCCCTGGAATATCTGGACGGCGTTGAGCAGCTGGTCGGGCGACGGGCTGCCGGGAAGGGCGACGAACTGCTGCTGCTGGACGTTGTCGGCGATGTCGGAGTTGAAGCCGATAGCCAGAAGCGGGTGGTCGTAGAAGATGCCGAAGGCGGCCCTGAGCACCGTGCCGCTGTCGCCGAAGATGTCCCAGGCCAGGCCGACGCGCGGCGCGACGTTGTTCTTGTCGCGCGGGAAGCCCTGCTGGATGCGGAAGGCGTCGTAGAAGTTCTGCACCTGAGCGCCCGTCACCAGAATGCCCGAGAGCGGGTCGCGGAAGTCCTGGACCGGGAGCTGGTCGGTGTGCTCGTAGTCGTAGCGCACGCCGTAGTTGAGCGTGAGCCGCCGGTGGGCCTTCCACGAGTCCTGCGCGAAGACGGCGAAGGGCTTGTTCTTGAGGTTGCTGACCGGGTTGCCGAAGCCCTGGACGAAGTTGCCGGGGAAGCCGAGGCCGTACTGCTGGACCGGCGTGAAGTTGGGCGCGCTGCCGGGGAAGGGCGCGAGCGTGTTGGCCGTCAGGCCGCCGAAGTTGAAGAGGCCGGCGAAGTTCAGCTCGAAGATGGCGCTGACGCTGATGAACGAGGCGTCGCCGCCGAACTTGAGGTTGTGGTTGCCGGCCACGACGCTGACGTTGTTGGTGTACTGGAAGCGGTTCTCGGTGCGGATGACGGGCGAGAACAGCTCGCGGCCGATGAAGGCCGTGCCGGAGATGTTGAAGGCCGTCGCCTGCCCGTTCTGCGAGGTGAAGGTTGCGCGCCGCTGCCCGAAGTTGAAGCGGGCCTCGTTGACGGCGCGGTCGCCGAGGGTCGAGGTCAGCGTCGAGACGAACGAGGTGTCGCGCAGGGTCTGGATGCCGGTGCGCGAGAAGTCGTTCTGGCCGAGCGCCTGGTTCTGCGACTCGACCTGGATGCCCGTGATGTCACTCGGGTTGTAGCCGAAGCGCATCACCATGTTGTGCCGGCTGTTAATCTGGTGGTCGAGCCGCGCCGAGGCGAAGCTCGTGTCCTCGGAGATCGGGAAGACGCGGGCGAGGTTAAAGAGCGGGCGGAAGGCGTTCTGGCTGACGGGCACGGGGGCGCCGGTCAGGAAGAACCGCTGGCCGATGACCGTGCCGGCCGGGATGGCCCCGCCGGGGCTGACGAGCGTCGAGCCGCCCGTAAGGCCGGTCTGGCCGCCGGCCGAGGCCAGCGTCGCGTACTGGATGGCCGCGCCCGCAACCTGCTGGCCCTGCGCCACCTGCCCGGCCGCGATGAGCTGCTGCGCCTGCGCGAGGAGCCCCGAGACGTAGGTCGCCTGCCCCGGCGTGATGCGCGTGAAGGTCTGCGTGAAGGGCAGGAACGGCGCGCCGATGGTGACGCTGCCCGAGAGCCCCTGCGCCACGTCAGAGGTGAAGAAGCCCGACTCCTGCCGCTTGCGCTGCTCGAAGGCGAGGAAGCCGAAGGTGCGGTCCCGCCTGAGCGGGAAGCCGAGCGTGGCGCCGTACTGGGCGCGGGTGAAGGGCGGCTTCTTCTCGGGGTCGTTGTCGATGACGGGCGCGAAGGCGTTGCGGGCCTGGATCGTCTTGTGTCGGATGAAGCCGAAGACGTTGCCGCGCACGTCGTTGGTGCCCGACTTGGTGACGACGTTGACGACGCCGCCCGTCGCGCGGCCGAACTCGGGCGCGAACGAGTTGGTCACCACCTGAAACTCCTGCACGGCCTCCTGCGAGACGGTCGAGCGCGAGGCGTTCACGGAGTTGTCTGTGTTGTCGGCCCCGTCCACCTGCACGAGGTTCGAGCGCCCGCGCTGTCCGCCGAAGTTGAGGCCCGAGGTGGGCGCCGGCCCGATGGGGCGGCCGTTGTCGCGCGTCACGGTCGAGGTGGTCAGGGAGAAGTTGATGTAGTCGCGCTGGTTGATCGGCAGGTTGTCGATGCGGACCTGCTCGATGGTGTTCGAGACGTTGGTCTTGGTGGTCTCGATCAGCTCCGTGGAGGCGCTCGTCACCGTCACGGTCCCGGCCTCAAGGCCGCCGACCTGCAACTCCGGGTTGAGCTCGGCCCGCTGGCCGACCGTCACGGTCACGTTCTGGTAAACGAGCGGCCTGAAGTTGGCGGCCTCGACCCGCACCTCGTAGGTGCCGGGCTGGAGTTGCAGGAGCTGGTAGAAGCCCTCGCCGTTCGAGGTCGCGGTGCGGACGACGTTGGTCGCGGGGTTGCGGGCCGTGATGTTGGCGCCGGGCACGACCGCCCCCTGCGGGTCGCGGACGAAGCCGCTGAGGTTGGCCGAGGTGGCGTCGGCCTGGGCGAACGCCGCGCCGGCGCCGGCCAACAGGCAGGCGCACGCGAGCACGAAGCGGAGAGCGGCAGAAATCCACCGCCGGGGGAACGCACGCATAATCTCTTCTCCTCGAAGCTAAAAAATCAGGCCAGAGTGGGACGGGCGAGGCGGGCCGGGGCGGCCCCGCACGACGCTCGCCGCGCAGGTGTCGCCGCCGCGTAGCTTGCCGCAGCGGGCGCGCCCGTCGCACGGGCGCCGGCCGGCGTCGTGAGTCGCCGTATTGTCACGCGCTTGGAAATATAGGGATGTCTCGCGGCTGACGCGGACGCGGCCCCGCAGAGACGGTCACGGCCTTCGCGCACTCGCGTCCGACTTTGTACCTTAATCCTCACCCTTTGGCAAGAAGTCAATTTCTCGGCAACAGTTTACGGCCCCGAACTGCCGCCGCGATCTGTTCGGCGGTACGAAAAATTGAACGGGGCCGACCGGGCGGAAGGAGGCGACAGGACCGAAAAGGCCGTTAACTTCCGGCCGTCAATTCGGGGCCGGCGGGCGGTCGGGTTTCAGTGCGAGGCGGACGGCCCGGCGCATCGCCCCGAGCGAGTCGGCGGCGAAGCGCCGCTGCAAGGGACGCGCGAAGGGGTAGGTGAGTCCCATCAGCCACGGCTTCGACCGGGCGAAGGCGAACAGCTCGTAAGTGACCGCGCCGGTCCCGCGGTCCCACTCGACCGTGAACCGCTCCTCGCCGCGCTCGACGTGGCCGGGCAGCGTCCCGATGGCGAACCCGGCGCGCAACACCGGCCCGGCCTCCTCGCGCAGCGTGTAGACGACGCGGCAGGCGTTCAGAGACCAGAGGCCGAAGTGGCGGGCCGCGACGGCGAACAGCTCTCCCTCGCGCGTCGGCGTCCCGGCCGGGCGCAACCAGGTCCAGCCGGTCTCGTACATCGCCCACGAGCCGAGCGCCCGCGCGGCCGCCTCGAAGCCGGCCTCCCCTTCGCCCACACGCCCGCGGATGCGGTTGACGGGATAATTCTTCGGCCGGGTGGCCTCGCGCGTCGCGCCGACCTCCGGATAGGAGAAGGGCAGTCGGCTCTGCGCGGCCAGCGCGCGCCCGATGCTCTCCTCAGACGGCCTGCGGATGAACAGGTAGCTCAAACGGCGTCTTCCTCCGCCGGCATTATCCCCGCCCGGCCCGCCGCCGCTCAAACTTTCGCGCCCGGCCGGGTATAATCGCCTTTAGTCTCCATCCGAACTCATCTTATCCGGGAGTCCCTATGACCGCAGAGAAGACGACGAAGCGCCCGGCGCGCCTGAAGTTCGACGGCCGCGTGCTCTACCTGACCGAAGACGTGTCGCTCGTCCGCCGCCAGCTCGAAGAGGGCACGGACCTTGAGTTCGACCCCGCGCGCCCGCTGATGAACAACATCTCGACCGACGAGATCACGCCCGGCTGGGTCTGCTTCTATTACGACGAGACGCTCGGCGAGTACGTCTACGTCGGGATGCGCGAGGGCGCGGTCAAAAAGGACGAGGTGAGGAACGGGGGCTTCGCTGTCGTGGTCTCGGGCCTCTCGAAGGGCTGCGGGTCGTCGCGCGAGACGGCGCCGTTTGCCGAAAGGTCGGCCGGCCTCCGGCTCGTCATCGCCGAGACCATCGAGAAGATTTACGGCCAGAACTGCCAGAACATCGGCCTGCTGACCTCGACCGACTTCGGCCTCGTCGAGCGCATCGGCCGCGGCGAGGAGATACCGCTCGAAGAATTCACGCGCGGCCTAGACCCCATCTCGCGCCAGATAGTCGAGTACGGCGGCCTCTTCAACTACAACAAGGCGCGGCTCGCAGGCCACGTCGAGCCGCCGGCGCTCGACACGCCCCCGCGCCCGATGAACATCGTCGAGAAGATCATCGCCCGCCACGCCTTCGTCCGCGCCGGAGAGGCCGGCGTCGCGGCCGTCAAGCCGGGCGACGCCCTCTTCGCCGTCGCCGACGTGCGCTTCTCGCACGAGTACGTCACGCCGATGGCCGAAAGTCTCTTCAAGCAGGCGCTCGGCCCCGAGGCGCGCGTCACCGAAGCCCATTCGGTCTACGCCTTCCGCGACCACCTGACCTTCCTCGGCCGCGTGATGCCCGACGAGAAGAAGAAGATGGGACTGCTTGAGCGCGCCGACGGCCTCGCCACCACGCAGGCGCACTTCACGGAGGAGCAGGGCATACGCCTCTACGGCGAGAGCGCCGACGGCGGCTCAGAGGCCATCTGCCACAACGCCGTGGTCGAAGACCTCGCTCTGCCGGGCCAGCTCGTCATCGGGACCGACTCGCACACCTGCATGGCCGGCGTGCTCGGCTGCTTCGCCTTCGGCGTCGGCTCGACCGACATGGCGAACGCCTGGTACACCAAAGACATCCGCGTCAGGGTGCCCGAGGTCGTCCGCTTCGTCCTTAAAGGTCGGCGCCCGTCGGACGTGTCGGCCAAAGACGTGATGCTCGTCATCCTCGCCACAGACTACATGAAGCAGGGGCGCGGGATCGGGCAGGTGCTAGAGTTCGCGGGCGAGGGGCTGGCCGACTGGTCAATTGACGAGCGCGCCACGCTGACCAACATGGCGGTCGAGGCCGGCGGCTTCACGGGCATCATCGAGCCCGACGAGGTCACGCTCCGCTACCTCGTGGAATCGCGCGGCATCTCCGAAGAGGCGGCCCGCGAGGGCTTCCTTCGCAGCGACCCCGACGCCGAGTACGCCGCCGCCTTCGAGATCGACCTCTCCGGGGTGCGCCCGATGGTCGCGCTGCCCGGCGACCCGCGCAACGGCATTCCCGTCGAGGAGATGGCCGAGCCCGTCAGGATCGACATCGCCTACGGGGGGTCGTGTACCGGCGGCAAGATGGCCGACATGGACATGTACGCCGCCGTGTTGAGGCGGGCGGTCGAGCAGGGGCGGCGCGTCGCGCCCGGCGTCCACCTCTACTTGCAGTTCGGCTCGCAGAAGATCAAGCAGTACGCTCGGGAGCGCGGCTACATCGACATCTTCGAGCGCGCCGGCGCAGAGATGATCGACCCCTCGTGCGGCGCCTGCATCAACGCCGGCCCCGGCGCCTCGCGCGACGCCGCGCAGGTCACCGTCAGCGCGCAGAACCGCAATTTCCCCGGCCGCAGCGGCCCCGGCCAGGTCTACCTCGCCAGCCCTTACGTCGTCGCCGCCTCGGCCATCGAGGGGCACATCGTCGCGCCGGGCGACTTCCTCGCCGCGCCGGAAGAGGAGCTGGTCGAAGCCTGATGCTCAAGTATCTCGGCCGTGACGCAGACGTTTCCGAGCGGCGCCTGAAGTACGCGCGCTTCGAGCGCGAGCGCCGCTTCCTTTTGCGCGGGCTGCCCGAGGGGCTGGCGCCGGCCGACCCTCACCTGCAAATCTTCGACAACTACCTTCACGGGACGCGCCTGCGCCTGCGAAAGGTGCGCGACCCGCACTCGCGCGAGTGGACCTGGAAGCTCACGCAGAAGTTCGCGCCCGACGCCTCGGACCTCTCGCGCACGCTGATTACAAACCTCTACCTCTCGCGCGAGGAGTACGAAATCCTCTCCGTCTTCGAGGCCGACGAGCTGCGCAAGAACCGTTATGCCTTCGAGCACGAGGGGCGACGGTTTTCGGTTGACGTGTTCCTCGGCTCCCTGCGCGGCCTCCTCCTCGCCGAGACCGAGTTCGACTCTGACGAAGCGATGCGCGCCTTCGAGCCCCCGCCCTTCGCCGCCCTCGAAGTGACCGGCGACGAGACCTTCACCGGCGCCCGCCTCGTCCACCTGACGGCGGACCAGCTCCGCGAAGAACTGTCGAGGCGCGAACGATGAGCGCGCCCGCCCTCGTCGTCTACACCGTCGGCCACGGCCGCCAGCCGTTCGCCGAGTTCCTGGCGCTGCTCGAAGAGAACGAGGTCGGGCTGGTCTGCGACGTGCGCAGCGCCGCTCGCTCGCGCTGGCCGCAGTACAACGGCCGGGTGCTCTCGGCGCTGCTCGGTGAGAACGGCGTCGGCTACGAGTGGCTGCCCGAGTGCGGCGGCAAAGTCGCCGTCGCGCGCGATGAGTTGGAGCGGGGCCTCGACCGCATCGTCGAACTTGCCTCGCAGGAGCGCGTCGCGCTGATGTGCTCCGAGTCGTGGCCGCTGACCAGACACGTTACGCCGCGCGCCAACTGCCACCGCGTCGGGCTGCTCGGCCCGCCGCTCAAGGCGCGGGGCGCGCGCCTCATCCACATCCTGCCATCAGGCGGCACGCTCGAAATAGACGAATCAACCGTCCCCTCAATCTGGTAGTTCGGACTTAGGGGCTTCGGCCCGCCGCGCCCGGCGTAACTCGACCGACGGGCGCGGCGGGCCGAAACTTTGCGCGAGAGGCTCACTTGCCGGGGATGCGGAGCTTCTGGCCGGGGAAGATTTTGTCGGGGTCGTTGAGTTGGTCGCGGTTGGCCTCGAATATCTGGCGCCAGGGCACGTCATGGCGCGAGCCGATCTCGCTCAGGGTGTCGCCCTTCTGCACGGTGTAGGTCTGGCCCGCGCCCGCGCCGGCCGCGGCCGCCTGACCCACTTCGAGGTCAATGACGAGGTCGCCCGAGCGCATGTCGGGGTCTATCCGGTTGTACTCGTCGAAGAGTCTCTGCTTGACTTCCTCGCTCGGGGCCGTGCCCGTCATCCGCAACACCCCGTCCTGCTCCTGAACCGAGAGGTTCGAGACGGCCGACTGCTGCGCCATCTGGATGAGTGGTTGATACTTGTCGTTTAAGCTCATGCGGTCTCCTCCTTGTCTACTGAGCGTTGAGCTGATTGAGCACGCGCTTAGGTCCGGCGTCGTTGGCTGCCTTCACCGCGTCCTGCATCTTCGCCCGCGGGACGTTCCCCTTGAGCGTGACGACGCCCTCCGCGACCTCGACCTCTACGCCCGAGACGCCGGCCTTCGTCATGTTGGCCTGGACGGTATTCTTGAGCGCCGTGTCCGACTGGGACGCGGCGCCGCCGGCGCCCGAGTTGTAGTTCGTGTTGTCGGCGGCCGCGCGGTTGGCGTTGGCGCCTGCGTTCGTGTTATTGGCGTTGTTGGCCGGCGCCGCGCCGCGGTTGCCGCACGCGGCCGCGCCGAGCGCGACGAACGCCGCGAGCGCCACCGCCCCCCACCTCTGAGCCCATCTCCTGTGCATTAGCAAATTACCCTCCGATCCTTATTCTGTACCGTTGTGTACCGTTGCGTACTGTTTCGGTCCCGCCCGAAACTCCCCACCACAGTGACGCAAGCGCCGGGCCTCGCCGGCCCGACGGTGCCGCGGCCCGCGAGTCCCGCCCCGAAGACGCGCGAGGGGGCGCACCAGCCGGCCTTCGCCAGACCGGCTGGTGCGCCCCCTCGCGCGTCCTTTTTTTACTGGCCGCGGCCCTACTGCCCGCCGGCCGCGGCCCGCTCGACCTGCCGGCCGAGGGCTTCGGGGTTGAAGTAGGCGCGGAAGCGCGTGATCTTCTGCCCGTCGTGCTCGATGACGCTGACGCCCTCGTAGCTGAAAGACTCGCCGCCGGAAGTGGTGCCCTCACTCGTCCATTCGAGGGCGGCGGCCCGCTCGCCTTCGACGCGGTTGCGGAAAGTCGAGCGCACCTCGCCGAAGGTGTCGCGGTACTTCGTCCAGAAGTCGCGGGCGCCGCCCGGCCCCTCGTGCTCGCCCGCCGCCGTGACGTTGCCGACCTCGGCGCCCTCTGCGTAGAGCGCGGCCATCGTCTCCACGTCGCGCTCGGCTTCGAGTCGGCCGAGCGCCTCGATGAAACGGTCCACCAGTTGTTCGCTCATCCGTTTGGCCCCCGCCGGGCGATTATCGAAAGCCTTTTGGCGAACAGTTCACGCGCCCATCACAACACTGACAAGCCTGCCCGCCGTCGAGTGTTGTGGTGGGCGCGCGAGGCCGACCGCCCGGCGACGGCGACGGCGCCCGCCCTCGTCTAAGGCTTCTCGTAGCCGAGGACGCGCGCGTCGAGACTTCCGCCGCGCGGGTCCGTTGTGAAGTTGACGAAGCCCTCCCGCGAGGAGCCGCGCGGGACGAAGGCGACGACGAACTGGCCGCGCTCCTCGCCCGCGCCGTGGCGCAGTACGACCTCGACGTGGACGCCCTCGGCCGTCTGCCCGCCGCGGTTCGAGACGCGGACCGGCACGCCGAAGCCCGCGCCGCGCCGCTCGGGCTCTCCCAGGCTCACTTCAAGTTCGGCCTCGCGGCTGCTGCCGGTCGCCGCGTCGTAGGCCAGGAAGCCCAACACCCCGGCCAGCAGCGCCAGCGAGACGGCGAAGACGCCCCATTCGAGCCAGTTCTTCCTGATCGCGGTCATTGCAGCAGGAGCCTCCCGGCCGAAGCGCCGAGCGCCGCGGCCACGCCCAGCACGACGGTCTGCGTCAGGCAGACGACCCACGACGCGTCCCCGAACCTCCCGAAGAACCAGAGGAGCAGGGCCGAGGCGGCGAGCGCCACGGCGTAGGAGACGACCGCGCCGACGAGGATGGCCGCGCGCCCCTCGGCCGGCGCGTGGCGCCGCGCGCCGCGGAACTCGCTGAAGTAGAGGATGACGGTGCCGACCGCCAGCGAGAATAGCGCCAGCCCGAGCGCCCGCGCCGAGCTGATCTCGGCGGCGATCATGATGATCTCTTCGGTCGGCGCGACGTTGGCGGCGAAGAGCACCGCGCCGCAGAAGGCCACGACGACCTGCCCGCCGAGGGTCTTCGCCTCCTCGCCCGGCTTTTCGTCCTCGTCCTCGTCCTCGGCCGCCCCGAGCTGCGCCGTCCCGACCGAGACGCCGATGGCGACCGTCACCGCCTCGATGACGATTATCCCGACGACCTCGCCGGCCGGCTGCTCGGCGGTGATGCGCCCCAGCAGCCAGAGCACCAGCGCCGAGAGCAGGAGGCCGAGGCCAAGCTCTTCGACCGAGTCAATCGCCACCTCCCGCCAGCTCGCGTCGGGCCTCAGGCCGGCGTAGTGGTTATAGGCGAACAGCAGGACGTAGGTGGCTCCGACGCAGGCCAGCAGCCTGAGCGGCGAGGCGACGAAGCCCGTCCACCAGACCTCCATCGTGTAGAGCAGCGGCAGGCTGAAGATCAGCCCGCCCGCCACGCCGCGCCCGTACTCGCGCAGCGACTCGGCCACCGACGGGCCGCCCGCGCGCCCACGCCCATGCCCCTTTTCCCCACGGCGGCCCATGCGGTTCCCTCCGGCCCGGCCGAAGATGTTTGGCATCCCGCGCGGCGGCGCGGCCCACGCCGCCGCACACTTAACGCTCGGCGTAGCCGCTGACGGCCGTTTGTCCCGGCGCCGGCACGCGCGTCAGGAAGAGCGAGAGGGCGAGCGCCGCTATCGTGATGCCCGACGCGGCCCAGAAGGTGACGAAGATGGAGCGGTCCGTCACCTCGCGCCCCTCGCCCTCGATGAGGTAGGCGCCGACGAGCGGCCCGATGATGCGCGCCATGCTCGCCCCGGCCTGCGTGACGCCGAGCACCGCGCCCTGCTCGTTCGGCCCCACAGACTTCGACGCGAGGCTCGTCAGCGTCGGCGTAGTCATCGCGTTGCCGTTGGCGAAGACGGCCAGCACCACGAGGAGCGCCAGGAGCCCTCCGCTCGCCGGCCCGACGAACGGCAGCGCGAAGAGCCCGACCCCGAAGAGCGCCGCCCCCATCACGACAAACGGCAGCTCGCCGAACCGCTGCACCAGCCGCCCGATCAGCCCGCCCTGAAGCACTACGCCGAGCAGCCCGATGAAGGCGAAGAGGCGCCCGTTGTCGCGCGCGTCGTAGCTGAAGGCGTGCATCGTGTAGAGGGTGAAGGTCGTCGTCATGATCGAGAAGGCGACGACGAACAGGAAGTAGATGCCGACGATCAGGCCGAGGTGCGGCTCGCGCAGCCGCCGCGCCACACCCCGCAGCGAGCGGTCTACGGCCGTCGCCGCGCCGTTTTTGCCGACCGTTTCGGGCAGCACGAAGTAGAGCAGCGCCGCGTTGGCGAAGGCGAGGCCGGCGGCGAAGAGGAACGGCACCTCGATGCCGAACCGGCTCAGCTCGCCGCCGATGAACGGGCCGATGATGAAGCCGAGCCCGAAGGCGGCGCCGATCATCCCCATCCCCTTCGCCCGGTTCTCGGGCGTCGTCACGTCGGCCACGTAAGCCTGCGCCGTCGAGATGTTGCCGCCCGTGATGCCGTCGAGGATGCGCCCGGCAAACAGCATCACGAGCGAGTCGGCCAGCCCCATCATCACGAACCCGACGCCCGTTCCCAGCAGGCTCAGGAAGAGGACCGGCCGCCGGCCGTACCTGTCCGACAGCCGGCCGAGCACGGGCGTGAACAGGAGCTGCATCGCCGAGTAGGAGACGAACAGCAGCCCGAGCGTCAGGGGCGTGGCGTTGAACTTCGGGCTTTCGATGTAGAAGGGAAGGACCGGGATGACGATGCCGAACCCGATCAGGTCAATCAGGACGGTGACGAAGATGACCAGCAGCGGCGAACGCTTCATGACGAAAGCTTCGGACGAGTCTTATTTCTTCTAAGCCGCGCCGCGGATCGAGGGATTGACGAAGACCGCCCTGTTTTAGCACAGCCCGGCGCGGCCGCGCCAACCGGGCCGCGCACCCCTCGCCGCGCCTCCTCGCCGCGCACGCCGCCCCTTTTTCACCGCCGCCCTTTTCGCCGTCCCTTTTCGCCGTCCCTTTTCTCCGTCCCTTTTTGCCGCCGCCCGTCGCCCTAAGCTAGACTCGTCTCGCTCCGCCACCGAACCTAAGGCAAGACACGGAAGACCGCATGGCTCTCACACAAGAGAAGGGGACACGCGCGCTCGTCATCCGGCGCGTCCACGATGAGGCCAGGGAGACGCGTGCCCTCGACGCGCTGCCCGAGGGGGCCGAGGGCGGGCCCGGCGTCGAGTTCCGCCCCGGCCAGGTCGCCGTGCTGCGCGCCGGCCTCGGACCGCCGGCCTACTTCGCCATCGCCAGCGCGCCCGAGGACGACGAGCTCGAGTTCCTCGTCCGCCTCAGCGAAGACCCGACCGCCCGCGCCGTCTACTCCATGCGGCCCGGCGACCGCGTCGGGCTGGTCGAGATTGTCGGCCGCGGCTTCGACCTCGCCGGGCTCGTGGGCCGTGACCTCGTCTTCGTGGCGATGGGCACTGGCGTCGCCCCGCTGCGCTCGGCCCTCCGCTCGGCCCTCGCCCGCGCCGACCGCTACGGCCGGATTTTCGTCCTCTACGGCGCGCGCACGCCCGACCACTTCTGCTACCGAGACGAGACCGACTCGTGGAAGGCGGCCGGCGTCGAACTGCGGCAGGTCGTCTCGCGCCCCGACGGCTACGAGTGGGCCGGCCAGACCGGCTACGTCCAGTCGCTCCTCGACCACGTCCTGCCCTCGCTCTCAGACCCCGTGGCCCTCGTCTGCGGCTCGCGCCTGATGATCGAGCAGACCCGCGACCGCCTCCGCGAGATGGGCCTCACCCACGAACAGGTCCTCACCAACTACTGACGGCCCCTTCATTGCCCGGCGGGCCTCAGGCCAACCGGCCCGCGAGCAGAAAAAATGCGCGGGAGAGGAGCCGGAATCCCGCCCATGAATGCCCCTCCCCGTGAGGTAGCTCTCGCCCGCCACGAGTTCAAAATTGGTCCTCGAATTGGCTGGCGCCGCGCGGCGATAAGTCGGGACGCGGCCGGGCTGTTGTGTGGTATAAAACTGCCTGCCGCCCCGAGGTGTACGCGGCCCCGCCTTTCGACTTATTAACTGAATGTAGCCTCACGGCGATGAGTATCCCCAGAACGCTCCAGGACCGCTTACGCGAAGGCAAGGTTATCCCGTTCGTCGGCGCCGGCGTCTCCATGTCCGTCCTCGACGCCGCGACAGGCCGGCCGCTCTTCCCCGGCTGGCGGGAACTGCTGCAAAGGGCGGCCGAGCGCCTGAAAGAAGAGGGCAGGAGTCCTTACGCAGACGCGGTAAGCGCCCTGCTGGCTCTGGACGAGCCGGACTATCTGGACGCGGCGCGACGCGCGCGAGAGGGACTCGGCGAGGCCATCTGGTACAGCTTCCTGAAAGAACATCTCGCCCCCTCGCGCGAACGCACGAAACCGGAGAGCCTGCTTCTGGCCGAGGCGGTCTGGAAGCTGAATAGCCGCCTGGTCATCACCACCAACTACGACGACGTGCTGCGCTGGGCGGCCCCGTCCGACCCCGTCCTGTGGGATAGGGAGGCTCCCGCCGAGATGGCCGCCTTCCTGAGCAGCGGAATGAAGCGCGAAACGGTCTGGCACCTGCACGGGCACATCCACAACGCCTCGAAAATAATCCTCACGCGCGATGGCTACAGCCTTCTCTACCCGGAGGCGCGAGAGCCCGAGTCGGAGACGTATTACGAGGCCGCGCTCAAAACTCTTCATAGCCTGCTGGCCTCCCACACCTTCCTGTTCGTCGGCTTCAGCCTGGACGACGCCTATTTCGGCATGCAGCTCGAAGGCATCAGGCGAGTCTACGAAGGCGCGGCCGGCCCCCACTACGTGCTCATGCACGAGGCCGAGTCAAGGCGGGGCGCGCCGCCCGGAGCCGCCGTGAGGGCCATCCCCTTCGAGGATTTCGGCGAGCCGCTTTTAGCGCTGGTTCGAGAGTTGGGCGCGGTCGCGGGCACGAAGAAGGCCCCGGCGCCTTCCGCCCCTCGCGTCGCCGACTACGACCCGCGTAACTACGTTTTCTCCGTCCCCTACCGGGAAAAGGGCGAGCAGGTCATCGGCCGGGAAGCCGCCCTTCAGGCGGTGCGTCAACAACTGACTGAGGGGCACCGCACGGCCATCGGCCAGACGGCCGCGTTTCAGGGACTGGGCGGGCTCGGCAAAACCCAACTCGCCGTGGAGTACGCCTACCGCTTCAGAGACTCGTACCCCAATGGGGTGATCTGGCTCAACGCCGACCAGGACATTGACACGCAGCTCACGGAGCTGGCCGAGAAGGCCCGCTGGATCGCGGCCGCGTCCGAGCACAAGCATAAGCTCGACGTGGCGCGTCACAGGCTGCGGACTTATTCAGACTGTCTGATCGTCTTCGACAATCTGGAAGACCCGCAAACGATTGCCGGGTACTTGCCCGAGCCGCAGGCCGACCCCCACATCCTCGTCACGAGCCGCGTTGACCAGCCGGACTTCAACCCGGTTCCGCTCGACCCCCTCGACGACGCCCTCTCATACGCCCTGCTGCTTCAGGAGGCCGGCAGGCGCCCCGACGGCGAGGACGAGGAACGGGCCGCCCGCGAGATAGCCGGCGCCCTCGGCGGCCTGCCGCTGGCGCTGGAGTTGGCGGGCGCCTACCTCCGCCACCGCCCCATCGCCTGGCGGCAGTATCGAGACCTCCTGCGCCACAGCCTGAAGGCCGCCCTGCCGGGCAGGCTCAGTAGCTTCACCCGGCACGAGACAGACCTTTACTCCACCCTGAAGATAAACGAGGAGGTACTCAAGGAAGACCCGAGCCTGAAAAGAATTCTCGACCTGCTGACGTGGAGCGCGACGGCACCGATGGGGACGCCGTTGATGTGTGCCCTGCTCGGCGTGGAGAACCCTCTGGAGCTGACCAACGCCTTCGGCCTGGGCGTGGCGTTGCGACTGCTGCAAAGCACCCCCGGCACCGACAGCTACTCGATTCACCGCCTCGTGGGTCAGGTCCGGCGCGAAGAGATACCGCTTCAGGACCGGCTGGACTGGGTGGACGACGTTTGCCGGCGAATCGGCGATTGGTTTGAGGAGCGCAGGGAAGCGTTCTCTGAGCTGTCCCATTTGGAATCCCAGATTGATCACCTGCGGGCGTGGCAGGAGCAGGCGAGGCGATACGCGTCGAAACATTCCAGCCGCCTCATCTGGTTACAGGCGTACCCGTCTTACCACCAAGGGCACTATCAGGAGACTAAGAACTGGGTGGGAAAAGCCCTTGAGCTGTTCGAGCAGGAGCAAGAGGGTGATTTGAAGCTGAAAGCCCACCTCCTCAATGACCTCGGTTTTTGCTACGGCCAGCTCGGGGATTATAAGCGGAATCTGGAGTACTCGGAGAAGGCGCTGGAGATTCGGCGGGAGCTGTTCGGCGACAAGTACTACAACACCGCGAACTCATATAGCAACGTGGGCAACGCTTACGGCCGGCTCGGGGATTACAATCGGAATTTAGAGTATTCGGAGAAGGCGCTGGAGATTCAGCGGGAGCTGCTCGGCGACAAGTACTACAACACCGCGAACTCATATAGCAACGTGGGCAACGCTTACGGCCGGCTCGGGGATTACGAGCGGAATCTGGAGTACTCGGAGAAGGCGCTGGAGATTCAGCGGGAGCTGTTCGGCGACAGGCACCCCAACACCGCGGCCTCATACAACAACGTGGGCAGCGTCTACGGCCAACTCGGGGATTACGGGCTAAGCTTGGAGTATTCGGAGAAGGCGCTGGAGATTCGGCGGGAGCTGTTCGGCGACAGGCACCCTGACACCGCGGTCTCATACAACAATGTGGGCCGCGCCTACAGCCGGCTCGGGGATTATAATCGGAGCTTGGAGTACACGGAGAAGGCGCTGAAACTGAGTAAGGAGATTTTAGGCGCTAAACACCCCGATACTATTCTTGTCGTTAACAATCTCGTTGTAACTCTCATCAACCTGAATCGTCGCCCGGAGGCATTTGAACTGACGACAACATACTTGAGTCAGTTGCCTGAAGATCATGTTCGTTACGACGAGCTTAAACGACTCGAACAAAATCTCCTGTCTAAAACCATCCGTCCGGGGTTCCGGCAGCCCCCGAGTAAGGCACAGGCGCGAAAGCCGAAGAAGAAAAAGAACAAACGCCGGTGAATGATTTGGCTGGCGGTGAGACTCCCGCGAGCGGGGAGTCAACACAGTGTGGCAACGAAGATGAGGGCTCCGTCTCCCTGATGCTGGGAAATCGGAGCCCTCCCCATTTCTACCGCACCGCGTAGGGCTGCGCTCGCCTGCCACGCGGGACTAGCGCCCGCGCGGGGCGTGCGGGGTTAGCGCCCGTGCGGGACCGTGACGGTTGTTGTGCGCGAGGTGGCGTTGCCGGCCGGGTCGGCGCAGGTGACGGTGATGGTGTAGACGCGGCCCGCGCCCCTGCCGCTGCGCTCGGCGCGCAGGCGGACGAGGTCGGGGCCGAGGATTTCCCAGTCGGGCGCGGTGTCGCCGTCGCCCGTCCCGTTCACGGGCTCGTTGCTGGCGACCGAGAGCGAGCAGGTCAGGGCGCCCGAGTCGTCCGAGGCCGCGTAGCCGACGCTCACGTCGCGCATCGTGTGGTTCGGCGCCGTGAGCACCGACGGGCTGGCCGAAGGGGCGCCGATTGAGGGGGCCGTCGTGTCAATCCTCACGACGCGGGTCGTGAGGGCGCTCGTGTTCCCGGCGTGGTCCACGGCGCGCAGGTTGACGGTGTGGACGCCCGGCTGCGTGAGGGCGAAGCTGGTGGCCGCGCCCGCGTGGACGATTGTGGCCCCGTCGCCCACCCAGTAGCGCAGTTCCTTGACGCCGCTGCCCGCGTCTTCGCCGCCCAGGCTGAGGGTGACGGGCGCCGCCGTATGCCAGCCCTCGGAGTTGGCCGATGGGCTGACGTTGATAACGCCGACGGGCGCGGTCGTGTCCACGGCCGCCGGGGCCGGCATCAGCACGACGCCGGAGCGCGCGGCGAGCGTGAGCGCGACGTGGCCGCCCGCGACCGAGTAGGTCGCGCCGCTCAGCACGTCAACGAGCTGTGTGCCGTCGGCGAAGTAGGCGCCGACGGGCAGCGAAGCCGCGTTCTGAGTGGCGCCGTTGTTGAGCGCGACGACGGCCCGGTCGGCGCCGCTCACGCGGGCGAAGGCGTAGGTGGTGTCGTCCGAAGTCGAGGGCGTCGTGTCGCCTGTGAGCACCGTCTCGAACGAGCCCTCGCGCAGCGCCGCGAACTGCTTCCGCATGTGCGCGAGCTTCGTGTAGAAGTCGAGCACGCCCGCGTCAACCGGCCCGTAGACGCCCGCGTCGCCGGCCTCGTCGGCCCACGGGTAGGGGGCGCGGTTGTAGGGGTCGTCCTCGGGGCCGTTGGGTCCGCTGCCGAGCGCGGGCGAGTTGATGGCGCCCTCGCCGCCGTAATAGACCATCGGCGCGCCCATGTAGGTGAACTGGAAGAGCGCCGAGAGCCTGAGCCGCTCCTTCGCCTCGGCGAGCCCGGAGTCGCCGAGGAGCGTCAGGACGTAGAGCGAGCGGTTCGTGTCGTGCGAGTCGAGCAGGTTGAGCATCGCGGCCGTGGCCTGCGGCGGGTAGTCCTCGCGGACCGAGCGCAGGGCGCGGTCGAACTGGCTCGGGCTGAGGCCCACGATCTGGTTGCCGCCGTGGTTGTCGTTGTCGCCCCAGTTCGCGCCGCGGGCGAAGCCGAGCGCGTTCTTGCGGAAGCGGTAGTTCATCACCGAGTCGAGCTGGTCGCCGGCCAGGTACTGGCTCGCGTCCTCCCAGATTTCCCCGACGAGCGGGCCGTCCGGCTTGTAGCCCTTGGCCGCCGGGCGGTACTGGCGCCACCAGTCGTGCGAGAGTTCGTTAGCCACGTCGAAGCGCCAGCCCGAGGCGCCGCGGTCGTACCAGTATTTGGTGACGTTCCCCGAGGGGTCTCGGAAGAAGAAGTCGCGCACGCCCGGGTGGTCGTCGCGGAAGACGGGCAGCGAGTCGAAGCCGAACCAGCCGGCGTAGTCGGTGTAGGTGCAGGGGACGTTCGAGTTGAAGAAGGTGTACCAGCCGCGGTAGGGTGACGAGAGCGACTCGCAGCCGCCGTCGGACGTGTAGCGGCCGTAGCGGTCGAAGTAGACGCTGTCGGAAGACGAGTGGTTGAAGACGCCGTCGAAGATGAGCCGCATCCCGCGCCGCTCGGCCTCGGCCGCGAGCGAGGCGAGCGCCGCGCCGCCGCCTAAGCCTGGGTCAACTTCGAGGAAGTCGTCTGTGTCGTAGCGGTGGTTCGACCGCGCCTTGAAGATCGGGTTCAGGTAGAGCGTGTCCATGCCGAGCGACTGTAGGTAGTCGAGCTTCTGCTCGATGCCCTTCAGGTCGCCGCCGTAGAACTGCGTGCCCCACTGCCCCTGGAAGGGGCCGGCCGCGCGCGGGTCGCCGATGGCCGTGTTCCAGGGCTCTCGCAAAAGCGGCGTCTGGTCGCCATAAAAGACGGGGCAGCCGGCCGCCGAGCCGGGCCGGCAGTAGTCGTTCGCGGGGTCGCCGTTGCGGAAGCGGTCGGGGAAAATCTGGTAGACGTTGGCCTGCCGCAGCCACTCGGGCGTCTGGAAGCCGGGGGCGTAGGCGGTGATCTGGAAGGCCGGGAAGGGCTCGCCGTCCGAGGCCGCGCCCTCGCCGCCCTGGTTCAGGTTGTCGTGGTCGTTCGCGTAAGAGTCGCTGTAGAAGTCCTCGTCGCCCTGGTCGGTGACGCGGAACTTGTAGTAGAGGATCGAGGGCGCGGAGGGCGTCTGGAGGTTGAGCGACCAGATGTCGTACTCGGCGCCGTTCTCCGTCCGGTTCTCGAAGAACGACATCGGGTGATCGACGGGGCCGGCGGTCGCGCCGGTGGCGGTGTCGAAGGTGTAGACGCGGACGCTGACGCCGTCCACGTCGAAGTGGGCCGTGCGGAACCTGAGCGCCACCTGCGAGCCGGCCGGGACGGCCCCGAACGGGCTGCGGTAGTAGGAGTCGAAGGTGTCGTGGCGCAGGCCGTCCCACTGCACGTCGCCGGGGGGCGCGCCGGCGCTGATCGTCAGGACGTGGGTGGCGGAGTCGTAGCTGAAGGTGACGGGCTGGTTCGCCGCCGAGACGCTGAAGGGGATGTTCGCGCCATTCTGCGCGCCGCCCTGGCCGTAATTCTCGTCCCAGCTCTCGTTGATGGCGACCTTCGCCTCGTAGCTGCCCGGCGGGATCGAGGTCGTCGTAAACGTGTAGGTGCCGTCCTCGTCAGGGTCTTGCAGCCACGAGCGGAGGCAGCCGGGGTCCCAGTCGCCCGAGCAGCCCATCTCAGACTGGAAGTTGCCCGGCACGGTGGCGATGACCGCGTTCCGGTTGGAAGTCGCCCAGTGGGTCTTGTGGTCGTAGTAGAACTTGACGCCGCCGGCCGCGCCGAGCGAGAGCGGGATGTTCGGCCCGTTCTGCTGCGCGAACCGGCCGTAGTTCTCGCCCCAGTTGCCGTTGACCGGCGCCTTGTACTCCCAGTTGCCGGCCGGGACTGTGAAGGTGCCCTGCCACACGCGGTCGTTCGCGTCGTAGCCGAGTTGCGTGTTGCCGCACTCGGGCTGCCAGTCGCCGGGGCAGCCCAACTCGCTCTGCAAGCTGCCGGCGATGGTGACGCTCGACGGGTCGGGCGTGTGGTGGGCCGAGGCCGTATTCAGACTGATAGGCGACAGCAGGGAGGCGGCGGCCGACGCTAAGACGGCGACGAGTGCCGCGAGGTGCTTAGGCTTGGGGAATGACATCACGGGCTCCTCGAACTGGGCGCGAAACCGGACGCGGAGGCCGGTTGCAGGGCGGCCCCGGCCCCGGCTTACGGGAAAGAGACTTTCGGTTATTGACGCCTGGCTACAGCGGGCGGGACAAAGGCAGTGGCGAACGCTGACCGTAGCAGCCACCCCGACTTGGTTCGGCGGCGCAACTTACTGTAACCGCGGGCGGAAGTCAAGCTTCCCGCCTCCCACAATGTTCGGCTCGCATTACCGCGACGGATGCGAGTATGACCTCTCTCTACACGACCACTTGCTCCCTAACCTCTCCGACCCCACGCCCTCCTCCGTCGCGTTTTAGCATCTCTTCCTTGAGTTTAATGACGCCGGTGCTAAGATGTGCGGGCAAGGTTAGCCTCGGCGTCGTTCCCGCCCCATTCCCGCCGCGAGCGGCGCCAGTCAACACGGGCCAACTTCCACGACGTTCTTCTGACCTGCGGACTTGTAAGAAAGCCATGACCTCTCACCGCGGAAGACGCCTCAGGACAAGCCTCCGGATGACGGGCCTGCTCTGCCTGTTCCTTTTAACTCTCGCGCCCGTCTCGTCAGGACAGAAGCCGACGGCCGCCGACGTAGACGCCCTCGTCAAGAAATTAAAAGACGGCGACGCGCAGGTCCGCCTCGCGGCGGCGGCGCGTCTGGCACAGTCGGGCGCGGAGGCGCAGGCCACCGTCCCCGTCCTCATCGAACTACTAAAAGACCAGAATCGGCGCGTCCGTTCGCGGGCCATCCACACGCTGGAGCGCATCGGAACTGAGGCGCGCGCCGCCATCCCCGCCCTGATCGAAGCCTTGAGCGACGAGGAGACCTACATCCGCGTCTACGCGGCCGGCGCCCTCGCTTCCGTCGGGCGTGACGGCGCCGCCGACGTAGACGCCCTCGTCAGGAAATTAAAAGACGGCGACGCGCAAGTCCGCCTCGTGGCGGCGGCGCGCCTGACACAGTCGGGCGCGGAGGCGCGCGCCGCCCTCCCCACCCTGATCGAGTTACTGAAAGACCGGGACAAGCGCGTCAGTTGGCTGGCCGGCTACGCGATGGTCAGGCTCAGAGGGGAGGCGCGCGCGGCCGTCCCCGCCCTGATCGGGCTGCTGAAAGACGGTGACGAGCGCGACCGTTCTCTCGCCGGCTACGTACTGATGAATATCGGGCCGGAGGCGCGCGAGGCCGTCCCCGCCCTGACCGAAGCCCTGAGGGACAGAGTCGTCCGGGTCAGGTCCACCGCGGCCGGCGCCCTCGGCTCCATCGGGCCGGACAGTGCCCCCGCCGTTCCCGCCCTCGTCGAGGCGCTGAAAGACGAAGACGAGCGCGTTCGTCAGTGGGCCATGGGCGCACTGGGCAGGATCGGGCCGGAGGCGCGCGCCGCCGTCCCCGTCTTCATCGAGGCGCTGAAGGACGAGAGGCCCGACGTTAGAGAGAGGGCCGCGCGGGCGCTTGAGGGCATCGGCCCCGATGCGAAGGACGCCACGCCCCTGCTCGTCGGCATACTGAAAGCCGGAAGCTGGTCGAACCGCATCGTCGCGGTCCACGCGCTCGGGGCCATCGGGCCGGGGGCGCGAGAGGCTGTGCCGGCCCTGCTCAGGACTCTGAACGAGCGGGAGAGGCTCATGCGCGAGGCGGCCGCCGTCGCCCTGCTCAAGATCGCGCCGGAGACTGAATCTCAAATCACGCCGGCCCTGCTGGAGCAGGCCAAAGCCCAGATCGAAGGGCGCGACATTAGAGGAATAGGACCCGGCAGGGGCCACGAGTTGGCGTCGAATCGGGCCGAGGCCCTCAACCACGTGAAGCGCGGCCATAAATTTTACGGGCAGGGAGACCTGAAATCGGCAGTCGCGAGTTACACGAAAGCCGTCGAGATCGACCCGCAATACGCGGACGCCTATCACTACCGCGGCGTCATCCACCACGCCAGAGCCGACTACGTCGCCGCCCTCGCCGATTACACGAAGGCCATCAAGCTCTCCAAGTCCCCCGCGGAGCACTATTACGGTCGCGGCCTGACTCACCTCGACAGGCGCGACTACGAAGCGGCCATCGCCGACTTCGCCGAGGCCATCAATCTCGACGCCTACTACGCCGAGGCCTACCACGCCCGCGGCGTGGCCCAACTCCGGAAAGGAAGCTACGACGCGGCCGTCGCCGATTTCAACCGGGCCGTCGAGATCATCCCGCCGGTAGTCCAAGCCTTCGGGGAGCGGGGCGTGGCGAAACTCGCTCAGGGAAAAGTCGACGCCGCCCTCGCCGACTTCGACGAAGCCATCAAGGCCGACCCGAAGGACGCCGTGAATTACCTGAACCGCGGTCTGGCGTTGACAGCCCAGGGGAAACCGGAGGCCGCCGAAGCCGCCTACCGTGAAGCCCTGCGCGCGGGGCCTGACGACCCCCGTATGCTCAACCACGTCGGCTACTTTTTAGTCGAGCGGAACAAAGACCTCACCGAAGCCCTCCGACTGATTCAGCGTGCCGCCGCCGCACAGCCGGCCAACCCCTCCTTCTTACACAGCCTGGGGTGGGCGCATTTCAAACTCGGTCACCTCGACGAAGCCGAACGTTACCTGAGAGAGAGCGTGCGGCGAGACGGGGCCTCGGCCACCAGCCATGAGCACCTGGGAGACGTTCACGCGCGGCGGGGCAACACGCGACAGGCGCGCGACGCCTGGAATAAGGCACTCTCACTCACAGTTGAAGCGGAATCTAAGGCCCGGCTGGAGCGGAAACTTAGTGACGCGGTAAAGAAATAGCGGCCCGACAGGTTAATTCACGCTAATTGATGTAACCGACAGCGGCGGGGAGGCACGCCCCGGCCCGCGGCCGGACCGGGCACCTTGCTGAATGAATACTCATTCAGTATGATGGGGGCTCGTCCCGCGGGTGTATCCCGAAGAAAGGTCCGCTTCCCCTATGATCCGCTTCGACAAGGCCGCCGTCCTCGGCGCGGGCATGATGGGCGCGCAGATCGCCGCGCATCTCGCCAACGCCGGAATACCCACGCTGCTTCTGGACATCGCCCCGCGCGAGCTGACGGCCGAGGAGGAGGCTCGCGGCCTCTCGCCCGACTCGAAAGAGGTTCGCTCGCGGGTCGCGCGCGCCGGGCTCGAAGCGGCGAAGAAGGCCAAGCCCGCGGCCTTCTTCACCGCGGAGCGGGCCTCGCTCGTCGGGGTCGGCAACCTCGACGACGACCTCGCGCGCGTCAAGGATTGCGACCTCATCGTCGAGGCCGTCGTCGAGAATCTTGAGATCAAGCGTGCCCTCTACGAGCGGGTCGAGAAGTTCCGCCGGCCGGGCTCCGTCGTCGCCTCGAACACGAGCGGCATCCCAATCCGCCACCTGGCCGAGGGGCGCTCGGAAGACTTTCGCGCGCACTTCCTCGGCGTTCACTTCTTCAACCCGCCGCGCTACCTCCATCTCGTCGAGTTGATCCCCACCGAGTGGACGAAGCCCGAAGTCTCGTGCGCCGTCTACGGCTTCCTCGACCGGCGGCTGGGCAAGGGCGTCGTGCCGGCGAAGGACCGCCCGAACTTCGTCGCCAACCGCGTCGGCACCTACGGCGCGATGGTCACGCTTCAGGCGATGCTCGAAGACGGCTACACCATCGAGGAGGTTGACAAGCTGACCGGGCCGGCGCTCGGCCGCCCGAAGTCGGCCACCTTCCGCACCTTCGACATCGTCGGCATCGACGTACTGACGCACGTCGCACGCAACCTCTACGAGGCGGTCGCCGAGGACGAGGAGCGCGAGGTCTTCCGCGTGCCCGAGTTCGTTTCGCGGATGGCCGAGCGCGGGATGCTCGGCAGCAAGACGAAGGGCGGCTTCTACCGCAAGCAGAAGGGGGCCGAGGGCAAGGACGAAATCTGGACGCTCGAATACTCCTCGCTCGAATACCGCCCCCAGCAGAAGGCCAAGCTGCCCTCGCTCGACGCGGCCAAGAACGTCGAAGACACGCGCGAGCGCACGCGCTCCCTCTTCTGGGGCAAGGACCGCGCCGGGCAGTTCCTCTGGAAGACGATGTCGCGCGTCTTCGCCTACGCCGCCAACCGCGTGCCTGAGATCGCCGACACCGTGGTCGAGGTAGACCGCGCCATGCGCTGGGGCTTCGGCTGGGAGCTGGGCGTCTTCGAGACGTGGGACGCCGTGGGGGTCGAGAAGGTCGTGGCGCGGATGAGGGAGGAGGGGCGCGCAGTTCCCCCGAACGTCGAGCGGATGCTCGCGGCGGGCGCCGCCTCCTTCTACAAGAGTGAGGGCGGGCAGGAGTTCTACTTCGACTTCGCCGCGGGCTCTTACGCGCCCGTCACGCCGCTCGACGGCGCCGTCGTCCTCAAGTCGGTCAGGGAGCGCACCGGCGTCATCAAAAAGAACGCGGGCGCTTCACTCATAGACATCGGCGACGGGGTGGCTTGTCTGGAGTTCCACTCGAAGATGAACTCCATCGGCGGCGACACGCTCCAGATGCTGAAGTTCGCGCTCTCGGAGGTCGAGCGCAACTTCCTCGGGCTCGTCGTCGGCAATCAGGGGCAGAACTTCTCGGTCGGCGCCAACCTGATGCTCGTGCTCCTGAGCGCGCAGGAGGAGGACTGGGACGAGCTTGATCTGGCGATCCGGGCCTTCCAGCAGGCCACGATGTCTTTGCGCTACTCGGCGAAGCCCGTTGTGGTCGCGCCCTTCCAGATGACCTTCGGCGGCGGCTGCGAGATGACCCTGCACGCCGACCGTGTGCGCGCCTCGGCCGAGACCTACATCGGCCTCGTTGAGGTCGGCGTCGGCCTCATCCCGGCCGGCGGAGGGACGAAGGAGATGACCGTGCGGGCGCTCGACGCGGCGCGGCGCGGCGCGGCCGAGGCCGACCCGTTCCCCTTCATCAAGACGGCCTTCGAGACCGTCGCAATGGCGAAGGTGGCGACCTCGGCCGAGGAGGCCCGCGGCCTCGGCTTCCTGCGCGAGGGCGACTCCTACTCGATGAACGCCGACCGCCTCGTCGCCGACGCCAAGCAGGAGGTGATCGCGCTGGCGGCGGCCGGCTACGTGCGCCCGGCCGAGCGCACTGACATCCGCGCACTCGGCAGCTCCGCCCTCTCGACCCTCAAGCTCGGCATCCACCAGATGCGGCGCGGCGGCTACATCTCCGATTACGACGCCCTCATCGGCGAGAAGCTGGCGCGCGTCATGACGGGCGGCGACCTCAACCACGAGACGACCGTTTCGGAACAGTACCTCCTCGACCTTGAGCGCGAGGCGTTCCTCTCTCTCTGCGGCCAACGCCGGACGCAGGAGCGCATCGCGCACATGCTCAAGACCGGCAAGCCGCTGCGCAACTGAGGCGCGGGCGGCGCGAAGGGGTGAAGCCGATGAACGTCACGACGGCCACGACCGAGACGAAGACCGCGACGACCGCGACCGCCGCCGGGCCGGACGAGACGCACGCCCCGGGCGGCGAGGTCGCGGCGCTGCTCGAAGAGATGCGGGCCGTAGCGGAAGAGGCGCGAGCGGCCTTCGGCGGGCTCAACGCCCGGCAGTTGAACTGGAAGCCCTCGCCCGAGCGGTGGGGCGTCGGGCAGTGTTTCGACCACGTCATCAGGGCCAACCGGGCCTTCGTGCCCGTGCTCGAACGCGTCGCCCGCGGCGAGCACCGCATGTCGGCCTGGGAGCGACGGTCGCCGCTCTCCGGCCTCTTCGGGAGGCTGATTTTAAAGTCGCTCGCGCCCGACTCGGGCCGGAAGTTTAAGGCGCCGCAGGGCGTCCGCCCCGCGAGCAGCGACGTGGACGCGCGCGTCATCTCAACCTTCGCGGCGCAGCAGGCGGAACTGGTCGGGCTGGTCGCGCGCGCCGCGGCCGCGGCCGACCCGAGGAAGACAATCGTGACCTCGCCGATTGCGAGGCTCGTCACCTACAGCCTCGGCGACGCGCTCCGCATCCTGGTCACGCACGAGCGTCGCCACTCCGAGCAGGCCCGCCGCGTGACCGAGGCCGAGGGCTTCCCCCGCTAGGCGCGCGGCCCCCCCGGGCTTTGCCGGGCTTTCGAGGATGACGACTGATTACCCCGTGACGCCGGCCGTCCGTGTGCTGCGCGAGCGGCGGGTCGAGTTCGCCCCGCACCTCTACGACTACGAGGAGCGCGGGGGCACGAAACATTCGGCCGCCGCGCTCGGCGTTCCGGAGCACGCGGTCGTCAAAACCATCGTCATGGAGGACGAGGCCCGCCGGCCCTTCGTCGTCCTGATGCACGGCGACCGCGAGGTCTCGACCAAACAGCTTGCGCGCCGGCTCGGTGTCAAGTCGGTCCGTCCCTGCGACCCGGCGGTGGCGCAGAAGCACACCGGCTACCTCGTAGGCGGGACCAGCCCTTTCGGCGCGCGCACGCCGCTCAAAGTTTACGCCGAGCGGACCGTCTTCGACCTGCCGCGCGTCTACGTCAACGGCGGCAAGCGCGGCTTCCTGGTCGAACTTGACCCGCGAGTCCTCCGCGACGTGCTGAACGCGGAAGAGGTGGAAGTGGGAATTTGAGAGGTTTTTAGTCGTCAGTTTTTAGTTTTTAGCCTGGACGGGGCCGGAGCGCCGCACCCATAAGGCGACAACTAAAAACTGAAAACTAAAAACTGCGAACGGAGTGAGCATGAGAGAAGCAGTAATCGTTTCCGCCGTGCGGACGGCGGTGGGCAAGGCGCCGAAGGGCACGCTGAGACACACGCGGCCCGACGAGATGGGCGCGGCCGTCATCGAGGAAGCCCTCCGCCGGGCCGAGGGGGTGGAGAAGGCCGAGGTCGAAGACGTGATCATGGGCTGCGCCATGCCCGAGGCCGAGCAGGGGATGAACGTGGCGCGGGCGGCCGCAGTCCGGGCGGGGCTGCCCGTCGAGACCTCGGCCATGACCATCAACCGCTTCTGCTCGTCGGGCCTTCAGTCCATCGCCATTGCGGCCGACCGCATCCGGACGGGCGGCGCCGAGGTGATCGTGGCCGGCGGGCTCGAAACGATGTCGCTCATCCCGATGGGCGGCCACATCATCCGGCCGAACCCCTACCTCGTAGAGCACTACCCCGACTTCTACCTCAACATGGGGCTGGCGACCGAGAACGTCGCGCGCCGCTACGAGGTCTCGCGCGACGAGCAGGACGCCTTCGCCTTCCGCTCGCACCAGAGGGCCGCGGCCGCGCAGGACGCGGGCAAGTTCGACGACGAGATCGTCCCGCTCAAGGTGACGTTCGAGGAGCTGGACGCGCGCGGGCGCAAGGTCGCGCGCGAAATCACCTTCGACCGCGACGAGGGCGTCCGGCGCGACACGAGCGAAGAGTCGCTCGCCAGGCTGCGGCCCGCCTTCCACGTCAAAGGCACGATCACGGCCGGCAACGCCTCGCAGATGTCCGACGGCGCGGCGGCCGTCGTCGTCATGTCCGACGAGCGGGCGCGCGCGCTGAGCCTGCGGCCGATGGCGCGCTTCGTCGCCTACGCCACGGCCGGCTGCCCGCCCGAGGAGATGGGCATCGGCCCCGTCCACGCCATCCCGAAAGTTTTGAAGCTGGCCGGCCTGCGCGCCGAAGACATCGACCTCTTCGAGCTTAACGAAGCCTTCGCCGCGCAGAGCGTCGCCGTCGTCCGCACGCTCGGGCTCGACCCCGAGCGGGTGAACGTCAACGGCGGCGCCATCGCCCTCGGCCACCCCCTCGGCTGCACGGGCGCCAAGCTCACCGCCACCGCCCTGCGCGAACTCGAACGCCGCGGCGGCCGTTACGCGATGGTCACGATGTGCGTCGGCGGCGGCATGGGCGCGGCCGGAATATTTGAAAGGCTGTGACGAGTGACGAGTGACAGGTGACAAGTAAAACCGGATTGCCCCGCCTTATCACCCGCCGCTTATCACTTATCATGTCTTAACTCGTCACTCGTCACTCGTCACTGAAAGGAGTGCACACTATGTCTGCCGTGGTCGAAGAGAAAAAGATGGTGGTGGGCGGGAGCTTCCTGATCGAGGAGCGCGCGCCCGAGGAGGTCTTCACCCCCGAAGACTTCACCGAGGAGCACCGCATGATCGCCGACTCCGCGCGGCAGTTCATGGACAACGAGGTCAAGCCCCGCCTGCCCGAGCTTGAGAAGAAGGACTGGGGGCTTTTGCGCCGGCTCGTGCAGCAGGGCGCGGAGCTGGGGATGGTCGGCGTCAACGTGCCCGAGGAGTACGGCGGGCTCGGGCTCGATCAGGTGTCGGGCGCCATCATCGGCGAGTACCTGGGCCGCTCGGCCTCTTACGCCACCACGCTCGGCGCGCAGAGCGGCATCGGCCTGCTCCCGATCCTCTACTACGGCACGGAGGAGGCCAAGCAAAAGTATTTGCCAGGGATCGTGACGGGCGAGCTGATTACGGCTTACGCGCTGACCGAGTCGGGCTCGGGCTCCGACGCGCTGGCGGCCAAGGCCACGGCGCGGCTCTCCGAGGACGGCACGCACTACGTCTTAAACGGCGAGAAGATGTGGATCACCAACGGCGGCTTCGCCGACGTGTTCGTCGTCTTCGCCAAGCTCGACGGCGACAAGTTCACCGGCTTCATAGTCGAGCGGCAGGAGGGCCTGACCAACGGCGCCGAAGAGCACAAGATGGGCATCAACGGCTCTTCGACGACGGCCCTCGTCCTCTCCGACGTGAAGACGCCCGTCTCGAACCTGCTCGGCGAAATCGGCAAGGGGCACAAGATCGCCTTCAACATCCTCAACATCGGCCGCTTCAAGCTCGGGGCGATGTGCCTCGGCGGCATGAAGCTGATGATCCACGAGGCCGTGCGCTACAGTAACGAGCGCCATCAGTTCGGCAAGCCCATCTCCTCGTTCGGCGCCATCAAGACGAAGCTGGCCGACATGGCCGTGCGCGCCTGGGTCGGCGAGAGCCTGGTCTACCGCACGCTCGGCCTTATCGAGGGCGCCGTCAACGCCACGGCCGACGCCTCCGACCCCGAGTCGAAGCTGCGGGCCATCGAGGAGTACGCGGCCGAGTGCTCGGCCATCAAGGTCACGCTCTCCGAGTATTGCGACTTCGTGGCCGACGAGATGGTCCAGATTTACGGCGGTTACGGCTACTCGGCCGACTACCCGGCCGAAGGCGCCTACCGCGACTCGCGCATCAACCGCATCTTCGAGGGCACCAACGAGATCAACCGCATGCTCATCCCCGGCATGCTGATGAAGCGGGCCATGCAGGGCCGGATCGCGCTGCTCCAGGCCGCGCAGGGCTTGATGGACGAGATACTGTCGCCTTCGCTCCCTTCGCTCGAAGAGGACGAGGGGGTGCTGGCCGAGGAGGCCAGGCTCGTGCGCAACGGCAAGAAGGTCGCCCTGATGGTGCTCGGCACGGCCGCGCAGAAGTACATGACGGCCCTCGCAGACGAGCAGGAAGTTCTCATCGGCGCCTCCGACATCATCATGGACGTTTACGCGATGGAGTCGGCCGTTCTGCGCGCGCAGAAGCTCGCGGCCGCGCAGGGCGAAGAGGCCGCCGACCGCTACCTCGACATCACGCGCGTCTTCTGCCAGGAGGCCGCCGACCGCATCGAGACGGGCGCCCGCAACACCCTCGCGGCGATAGCCGAGGGCGACGAGCTGCGCACGCTGCTGGCCGCCCTGCGCCGCTTCACCAAGCGGACCCCAACCAACACGGTCGCCGCCCGCCGCCGCATCGCCGACGCGATGATCGCCGCCAACAAATACGCCCTCTAGGAAGAGGGCGGGGAAAAGGGGAAAGGGGGAAAGGGGAAGGGGAAGAGGAAGAGCGGGAGGGTGAGAGCGAAATCGGTGCGTCCACAGGTCTCCCGTTCGCTTCCCCTTTCCCCTTTCCCCTTTTCCCCTTTTCCCCTTTTCCCCTTTTCCCCTTTTCCCCTTGTTCCCTTTTCCCCCTTCCTCCCGCCTTCTGGTACATTCCCGACAGCAACTTTTCCCGTCTCGGAAAACAGGCAAGGAGGTCAGGTATGCGCAGGGCTTTTCTGTCGCCGCTGCTGGCGGTGTTCATGTCGGCTTCACTGACGGGGGCGTTCGCGTCGGCGTCGCCGGCGGCCGGCGCGGCGGCGCCCGCCAGGGGCCAGGACGCGGCGGCGGCTCAGGGCACGTCGGGCGCGGGGCAGGGCGCGACAGGGCAGAGTGGTCAGGACGCGCCGGAGCGAGGGCGCGTCGAGCTTCAGGTGACGGTGGACGCGCGCGCCCTCGCGCAGGTCGAGGCCGACGCGCTCGCCGTCCCGGTCTTCGACGGCGAAGACCCGCTGGCGACCGTGCTGGCGGGCGCGGGCGCGGAGCTGGCCGCAGCAATCCGCACGGCCGCGGCCCAGAACGCCCTGGCGCGAACGCCCTACTCGGCGCTCTCCTTCTTCGCGCCGCGCGGCTTCGCGGCCCGGCGCCTGCTGCTCCTGAGCGCCGGGCCGGAGGGCGAGTTCGACGCCGTGCGGCTGCGCCGCCTGGCGGGCGCGGCGGTGCGGCAGGTGCGCGGTCAGCAGGTCTCGTCGCTCGCCTTCGCGGCGCGCGGGCGCACGGCCGCGCCCGAGGCCGCTCGCGCCGTCGCAGAGGGCGCCATCCTCGGCCTCTTCGACCCGGGCCTTCACAAGACGAACCGGACGCCGACGCCCCTGCGCGCCCTGCGCGTGGCGGGCCTGCGCGGCGACGCCGCGGCCCTCGGCGCCGCCGTCGAGCGCGGCCTGACGCTGGCGCACGCCGCCAACTTCGCGCGCTCGATTACGCAGGAGCCGGCCAACTTCATGACGCCCGAGATGATGGCGAACCACGCGCGCCGCATCGCGCGCGAGGGCGGCCTCGAAGTCGAGGTCTTCGACGAGCGGCAGATGGAGGCGATGGGGATGGGCGGCGTCATCGCCGTCGGCAAGGGCAGCGCCAACCCGCCGCGCTTCATCGTCCTGCGCTACCGCCCGGCGCGGCCGTCGAGCGTCACGCTGGCCCTCGTCGGCAAGGGCGTCACCTTCGACTCCGGCGGCATCTCGATCAAGCCGGCCGCGAACATGTACCGGATGAAGGGCGACATGGCCGGCGGCGCGGCCGTGCTCGGGGCGATGCAGGCCGTCTCAAGGCTGCGGCCCGACGTGAACGTGCTCGGCGTCGTCCCGGCCGTCGAGAACATGCCTGACGGCCGGGCGCAGAAGCCCGGCGACGTGTTTACGAACCTCTCGGGCCGGACGGTCGAGGTGCTGAACACAGACGCCGAGGGGCGCCTGATCCTCTCCGACGGAGTAACCTACGCCGTCCGGCAGAACGCGACGCACATCGTGGACATCGCCACGCTGACGGGCTCCGTGCGCACGGCGCTCGGCGACACGCACACCGGCGCCTTCGCCTCCGACGAACGGTTCTACGAGACCCTGGCCGCAGCCTCGCGCCGCTCGGGCGAGAGCTTCTGGCGGCTGCCGATTGACGAGGAGTACGCCCGCGAGATCAGGGACAGCCTCGTGGCCGACCTCAACGAGACTGGGGGCCTCGCCGGCGCGTCGGTCGGCGCCAAGTTCATTCAGGAGTTCACGGGCGGGCGCCCCTGGATTCACCTCGACATCGCCGGCACCTCCTGGCCCGAGTCGCCGATGCCTTACCAGAGCGCCGGCCCGACGGGCGTGACGGTCCGCACGCTGGCCGAGCTGGCGCTCCTGCTCGGCTCGGGGTCGCCGCAGGGCGGGCGCACGGGGTCGCGCGAGTAGTTTCGGCGCGCGGGTCTAAAACCTTATGCGAATCATCCCCATCTCAGTGCCGACGCCCTTCTACGTGGGGCCGGTCAACGTCTACCTCGTGATGGCCGAGCCGCTGACGCTGATCGACACGGGGCCGAAGACGCCCGAGGCGCTCGAAGCCCTGCGCGAGGGGCTGCGGCGCGAGCGCGTCCGCACCTCCGACATCCGCCGCATCCTGCTGACGCACGCGCACGAGGACCACTGCGGGCTCGCGCGCCGGCTGCGCGACGAGGCGAAGGACGCCGAGGTTCTCGTCCACGGCTGGGAGACGGGCCACCGCGCGGGGCGTTTAGAGTACGACGAGCACCGGCAGTTGCTCGTCCGCGCGGGCGTGCCCGACGAGGAGATCGGCCTGATGCGGCGGATGTACGAGGGCGTCAGGCAGTATGCCGACGCGCTCGAAGACCACGAGCACGCCGAGCTGGCCGACGATGAGGAGATACGTTTCGAGCGCGGCTCCTTGCGCGTGGTCCACACGCCGGGCCACACGCCGGGCTCCTGCTCGTTCCTGCGCGAGGCCGACCGGACGCTCGTGGCCGGCGACTGCGTGCTCAAGCGCATCACGCCGAACCCGGTGCTCTCGCCCGACCCCGTTGACCCCTCGCGCCGCTTCCGCTCGCTGGCCGAGTACCTCGTCAGCCTCGCGCGCATCCGCTCGCTCCACCCCACCCTCGTCCACGGCGGCCACGGCGAGTCGGTCTCAGACTTCGAAGAGCTTTTCAACCGCTACCTGCGCGCCGTGAGCGAGCGGCAGGCCGAGGTGGCCCGCGCCGTCGGCCGAAGCGGCGCGACGGCCTGGGAGGTCTCGCGCGAGCTGTTCCCCGGCTCGGAAGACGTTCACCGCTTCCTCGCCGTCTCCGAGACGGTCGCTCACCTCGACCTCGCACACTCCGAAAACAAACTCGCCCTCGAACTCTCGCCCGACGGCCGAGAGGTCTACCGCCAACCCTGAAACTCAAAGCGGCCGAGAGGCCCATCGTCTGCCCTTAAGCTCAGGGCGCAGGGGGCGCCGCCTGCGCCGCGCCGGTCCCCTCGCGCGAGACGAGAAGGAGGAAGACGCGCTGGCCCTGCGCTTCTGTCTCGTGGCGGCGCACGACGCGGTAGCCGCGCTCGCCGAGGACGCTCATGGGCGGGCGCGTCTCGTCGAAAGAGGCGTCGCGGAAGGCGACCCAGAACTGTTCGCCGGAGAGGCCGGCGGCGCCCGTCTTCGTCACCGCGTCAAAGCGTCGCGGCAGGAAGAACGAGGGGTCCTGCGTGAGGCCGCCGACGCCCCTCACGACGTGGACGCGGAAGCGGCTCCGCGCGTCGCGCAGCTCGTGCCAGAGCTGGTAGGCGACCAAATCCTCGAAGGCGTAGATGTCTGCGACGCCGGCCGCCGCGGCCTCGCGCCTGAAGGTCTCGCCGGCCAACTGCCCCCAGGCGCACCAGACGAAGTTGACCCGCGGCCGCACGAGCGACATCAAGCCGGCCGCCGCGTACCAGCAGAGCACCGCCGCGAGCGCCGCCGCCCCCAGCCAGCGGGGCCTGAGCCGCGCCACCCCCATCCCGACCAGCAGAACGTAAGGCCCCGCCGTCACTATCAGGTGGCGCGTGCCCCAGACCGCGTGCGGCAGCGCGTGGCTCGCGGCGAAGGAGACGGCGACGGGGAAGAGGGCGAAGAAGGCGAGGAAGCGGACGGCCGCCGCGTCGTCCTCGCGCCGGGCAGAGGTGAGCGAGCGCAGGACGAGCAGCAGCGCGGGCAGGCTCAGCAGCAAAGCTCCCATGATCGTGCTGCCGTGCCCGGTCAGCGCGTCAACCGAGCTTTGCCGGAAGTAGAAGGGGGCGTGCAGCAGGGCGTAGAAGCCGAGCGCGTCTGCGTAGGTCGGGCGCTCGATCCAGCCGACGTTCTCGGCGATGCCGCCGCCCTCGCCCGCCGCCGCCATGCACGCCCACGCCCACGGCGCGAAGCCGAGCGCCGCGACCGCGGCCGTCAGCAGGAACGCCTTGAGCGCGCCGCGCCCCCGCCCGGCGAGGAGGTAGACCGCCTCGGCACAGACGACGAGCCAGCCGTAATAATGCGTGTAGACGAGCAGGAGGTTGACGAGGGCGAGGGCGAGCAGCCGTCTTCGACTCGTCGCACCGCGCCGCGCGAGCCGCGCGAAGAGCCAGAGCGACGTGAGCGTGAGCAGGAGCAGGAGCGCGTACATGCGGACCTCCTGCGCGTACTTGATGTGGTAGCCGCTCACGGCGAAGACGACGAGCGCGACGTTCGTGGCCGCCGCGCCGAGCGAAAGCTCGCGCGCCAGCAGCAGGAAGGGGACGAGGCAGAGCAGGGAGGTCGTGTAAGCGAAGAGTTCGAGCCACGGGATTGACTCGCCGCCCGCGGCGATCCAGAGCTTGAGAAGCGCGTAGAAGAGGGGCGGGTGGATGAGGTCTGCGGCGACGAAAGACCAGAGCCCGCGCCAGTCGTGCGCGGCGGCGTGAACGCCGAATATCTCGTCGAACCACAGGCACTCGCCGATTAGCCGGTCCGCCCGCGCCAGGGCGTAGAGCGCGACGAGGAGCGCCGGCACGACGAGCCTCCGCGCGACCATGAAGGGCCGGCTCACAATCGGCTCGCGGCTCACGGGCGACTCGCGGCTCACTCTTCCTCTTCGACGGTCAGCTCGGCGACGCGGCCGTCGCTCGTGAGACCGAAGCGGACGAGCACCAGTCGCGGGCCGAGCGCGGCCCGGTAGCGGGCGAAGCGGGTGGCGGCGTCGGCCGAAGGCACCGCGGGCGGCGGCTGCGGATCGTCGCCGGTGAAGTCGAGCTTCGAGAGCGGGCCGTTCGCTGCGAGCTGGCGCCAGGTCTCGCGTGCCGAGTCGGTCGAGAGCGCCCTGAGACGCTCGGGCGTGAAGTGTGCGGCCCCGGGGCGCCCGGCGAGCAGCCCGCGCAACGCCGCCTCGATTGTCTTCGCCGCACGCGGGTCGGGGTCTGGCCGTGGGCTCAGGGCCGCGAGCGAGAGCGCCGGGGCGTAGAGCTTGGCGACGCCGAGGCCGACGCGCCCGCCCGCGCCGAGCGTGCCGAGGTTGCTCAGGACGATGACGGTCAGGCGGTCGTCGGGGTATCGCGCGAGCGAGGCCGAGAAGCCGGCCGTGTGTCCCGTGTGGCGCACGACGCGGCGGCCGCGCAAATCCTCCACGTGCCAGCCGAAGCCGTAAGGGTGCGTGCGGCCCGAGTTGAGGCGGAGCGGCGCCCAGACCTGTTCCAGGCTCGCGGGTTTGAGCAAGCGCCCGCCCGCCAGTGCCGTCTCCCAGCGGGCGAGGTCGCCGACGGTCGAGACGGCCGCGCCGGCCGAAGAGAGGTCCGTCAGGTCGTAGTCGCGCCCCGCCCACTCGCCCCCCGTCCACTCGTAGCCGTCGGCGCGGTTCGGCACGAGGCGGCGCGGGTCGCGGTCGGTCGTCGCCCTCATGCCGAGCGGACCGAAGACGCGCTCGGACATGAACTGCCAGTAGCCGCGGCCCGACGCCGCCTCGACGACGTAGCCGAGCAGGCTGTAGCCGCTGTTGCCGTAGCTGTGCGTGTCGCCGGGGGTGAAGGCGAGCGGGTGCGGCGCGAGGCGGCGGACGAACTCGGCGCGCGTCAGCCGCTCGGTCAGCTCGAAGCCCGGGAGGCCGGTGTAGTTTCTGATGCCAGAGGTGTGCGTCAGCAGGTGGCGCACGGTGACGCCGGCCCACGCCTCGGGCGCCTCGGGCACGTACTTCGAGACGGGGTCGTCGAGCGAGACCTTGCCCTCTTCGACCAGCAGCATGACGGCGGCGGCCGTCATCTGCTTCGTCACCGAGCCGATCTCGAAGACCGTCTCGGGCGTGACCGCCACGCGCAGCTCAAGGTTCGCCATGCCGTAGGCGCCCTGCCTGACGACGCGGCCGTCGCGGACCACGGCCAGCGCGAGGCCGGGCATGTGGCGCCGCCGCATCTGCTCGCGCACATAGTCGTCAACGCGGTCGGCGCGAACCGAGACCGCGAAGAGACAGTTGAGAAGGAGGAAGAGAAGAAGCGGGGCCGAGACTCGTTTCAAGCTCATGGGGTCTTAGTCTGGTTCTCGTCTGTGGGCGGGAGTTTGGCCGCGGGGCCACGTGGATGCAGAGCCGGAGTCAGGGAATCGTCTCGGGCTCGGCCGCGCCCTCGTCGGGCACGCCTTCCGAGGCGAGTTCGGCGAGCGCCGCGGCGGCCTCTTCGAGGCGCGAGCGGAGCCAGCCGAGGAAGACTTCGGCCTCTTCGACCTTGCCGGTCCAGCGCGCGCGGTCGAACATCGTCAGCGCCATCATCAGCGCGTGGTGCTGGCCGGCCCGGTCGCCCGCCAGCTCGAACTGCCGGTAGAGTCGGTCAACCAGCCCGACGCTCTCGCGGGCCGTTTCGGGGTCGCGGAAGCCGAGCTTGCCGGCGAAGAACTTCGAGTAGACGTTCATCGGGTGCGAGGTCGAGGTGTAGAGGTCGAAGTAGCCCGAGAGCAGCCCCGCCTCCTGCAAGACCGACCCGACGTAAGAGGGACGCGCCCCCGTGATGATGGCGATGTCCTCGACCTCGCCCATCCCCGACATGAAGAGCGAGACGATCTGGTCCTTCCTCGACGGGCGCGACGAAGACCGCTTCGGCCTGGCCTCTTCGCCCGCCTCCTTTTTCGGTCTGCTCATGACGATCCTCCTTCCGGCCTCCTCACTTCAACACCTCGAACTCGAAGTAAATGGTCTTGCCGCGGATGATATAGCACAGGTACTGCTCCCAGAAGCGGCGCAGGAAGCGCGCCGCGGGGTAGCGGTTCTGGAGGTTGACGAGAAGCTCGAAGCCCAGCAGCCGCCAGAGCTTGAGCATCGTGACGCGGATGAGGCGCGGGCGCAGCCGGACGTGGCTGTAGAAGTCGAAGTCGGGCCGGTCGCCGGTGAAGTAGGCGAACGACTCGGTGGTCAGGTGGTGCTTGTGCGTCGGGTCGGTGTAGGAGGCAACGTCCGAGTAGTGAGGCGTGTCGAGGCGGATGAGGCCGCCCGGCTTCGTCACGCGGTACAGCTCGGCGACGACGGCCAGCACGTCCGAGACGTGCTCGATCACCTGGTTGCCCACCACCACGTCGAACTCGTCGTCGGGGAAGGGGTAGGGCACGCTGTCGAGGTCGTGGATCACGTCGGCGTCCGCGCGCGGGTTGCTGTCGAGCCCGACGGCGCCGGGCGTCTTGTGCCTGCCGCAGCCGATGTCCAGAATCTTCATGCTTTCGGTGTCGGGCGGGGCCTCGCGCAACGCGTGAGCCCCGTAAGGATTTCGCGCCGGAGTGTAGCCCCCGCCCGGCCGCGCAGACAAGTTCGGAAGCCGTCGGCCCTCGGCCCCCAGCTTCGGCCGTGTGCTGAGGGCCGGTGGCCGACCGCGGAGGGGAGGAAGTTTTCGGAACCGCGTGCCGGAAGACGCGTGAGAGGCGGGTGGGAAAAACTCTCCTGGAGGTCCATTCCGCATGAGACGCAAAGTTTTGCTCGCACTCGCCGCCGCGGTCCTCTGCTCGGCCGCGGCCCGCGCTCAGGAGGTGCCCCCCGCACCGCCCGCGCCCGCGGCCCCATCAGCGCCGGCCGCGCCGCCTGCCCCTGCGGCCCCGCCTGCCCCTGCGGCGCCGGCGGCGCCTGCGGCCCCGGCCGCACCCCCCGCGCCGGCGGCCCC
>DASQMB010000014.1:0-57568 GCA_035645715.1 Pyrinomonadaceae bacterium
AGCCTGCGTGGTCTTCGGGTCCGTGACCCTCTCGACCACCTCCTCTATCTCCTGGCCGCGGGCCTTGTCGAGGTCGGCGACCAGCTTGTTGAGGCTCGTCTTCTGGTCGTTCATCCGGCCGAGTTCGAGCAGCAACGTCTGTTGCTGCTCGCGCAGGCCCGAGAGCTGGCTGACGAGCGCCTGCTGCTCCGATGGCAGGCTCCCGATGCGCGCCTGCATCACCTGAAGGCGGCGGCTGTCAATGGCCGTGAGCTGGTCGCTGGCCTCCTGCAACTTCTGGTTGAAGAACTCGCGCGTCAGCGTCGTCTCGCGGCCGGTGGCCTCTGTCTGCGCGCGGGTGTACTTCGAGGCCAACTCCTCGGTGACGGCCTTGGTGGTGCGCGGGTCGGGGCCGCGAAAGGAGAGGTCGAAGCCGTTGGTCACGTCGTTGCGGGAAGTGTTGAGCCTAACCTCGATGTCGCGGGTGCGCATCCGCTCGACGAGCGCGTCCATCGGCTCGCCCGCCGCACGCTGCTTGGCATAGAGGTTGTACTTGACGATGAGCGGTTCGAGCGTGGTGCGGCTCGTCACCTCCTGGCCGATGCTGTTGATGCGCAGGGTCAGGTCGTTGTCCGAAAGCTGCGGGGCGATGCTCGTCGAGATGGTGGCCGCCCTGACGGTCAGAAGCGTCTTGGACTCGTAGACATTCGGCAGCTTCCAGACGGCCCAAGCCACCGCCAGCGTGACGGCCACCGCCGGGAGCAAAATCAGCCACTTGCGCCGCCACAGCATGTGCACGTACTCGGCCGGCTTCCTCTGTCTGAACTCAGCACTCATCGCTTACTCCGTTCGACAGTTTTTAGTTTGTAGTTTTTAGCCGGAGAAGACTTCGCCTGCGCTCAACAACTCAAACTAAAAACCACAAACTAAAAACTCTCCATCCTCACAGGCTCTCCATCGTGCGGCGGACCTCGCCCTCGTCGGCCGAGGCGGGCGGGCGCTGGTGCGCGGGCCGCGACTGCTCCTGGCGAATCAGGTCAAGGCTCTTTTGCAGCTCGCGCCGGGCCGCCGGCTTGTCGCCCTTCGCGGCAAGCGCGGCGCCGAAATGCCAACGGTAGAGCGAGTTGTCCTTGCCGCCCTTCACGGCGCCAGCGACGGCGCGCTGCAACTGCTCGACGGCGGCCGTGTGCATCCCGCGCCGCTGGTAGACCCAGCCGAGCGTGTCGGCGAAGCCCGGCTCGTTAGGGAAGCGGCGCACCACCTCCTGCGCCAGCCGCATCGCCTCGTCCGGGTTGCCGAGCCCGTAGTCGGCGTAGAGCATGGCGAGGTTGTTCGAGGCAACGGGCTCGTCCGGCCGAATGGCAAGGACGCGGCGGTAGTAGTCGGCCGCGGCCTCGCGGTTGTTGCGCTGCGCCTCGATCAGGCCGATGCGCAGGACGGCCGTAAAGTCGTCGGGCCGGCGGCGCGTCACCTCGCTGTACTCGGCGATGGCGCGGTCGGGCTGCTGGCGGTTGAAGTAGAGGGCGGCGAGCGCCGAGTAGGCCGCGACGTAATCCGGGTCGGCCTGCACGGCGCGGCGCAGGGCCTCCTCAGCGCGGGCCGCGTCGGCGCCCTGCGCGTCGTTGAAGAGGCTGTAGGCCTGGCCGCGCAGGTAGTGGAGCCCGGCGTTGTTCGGCTGCTCGGCCGAGAGCTGTTCGAGGCGCTCCCGCGCCTGGTCGAGCCGCCGGTCGGCGACCGCGAGGTTGATGAGCGCCGAGAGCGCCTGGAAGTTCGCGCGGTCTGCGGCGAGCGCCCGCTCGACGTGCTGCCAGGCCTCCTCGCGCTTGCCCTCGGCGAAGGCCACGTCGGCCAGGTTGACGTGGATGAGCGGCGAGTTGGGCGCCGACTCGCGCGCCCGCTCGATGTCGGCGCGGGCGGCGGCCGTCTGCCCGGCGCGCAGGCCCGCCTTGCCGCGCAGCAGCAGGGCGTTGGTCCGCACCTCGGCGAGCAGCTGCGGCGTCTGCTCGCCGCCGGGCGCCGTCGTGTCGAGGCGGCGCAGCAGGTCGTCGGCCAGCTTGCGGGCCGCGTCGGCGTCGCCGCCGTCGAAGCTGATCTGGATTTGCAGGAGCTTGCCGGGCAGGAAGTCCGGGTGGAAGCGTTCCAGCTCGGCGGCGCGCGTGCGGGCCTGCTCGAACTGCCCGTCGCGGTAGAGGGCCTCGGCCATGAAGTAGAGCCCGAGGCGGCTGCGCGGGTCCTGATCGAGCACAGACTTAAAGTCGCCGAGCGCCTCCTTGAGCTTGCCCGATGCGAGCCTGACGCGCCCGCGCAAAAAGAGCATGTCGGCGTCGCGCTCGTTGACTTTGCGCAACTCCTCGGCCTGCTCGGAGGCCCCGGCCACGTCGCCCCGCTGGAGGCTGATCTCGCCGAGGCGGTAGCGGCCGCGCGCGTAGTCGGGGGCCGAGGCGATGATCTCGCGGTAGAGGTTGGCGGCCTCGTCGTAGCGGCCGACGGTCGCGTAGTAGTCGGCCAGCCGCGCCCGCCCCTCTGGACGTTCCCAGTCGAGCCGCGCCCAGGCCGTGTACGCTGCTTCGGCCTTCGCCGGCATGTTGACGAGGTAGAAGCTGGCGAGGAAGAAGCGCACGTCGCGGTTCTCGGGGTCCACCTCGGTCGCCTTGAGAAGCTCGGCCTCGGCCTCGTTCAGCCGCCGCGCCTGGATGAGGAAGCGGCCGTACTCGACGTGGGCCAGCGACGAACGCTCGTTGACCGAGACGGCCTGCCTGTAGGCGGCCTCGGCCTTCTCGACGCTGCCCGAGAGCAGGAAGAAGCGGGCGAGGCCGACGTGCGACTCGACGCGCTGCGGGTCGAGCGAGATGGCGTGCCTGATCTTCTCCTCGGCCGCGCGCCGGCCGGCGTCCGTGGGGTCTTTGAAGAAGAGGATGTTGCCGAGCAGGACGTGGCCGTCGGGGTTGCGGTCGTCGCGGGCCAGGATTTCGCCGGCTAGCTGCTCGGCCTGCGCCAGAAACTCCTGGTTCTTGTTCCGGTCGTAGGCCGCGAGGTAGGCGTTCGCCAGCTTGAGGCGGGCCGAGACGTTGCTCGGGTCGAGCTTGACCGTGCGCTGTAGTTCCTCAATGTACTCGCCCGCACGCCCCAGTGCCTCGTAAGCCTGGGCCAGCCCCCAGTGGGCCGCGGCCATCTGGTCGTCTACCTGGACGGCGTTGCGGAACTCGATGACGGCTTCCTGGTAGCGCCGCTCCTTGAGGAAGGTTTCGCCGCGGCTGACGTGTTCGGCCTTGGCCTTTTCGGGGTTTGAGCAGGACGCCGCGCCGAGGGCGAAGAGGGCGACGAGCGAAAGGAGGGCGGCCCGGAAGGTCCGGGCGCGCGGGCACTCTGGGGTCTTCATCTGTCTGGCACTCCTTCTGAAGCAGCGTCCGGCCTGAGCCTTGAGCCGGGGTCGGGGCAACGACCTCGGCGCGCTCTTAAAATGGCCGGCGCCTTACACACACCGGACGGTCGGCCGTCTCCGGCCGGCGGGGCGGCACGGGGCATCGTGCGCGCCGCCGCCGAAAGCCGGGCGACCTTTTCCGTCTCGTCTGTCAAAGGGCCGAGGCGCCGTGGCCGGCAGCCTCTTTCGCGCGCCCGCGGGTCTCACGCTGGTCTCACGCGGGGCGGCGAACTTGAGAAAAGCGTAAACGGGAATGGCTTCCCGTAAAATGCCCCAGCCGGCCGGAAATAACAAGGAGCGCCGGCGTTAAATTTCTGTCACGTCGCGCGCAACGCCTTGCCGCCTCGGACCTGTCGCGGCCCCGTCGCGGCCCCGTCGCGGCCCCGTCGCGGCCCCACCCGTCTTCAGCCGGGCACGTGCGGCGAGAGGTGCGGCGCGGCCTGCCCGGCGAAGTCGAGCGCGACCCGCAGGGCCTCCTCGTCCGAGCGCCCGGAGACGGGCACCAGCACGCGCACCATCGAGCCGTCCGAGCGCCGCAGCCGCACGCTGTCGAGGACCGTATAGACCTTGTCCCAGTACTCGCTCGCCACGGCGCGGCCCCGCCCCTGATACCAGTAGACGAGCAGGAAGCGGTCGGGGCCGTTGCTGATGACGTAGCGGTTGGCCTCGAAGGGCGCCGAGCCGTCGGCCGGCCTGACCTCGGCGGTGGCAGGCTCTTCGAGCTGCCAGCCCGTGCCGGGCAGGCAGTTGAGCGGGCTGTGGTAGGTGGCCCCGGTGCGCTGCGTGCGGTAGTAGCCGACGTAGAGCGAGGCGAGGCGCCCTTCGGCATTCGTGTAGTCGCGCGTGACGTAGTCGTCGGCGCGCAGCACGGCCTCGGTCGCGGCGTCGAAGCGCGCGTCGGGGCCGCGCTGGCGCCACGCGCCCACCTCGCGCGGGAACTCGGCGAGGGCGCGCCGCTCGACGCGCGCCTCGCCCGCCGCCTCGTAAAAGTTGACGACCGCGCCCGCCGCCACGAGCAGCGCGACCAGCGCCCAGAAACGGCCCGACCTCGACCTCGTCGTCATCACCCGTTGCCTCCCCCGCCTGATCCGCCCGTCATCGCGGCCGTCGGCGCCACGACCGGGCCGGACTCGCCCGCGCGGGCCGACTGCGCCGCGTGGGCCAAGCCTGCGGCCGCGGGCTCGGCCGCCCCGCCGCCGCCCTGACCCTTGCCGCCCCGCCCCGGCTCGAAGCGGTCCACCAGCCAGCCGAAGGCGAAGAGCAACAGGAAGGCGACGACGTAGACCACCCAGCCCGAGAAGGAGTGAAAGAACCCGTCGGCCACGCGCGTCCCGTAGTAGTGCGAGAGGACGCCCGTGCCGCTGACGCGCGCGGCGTTGGTCAGGATGGCGATGGGCACGGCGGCCAAAACGATCAGCGCGAACCTCGCCGGGCCGAACCACCGGCGGTGCCCGCCGCCCGCGCCGCCCGCGCCGCCGTCGCCGGCCGGGCGGGTGAAGTAGGCGAAGACGACGGCCAGCGTCACGAGCGTCATCAGGCTGCGGATGCCGCTGCACGCCTCGACCACTTCGAGCTTCTTGGTGGCCGTCGAGCCCAGGGGCAGCAGTTCGATGACGTTGCCCTCACGCAGGACCGGGATGTCGAACTGCCGCATCGCCCAGACCGCGCAGCGCGAGGCGAAGAGCTGGAGCGGGAACGCGACCTTGTTGAAGATGATGGAGGGTATCGGGATCGCCAGCGCCAGCAGCAGGAGCGGCACCATTACCGCCCGCAGCATCGGGAAGCCCCAGAAGTAGACTGCGACGCCGCCCAGCAGCAGGACCAGCGAGGAGCGTTGCAGGAACAGCTCGGCCCCGGCCGTGCCGGCCCAGAGCGCAGCCAGCGCCAGCGCCACGGCCGCGCCGCCCCACAGGGTCGAGGGGCGAGGCTCGATGCGGGCCAGCCGCTCGCGCTCGGTCCAGAGGATGTAGCCGATGACGACGGGGATCAGCAGGCCGTGCGAGTAGTTCTCGTCGTCCCACCAGACGCCGCCCAGGCGGACCAGCACGCCCCAGTAGACGAAGGCAACGGCGGCGGCCAGCAACAGGGGTTTCCAGAATTTTTCGGCCTGGGCGGGAAGGGGCATCACGTCTCGGATTCTTGTGGGCAGTCTCGGCGGGGCTTTGTTCTCTCTCGCCTGCTTTAGGTAGGCGGGCGCGCGAGGCCCGCGTCTTCTCAGATTAGCCCAAAGCGGAGCGGCGCGGCAACGAAAAAAGGGGCGTGGCCGAAGTCGAGAAAAGAGACCGCCGGCGGCTTCGACGAACCGCCGGCGGGTTTGGGGCGCCGTGCGAGCGGATCGAGCGCCCGGTCAAGTGTGCGAACGCCGCCTCAGAGGCGCGCGAACCGCTCGCGGTATTCGAGCGAGAGGAGGAACGCCTTGACCATCTCGGCCCGGCGGTAGTCGCCGCCGAAGTCTTCGAGCTTCCTGAGCCAGAAGTTGTAGCCGCCCTCGTCGGGGTCGCGCCTGAGGTAGCCGAAGTACTGCATCAGCACGAAGGCGCGGTTGAACTCGCGCTGCGCGAACTGCTCGCCCTGCACGACGCGGGCCAGCACCTCGGCGCGCGGCGACCCAGCCCGCAGCTCCGCGATCCGCGCGTCTCGCTCGGCGTTCGAGGGCACGACGCCCATCGTGGCGAAGAGCACATCGACGAACTGGTCGGGCGCGAGCCCGTCGTAGCGGGCGCGGAAGTCCTGCCGCTGAGTCCACGCCTGGAAGAACTCGCGCTTGTTGGCGGCGAGCTTCTGGTCCCAGCCGGGCACGCCGACCGTCACGCCGCGCCCCAGCTCCTGCGAGCCGGCGAGGAACTCGCTGAAGAGGACCGTGCGCCCGAGCGTGCCGCGGTAGAGGCGGTAGAGGAGGTAGCCGGTCTCGCGGAACTCGATGGAGAGGAAGTAGTTGGCCGACACGTCGATGCGCTTCACGTCGAAGCAGCCGCGGTCGCCGGCGCGGCACTCGTTGATGATGTTGGTCCAGAAGGCGCGTCCGGCCTCGTCGGGCTCGCGCCCGAGGAAGTCCACGTAGTGCTGGCGGACGAAGAACTGCGTGTAGTCAATCGCGTTGCCGACGTTGCCCTGGAGCATCAGCAGGTCCGCGAGTTCGAGGTAGTCGATAGCGCGCCGGAGGCTGACGGCCGCCTCGGCCATTTGGCGCGCGGCGGCGTAGGTGGACGCCTGCGCCGCGTGTTCGAGCGCGCGAGCCAGCGCCGTCTCGATGCGCTCGGCCGCCGGGTAGTGCGACCGCTCGGATGAAAAGTCGGTGTTGGTCTGCTGGATGGCCGCGACCACGTCGGCGATGCGCGTGGCCGGCTCGGCGGTAGAGTCGGCCGAGTCGGACTGGCTCGGGCCGGCAACGAGGTTGGCCGAGGCGGCCAGCGAGTTGCTCACGGCCTGCGCGTCGCGGCGGGCGCGGGTCAGGCTGCTGCGCGCGGCGCCCGGCGTTGGGGACGGGGCGGGCGTCGGCGCAGGAGTCGGCGCAGGAGTCGGCGCGGGCGAAGGGGAGGGCGAAGGGGCGGGGGCGGGGCCGCCCGAGAGAGCGGCTTCGAGCGCGTCGAAGTCGCAGCCGAGGTCTCTGCCGTCGGTGCCGGCGTTGCGGTAGGGGCTGTCGGCGCCGAGGCGGTAGTTACGCGCGGCGCGGTTGACGAAGCGCGCCTCGTCGAGGCTGGCGGGGTAGAAGTTGCCGGCGGGGTAGCGCCAGTCGGGGGCGCCGGCGATCAGGTTCTTCTCGAAGACGCCGCCGGGGAAGTACTGGCTGATGGCCGGCGTGCCGTAGCCGACGGCGTCGCCGAAGATGCCGTAGTCGTTGTGGGCCATCAGGTTGTTGCGGAAGACGAAGCCGGTCGTCGGGGCGACGGCCGCCGTCATCACGTTGCCGGCGTGCAGCACGGTGTTGTTCTCAACCCGCACGGCGTTGGCGCCGTTGATGATGAGGAAGTTGCCGTTGCCACCCCAGTTCGCGGGGCTCACGTCCTCGAAGAGGTTGTTCCTGATGGTGAGGCGCTGCGTCTGCTTACTCAGTTGCAGGTCGTCGCGGCCGAGCACGTTGATGCCGCCGCCCGTGTGGCGGACGACGTTGCTCGTAAACTCCACGTCCTCGATGGTGCTCCACGGCGCGGTGCCGCTCTGATTGCGCACGGTGAAGAGGATGGCGTAGCCGGCCTGCCCGTGCTGCCAGTTGTTCTCGAAGAGGTTGCCCTCGATTTTCACGCGCCGCGCGTTCTTCAACTCGAAAAGGTTCTTCACCGTCCAGACGCCGCGCCACGCGAGCGGCTTGCGGAAGGTGTTGCCGCGAATCTCGATGTCGGAGGGCACGAGGTTGGGGATGGAGGGATCGGCGCCGCCGAACATGACGTTCTCGCCCGCGCCTTCGAGATAGTTGTTGACGATGCGGTAGGGGCCGGGGCCGTTCCAACCGCAGACGGCCTGCGTGTCGTAGCCGGCGCCCTTAGCGTCCGAGATGTGCGAGTTGAGTATCTCGGTCTGGCCGCTGTTGAGCGCCACGCCGCGCGCCATCGTCCCGGCCGGGTCGCCGTGGATGTAGCAGCGGTCGAGGACCAGGTTGTGCGGCACCTGCGCCAGACTGCTCTGCGCCGCGGTGCCGTCGCCCAGTTCGATCAGCGCCCAGATGCTGGCCGAGGCGTTGACCGGCTTGAACTCGATGCCGACGAGGCGGAAGTGGTGAGCGCCGGCCGCGGTCCGCAGCGCCGGCTCGTTCCTCCCGGGCGACACCAGCTTCGGCATCAGTGACGCCTGCGCCGGCGTCACCCTCACGCCCTCCGGCAACTGCGAGACGGCCGACGAACGGATCGTCACCCACCCCTCGCCCTGCTTGACCGGCAAGGTGAAGGGGCCGACGTATGTCGCCCCGGCTTCAAGGACGATTGTGTCGCCGGGGACTGCGGCGTTGAGCGCCGCCTGGAGGTCGCCGCCTGCCGGGATGCTGACGGTCGCGGCCCGCGCGTCCGCGGCCGCCGGGCCGAGAAGGAGGAGGAGGAACAGGAAGGCTAACGGGAGGCTCGGGCGGGACTTGTCGGCCGGACGCGGTTCGACGGGAAGGCTATCCAGGGAAAAGAACATATGACCTCACTTCGGGAACCGGACGATCTCGCGCGCCGCAGACGGGGCGCGAGACTCCTGGCTTTGCGGACCCGCCTCGCGGCGGGGGTGCCTTTGTCGGTGTGGCCCGCGGGTGTGCCGCGGGTTCGGTGTGTAGGAGACGATGGGAGGCGGCGGGCCGCGGGGCCGAAGACGGAGAAGCCCCGGCCCGTCCGGTTCTGACGGGAGGCGCGCCGGGTGGTCTGGGTTGTCTGGGGTCGGTTGGAAGGAGGCGGGAGAGAGGGGCGAGGATTCGAGAGCCACGGCGGACAAAAGGAAGGCTGCCGCCCGTTCGTAGCTCAGAAGCGCCGGCCGCAGTTTAGTGCGGCTAGCGCGTCCTCACCGGATCGCCTTCGGCAACCAGACAATCTCGGGCGGGTCCGGCCGACGGCCGGCCGCCGAGACTCACGGCTTTGCGCCCCCGTCTCGCAACGGGTTTGCCCTTATCGTGTGCAATCGTCACCTGGCAAAGAGCGCCGCCGACCGGGCCTTCTTGCGCGGCCCATCGGCTACTAAATTTTTTACCGGCCGCGCCTCCACGTTGTCAACCACTTTTTTCGGCGGCCGTTTTGCCCGGCGTTTTCAGCCGAGGCTCGCGTCCCAGGCCCGCAGCCACAGTTCCAAAATAACGAGCATCCAGACGCGGTGGGCCGCGTCGCCGGCCCCGGCGCGCGCGGCCGAGATCAACTGCTCGACCTCCTCTCGGCTGAAGGCTGGGGCCGTCCGGCTCTCGGGGCCGAGGAGTTTCTCGGCGGCCCACCTGTCGAGCCCCTCGCGCAGCCACCCGTAAGCCGGCACGGGGAAGCCGCGCTTCTCGCGCCGCAGGACTTCGGCCGGCAGGCGCCGCTCGCAGAAGCGGCGCAGCACCTCCTTGGTCCGGTAGCGGAAGAGACCTTCGCGGCCGATCTTGACGCGGTTCGGCTGGCGGTTGGCCCACTCGACCAAGCGGTAGTCGAGAAACGGCGTCCGCGCTTCGAGCGAGGCCGCCATCGTCATCTTGTCGGCCTTCATCAGCAAATCTTCTACCAGCCAGGACTGCTGGTAGACGGCGAGCAACTGTTGGAGCGGGTCGGCCGAGCGCGCCGCGCCGTACTGCGCCGCGAGTATCCGCTCCGAGTCGAGCCCCGCGCCGCCCGGCCAGAGCCGCGCCTTCTCTCCTTGCGACCAGTAGCGAGTGATGTGCGGACGGTCGCGCCGGTTCCAGTCGCTCAGCGGCTCGCCGCCGACGCGCAGCGCCCGGCGCCCGAGCCCTCCGGGCAGCGCGAGACCCGCGAGCCGCGCGCCCGCCCCGAGAACGGGCCGCGGCAGGCGCTGTAAACTTCTGACCGCGCTCCACAGCCGCTCCGACTCGTCCAGGTCGTAGCCGGCCAGCACCTCGTCGCTGCCCTCGCCCGAGAGGACCACCTTCACGTCGTGCCGCGCCAGCCGCGAGAGCGCGAGCAGCGGCACCACGGTCAAATCGGCCAGCGGCTCGTCGGAGTGGTAGACGGCCTCGGGCAGCAGTTCGAGGAACTGTTCGCGGTCGAGGACGACTTCGTGATACTGCGCGCCGACGTGCTCGGCCATGCGGCGCGCGTGGGGCAGCTCGGAGAAGTAGCCGCCCTCGTCGAAGCCGACCGAGAAGGTGTGAAAGTTTCGGTGGCCGAGTTCTACCGCCGCGGCCGCCACGGCGCTCGAATCGAGGCCGCCGCTCAGGAAGACGCCGACCGGCACGTCCGAGGCCACGAGCCGCAGGTTAACGGCGTCGAGGAACAGCTCGGCGAACTCGCGGTCGGTCTGTTCGGGACGCGCGCCGTGGCCGTTCGTCTCGCCCAGCACTTCGGAGTGCCAGTAGCGGACCTCCTCGGGCGCCCCGCCGGGCGAGAACTTCAGCGCGTGGCCGGGCGGGAGCTTGCGCACTCCCTCCCAGACGCTCGACGGCCCCGGCACGTAACGGTAGGTGAGGTAGTCCCAGACGGCCTGCCGGTCGAGGCGCCGCGGCACCAGCCCCGAGGCGAGGAGCGCCTTGACCTCCGAGGCGAAGAGCAGCCTGCGGCCGTCCCAGAAGTAGTAGAGCGGCTTGACGCCCATCCGGTCGCGGACGAGGAGCAGAGACCTGTCGCGCGCGTCGTAGGCGGCGACGGCGAACATCCCGTTCCAGCCATTGACGCCTTCGAGGCCCGAGCGCGCCAGGCTCTTGAGCACGACCTCCGTGTCGCTGTGCGTGGCCCAGGTCTCGCCCTCGCGCGTCATCCGCTCGCGCAGCTCGCGGTAGTTGTAGACCTCGCCGTTGAAGACGACGCCGAGGCCGGTGCGGTCGTCCCACATCGGCTGGTGGCCGCCCGAGAGGTCTATGATCGAGAGACGGCGCATGCCGAAGGCGAAGCCGTCTTCGGCCCAGGAGCCCTCGTCGTCCGGCCCGCGGTGGAAGATCGCCTCGTTCATCCGCGCGACGACGCTCAGAGCCTCGTCGCGCCCTATCTCACCGGCCACGCCGACAATCCCGCACATTCGGTTCGTTTCCCTGTCCCCCGTCGGACTTCTTGACAACCGCCGGGCGTTGCGTTCAGCTTAACTCATGGCCCCGGACCACGACCCGAACGCCGCCGGCCCGCCGCCGCCCAACCTGCTCGCAGTCTCGTTCGCCTTCCCGCCGCTCGCCTACCCGCGCTCGATCCAGGTGGCGCGCCTGCTCAAGCACTCGTCGGCGCGCACGGCGCTGGTCTGCGCCGACGAGCGCGGCGCCCGCCGCGACGAGACCATCGAGCGCGACGCCGAAGGGCGGCTCGCGCGCGTCGTGCGCGTGCGGTTCGCGCCGGGCCGGCTGCGGCGCGAGGCCGACCGGCTCGCACGCCGCCTGCGCCCCCCGCTCTGGGACCGCTGGAACCGCTCGCCCGACCAGTACCGTGGCTGGGTCGGGCCGGCCGCGACGGCCGCCGAAGGTCTGGTCGGCGCGGGCTTCGGCGCAGGCGTGCTGGCAACCTTTAGCCAGCCGGCCACGAGTCACCTCGTCGGCCTGGAACTCAAGGAGCGGCTCGGCCTGCCGTGGGTCGCCCACTTCAGCGACCCGTGGGTCGGCAACCCCTTTCACCGTCTCGAAGGCGAGGTCGCGCGCGTCAACGCCGAGTTGGAGCGGCGCGTCGTCGAGCGTGCCGACCGACTCGTCTTCACGTCCGAGGAGACAATCGAGCTGGTGCTGCGAAACTATCCTCCGGCCCTCGCCGCGAAGGCGCGCGTCCTTCCGCAGTGCTTCGACGAGTCTCAATACGCCGGCCGTCATCACGGCCCCGCCGATGAATCGAAGTCAACCCCCGACTCTTCCGCCGCCGCCGGCCCGACGCTGATCGTCCGCCACCTCGGCACCTTCTACGGCCGGCGCTCGCCCGAACACCTCTTCCGCGCCGTCGCGGCCCTGCTCGCCGCCGACCCCTCGGCGCTGGCCGGCGTCAGGTTCGAGTTCAACGGTCTGAGCAACTTCGACGTGCTGCGCGACGCGGGCGGCGACGCGCTGCCCGCCGGGATGCTCTCGGTCGGCCCGGCCGTGCCCTACCTCGACAGCCTGGCGCTGATGAGGTCGGCCGACGGGCTGCTCATCCTCGACGCGCCGGCCGAGCGCAGCGTCTTCCTGCCGTCGAAGCTGATCGACTACGCGGGCGCGGCCCGTCCCGTCCTCGGCCTGACGCCCGAGGGGGCGGCCGCCTCGCTCATCCGCCGGCTCGGCGGCTGGGTCGCGGACCCGGCCGACACGCCGCGCGCCGCAGAGGCGCTCGCCTCTTTCGTCGCCTTCCTCCGCTCGCGCCGCGCCGCGCGCGACGAAGACTGGGGCAACCCGGAGGTCCGCGCCGAGTATGAGGCCGCGCGCCTGGCCGCGCGCTTCGACGAGATTCTCAAAGAGCTTGCCGGCTGAGGCCGCCCGCCCTTACTTGCCGGCTAAGGACGGTTGCCCCTCTCGGCCGCCGGCCGCCCCGCGAACGGTTCGCGGCTTCGGCGGCGACACTCCGCGCCGCGCGCTTCATCGACGGTCTTTCATGGCGGCTTCGAGGGCGTCGAAGTCGCAGCCGGGGTCGGTGCCGTCAGATGCCCTGCGCCTGAAGGGGCTGGCGGGCGAGACCCTGTAGTCGCCGCCGCTCGGCGCCGTCAGTCCGGCGGCGCCGAGCGACGGCGGAAAGTAGTTGCCGGGCGGATAGATGCTCGGGTTCGGCGCGCCCACGAGCAGGTTGCCCTTGAAGACCGCGCCCGGCATGTACCGGGCAAAGGCCGGCGGCCCGACGCCGGCGTCGTCGCCGAAGACGCCGTAGTCGTTGTGCATGACGAGGTTGTCGCGGAAGACGAAGCCGGACGTGACGCGCCCCGAGGCGAGGATGATGTGCTGGCTCTGGAAGACCGTGTTGTGCGCCATCTCGACGCCCTCGCCGCCGAGCAGCAGGACGAAGAGGCCGTGGCCGCCGTAGCGCCGGCCGTCTATCTCGTCGAAGAGGTTGTTGACGACCTTGATGCGGCGCGTCGTCTGGCTCGGCCGCAAATCGTCCGTGCCGAGGATGCTCAGGCCGCCGCCCGCGCGGCGGACGACGTTGTTTGTAAACTCCACGTCCTCGACCACCGCCCACGGGTTGCCGCCGTCCTGGTTGCGCACGGTGAAGAGGATGGCGACGCCCGTCTGGCCGTCGGCCCAGTTGTTCTCGAAGAGGTTGCCCTCGATTCTCACCCGCCGCGCGTTCTTCAGCTCGAAGAGGTTCTTCACCGTCCAGACGCCGCGCCACGACGGCGGCTTCGACAGGCGGTTGCCGACCACCTCGATGTCCGAGGGGACGAGGCCGCGCACGCTCGCGTCAGCCCCGCCGAACATGACGTTTTCGCCCGCGCCTTCGAGGTAGTTGTTGACGATGCGGTAGGGGCCGGGGCCGTTCCAACCGCAGACGGCCTGCGTGTCGAACCCCTTCGCCTTCGCGTCGGAGACGTGAGAGTTGAGTATCTCGGCCGCGCCGCTGTTGAGGGCCACGGCGCGCTTGAGCGTGCCCTCGGGCTCGCCGTGGACGTAGCAGCGGTCGAGGACCAGGCTGTGAGGAATCTTCTCGGGCGAGTTCTGGGCCGAGGAGCCGTCGCCGAACTGGACCAGCTCTGAGACGTGTGCCTTCGCGTCGCGCGGCTTAACCTCCAGCCCGACGAGGCGGAAGTGGTGAGCGCCGGGCGCGGTCCGCAGCGCCGGCTCGTTCCTCCCGGGCGACACCAGCTTCGGCATCAGTGACGCCTGCGCCGCCGTCACCCTCACACCCTCCGGCAACTGCGAGACGGCCGACGACTGAATTGTTATCCAGCCGTCGCCCTGCTTGACCGGCAAGGTGAAGGGGCCGACGTATGTCGCCCCGGCTTCAAGGACGATTGTGTCGCCGGGGCGCGCCATGTCGAGCGCCGCCTGCAAGTCTTCGCCGGCCCTGACGTTGATCTGCGGCGAGCCCGTGCTCGCGCGGCGCGGCCGCTGAAGTTCGGGCTCTGCGAGGCGGCGCGAGGCGAAGGCGAAGACGAGGCAGGCCGCGAGCACGCACAGCGCCGCCAGCGCCGCCAGCCCGCGCCGCCCCGCCCCGCGCCCGCCGCCCTTAGTGTCACGCCCCCGTGTCGTCACATCTGACTCCGCGCCCCCGCCGAACGCCCCGGCCCCGCGCCGGCTCAACCGTTTTTGACGAAGACGAACTCGTTGCAGCCCAGACCGACGTGCCCGCACTTGAGCTTAGTCAGAGTGAAGCCGCGGGCCTTGTAGAACTCGAAAATCTCGTCGGGCGTCGCCACCTCGTAGGGGTGGCCGCCGACCCAGTCAACGATGTCGCGCCAGCGGCTCATGCCGCGGTTCGAGTCGTAGGCGGTCCACGAGCGGACGTAGTCGCCGGGCCTGAGCGTCAGGAGCGAGCGCAGGGCGCCCTTTGCCTCGTCTGGCGCGACGGCGAGCGCGGCGAAGGGCGCGCGTAAGGGGCGCGGCAGGCGGTTGTAGGTCTTCTTGAGCCACTTCCAGCGCGCGGCCTGCGTGCCCGTGTCGTTGTAGATGGCGACGAAGAGCCGCCCGCCGGCGGCCGCCGGCAGACGCGCGTGGTCGAGCGCCCGCCACATCTGGCCCGTGTGGTGCAGCACGCCCCACGAGTAGACCACGTCGAACTGGCCGAGCGAGCGGACGAAGGCTTCGTCGAGCACCGATCCCTCGCCGACGCGCCAGTCCGTGTCGTCGGGGAAGAAGCGGCGGCGCAGCTCGGCCGTGCAGGCGACCGAGTGGGGGTCGAAGTCGAAGGAGCGGACGCGCGCGCCGAGCCTGCGCGCCGCGAGGCTGAAGAGGCCGCTGCCCGAGCCGATGTCGAGGAAGCTGCGCCCCTCAAGACTCTCGACTTCGAGCATCTCCCGCAGAGACTCTTCGGCCCGCCGGATGCGCCCCTCGTCTAGCACTTCGAGGAAGCGCGCCCAGTTCTTCCCGAACTCGAAGCGCTCGCCGCCGGCCACCTCGGCCGCGTGCGTGCTCGCCGGCCCTTCCGCCTCGTCCATTATGTGCGTGCTCATCTCGCCTCCCGCCTTTCTCTTCTTTCCTTCCCGCCCTGCCCCCGCCTCGGCGACATCACCCGCGACACCTCACCAGCAGATGCCCTCGTACCTCTCGCCCGAGACGCGCCCGTCGAAGAGCCTGACGAGGTCGATCACCTTCTGCCCTTCGCGCAAGCGTTCGGTCGCCTGCCGAAACTCCTCGGCCTTGTTGCCGATGACGATGGTGTCCGAGCAGTCGAGTACCTCCTCGGCGCTCGCGCGCATCAGTTGCGAGATGTGCGGTATCTCGCGCTCGATGTACTCCTTGTTGGCGCCGAACAGGCGGGCCAGGTTCACGTCGCGGTCGTAGAGCGCCACCTGCATCCCCTTGCCGATGAGAGCCTCGACGAGCGTGACGACGGGCGACTCGCGCAGATCGTCCGTGCCGGCCTTGAAGGCGAAGCCGAGGACGCCGACGCGCCGGCTCCCGGCCCGCAGCACCATCTCGACGGCGCGCTCGACTTGCAGGCGGTTGCTCGGCAGCACGGACGAGAGCAGCGGCACCTCCACGTCGAGTTCCCTGGCCTTGTAGGTGACGGCGCGCAAATCCTTCGGCAGACACGACCCTCCGAAGGCGAAGCCCGGCTTGAGGTAGTAGGGCGAGAGGTTCAGCTTGCGGTCCTCGCAGAAGACGCGCATCACCTCGTGGCTGTCAACGCCGAGGGCCTTGCAGACGTTGCCGACCTCGTTGCCGAAGGCGACCTTGACGGCGTGGAAGCTGTTGCAGGCGTACTTGACCATCTCCGCGGCCTTGACCGCTACGACGTGGACCGGCGCATCCACGTTCCGGTAGAGCCGGGCCACCTGCGCGGCCGTGTCCTCGTCGTCGGCGCCGACGAGGGTGAAGGGCGGCGAGTAGAAGTCTTTGAGTGAGGAGCCCTCGCGCAGAAACTCCGGGTTGACGCAGACGCCGAAGTCTCTGCCAGCCTTTTTGCCCGAGTGGACTTCGAGCGCCGGGACCACGACGCTCTCGACCGTGCCGGGCAGCATCGTGCTGCGGACGACTACCGTGTGGCGCTCCTTCTTCGCTTCGAGCGCCGCGCCGATCTGCTGGCAGACGCGCTTGACGTAGGTCAGGTCGAGGCTGCCGTTCGCGTGCGAGGGCGTGCCGACGCAGACGAGCGAGAGGTCTGTGGCGGCCACGGCCTCGGCCGCGTCGGCCGTCGCGCGCAGGCGGCCGGCCTTGACCATCTCGGCGATCAGCTCGCCGATGCCCTCCTCGACGATGGGGCTGCGCCCCTCGTTGATGATGCCGACTTTGACGGGGCTCACGTCAACGCCCGTCACCTCGTGACCCTCGCGCGCCAGGCAAGCGGCCGACACGCAGCCGACGTAGCCGAGCCCGAAAACGCTTATCTTCATCCTTAGCTCCCCGCCTTCGCTTGTAGTGTTTCGGTTAATTCCGGGCGGCCCGGCCGTGCGGCGTGCGTCTCGGCCTCAGCCCCGGTTGATGAGCGCCCGCCGCGCCCGCAGGTAATACTCGCCGCCGACGCGCTTCGTCAGCTTCTTCAAAGTCCAGGCGAGCTGCTGGCGCCGCCGCGGGAGAATCTCCCCGGCGACGATGCCGGCCACGGCGGCCGGGCCGGTCCAGCGCTGCACGCCGTAGCGGCCGAAGACGAGGCAGCCGTCAACCTCGTTCACGCGCTCGGTCGGCTCTGAGGTGAAGAGGCGCGTGACGCCTTCGCGCGCCGCCGCCGAGGCCACCGCCCGCGAGTAGTAGCCGCCCGGCACGGACGCGACCCGCACCTCCTCACCCAGCACCTCGGACAAAAAACCGAGGCTGCGGCGCCACTCGCCGAGCAGCTCGTCTTCCGCGCAGTGTGACATCCGCGCCGGGTGCGTCTCCGAGTGGCTGCCGACGACGTGGCCGCGTTCGCGCAGCTCGCGCACCTGTTCGCGCGAGAGGAAGGCGGTTTGCCCGACGCGGCCCGTCGTGACGAAGAAGTGGCCGCGCCAGCCGCGCGCTTCGAGCATGTCTGCGACGACTGTTGCGGCGCTCACGCCGCCGTCGTCGAAGGTCAGGAGCCACGGCATCCGGCCGCCGGCGTTCGGGCCGGAGGGGGCTTCGGGCGCGAGGTCTGTGACGAGCGCGGGCGCGTCTGCCCGCGCGGCCGAGAGCGCGTCGAGGTGGCGCGCGAACTCCTCGCGCCCGAGCTTGTAGAGCGCCGCGTCGGCGCCCGCGAAGCCGCTCTCGTCGAAGCGCCCGCCGGCCACCACGTCGTGATACATGACCGAGACTGCTTTCATCCTTCGGCCTTCACATCCCCGCCTTCGCCCCGGCGCTTCGGCACTTCGGCCCGCGCCCTCGTGCCGCGCGCGCGCCGCCTGATGGCGAGGTGGCGCGTCAGCCACGGCTGACCCCAGACGGCCGAGTGCCGCCCCTTCGTGTCGAGCGGCGCCGCGCGCCCCTCATAAATCTCTAACAGCTTCGACCGCAGCGCGTCCAGGTTTTCGAGCACGACGCGGTGCTGGACGCGGACGTGCGACTCCCGCAGCTCGTCGAAGTCGTAGCTGTAGTAGCCGTAGACCGGCCCCGTGTCCACGCCGCGGTCCACCTTGAGCAGCGTCATCCCGACGCGCTCGCGGTCGCCCTCGGCCAGCGCCCAGAAGCAGCCGTGGGCGTTGCGATACTCCGGGCAGACGCCTGGGTGCATGACGAAGGTGCCCGTGCGCGGGATGGAGAAGACGCTCTCCTTGAGGATGGTCTTGCAGCGGGCGACGACGATCTCGGCGCCGCTCTCGCGGACGAAGGCTTCGGCCTCGGGCGAGTTGGGGCTGTGCGTGATCAGCTCCGGCACGGCCGCGGGCTCCGGGTAGATGCGGCACAGGCGTTCGAGCTCGGCCCGCTCCCACTCGCGGTCGCGCGCCGCCTCGAAGAGACGGTAGTAGAGCCGGAACGAGAGCACGTCGAGGAAGCGCAGGTAGCCGACGCGCCCGACCTCGCGCTGCACGCGCTTGCGCATCCGCGCCCCGCGCTCGCGCAGCACGACCACGCCGCGCAGGTCCGAGAAGGAGGCCAGCCAGCGGGCCAGCCCCACGCGGTCGAGCGCCGCGCCCTCGTGGCAGATGAGCAGCGTCCGCGGCCGCGGCGCCGAGCTTGCAGGGCCCGCCGGCCCGCTTCCCTGTCGGTTCGTCTCGCCCATGTCGGTCGTCTGCGCGTCGCGCGTCACGCGAGTCCCTTCCCCTTCCGCCCGGCCTGATTCTCGGCCGCGGTCGCCAGCCCGGCTGGCAGCTCGACTGGCAGCTCAGCCGGCTCGTCCGCCGACTCGTCCGCGGCGCCGTCCGTCGAAGCCGCGCGGCGGGCGACGGCCCGGCGGCAGGATTCGAGGAAGCTGTCGGCCACCGTGCGCCAGCCGTAACGCTCGCGCACGGCTGCGGCGGCCCTTTGGCCGAGCGTGCGCGCCAGCCCCGCGTCTTTCAGGACGCGGACCACGGCGGCCGCGAACCCCTCGGGGCCGTCGGCCAAAAGCAGCTCTTCGCCGTCGCGGACGGGCAGCCCCTCGGCCCCGATTGTGGTCGAGACGATGGCCTTCTCCATCGCCATCGCCTCGTAAATCTTGAGCCGCGTCCCGCCGCCCACACGGATGGGCACGACGTAGGCCGCGGCCCGCTCCATGTAGGGGCGCACGTCCTCGACGCGGCCCGTGACGACGACCGCCGGGTCGCGCCGTCCCAGCTCGACGAGCGACGGGTAAGGGTTGCGCCCCACGACCGTCAGCGTCACCCCCGGCACCTCGCGCCGGACGAGCGGCAGCACCTCTTCGGTGAAGAAGCGGATGGCGTCCTCGTTCGGCAGCCAGTCCATCGAGCCCGTGAAGACGAGGTTGTGCGGGTCCGTCTCGGCCGCGCCAGAGGGGTGAAAGAAATCCGTATCCACGCCGGTCGGCACGTCGGAGACGTGCGCGACGCCGTACTCGCGCCGCATCGTCTCGGCGTCCTCGCGCGAGACGGCCACGACCCAGTCGAAGCGCCTGCACTCCCTCCGCTCGAACCTCACGGTCTTGCGCCACTGGTCGCGCAGGTAGAGTCGCCTGGCGGCGCTCCGCTGCACCTCGTAGTGGCGTCGCCAGATCATGGCCTCGACGTTGTGCTGAAACAGCAGCGTCGCGCAGCCGGCCCGCGCGGGCACGTTGACGCTCGGCATCAGGAAATCGCAGACCATCACGTCGAACTCGCCCGACGCGAGGCGGCGCCCGACCTCGCGGCGCATCGCGGCCGATTCGTACTTCTTCATGAAGTAGGGGAGCGGCGAGATGAGGTTCAGGGCCAGCTCGGCGTAGAAGCCCGCCGAGAACTTCTCGCGCGTGCGGTGCGGCACCGTCACCAGCTCGTGGCAATACTCCGAGGCGCGCTCGCGCTCCTCGCGCCCGGCCGAGCCGTCGTCGAGCGTCAGGTAGGTGACCTGGCAGTCGCGCTTCAGCTCCCGCAGCATCTGGTAGGTGCGAATCTTGCCGCCCTTGTCCACGGGGTGGAGCAGTTCCGTCTTGAGCCAGAGGATACGCATCAGTTGAGCCCTCCGTCGCGGCCGGCCGCCGCGCGCCCTCCGGGGCGGGCCGCGCCCTCGCCCTTCGGGCGGAGGCGGCAGCGGACGACTGCCGTCGTGAACTCGCGCGTCAGCGAATTGGCGAGCCAGGCGAGGCGGCGGATGGGCACGGCTTCGAGGCTCTCCAAATCGAAGTCGCTCTCGCCGACTATTCGCTCGAAGCGGCGGATGGTCATCTGGTTGAGGCCGCCCTCGACCTCGCCGAAGCGCGTCGCGCCGTCGGTCTTGAAGTCGGAGCGCCAGCGGATGAGCGCCCGCTCGGTGAAGAGGAGGTGCGCCCACGGGAAGACCGAGAAGAGGTGGCCGCCGAGCGGGTGATACCAGGTCGGGCCGAAGACGGCGACGACGCGCCCGTCGGGCTTTAGCATCCCGCGCATCACGCGGAGCACGCCGGCCGGGTCCGCGAAGTGCTCGAAGGCGTCGAGCGAGAGGACCACGTCGGCCCGCTCGTCGGTCGCGGTCGTGAAGCGGCAGCGGTCGGCCACGCCGGCGCGCTCGGCGTTCCGGCGGGCCGCGGCCAGGACGCTCTCGCGCAGGTCTACGCCGACGACGCGGGCGGCCCCGCGCCGCGCGACCTCGACGGCCTCCGAGCCCTCGCCGCAGCCGAAGTCTACGACCACGCGGCCGCGCAGCTCGTCCCAGATGTCGGGGCCGAAGAGGACTTCCATCTTGCTGCGCCCCTCGTAGACCGAGCCGTCGCAGCCGCCCTCGCCGCCGCCGGGGCTGACGCGCCGCAGCAGCCTGTATCCCAGCTCGCCGCCGATGATCCCCAAGTCTCTGGTCCCCTTTCCACTCACGGGCGCGCGAGCGCCGCCGGCTCCGCCTCGCGCGCCTCTCCGCGCGCCTCCTCGCCGTCAACGAAGCGGCGCATCCACATCTCGAAGTTGACGAGCGACCAGAGCCGCTCCGAGTGGTCGGCCCCGCCCTCGCAGTGCTCGGCGACGAGGCGCGCGACCTCCGCGCGGTCGAAGAGGCCGCGCGACGAGGCGCGCTCCGAGAGCACGTAGTCGTCGAGGACTCCGCGGTAGGCGCCGCGGAACCAGCGGCCGACCGGGACGGGGAAGCCCATCTTCGGCCGCGTCAGAATCTCGGCGGGCAGCACGCCGCGCATCGCGCGCCGCAGCACGTACTTGGTCGTCCAGCCGCGCAGCTTCAGCCGCTCGGGCAGGCGGGCCGTGAACTCGACCAGCCGGTGGTCGAGGAAGGGCACGCGGCTCTCGATGGAGGCGGCCATGCTCATCTGGTCCTGCTTCATCAGGAGCTCGTGCAGGTAGGTCTTGGTGTCGGCGTAGAGCAGGCGGCCGAGGAGCGTGCGCGCGTCAGTCGCGCTCATGAAGCGGCGGACCTCCGCGTAAGGGTCTGGCACGCCTTCAACGGGTATCCCGGCGCGCTCCTTCGCCTCGGCCGAGAGCAGGCGCCGCTGGCGCTCGCGGTTGAAGACGGCGAAGTTGTCGAAGTAGATGCTCTCGATGTCCGGCGAAAGGTAGAGGAAGGTGCGCCGCAGCTTTCTTTTCAGCGTGCCGGGCAGCGGCGCGACCTCGGCGGCGCTGCGGACGGCGCCCCTGATGGCCTCGTTCGTCAGCGCGTGGTAGCGGCCGCCGAGCGCGAGGTTGAAGACGGTCTTGCGGTAACGCTCGTAGCCGGCCAGCGTCTCGTCGCTGCCCTCGCCCGTGAGTACCACCTTGACGTGGCGCGCGGCGAGGCGAGAGACGAAGTTGAGGGCGACGCTCGAAGGGTGGGCCAGCGGCTCGTCCTCGTGCCAGACGAGGCGGGGCAGCGCGTCGAAGAACTCCTCGGGGCTGACGACGACCTCGTGGTGGTCTGTCCCGAAGGCGCGGGCGACCGAGCGTGCGTATTCGAGCTCGTTGGCCTCGCGCTCGGCGAAGGCGACCGAGAAGGTCTTGATCGGCTCCGAGACCATCCGGCTCATCACGGCGGCGATGGCCGACGAGTCGATGCCGCCCGAGAGAAACATGCCGAGCGGCACGTCGGCCATCAGCCGGAGCCGGACGGCCTCGCGGAACAGGCCCGACCACTCGCTCACAAGGTCGTCTTCACTCCGCCGCGCGGCAACTCCCCCCGCTTCCCTCCCTGCTTCTTCGCCCGCGTCGAAGCTCAGGTCCCAATATTTTTCCACCTTCAGCTCGCCGGTCTCGCGCCAGGTCATCGTGTGGCCGGGCGCTAGGCGGCGGACGCCCTCAAACAGCGTCTCGTCGCCCGAGGTGGCGTGATTGGCGAGGTAATCGGGCAGCGCTGCGTAGTTGAGTTCGGCCCTGACGGCGCCGGCCTCCAGAAGCGCCTTGATCTCCGAGGCGAAGTAGAGCGAGCCGTCTTCGGCGTGGACGTAGTAGAGCGGCTTGACGCCGAAGCGGTCGCGGGCGACGAACAGCTCGCGCCGCCTACGGTCCCAGACGGCGAAGGCGAACATGCCGCGCAAGCGTTCGACGCAAGCCGGGCCGTGCTCCTCGTAGAGGTGGAGGATGGTCTCGGTGTCGCAGTGGGTGCGGTAGACGTGGCCGGCGGCTTCGAGCGCGGGGCGGTGCTCGGCGTGGTTGTAGACCTCGCCGTTGTAGACGAGGTGGGCCGTGCCGTCCTCGTTCGACATCGGCTGGTGACCGCCCGCCACGTCCACGATGGACAGGCGGCGGTGCCCGAGGCCGACGTTGCCGTCGAGCAGCAGGCCGCGGTCGTCGGGCCCGCGGTGGGCCAGCACGTCGCGCATCCGTTCGAGCGTGGCCCGCTCGACCGCGCGCCCCGCGCGTGCCGCCAGTGCTATGCCGTTAATGCCACACATAAGGAAGCAGTCAGCCCTCGGCTATCAGCGTTCGGCTTTGGTTCAGGTGAACGGTCGATGGTCAACATCAATGGTCAACATCAATGGTCAACGTCAATGGTCAACGTCAGCGGCCCGCGGTCGGCGATGCGCACGGCCGTCGAAGTCGGCCGCGCCCGCGTGGACGGCGGCCGGCTCGTCGCCCGACGCGGGACGCCCGGTTGACGAGCGGGAGCCTCCGGCTGACGCTTCTGCGTCTCCGGCCGATGCGCCTGCGCCCGCGGTTGGCGCGTCTGCGCCTTCGTCCCGCGCGGCCGAGCGCGCGGTTGACGTGTCGGTCTCGACGACAAACTCGCCGCCCTCGCGGCGGACGTGAACGAAGGGCGCAGGGTCTTCGAGGACTACGACGGCCCGGCCGCCGAGCGCGAGGCGCTTGCCCCCGACGAGGACGGCTTCCAGCAGTTCGCCGCCGCGGGCGAAGCGCGCCCACGCCAGCTCGAAATCCGAGGCGAGGCCGCCCGCCTCGACCGTCCGCCCGCCGCCTCCCGCGAGCAACAGGTCGTGCCCCGCGCGGCGCGTCAACTCGAAGGCGCGTCCGCCCGCGGCCCCGATCTCGCGCGCCCCTCGTATGTCTGATTCGCGCGCCTCTCGCGTGCTCGCTTCGTGCGCAGCGTGCGGGGCAGCTTCGCCCGCGGCGGCCGGGACGAGGAGGGTGAAGAACTCCGCGCCGCCCTCGATTCGGGCTTCGTAGACGAGCGCGGGCGCGGCCTCGCGGGCGCCGTAGCAGCGCGACACCCGGCCCTCTTCAACCCGCCAGGCGCCGCCGCCGAACGCGTGGATGTCGGCGCGCGCTTCGCCGCCGGCCGTTACGCGGCCGCCCTCGATTGCCGGCGCGGGGCCGGGCGCGAGTTGGAAGCGCAGCTCGGCGCGGTGCGCGCCCTCGCCGTCCACGTGGTCGCGGACGACGAAGTAATCGCCCTTGAGGAAGAGGACGGCGCGGCGGTGCGTGGCGGGGGCGGGCGGGCGCTCGTAGCCGTCGTGCTCACCCTCGAAGTAGTCGAATCGGGGCCGGCTGATCCAGGCGCGGGCGCGGGCGCGGGCGACCGCGTGCCATGAGAAGGGGCCGGCCGGCTCGGACGAAGGGCGGCCGTCGAGGACGAGCGTGTTGTGGGCCGCGGTCGAGCGGAAGCGGTCGCGCTCGGCGGCCGAGCCGGTGTAGGTGTAGGTGCCGGGGTCCACGACGAGGGCGCGGCCGCGCGCGACCAGCTCGAACGAGAGCGCGTCGGCGTGCGAGTGGCCGCAACTGAGGGCGCCGTGAGGGCCGCAGTCAACGAGCATGTAGCTCGCGCCCGCGCCCCAGCCGTCGCGCATGACGTAGACGCCGCCGTCGGGGAAGGCGCGCGACATCTCGGCGGGCTCGCGCGCTTCGAGTTGGTCGAAGCGTGACGCGCCCTCGGGGCCTAGCAGCCAGAAGGTCTCCTCGGCCAGCTCGCCCGCGACGAACTTGTAATCGCCCCGGCCCGCGAGCACCGCGCCCGTGGAGAGCGCCGGGCGGAAGTCGTCGGCCGGGCGCGAATCGAGGGGGGCCAGGCGGCCGCCGTCGTCGTCGCCGTAGAGGGTCGCGCGCCCGTCGGGCCGCGTCACGTGCATCAGGTGATCGAGCAGCGGTTCGAGCCGGCGGGCTACCGCCGACGATGACTCGCCGCGCCCCCCGTCCTCGTTGCGCGCCGCGAGCGCGAGCAGGTGCAGGCAGAAGTCTGCGGTGTAACGCTGATAGTAGCTGGCCTGCTCGAAGTAGGTGCCGTCGGGGCGGACCTGCCGTTCCAGCTCGGCGGCGAGGACGCGGAGGCCCGTCTCGCGCCAGCGGCGCGCGTCCCTCAATTCGGGCAGCAGCGTGCCGACGTAGTAGAGCCCGAGCGCCTCGCCCGTCAGGTGCGTGTTCGGGCTGAAGTAGGTCGAAAGGTAGGTCTCGACGTGGCGCGCGTGGGCGCGGAGGAGCCCGGCCGCGAGCGTGAAGAGGTCGGGCGTCAGGCGCTCCGACTCGCGGAAGAAGTGGAGCGCCCACAGCCACGAGATCGAGCGGAAGGCTGCTTCGAGGCTGCTCGCCCAGTTGATGCCGACCTTCGGCGGGTTGGCCGCGGCCCACGAGCGCAGGTGCGCGGCGAAGGTCGCGGCGTACCGCTCGTCGCCGGTCAGGAAGTAGGCGCGCCCGAGCGTCAGGAAGTGTTGATGACGGTTCAGCTCCCAGACGACTTTCTTGTCGCCGGCCACTTCGGGGTTCAGGTACTCGACGCGGCTCCAATGCGCGAGCGGGGCGCGGCGGCCCGCGAGCGGTTCGAGGTGCCAGTCGGGCGCGGGGCCGTCGCCGAAGCGCAGCCCTTCGTGTCCGAGCAGACGGAACCGTCCGGCCGTGATCTCGTCGGCGCGGCGCACCAGTTCGGCCTCCTCCGCGCCGAAGCGGCGGCGCCACTCGGCCGCAGTCGCCCGGCGGTCGTCGAACGAGGCGAAGAAGCGGGGCGACGTGCGGCGGCGGAAGTGTTCGAGCAGGGCCTCGGCGTCGCGCGGGGCGGAGCCTTCGGGGCCGACGGCGAAGAGGCGGAGGAGGGCCGCCCCGCCGGGCAGGCGCGTCTGCGGCGAGACCCGCGCCCGCTCGGCCAGGGAGGCGAGCGCCTGCCGCCCGCGCACGCGCCATTCCGCCGCGCCGCGCCCCTTCAGCTTCCCGAGTTTTGACAGCGTGCCTTTCATCGTGCGTCGTTCAGTCCGGCCGACGGGCCGCCGGCTTCCGCACGCGCGGTTTCGAGCGCAGCGCCGCGCCCGGCGAGGCCGCGGTAGATGTCCAGCCACTCGCCGCGCACGGCCTCCCAGGAATACCGGCGGCACTCCTCGCGCGCTCCGGCGATCAGCCTCTGCGCCAGCGCGTCGTCTTCGAGCAGGCGCAGGGCCGCCCGCGCCATCCGCTCGTGGTCGCCGCGCGGGACGACGAGGCCCGTCTCGCCGTCGCGGACGATGTAGGGCACGCCGCCCGCGTCGGTCGTCACGACGGCCAGGCCCGAGGCGTAAGCCTCGATGATCGAGCCGGGCATGTTGTCCACGTTCGGCGTGTTCAGGTAGATGTCGGCCGCCGCGTAGAGCGCGGGCATCCTCTCGTTCGGGACGCGGCCGACGAACTGGACGCCTCGCAGGCCCAGCTCGCGCGCCAGCCGTTCGAGCGAGGGGCGCAGGCTCCCGTCGCCGGCCACCAGAAGGCTCGCGTCGGGGCAGCGCTCCTGCACGAGCGCGAAGGCCCTCAGGGCCATCTCGACGTTGTAGAGCGACTCGTGGTTGCGGTTCGAGAGGAAGCGGGGCGCGAGCGGGCGGCGCTCGCGGAAGCGGAAGCGCGCAGAGTCCACGAAGTTGAAGACGGCCCGCGCCGCGAAGCCGAAGCGCGCGAACACGTCCACGAGGTAGCCCGATGGCACCGCGATCAGGTCGAAGCGGCGCACGGTCGGCACGGCCGTCCGCCGCCACCGCCTGAGGTGGTCTTCGCACTCGCCGCTGCGGTAGTTGAGCACGGTCTTCTTGCCGAAGAGCCTTGCGGCCAGGAGCGCCGGCGTCGGCGCGATGACGAACGACGTGTAGGAGGCAGAGAAGATGTGGATCACGTCGTAGCGCGGCACGCGCCGCAACAGCAGCCACCAGTAGGCCAGCGAGGTCGCAACGGTGCGGACGTACCTGACCGCTTGCAGCCGCCTCAGCGCGCCGGGCAGACGCGGGTTGACCGGCACGAACCCGACTTCGAGCCCCGGCTCTTCGCGGAAGCGGCCGAGCAGCCGTTCGAGCTGCACCGCCTGCCCTCCGAGGATGTCCGTCGAGGGGCCGACCAGCAGCACGCGCACCGGCCGCGCGTCGCCCGCCCCGCGAGCCGAGAAGGACGCGCCCGCCACCTCGCCCGCCGCGGGCCTGACCGACGCGGGCGCGTGCGTGGCCGCGGCGTGCGCGTGCGCGGCCCTCGCGGCGGGCGCGGCTTCGCCCGCCGCCCTCCGGCCGCGCCTCATCCCCTCGTCGCTTATGCCGAATCCCATCCGCGTCGCGGCCCTCCCTACTCGCCCTTCTTACCGACCTTCTGCCCGCGCCGCTCAGAGCGCGCCGGCCCTTTCGGCGACGCGCTCGCCGCCGGCCGGCCGCGCCAGCAGGCGGCCGTAGATTTCGAGCGTCCGCGCGAGCTGCGCCTCGGCCGAGAAGAGCCTCTCGACGCGCCGCCGCCCGGCCTCGCCCATCGCCCGCGCCCGCACCGGGTCGCGGAGCAGCCCGGCCACGCGCTCGGCCATCAGCGCGTCGTCGCCGGCCGGGACCAGGTGGCCCGTCTCGCCCTCGACTATCGCCTCGGCCGCGCCGCCCACCTCGGTCGCCACCACCGGCCGCGAGGCGGCCATGTATTCGAGTATCGAGTTAGAGAAGCCCTCGGCCCGCGAGCTGAGGACGCAGACCTCCGATGCCGCCAGCAACTCGGCGACGCGCGCACAGCGGCCCGTGAGGAACAGGTCGCCGCCGACGCCCAGCTCGCCGGCAAGCGCCCGCACCGAGCCTGTCAGCTCGCCCTCGCCCGCGATGACGAAGGCCGCCTCGGGCACCTCGGCCCGCACGCGTCGCGCCGCGCGCAGGAAGCTCGGGTGGTCCTTGACCGGGTGGCGCAGGTTCGCCACGAGCGTCACCAGCCGCCGCCCGGCCGCCTCCGGCGGGAGGCCGCACGCCGCGACAAGCTCGCCCCGCCCGAGCCCGGCCGGCGCCACGAAGCGGTCCGCCTCGATGCCGTTGTAGACGGTGTGGACCTTGCGCGCCGGCACGCCCTCGGAGACGATCTGCCGCCCGACCGCGTCGGCGTTGACCACGACCGCGTGGGCCAGCCTGTAGGCCGCGCGCTCGACGCGGCGTTGCGCCTCCGTGCGGAAGCCGAAGGTCTCGCGCCGGGCCGCGACGCGCGCCGGCACGCCTGCCAGCGCCGCGGCCGCCATCCCGAAGACGTTCGTGTAGAAGTCGAAAGTCTGCACGATTGCGACGCCCCGCTCGCGCATGAAACGGGCACAGCGCCGGAGCTGGCCGGCCGTGCTCGGGTGGTAAAAGCTCCTCAGCGGAAAGCCGGGCACGGCGCCGGCGCCGAGCGCCTCGGCCTCGGCCAGCAGCGGCCCCTCTCGGTCGAGGCAGGCCAGCAGCACGCCGTAGGGCGCTCCCGCCCGCGCCAGGCTCCGGGCGAGCCGCAAAGCCTGCGTCTCGCTCCCGCCCTGTGCGAAGCTGCCGACCATCAGCAGGACGTTCCCCCTCAAGCCGCCCTCCCCCCGAGCGCCCCGCCGGCCGCCCCGTCAGTTGTCAGGCGCGCCGTGCCCCGCGCGACTTCCGCGCGCTCGTGCCTCAGCCAGGATTCGAGCACGTAGACGTACCAGAGCTGGAGCGGCGCCGAGCCCTCGGGCACAGACTCCGCGAGCAGCGCGCGTGCGCGCCCCGCGTCAACCCACCCTTCCGCGCCGAGCAGCGAGCCGGACAGCGCCTCCTCTACGGCCCCGCGCCAGCGGCCGGCCATCCACCTGCCGACCGGCACCCCGAAGCCGCGCTTGCGCCCGCTCGCCACGCGCTCGCCCACGCGCCGCCGCGCCAGCTCGCGCAGAACGGCCTTCAACTGCCCGCCGCGCAGCCGCACGCCGAACGGCAGGCCGGCGGCGAACTCCCACAACTCCTGGTCGAGGAACGGCGAGCGCGCTTCGAGGCCGTGATACATCGTCCCGCCGTCAACCTTCGGCAGGTACTCGCCGACGAAGCGCGTCCGGCGGTCGTAGGCGAGGAAGTCTGAGAGCACTCGGCGCGGGCTCGTCGGGTCGGCGGGCGCGGCCGGGAGCGGTCCGGCCGTGAAAGATGAGAGGCGCGGGCCGAGGACGCCGCGCGCGACGAGGAGCGGGAGCCCGTCGCGGTTGGCGGCGACGGCGGCCAGGCCGCCCGTCGCGTAGTCTAGGAAAGAGGCCGCGCGCTTGAGCGCCCCGCGGCGGGGAACGAGCGTGCGCGCGGCGCGCCACGCGCGCCCGGCCGGCGCGGGCAGAGAGCGCGCCAGCCTCGAAGCCAGCCAGAGGTGCCTGTGTTCAGGGTAGCCGAGGAAAACGTCGTCGCCGCCGTCGCCGGTCAGGAGCACGGTCGCTTCCGACGCCACGCGCTCCGAGACGCGCAGCATGCCGAGCGCGGAGGCGCAGGCGAACGGCTCCGCGTAGGCGGCCGCCACCTCCTCGGCGCCCGGCTCGTCGGCCGCCGACAGGTCGAGGACGCGGTGGCGGATGCCGAGCGCGGCGGCGGTCGCGCGCGCGTCCTCGGTCTCGTCGAGCGGGTCGTTCGGCGTGCCGACGGTGTAGGCCGTCACGTCGCCGCCGAGTTGCCGGACGGCCCAGCAGACGAGGCTCGAATCCACGCCCCCCGAGAGCAGGGCGCCGACGGGCACGTCCGCGTCGAGCCGCGCCTCGACCGCGCGCAAAAACAGCCGCTCGGTCTCCTCGACCGCCTCGGCGAAATCGGGGGCGCGTCTCCCGTCGTCGCTCTCGCCGGTCGCGGGCGGGCTCCAGTACTCGCGCTCGCGCGCGCCCTCGCGTTCCGACCACTCCACAATCGTCGCGGCCGGCACCTTGCGCGCGCCCTCGTAGATCGAACGCGCGTCGGTTACGAAGCCGAAGTGCAAGAACTCCGCGACGGCAGCCGGGTCGAGCCGGCCGACGAAGCCGCCGCGCCTGAGCGCCCGCGCCGTCGAGGCGAAGGCCAGCCCGCGCCCGGCCTCTGCGCCGACTTCGGCGTAGACCAGCGGCTTGACGCCGAGCCGGTCGCGCACGAGGAAGAGCTTGCGCGCCGCGTCGTCCCACAGCCCGAAGGCGAACATCCCGCGCAGGCGCGCGACCAGCCGGTCGACGCCCCACGCGCGATAGCCTTCGACCAGCACTTCCGTGTCGGTGCGGCTGCGGAACCTGTGCCCCTCGCGCTCAAGCTCTGAGCGCAGGGCGCGCCAGTTGTAGATCGCGCCGTTGAAGACGACGCCCACGCGCCCGTCCTCCGACAGCATCGGCTGGCGGCCCGCCTCGCTCAGATCGAAGATGGCGAGCCGGCGGTGGCCGAGCACGGCCGAGTCCCAGGCTTCCATCCCCTCGCCGTCGGGGCCGCGCCGCGCGAGCGCGCCGACCATCGCCGCGCAAGCCTCTGCGGCCCGCCCGCGCTCCCCGTGCCCGACGATTCCGGCAATCCCGCACATAACTTTTCGCGGCCGCGGCGGGCCGCCTCAAACCTCCTCCGCAGTCCCGGCCCTCAGGCGACCGAGGGCAGCGCGGCCTCCCGCGCCGGCGTGCCGGCGTCTTCATTGCGCGCGCCGCCCTTGTCGGCGTAAGCGCGGTGCCAGAGTTCGAGGACGAAGAGCGCCCAGAGGCGGGCCGAGTGGTCGCGCCGCCCGCGCGCGTGCTCGTCCAGCAGCAGCCCGACGTAGGACGGGTCGAAGTAGCCGCGCTCGCGCGTGCGCTGCTCCAACAGGGTCTCGCGCATGCGCGCGCGCAGCTCGCGGTTGATCCACTGATCGACGGGCACGCCGAAGCCCTGCTTCGGGCGGTCGAGCAGCTCGTCGGGCACGAGGCCGCGCACGGCCCGCTTGAAGATGGCCTTCGTCTCGGCGCCGTCGTACTTGAGCGACGACGGGATGCGGCGGCAGACGAACTCGACGAGCTTGTGGTCGAGGAGCGGCACGCGCGCTTCGAGCGAGGCCGCCATCGTCATCCGGTCAACTTTGACGAGGATGTCGCCCGGCAGGTAGGTCCTGCTGTCGAGGTAGAGCAGGCGGTCGAGCGCGTCGGCCGAGGGGCAGCCGGCCGCGATCTCGCGGAAGTCGCCGAAGGCGCCCTCATCATTCGCGCCCGCCCGCCGCAGCGCCGCGCGAAACGCTCCGGAGTAGAGCGCCGTGCGGCCGAGCTGGTTGAAGACCGAGAGGCTGTCGAGGTAGCGGTCTAAGGGGTCGAGCGCGACGTTGTTGATGAAGTTGCGGCCCGGCGCGCCGTGCGGCAGACGCCGGCTCAGGGGGGCCATCAGTCCGCTGCGGACGAGGCGCGGCAGGCGCGCGAACTTCTCGCGGCGGCGGTCCACGCCGTAGCGCGTGTAGCCGGCGAACAGCTCGTCGCCGCCGTCGCCCGAGAGCGCGACCGTCACGTGCTCGCGCGCCATCTTCGAGACGACGTAGGTGGGCAGCGCGGAGGAGTCTGCGAAGGGCTCGTCGAAGTGTCGCACGAGGTCGTCTACGTGATGACAGACCTCTGGCGTGACGACGAACTCGTGGTGCTCGGTCGAGAAGTGGCGGGCGGCGAGACGCGCGTAGGCGAGCTCGTCGAAGCTGTCTTCGCGGAAGCCGATGGAGAAGGTCTTGACTGGGCGCGACGAGTGGCGCGCCATCAGGCCGACCACCGTGCTCGAATCTACGCCGCCGGAAAGGAAGGCGCCGAGCGGCACGTCGGCCACCAGCCGCACGCGCACGGCCTCGTCGAGCAGCGCGCGCAGCTCCTCGATCAGCTCGCCCTCGTCAACCTTCCCCGCCGCCTCGCCCGGCCCGTAGGGGAAATCCCAGTAGCGTTCGACGCGCGGCTCGCCGCCGGGCCCAAAGGCGAGGTGCGAGCCGGGCGGGAGTTTCCACACGCCGCGGAAGATCGAGAGCGGGTCGGGCACGTAGCCGAAGGTGAGGTAGGCGTCGAGCGCCGCGGGCTCGACCTCGCGCCCGACCTCCGGGTGTTCGAGCAGACACTTCAGCTCCGAGCCGAAGACGAGAGAGCCCCGCGGCGTCAGCGTGTAGTAGAGCGGCTTCTTGCCCGCGCGGTCGCGGGCGACGAACAGCTCGCGCGCCTCCGAGTCCCAGATGGCGAAAGCGAACATGCCGCGCAGGTGCTCGACGCACCGGGGGCCGTACTCCTCGTAGGCGTGGACGATTGTTTCGGTGTCGGAGTGGGTGCGGAAGCGGTGGCCGCGCGCTTCGAGGTCGCGGCGCAGTTCGGCGAAGTTGTAGACCTCGCCGTTGAAGACGACGGTGAGTTGTTCGGTGCAGCCGTTCATCGGCTGGCGCCCGCCCGCCAGGTCGATGATAGAGAGGCGGCGCATCCCGAGCGCGGCCTCGCCGACGAGGGCCGTGCCCTGGTCGTCCGGCCCGCGGTGCGCGATCACGCGGCACATCCTGTCGAGCAGGCGCGCGCCGCCCGCCGCGTCCGGCGCCCCCCCGCCCGCCACGAATCCGGCGATGCCACACATCAGCGATCAGCTCTCCGGCGGGTGGACTCTCCGCCCGCCAACGTCCTTCCCTCGTCCGGCGCCGGCACCGGCCGGGAGGCCGGCCGCGACTCCGGACGCGACTCACAACGCGACTCCGAACGTGCGTCGCCGCGCGCCTTCACTTCAACCTCACGAGCGCGAAGGAGACCTCGGCCGTCTCGCGCAGCTCTACGCCGGCCCGCCCCTCGGCCTCCCAGCGCCTCAGCACCTCTTCCTGTCCGGCCTCTCGCGCGTCGTCGAAGAGGACCAGCGCCCCCGGCGCCAGGCGCGGCCCCATGACCGGCATCAGCCCGTAGCGCCCGCCGCCCTCGACATCGGGCGGGCCGTCGCAGACGACCAGGTCGAACCGCCCCGGCATGCGGTCGAGCGGCGGGTCGTACCAGTTGAAACCATCGTAGTCGCGTAGCGGCGCGAGGCAGACCTCGACGTTCGGGACGCGGTGCTTGCCGAGCGCCGCGAAGACGCGCGCGTGCCACTGCGGGTGATGTTCGAGCGACCACGTCTGGACGCCGCGCCGGCCGGCGAGCAGGCCGACGAGCACCGTCGTCAGGCCGCTGCCGCATTCGAGGACCGGGCCGGATGTCGCGGCCGCCCGCGACGCGACCTCTTCGAGGTAGTCGAGCTTGCCGTCCCAGCCGGAGTTGTCCCAGCCCGTGCGCAGCCGCCGCAGCGCCTCGCGCGACGGCACCTCGCCGGGCGGCAGCGCCGCGATCTCCCGGACCGCCCCGCGGAAGGCGTGCGACAGCAGGGCGCCCCTCGCGGCCCGCTTGAGCCCCGAGGGTATCCAGCGTTTCAACGGATGAGGTTCGGTCAGCAGTTTTTCCATCCGATTTGTTCCCCCGACGCGCACGAAGTCAGCCCGAAGAGACCGGCCCGCCGGCGTCCCGCCATAGCATGCGCCGCTGAAAAAGCCCGGCCCTGCGGCGCAAAGCCTCGCGCTCCTCGCCCGTCAGCACGCCGAGCAGCAGCGCCGACGCGACGTAGACGAGCGAGAAGATTGCGCCGCACGCCGCCAGCACCAGGAGCGGGGCGGCCCCGCCCGACAGCATCAGCGACCTGACGGCGAACGCGGCCAGCCCGGCCGACGAGGCGGCGATTGCCAGCTTCCCCACGTCCCTGAGCAGCAGAACGTCGCTCGCGCGCACCCCCAGCACACGGCCGAACTTGATAGCGCCGCCGAGGCGGCCCAGCAGGTTGAAGAGGACCACCACGCCGATGGCTCCCACCGGCCCGAAGTGTTTGACGCCGAACCAGAGTGCGACGAGCATCGGCGCGAACAGCGCCGCCCAGAGCTTGAGCAGGAAGTAGCGGTGCTCCTCGTAAGAGCGGACTACGGCGTCGAACTCGATGAGGGCAAGCGGCAGGAGCGTCAGGTTGACGACGAAGACCGGCCAGGCGTCGGCGTAGGCCGAGGTGAACATCACGGTCAAAAACTCGCGCCCGACCACCAGCAGCAGCGCGTAGAGCGGCAGGAAGACGGCGGCCAGCTTGCGAATCGAGCGCGCCAGCAGCTCCACTATCTCGCGCGTCTCGCCCGCCTTCTGCAACTGGCTGACGCGCGGGATCAGCACCGAGATCACCGACTCGCGCAGGATGCCGACGAACGGCAGCTGCGCCACCCCGACCGAGTAGACGGCGAAGGCTGCCGCGCTGAAGCGGTGCGAGACGAAGTAGTTGTGCAGGTCCATCTGGAGCGTGTAGAGCAGACCCGCCAGCCCGAAGGGCAGGGCGTAGGCCGTCTGCCTCCGCATCATCCCCCAGTCGAAGCTGCGCCAGTAGCCGGGGAAGCGCGAGCCCAGGTACCAGAGCAGCAGCGCCGTCTGCAACGTGCCCTGCAAGAGCCCCGCGTAGACGAGCGCCTCGACCGTGTCGAAGGCGAGCGCGGCGCCCAACATCAGCGCCGTCTTCGACAACTGTGCCGCGACGATGAAAACGGTGGCGGCCCGCGTCTCCTGGTTGGCGACCGCGATGGTCTCGATGAAGGCCGAGAATATCCAGAGCAGGATGACGACGCCGACGAGCGGGGCCAGCGAGGCGAGCGCCTGCTCGCCGAAGAGGGAGCCCAGCAGCGCCGGGCGCAGGACGAGCGCGAGGCATGCCGCCCCGCCGACCAGCGCGCCGAAGAGCAGGATGTTGAGGACGACCTGCCCGCGGCGGCGCGCCTCGTGCTCGCGCGCCAGGAAGTAGTAGGCGCTCATCCCGTAGCCGAGCGGGAGGATGGCCGTCGCCGTGCTGACGACGAGGAAGACCTGCTTGAAGAGTCCGTACTCGCTCTGGTCCAGCGTCCGCGTCAGCAGGACGGGCAGCGCGAAGGCCAGGGCGAAGGCCAACGTCTTCGCCAGCATCAGCCAGAACGCGCGCCTCGTCAGCGACTCGGGTTGTCGCGTTGCTACGCTCATGCGCGCCCGGCCTCCCCGGCCGCCCCCTGCCCGCCCGCCGGCTCGCGGATCGGCTCCCACCGCGCGTACCTCTCGCCGCGCGCGAACTTGAAGAGCGCCAGCACCGACGCCAGATTAGCCAGCACGAAATACTGCGGCAGCGCCAGCAGGCGCGACCGCACGCCGAGGCGCCCGAGCGCGAAGCCGGCGGCCGCCAGCGCGTAGAAGACCCCCTGCGCCGCCGCCGCCGCCAAGTAGAGCCAGTGCGACGCGGCGAGCGCCACGGAGCCCGCGAGCGTCATCAGCAGGAACAGCGGCACGAGGTAGCGGCAGACCTTGTGAGACAGCAGCTCGACGGCGTAGAAGCCGGCCCGCAGCGGGTTCAGCATGTGGCGGTGGCGCCAGAGGTCCGTGAAGGTCTGCGTGATGACGCGGACCCTCATCCGCAGCTCCTCGCGCGGCCGCTGGTTGGTCTCCTCGGTGCAGACGGCCGTTGGCTCGTAGACGGCGCGCAGGCCCTGCTCGACCATCTTGGTGGCGATGATGAAGTCGCTGCAAGCCTCGTGGTAGAGCGGGACGTAGGCCGCGCGCCGCACGGCGTAGAGGCAGCCCGAGACGCCGATCAGCGAGCAGACCCGGCTCTCGTGCGTCTTCAGCAGCGTCTCGTAGCCCCAGTAGGACTTGGCGCCCTGCCCCACGTCGGTCGCGGCCGGGTCCACGTAGACGAGCCGGCCCGCGACGCAGCCGACCGACGCGTCGGCGAAGTCCGGCATCATTCGGCGCAGCACGTCTGGGCGGTAGAGCGTCGTGGCGTCGGAGAAGAGGACGACCTCGCCGCGGGCCAGCTCGACCGCGGCGTTCTGCGCGGCCGTCTTGCCGAGCCTCTCGGGCTGCCGGTGCAGCCGCACGCCGCGCTCTGCGAACGAGCGCGCGATCTCGTCCGTGCGGTCCGAGGAGCAGTCGGAGGCGACGATCACTTCGAGCTTCTCTTTCGGGTAGTCGAGCGCCAGCGTGTTCTCAAGCTTGGCCGCGAGGTCGCGCTCCTCGTTGTAGGCCGTGATGACGATTGAGACTGACGGCTCGAACCCCTCGCGCCGCGCGATTGTGCGCCCGCGCAGGCGGCTCAGGGCGACGAGCAGCAGCGGGTAGCCGGCGTAGGTGTAGCCGAGCGCCGCCGTGCCCGCCCAGAAGATCAACGCCGCCGTGGTCTCCCAGTTCATCTCCGGGACCTTTCGACGGCCACCCCGTCGTCGTCGGGGGTTAAGTCGGCCGCGCCGCCGTTGCCGACTCCGCCCACGTCCGCCGCGGCGCGCGCCTCGTACATCCGGCGCAGGACGACGGCGTAGCCGACCAGGTAGTACAGGTACCACTGGTAGGCGACCGAGGCGAAGAAGCTGCTGACCATGTAGCCGGCTATGGCCGCCTGCACGCCGACGGCGAGGTAGTAGTCGCGGTCGTTGCGGCGGACCTCGTAGGTCGCGCGCTCGACCAGCCGCAGCGACTTCAGCGCCGCCAGGATGAAGAGGACGTAGACGACGGCCGAGGCCAGCCCCATCTCGGCCGCGACCTCCGTGTAGGCGTTGTGGCTCACCTGCTCGCGGATCGAGACGGTGTGGAAATTGCCCATCCCGACGCCGAAGACGGGGTTGTGCAAGGCCACGCCGAGCGAGAGCCAGAAGAGCTGCTGCCGCATGCTCGAAGACCCCACGAGGTCCTTGCCCGAGTCCAGGATCGAGGCCAGCCGCTCCGTGTAGTTGCCCGGCGCGAGCATCAGCAGCGCGACCAGCGTCAGCACCGTCAGCGCCGTCACCGCGACCCGGTTGCGCTTGCCGAGCTTCCAGCCGAGGACCGCGAACGCGCACGCCAGCCCCAGGAACCCGCCGCGCGAGTAGGTGACGACCGACCCGCAGACGGCCAGCGCCGCGCAGGCCGCGTAGGCGAGCTTCGCCAGCGGGTTGCGCGTCGCCAGCAGCATCCCGACCGCCAGCGCCATCACCGTCACGAGGTAGAGCGCCATGTCGTTCGGGTTGCCGAACATCCCGCCGATGGCCCCGCCGACGCGGTAGCCCTCGACCTCGAACTTGCCCGCGCGGTAGTCCTGCACGGCGTGGAGGCTGAGGTAGCAGCCGACGGCCAGCGCCAGCCACAGCAGACCGTAAAGCCGCCGCCTCGTCCGCACCACGTTGACCACGACGAGGAACATCAGCACGACCTTCATGAACGGGTCGGTGAAGGTCTCCCAGGCCTCGCCGGGGTTGATCGCCAGCGGGATCGAGAGCAGCCCGCCGACCGCGAGCAGCAGCACGAGGTTGACCTCGCGCGGCCGCGCCGTCAGGTTCCCCTCGGCCGCCACCTGCGTCGGGAAGAAGACCGCGAGCGTCAGGATGGCTATCCAGAAGGCGAGCGTCTGCGGCAGCGGCAGGTACTCGTAGGGCCGGAAGTAGAGGACGGCCGTGAAGAGAAAGAGGCCCGCGTAGGAGAGCGCGTGCGCGCGCTTGAGGCCGGCCCGCCCGCGCGAGACGGCACCCGCAGAGGCCGCCGCCGCGCCCCCTTCCGAGGCCGAACCCGCCGCCGGGCGCGTCGCCCCCGCATCCGCGAGCGGGCGCGACTCATCCGCGTCGGCAAAGCCGGCGCCGGCCCGCCCGCCGCCGCGCGGCCCCGTGACGGGCTCGTAATCAAAGCTCGGGTAGAAGTCAGGCATCTCTACCGTCCGTGGCCCTGGCGCTCGACGCCGGCCGCCGGCGCCGCGTCGGCCTCGCGGGCGCGGCGCGGGTGAAGCTCGGCGAGCGCGTCGAGGATGCGTTCGGCCGCGCGACCGTCCCAGAGCGGCGGCACGCGCGGCGCCCCGCCCCGCCCCGCTTCGTCCAGCGCCTCGTGCGCGGCCCGCAAGATTCGCTCGGGGTCTGTGCCGACCAGCCGGTTCGTCCCCAGCTCGACGGTGACGGGGCGCTCGGTGTTCTCCCTCAGCGTCAGGCACGGGACGCCGAGCGCCGTCGTCTCCTCCTGCAAGCCGCCCGAGTCTGTCAGCACCAGCCGCGCCCCGCTGTAGAGGCGCAGGAAATCGTGGTAGCCGAGCGGCTCGACGAGCCTGACTCTACCGCCCTCGGCCGGCCGGCCGAGCCCGAACTCCTCCATGTTCCTGCGCGTGCGCGGGTGGGCCGGGAAGACGATTGGCAGCCGCTCGCCCACGCGCGCCAGCGCCCGCAGGATGCCGCCCAGCTTGACGGGGTCGTCCACGTTTGAAGGGCGGTGCAGCGTGACGACGGCGTAGTCGGCCCCCGCCACGCCCAACTCCTCGCGCACGGGCGAACCCTCTGCCCGCCGCGCCTCGGCCAGCAGCGAGTCTATCATCACGTTGCCGACGAGCCGGATGCGCTCGGGCGGTATGCCTTCGCGCAGCAGGTTATCGTCGGCGTCGGCCGAGGGGGTGAGCAGGAGGTCAGCGAGCTGGTCGGTGAGCAGGCGGTTGATCTCTTCCGGCATCGAGCGGTCGCGGCTGCGCAGCCCCGCCTCGACGTGCGCGACCGGCACCAGCAGCTTCGCGCAGACGAGCGCGCAGGCCAGCGTCGAGTTCACGTCGCCGACGACTAGGACCCAGTCGGGCCGGTGTTCGAGGAGGACCGGCTCGAACCGCTCCATGACGGCGGCCGTCTGGCGGGCGTGGCTGCCGGAACCGACTCCGAGATGCACGTCAGGGTGCGGGAGGTTGAGGTCGCGGAAGAAGGCGTCGCTCATCCGCTCGTCGTAGTGTTGTCCGGTGTGGACGACGAGCGGCGCGAACTCGGAGGGACGCCGCCGCATGGCGGCGACGACGGGCGCGACCTTCATGAAGTTCGGCCGCGCCCCGACGATGTTGATGACCTTCAGCATTCGGCACTCCGGCCGGCGGCGACCGCGCAGGCGAGGCCGTCGCCAACCCGGCGGACTGCGGCGCCTTCTGGCGAAGCAGCCGCGCGGAGGCGGGGGCAATCCGCCTCCGCGCGGCTCGTCTTCGTCGTCCGCCCGGCCCCGGCGCTCGCGGCGCCCGAGCCCTTGCGCGGCGACCTGCCGGCCGCGGCCATTCTCTCAGACGGCCACGCCCTCCTCGTCGCCGACGGCGATCAGCGCCCGGACGCGCTCGCGCAGGGCCTTCTCGAACCGCCGCGCCTGCTCGACCTCGGAGAAGTTGAGGGTGCGGAGCTGCTGCTCGATGCGGCGCCGGTAGTCCGAGACCAGAGAGTCCGAGACGTTGAGCCGCGCGGCGGCTTCGAGCTGCGTGATGTGCGCCGGGCTCAGGTAACAATACCACAGGACGCCGAGCATCCGGTTGTACTGCTTCGTCTTCCCGCGCACGGCCCCGTGCAGGCCGCGCAGGAAACCGTCAACGAAATTGGCGGCGCCGTCCTCCGACTCGCGCCGCAAAAGCGACTGCTCCGGGTCATCGCCGCCGTCCACGGGATCGAAGGCGCGGCCGTCCTCGCCGTCGTCTCCCCCGATGGGGACGAGGTAGATGTCCATGACGGGCAGGCGGGACATGACGAGGCTGCGCAGCGTGCGCACGTCGGCCGGCGAGTCGCAGGCTTCGAGGACCGAGACGATCAGGTCTTCGAGGTCGGAGTTGCTGATGATGATCTGCGCGTCGCCGGTGCAGCCCACCAGCCGCGTGTCGCGCTGGCGGATGGGGATCATCTGGGCGCGCTGTTCCAGCTCGGCCTGCGCGCGGCGCGGCTTGTCCGTTCGCCACTCGCGCAGGCCGTAGACGCGGTCCACGAGGCGGCGGTGCTGCTCGTCCTCGGGGCCGCGCCCGGCGTTGTCGGTGCGGCGAAAGTTGGCGCTCGACTGGATGATGGTCGAGATGCGGCGGGCCAGCCGGTAAGACTCCGGGTGGCGCTTGCGCAGCTCGGCCGTCAGGATGTTGGTCAGCTCGATCTGGCCGATCTCCATCTCGATCTCGGCGTCGGTCATGCCCGAGTCGAGGTAGTGCTGGAAGCGCGCCTTGGCGAGCAGCGTGACGAACAGTTCCTGCGTCAGGTCCAGGTAGGCGCTGCCGCGGTCGCCCTCCTCGACGAGGAGGCCGGCGCTGTGCGAGGCGCGCACGAGCGGATGGCTGGTGACGACGCGCTGAAGCTCGCCCCAGAGGCGCTGCACGTCGGAGCGGCGCAGGGCCTCACCCCACGCGCCGGCCTGGCGAAGCGTGCGGGCGCCCGCGCGGGGGGCACTCGGGTGCTGGGCCGGGGCGCGGCCTTCGCCGGAGTCCGTGGCCCGGTCGTTCAAGTGCTGATCCTGGTCGGCAGATGTTGCGGCCATGTCGGTGATGCGCGTTCGGTCTGGGAGCGGGGCCGAGTTTTTCGGGAGCGCGTCGGCTGAGAAGGAAGACGGGGAGGTTACGGGTGTCGCCTGACGGTCCGGCTCAGTTTTGAATGGGGCTGAAATGGCGATGCTGGCGCGGGCACGGGTGGAGTCCGTCGGGGGACGCTCGCTTTTTGTGTCTGGCCTGGGTGATGACCTCGCAGGGAACCCGCGCCGGTCAGCCGCGGAAGGGATTTAGGGCGCGGCCACCGCGAAGCAGCGTCGGGCGGGTGGGCCGCGGGGCGGCGTCCGCCGAACACGCTAAGGATGGTAGCAGTTCGATTACGTTTGAGCAACACCTTTTTACACCGGGCGGAAGCCACTGAAAAAAGAGAAGAAATCGCGCGGTCAGGCACGCCGGTGGCGCCCTGAAAGTGTGGAAGACGGGAGCGATTGGTACTTTCCTTCGGCGTGAACGAAGCGAGGCGCCCGCGCTGCGGGCGCGGCCGGACTGTGAAACTCCTCGGCCGCGCGCCTTTACCTGCCCCGTCGCCATTCGTGCTGTGCGCTTAAACGCCCCGGCGCTTCGCTCGCGCGGCCGGCCCGGTCCCGCGCCGCCGACCACAGAAAGAGGAGAGACCGCAAGGAGAAGCCATGCGTTCTTCGAGCACAGCCACCTTCCGCAAACTCAGTACGTGCCCGGCGGCCGAGACCCTGCTGAGCTTCACTCGCGGTCGTCGCGGCCCAACCGGCCGCGACCAGGCGACCGCGAACCACCTGGCCGCATGCGACTTCTGCGCCGCCGAGGCGCAGCTGCTCGCTCGGCTGCCGGCGCGCGACGAGCCCCCGCGCCGCGCCCCCGCCGAAATCCCCGCCCACCTCCGGCTCCTTGCCGAGAGCCTGCTGACGCGGCCCTCCGAGGACCGCGCGCGCTCCGCCGAACCCCTCCACGAAGTCGGGCGCCTCACGCTGACCGACGCTTGAGCAGGGTTTCCGGTTTTCAGTTCTCAGTTTTTAGTTTCCGGGCGTCGGCATCACCAAGCGCCGAACGCCGAACGCTACAGACTAGAAACTAGAAACTAGAAACTCCGGCCCCCATTCACATGCCGTCGTAGAGACTTTCAATCACGTCCCTGTACTTCTCGTCCACGACGCGGCGCTTGACCTTGAGGGTGGGCGTCAGCTCGCCGCCGTCAATCGAAAACTCTTCGGGCAGGAGCGCGACCTTGCGGACGCGCTCGTAATCGTGGAGCGTCGAGGTCAGGCGGCTCACCTCGCGCTGGACGAGCTTGACGGCCTCGGGGTTCTGGCTCCAGGCGACGCGCTGCGTGTGCTCCTCGGCCTGCGGCGTGGGCAGCGCGGCGGCCAGCGCCTCGTAGTCGGGGACGACGAGGGCCGCGGGTTGCTTGCGCCCGGCGCCGACGACCACCACCTGACTGACGAGCGGGCTCTCCTTGACCAGAGACTCGACGAGCTGCGGCGCGACGTACTTGCCGTTCGAGAGCTTGAACAGCTCCTTCTTGCGGTCGGTGATGTAGAGGCGGCCGTCGCCGTCGAGGTGGCCCACGTCGCCGGTCCTGAACCAGCCGTCGTCGGCGAAGACGGCTGCCGTCTCCCGCGGGTGGTTGTAGTAGCCCTTCATGATGTTCGGCCCCCGCACGAGGATTTCGCCCTCCGGGTCGATCTTCAGCTCGACGCCGGGGAAGGGCCGCCCCGAGGAGCCGACGCGGTTGTCGTCCGGCCGGTTGGCAGAGACCACGCAGGTCTCGGTCATCCCGTAACCTTGCAGGATGTTGATGCCCGCGCCGAGGAACGAATACGCGAGCGTGGGCGAGAGGGCCGCACCGCCCGAGACGAAGTAGCGCAGCCGCCCCCCGACGCCCTCCCTCCACTTCGAGAAGACGAGCCGGCTCGCCACCTCCTGCTGAATCTCAAGCAGCGGCGGCACGCGCTCGCCCTTGTCCCTGATCTCGGCGTAACGCTGCCCGACGCCGAGCGCCCACGTGAAGAGCCCCGACCGCCAGCCGCCCGCGGAAGTCCCTCGCTTGACGATCCTGTGGTAGACCTTCTCGAAGAGGCGCGGCACGGCCGTCATGATGGTCGGGCGCACCTCGCGCAGGTATTCGCCGACCTGGTCGAACGAGGCGGCGTAGTAGACCGAGACGCCGTTGTGGCAGAAGACGTAGAAGCAGGTCCGCTCGAAGATGTGCGAGAGCGGCAGCACCGAGAGGCACACGTCGGTCGGGTAGATGGGCAGCGCGCTCGAAATCGCCAGCACGTTCGAGACGAAGTTCGAGTGTGTGAGCATCACCCCTTTCGGCTCGCCGGTGGTGCCCGAGGTGTAGATGATCGTCGCCAAATCTTCCGGCCGGACGGCGTGCAGGGCGCGCCCGAAGACTTCCGGCTCGAGGCGGTCCAACTCTGCGCCCTGTAGCTCAAGCTCCCCGAGCGCGAGCGCGCCTTCGACCGCCGTGGCCCCCTCGGCGTCGAAGAAGACGACCTTCTCCAGACCGCCGACGCCCTCGACGCCGGGGCGGGCGTGGCGGTAAATCCGCTTGTTCGAGACGAGGAGGACGCGCGCGCCCGAGTCTTCGAGGATGTAGCGCACCTGGTCGGGCGCCTGCGTCGTGTAGATGGGCACGTTGACTGCGCCGAGGCTGAGGATGGCGAGGTCTGTGACCGACCAGTCGGGGCGGTTCTCCGAGAGCAGCGCCACGCGGTCGCCGCGGCGCACGCCGAGCGCCGAGAGGCCGAGCGCGACGGCCCGCACGCGCTTGATGATGTCCTCGCCGGGGATGCGCAGCCACTCGCCCCCGCGCTTGAGGTTGAGGGCGTCGGGCTTGGCGTGGCGCTCAAGGGCCGCCAGGCACATCTGCGAGACGCTCGGCGGTGCTTCACTGTTGGTCATCTGCTCGTCCATCGTATGAAGTAAAGTTCGGCCGGCCGTGCCGCTGCGGGCGGCGGCCTTTCGTCAGGCCCCCGGCGACAGGCACTCGTCGCGCCTCAGACCGGGGCCGGCTCCTCGTCTCCGCCCGGCGCCGGCACGGCGGCCGGGGCGTCGGCGCGCGACGCGCCGAGGGTGCCCGCGCCCGCGACCCGTTCGCGGCCGTGGCCGGAGCGTCGCCGGCGCCGGCGGTGGTGTTGGTCCGGGGTCTCGACGCGGCCGTCGGCCGTCGCCAGCGCGGCCAGCACGAGGAACAGCAGGGCGTTGGCGGTCGAGTGGAGCGTGAAGTCGAAGAGGCTGTGGACGAGCACGCCCGCGCAGCCCGTCAGGGCGCCGAGCGCGACGCCGCGCCGGAAGCGGTCGTGCGAGCGCATCCGCGCCAAAGACCGGCGGACGAGCGACGCCGCGAAGAAGAGGCCGAGCAGGCCGCCGACGAGGCCCGCGTCGGTCAGCAGTTGCAGGTAGTCGTTGTGCGCCTGCTCCAGGCGGTAAGAGCCGTTGGAAGTGTCGTAGCGCGTGTAGGCCGCGGGGAAGGCCCCGAGGCCGGCGCCGAGCACCGGGTGGTCCTTGAAAATCTCTACGGCGCCGCGCCAGAAGTGCGCGCGCCCCGTGGTCGGGTCTTCGATGTTGACCGAGCCGACGAGCCTCGAGAGCGAAGCCTCGCCGCCGAAGTAGATCGAGCCGGCGAGCACCCCGAAGACCAGCGCGAACCCGAGCGCCAGCCTGAGCGCCGCGCCCCGCAGCCGCGCCCCCCGCCCCGAAGAGCGCCCGCCCCCCTCGCCCTCGCGCCGCCGCGCCGCCGGGAAGACGAGCACGAGAAAGAAGATCTGTGCGGCCATGCTGATGATGCCGCCGCGCGAGTTGGTCGCCACCAGCGCCACCGCCATCACGGCCGCCGCGAAGGCGTAGAGCAGCGCTCGCTCGCGCCCGACCGCGCCCGCGAACAGCAGCCCGAGCGGCAGGGCCAGCGTCATCTCCATGTAGCCGGCGAAATGGTGCCGGTTGACGTAGGGGCCGAAGGGCGCGGCCTGCTTCGGCTCGCGCAGGAAGAAGATGGTGGCCGGGTTGACGAAGTGCTGCATCAGCCCGTAGAGCGCCAGCAGGAAGCCGAAGACGATGACGAGGCGCGCGACGAGCCGCAGCCGCTCCGGGCTGTCGAGGTAGGCCAGCGCCGCCGCGAAGAAGACCGCGAGCCCGCCGAGCTGGACGAGCACCACGCGCGTCGCGGCCGGGTCGAGCGTCAGCGCCCGCGTGCCCTCGGCGGCGAGCAGACCGCCGGCCGCCTGCTCACCGCCGAGCGGCAGCAGTTGGACGAGCCCGACCGCGAACAGCCCGACGAGGGGCAGTTGCAGGGCGTTGCGGCTCAGCCGCAGCGTGCCCGACCGCCAGGCGTCGAGCGCCCAGCAGACGACGACGAGGGCGGCGCCCAACTGGAAGAGGCCGAGCGACCAGGAATGGACCGTGCCGAAGGCGAGCGTCGTGGTGACGACGGCCGTGCAGAGCAGGAGGACGACGAGGCTGCTCCAAACCGTGCGCGGCGCCGCGGCCGGCGCGAGAGTCGCGGCCGTGGACGGGGGCGCGGCGGGCGGCGCCGGCGGCGGGTGCCCGTCGGCCGGGGCCGCGTCAGCGCGCGGTCGCGCGCCCGGCGACACGTTCGAGGCTGAAATCGTCATACCAGATTTTCCCGTAGATGGGGCAGACGCTCTCGGGGCAGGATTCGCGCCCGAGGCGCACGACGATGCCGTCGGTCGTCGGCCCGGCCGTGAACTCGAAAGTCTCCTGCTGCCAGCCGGCCGTGCCCGCGGGGGCGGGGGCCGAGCGTGCAATCGCCGCGCTGCTCCCCGCCTCAGTCACGACCACCTCCAAGCCGGCCGCGCTCTTCAGCTCTTCGGTCCTGACGTTGAAGCCGAGGCGGTAGCGCGCGCCCGGCTCTACGGGGACGACCTGCGAGACGTTCGGGTCGGCCTGCCCCGAGGCGTTGAAGGAGACGCGCAGCGAGCGCGAGCCGGTCCGCGCGTTGCGCACGTCGAGGGCCACCTGCGCGCCCGAGTTCGGCGCCGCCGGCCAGACCTGCCAGCCGAACAGAGCCTTGCCCGCCCCCACGATCTCCGACTCGAACCCGCCGTTCAGGAGCTGACCGGGGGCGCCGGGCGCAGGGGCGCCCGCCTCCGCGAGCACCTGCGCCGCTCGCCGGTAGAGCTTGCCGCCGGCCAGCGCGTTCGCCAACTGCTCGCCCGCCGCGCGCTCGCGCCGCCGGTCCTCGGCCGAAAGCCCGGACCAGACCTTCTGCGCCTCGTCCAACAGGCCACGCCCGATCAGCATCCCGACGAGCTGCGCGCGGGCCGCAGGCGTTCGCCCGACCGCGTCCATCACCCGCGCCACCTCGCCGCCGTAGAGCTGCCAGGCGAGGTTGAAGACCTGTGGGCGCAGGGTCGGGTCGGCGTCGCCCGCCAGCCGCAGCTCGGCGAAAGCCTCTTCGCTGCGCCCGGCCCGCAGCAGGGCGTTGCCCAGCAGCCAGCGCGGCTGCGCGTAGTATGGCGCAAGCTCCGCGGCCCGCCGCAGCGCAGCGAGCCCGCCCTCCTCGTCGCCTGCGGCCGCGCGCGCGCGCCCCAGTTCCATCCAGAAGAGGTAGTTGTTAGGCGCCAGTGCCGCCGCGCGCTCGTAGGCCGCCAGCGACTTCGGCACCTCCTCGGGCAGGAAGCTCGCGCGCCGCAGCCGCGCCATCCTCAGGTGCGGTTGCGGGTCGCCGGGCGCGAGCCGCGCCGCCGCCTCGGCCGTCTCGGCGTCCTGCGCGTACTCGGCCAGCGTGCTCCCGGCCGCCCAGCGCAGGCCCTGCCACGCGAGGAACAGGGCCAGCGCCGCCGCCGCCGCCAGCAGCGCCCGCCTCCACGCGGCTCGCACGCTGATTCGTATCACCTGCTCAGACATAAATCAGAAGGGGGAAAAGGTTTAAAGGTTAAAAGGGGAAAAGGCGAAAAGGATTCGGCGCTCGGGGAGAACAAACGCCCGCAACCCAGCCACGTCTTCTTTGCCCGCCACTTCCCTCTTCCCCTTTTCCCCTTTTAACCTTTTCCCCCTCCTCTTCCCCCTCCTCAGTACTCGTGGCCGACCAGCTCGATCTCGATGCGCATCCGCTTGAGCGTGATGCGCGCGTCCTCGCAGTCGCGGAGGATTTCGCGCAGCCGCTCCTCGCTAATCTTGGTGCTGGAGATTAAGACCTCCTCGACCCTCTGCGCCTCGCAGATTTGGCGGAGGTTGCCGTTGCCGCCGAGCACGCGCAGGCCGTGGATCATCTTGCCCTTCTTGAACGGGTCGTCGTCGAGGAAGCCGACCGGCGTGTACTGGAGCGCGAGGTTGTTGCGCATCTCGCGCAGCAGGAGTTCGCCGCCGTCGCCCGCCCCGTAGATGAGCACGCGGCGGCCGCCGTTCGAGGGGGCCGGCAGCATCTGGCGGAAGAGGCGGAAGGCCGCCCGGCTCCCGGCGAGCATCAGGAAGAAGTAGACGGCGTCGAGGACGAAGACGGCGCGCGAGAATCCCTCGAAGCGGAAGGCGAAGAGCAGCGCGAGCACGCTCGCCACCGAGCCGGCGGCGACGGCCTTGCCGTAGACGATCACGTTGTCGAGGCTGATGTAGCGCCACAGCCCGCGGTAGACGCCCAAGACCAGCAGCGCCGACATCTTGACGAAGATGAGGACCGGCACCGTCTTCAGGAACTGCTCCCAGACGGCCTGCGGCAACTCGGCCCCGAACTGCGTCACGTAGGCGCCGTAGTAGGCCAGGATGACCAGCAGCACGTCGAGCAGCACCTCGAAGACGCGCCGCTTGTATGAGAGGTCGACCAGGAACGCGACCAGGGGCTTCTCGCGCGCGGCCTGCACCTCCGTCTCGTCGTAGACCCGCACGCCCGCCAGGTAGACCCCCAGCAGCGACAGCACCACCGCGAAGCCGAGCACGAGGGCGAGGCTCGCCCGGTAGTCGTCGAACTCGCGCACGAGCAGGGCCAGCACGCCCGACGCGGCCGCGAAGCCGTAGAGCATCCAGACCGCGTGGCGCGGCGACAGCCCCAGCGCCACCAGCCTGTGCGAGGTGTGGTCGCGCCCGCCCTGCGAGGCCGCCCGCCCCGACAGCTTGCGCACCACGGTCACGAGCGTCGTGTCGAAGATGGGGATGAAGAGGATCAGGACCGGCACCGCCAGCACGACGATGAAGCTCCGGCCCCGCCCGCCCGAGGCCGAGAGCAGCGCCGACCCGGCCAGGAAGAAGCCTATGAACATCGAGCCGCAGTCGCCCATGAAGATCGAGGCCGGGTTCGAGTTGTAGGCCAGGAAGCCCACCAGCGCCGCCGTGAAGACGGCCAGCATCAGCGCCTCTGTCGTCTGCCCGTTGGCCGCGAAGCTGGCGGCGATGAAGGCCGAGGCGATGGCCGAGACGCCTGCGGCCAGCCCGTCCATGTTGTCGAGCAGGTTGACGGCGTTCGTGATCCCGATCAGCCAGAAGATGGTCAGCGCCATCCCGACGCCGGCCGCCCACCCCCACGGCAGCGCCAGCCCGAAGTAGACGACGAGCGTCGCCCCCAGGACCTGCCCGATCAGCTTCTGATACGGCTTGATGTGCAGGTAGTCGTCCACCAGCCCGACGGCGAAGAGGAAGGCGCTCGCGGACATCACCACCCAGCCGGCGGTCGTGTGCGGGATGAAGAGCAGGTAGGTGACGGCGACCGAGAGGAAGATGGCGACGCCGCCCATCATCGCCGTCGGCTTGCTGTGGAAGCGGTCGGGCCGCGGGGCGGCGACGAAGCCGTAGCGGCGGGCCAGGGCGCGCACCAGCGGCGTCAGACCGAGCGACAGCGCCAGCGACACGAGGACCGGCACAAGATAACGGGGCTCGAAAGACATTACTCAGGTTCCGGCCGAAGTCGTCAGCGGGTGACGTAAAGAAGCTCCCGAAAGGCCGCGCACAACACGAGGCCCTGCGGACGTGGCGACTCCGTTTGCAAGTGACGTATCAAGCTATTAGAACTCCCGCCATAAATCAAGTGAGCCCCAGTCCATAAATCAGGCGCATCAGACGCCCCCAACCGGGGCCGTCTGACCTATCGCCGCCGACGCCGCACCGCCTCCGCGTCGCCCCGACATCCTCGTGTAGCCACGCGCCGACCCAGGCCGTGAATGGCCCTGAGAGCACCCCGGGCGGCCGGCGTAAACGGCCCCCGCGGCGCAAAAAAACTTGCGCCTACCCAAAACCCCTGAAAAATCGCATTTTCGCTCTGGAAGAAAACTTAAATTTCTATTGCGCTCACCCGCGCTACCGGAATAATCTCGCCCCGCATCGAGCGCAACGACCGCCGGCCTCTTGCCCCTCAAGACAGCACCGGCGTTGCCACCAAGCAGCGCAGACCAAACACACCGCTCCCGTGCCGCCGCGAGACTTCTCACCTCGCGGCGGCCACGGAAGCGGCTAAGGCAAGACCGGCGACTCCTTAAAAGAGCGCCAGCACGGCCCGAGCCAGGCTCAACGCCGCCTCCACCACTGGGTCGGAAACAGCAGCTTCATCATCCTTCGGAATATGGATGTCGCCGTCCGTGTGGCCCTCCACACTCATCGCCGGGTCACTCGGCGGCGGGGGCGGAGTAACTGGGAAGTGAATATCACCGGCGAGGACAGGTAGCGTCAGCGTCAGCGTCAGCGACAAGACAGCACAGAATCGCCGCATGGTGTTCATGGTTTTTCTCCTGAGGGTGTGAAGTTAATGTCTGGGGGTATGGCAGTGATGCCATGCCCGCTTTGAAAAGTCACGCAGGCGCATCTTAGCACTCGATTTTCTTGATGCGCCGCTCGCAGGCCCGCTTGTAATCCTCAGATAAGGCGGGCAGAAAGGTGCGCCTCACATGGCCTCAGTCAGCGAAATGTTCCAACAAATCGCAGACCCAAGCCTCACGCACGAAGAACGCACTTTGCTGCGCTGCCGGCTTTCCAAAAGACTTGAAGACTCCGGCAATTTTAAAACCGCCTGTGAGGCGTTGGGTGAGTTGTGGTCACACATCGGCAGCCGGCCTAACACGAGCGGTTTGGACGCACCCGTTGCCGCAGAGTTATTACTGCGGGTTGGCGTTCTAACGGGCTGGATTGGTAGCGCACAACAAGTTGGGAATTCCCAAGAGCTAGCCAAGAACCTTATCAGCGAGAGCCTTACAAGATTTGAATCACTAGGCAATGAAGGAAAAGCAGCGGAGGCACGAGCTGAACTCGGCACGTGTTATTGGCGTGAGGGAGCCTTCGAGGAAGCACGTATCCTGCTTAATGAATCCCTACCTCATCTCTTTAATGAAGGCGACCTTAAAGCAACCGCACTACTAAGACTAGCCATTGTTGAGCATGCTTCTTTCAGGTTACACGATGCTATTCGTATTCTTACTGAAGCTGCGCCACTGATTGATGCAAGTGACAACCAAAATTTGAAGGGCAGATTCCATGCTGAATACGGGACTGTGTTGAAGAATTTGGGGGCGATGGAGCAGCGTGGCGATTACGTTGACCGGGCTCTGATCGAGTTCGCGGCGGCGAGTTATCACTTCGAGCAGGCCGGGCACAGGCGCTATCAGGCTTGCGTGGAGAACAACCTGGGGATGTTGTTCTGCACGGCGGGGCAGTACGCGGAGGCGCACGAGCACCTGGACCGGGCACAGGCGCTGCTGACCAGCTTGCGGGACGTGGTCCACCTGGCGCAGTCTGACGAGACGCGGGCGCGCGTGCTGCTGGCAGAGGGCAAGGTAGCGGAGGCCGAGAGGCTGGTACGGGGCGCGGCCGAGGTGTTGGAGCGGGGCGGCGAGCAGGCTTTGCTGGCCGAGGCTCTGACGACGCAGGGGGTGGCGCTGGCGCGGTTGGGGCGGCGCGGGGAGGCGCGGCTCGTGTTGGAGCGGGCGGCGGACGTGGCCGAGAGCGCGGGCGACCGCGAGGGGGCGGGGCGCGCGGCGCTGACGCTCGTCGAGGAGTTGGGCGACGACCTGCTGGACGAGGAGTTGTTCGCCACCTACGAGCGGGCCGACCGGCTGCTCGGCGAGTCGCGCCACCCGGAGACGCGTGAGCGGATGCTCGCCTGCGTGCGCCGCATCCTGTTTCTGGCGGGCTGCTCGCCGGGGCCGCCGACGTGGGAGCGGTTCTCCTTCGACCGCGCGGTGCTGCGCTACGAGGCCAGCGTCATCGAGCGCGCGCTGCGCGCCTCTGGCGGCGTCATCTCACGCGCGGCGCAGATGCTCGGGCTCAAGCGGCAGCGTCTGTCGAGCATGCTGCACACGCGCCACCAGCGGCTGCTCACGCGCTGCGCGACGGTCGCCCCGCTGCGCGCGCAGCCAAGTGAGGAGGGCGCGGGGCCGCGGGAGCTTTCAATCCTCTGCGCGGAAGACTCGCCCGAGGTGGCCGACGCGGTCCGCGAGGCGCTCGAAGCCGAAGGCTGGGGCGTGCGGCTCTGCGCCGACTTCGAGACGGCGCGCGACGTGTTGGAGGGGCCGGAGCAGTTCGACCTCTTAGTCTTCGACCACGCGCTGCCGGGCGGCGACGGGCTCGAACTGACGCGGCTCGCGCGGTCGCTGCCGCACCGGCGACGCACGCCGATCCTGATGCTGACGGCCAGCGAGGTCGAGGGCGAGGCGCTCCGGGCCGGCGTCAACGCCTTCCTGCGCAAGCCGCGCGAGATCACGGGGCTGGCCGAGACCGCGGCGCGACTGCTCAGGCGCTCAGGCGAAGGGTGAGCGCCCGCACGGCGCGGACCAGGCGGCAACAGCCGGACGGGCAGCCGGGCCGGCAACCGGACGGCCGGTAGAAGGCGGCGAGACAGGCGTAAAAATTTCAGTTTGCGGCGGGGCGCGGGCAGGTGCGCCGCCGCAGAGCGTGCGCCCGACGTGGTGGGAGGGCGCGCGAAGCGGGGCCGACGGGCGCGTGGTGGGCGCGCTCCCGGCCCCGCACCTTTTCCCTCGCTCGCCGCCCGACGCGAGGGCTGCAAGCTGAGGGCTGCAAAGGTGAGGGCTGTGACGGCGCGGGGGCGGCCGCGGAAAAGCGCAGGGCCGGCGGCGTTCGACCATCGAACGCCGCCGGCCCTCTCGTCCGGCGCCTGAGCTCGCGGCGGCTGTGGCGGCGGAAGCCGGCCGAAGCTCCCGGCGCCGTCGTCTTTTAAGACCGGCCGGCCGTCTGGCGGCCGCTGTAGTACTCGACGACCGAGCGGAGGATGTCGTCGAGCTTGATGGTCGGGCGAAAGCCGACGAGCGCCCTCACCTTCGAGGTGTCGGGCACGCGGCGCGGCATGTCCTCGAAGCCCTCCTCGTAAGCCTCGTCGTAAGGCACTGTGACGATCTCGGAAGAGGAGCCGGTCAGCTCCTTCACCCGCCGGGCCAGCTCCATGATGCTCACTTCCTCGTCGGAGCCGATGTTGTAGACCTCGCCGACGGCCTCCTCCCGGCCCATCAGGCCGACGAGCGCGCCCACCACGTCGCCGACGAAGCCGAAGCAGCGCGTCTGGTTCCCGTCGCCGTAGACCGTGATCGGCCGCCCCGCGAGCGCCTGCTTGACGAAGGTCGGGATCACCATCCCGTACTGGCCGGTCTGCCGCGGCCCCACGGTGTTGAAGAGCCGCACAATCGTCGTCGGCAGCTTCTTCTCGCGCCAGTAGGCGAGGGCGAGGAACTCGTCAATCGCCTTCGAGCAGGCGTAGGACCAGCGGCCCTTCGTCGTCGCCCCCATCACGAGGTTGCCGTCCTCGCGGAACGGCACGTCGTTCGAGAGCCCGTAGACCTCCGAGGTCGAGGCCACCAGCACCCGCTTCTTCTTCTTGTTGGCGACTTCGAGGACCACCTCAGTGCCGCGCACGTTGGTCTCGATGGTGCGCACCGGCGACTCGACGATCAGCTTGACGCCGACGGCCGCCGCGAGGTGGAAGACCACGTCGCACTGGTCCACCAGCTCGGCCAGCAGCGGCTGGTTGTGGACGGTGTCGATGGTGTAGCGGAAGAGCGGGTGGCCGCGCAGGTGCGCGATGTTCTCCATCGAGCCCGTCGAAAGGTCGTCGATGATGTAGACCTCGTCGCCGCGCGCGACGTAGGCGTCCGACAGGTGCGAGCCGATGAAGCCTGCCCCGCCCGTGATGAGTACACGCAAAACTTTTCTTCCCTCCTTCAACGTGCGCGCCAGTCGTGTCCGGGCACGCGACGGCCGAGCATAACAACAAACCTGCGGAAAGCGTTAACGGCCCCTCGGGCTCTCAGGCCCTCCCGGCCGGGCCGCGGCGGCTGCCGCGCCCGCGCCGCCGCCCGACTGCGCATGCCGCCGCGCGGACGACGCCGCCTCGGGCAGTGCCGCCCCCGCCGCCGCCGCCAGCTCGCCGTAGAGCGCGAGCACGTCAGAGAGCAGCCTTTCGACCGAATATCTCTCCTCGACGAAGCGGCGCCCGCGCCGGCCGAGTTGGTCGCGCAGTTCTTCGGATTCGACTAGGCGCGCGAGAGCGCGGGCGAAAGTCTCGGCGTCGCGCGGCCGCACGCGCACGCCCCGCTCGCAAACCTGCCAGTCGCCGTCATCCGCCGCCCCGCCCGCGGCCGGCTCCCCGACGAGGTCCACCACGCCGCCGACCGCCGTCGCCACCACGGCGCGCGCGTTAGCCATCGCCTCGATCAGGGTCAGCGGCGTCCCCTCGTTGAGCGAGGTGAGGGCCACCACGTCGAGGGCCGGGTAGAAGTTCTCTGGGTCGTCGCGCGTCCCCGCGAAAGTCACTTCGCCGGCGAGGCCCAGCTCCGCGGCCAGCGATTCGAGGCGGGGCCGCAGGTGGCCGTCGCCCACGACTACGAAGCGCACGCGGCCCGGCGGCGCCTCGCCAGAGGCGCGCAGTTCCCTGTAGCGCGCCGCCGCGCGCAGGAACAGCTCGTGGTTCTTGACCTCCGTCAGCCGCCCGACGATGCCGACCAGCACGTCTTCGTCGGCGGCACCCCAGGCGGCGCGAGCCGCGCCGCGCCGCTCATCCCAACGGTCGAACGCCCGCACGTCGAGGCCGAGCGGGACGACGCGGAACTGCTCGCGGCGCCCCACCCCGAACTCCTCGTGAATCTCGCGCAACTGCTGCGGGCTGATGACGACGATGCGGTCGGTGACGAGGCGGGCCAGCGTCCGCTCGACGGCGAGGAAGAAGCGTGTCTTCAGGCGGCCGTAGTAGCTGTGGAAGATGTGGCCGTGGTAGGTGTGGACGAAGCGGCAGGGGCGCGGCCGACCCCGGAGGGCCGAGGGCGTGGCCCAGCGGTAGAGCAGCCCGGCGAGGCGGCCCGCGGTGCCGGCCTTCGCCGTGTGCGTGTGGACGAGGTCCGGGCGCTCGCGCCGCAGCAGGCGGTAGAGCTTCCAGACCGTCACCGCGTCCTTCGGCGAAATCTCCCGGCTCATCTCGGGGATGACGACGGGCTCTACGCCGAGCGAGCGGGCGAAGTAGCTCATGTCGTCTTCGCCCGGCGGCACCACGCCCGAGACCAGCAGGGACTCGACGCCGGCCCGCCGCAGCCCCGCCTCCAGCCACGCCACGTGCCTGGCCGGCCCCCCGACGTTCAGCCGCGCGATGATGCGAACAACTTTCATCAGTCGAAAGGGGGAAGAGGGGGAAGGGGGAAAAGACGAAAAGGGGACTGGAGGCCCGGCGGGAAAACGTTCGCGGTCACCTCGCCGTCGCTCGGCCGCCGGTTCCCTTTTGCCCTCTTCCCCTTTCCCCTTTCCAACCCCCTCAGTCGTCCAGCCGGAACGGCGTGTCGGGGTCGTCCTCGTGGCGGATTTCATCCACCGGCTCGCCCCGGCCCTCGCCCATGTAGAGGCGGTTCGGGGCGTTGAAGACGACGCCCGGCAGGTGGCCGATGTTCTTGTAGGTGTGGACCACGCCCTTCGGGATGAGGACCGAACGCGGCGCGTCATCGCCGGCGTAGATCGTCATGACGCGGCCGAAGGTCTCGGAGTCGGGCCGGTTGTCCCAGAGCCTGATCTTGAAGTTCGAGGGGCCGACGAAGCAGAAGAAGTCGGCCTGGTCTGTGTGCTCGTGCGGGCCGCGCTGCACGCCCGGCATGCTGGTCGAGACGTAGGCCATCGCGGGGCGGAACTCGGCGTCCAGCTCGTCGTCGCGGAACAGCTCGGCCAGCCAGCCGCGGTCGTCGAGGAACTTGCGCAGGTCGCGGACGACGACGCCGGCGATGGGGCCGCGCACGAATCGGCCGGCCGCGCCCCCGCCCGGCCCCTCAGCGCGCGGCTTCGGCGATGTTGACATTCTCGGCCTCCGCTTCTTCGGGCACGAACTCCAGCTTGTTGGCCCCGGTCCGCGCCACCATGTTCGAGGCGCGCAGCAGGCTCTCGAACGTCCCGGCGTCGGTCCACCAGCCTTCGAGCTCGTCCCAGCTCATCTCGTCGCGCGAGATGTAGGAGTTGTTAACGTCCGTGATTTCGAGCTCGCCGCGGCCCGAGGGCTTGAGCGTGCGGATGATGTCGAAGACGCCGGCGTCGTACATGTAGACGCCGATGACGGCGTACTCCGACTTCGGCGCCTTCGGCTTCTCCTCGATGCGCACGACGCGGCGGCCGTCCAGCTCGGGCACGCCGAAGCGCTGCGGGTCCGGCACCTTCTTGAGCAGGATTTTGGCGCCGCCGCCCTGGTGGCGGTAGGAGCGCACGGCCTTGCGGATGTTGCCCTCAATGATGTTGTCGCCGAGGACGACGCAGATCGGCTCGCCGTCGGCGAAGTCTTCGCACAGGCGCAGCGCGTCGGCGATGCCGCCCTCGCCCTCCTGGTAGGTGTAGTTGAGGTGCTTGAGGCCGAACTCCTTGCCGTTCTTCAGGAGGCGCAGGAAGTCGCCGGCCGAGTTTCCGCCCGTCACGATCATGATGTCGTTGACGCCCGCGTTGACGAGCGTCTGGATCGGGTAGTAGATCATCGGCTTGTCGTAGACGGGCAGCAGGTGCTTGTTGGTGATGGCGGTCAGGGGCTTCAGGCGCGTGCCCAGTCCGCCGGCCAGAACGATACCTTTCACTGTTTGCTTCTCCGTTCGTTTCAATGGTCAAGGCCGCCGGCGGAGGGCGCCGGGCCCCTACCGCCTGACGGCCCAGGTCTCGATGTAAGTACCGAGCTGCCCGCGGTTGCTGAGGGCCGAAACCGCGCGGGCCGCCGCCTGTTCCAGCCCCCCCAGCACGCCCCCGCGGTTCGGCACCATCGCCTGCCCGCCGTAGACGCGCCAGTCGCGCGCCGCCAGCCCGTGCTTGGAGAGCAGGGCGCGCAGGCTGCGCGGGCCGAAGCCGAAGACGTGGTACGGCTCGAAGGTGGGGGCCAGGTTCACGCACCAGTCGCGCCCGCGCAGCCTCTGGTAGAGGTTGCCCAGGCGGAAGTAGAGCCCCGACTCGTTGGGCACGTCCACGAAGAGTGCGCCGCCGGGCCTCAGGGTGCGGGAGACGGCCCCGATGGTCTGGTCCGGGTTGTAGAGGTGTTCGAGTACGCCGCTCAGGATCGCCACGTCGAAGGAGCCGGGCGCGAACTCGCACCGTTCGACGGGCTCGCACCTGACCTCGGCCCCCGAGGAGCGGGCGGCCCACTCCGCAAACTGGGGCGAGGGCTCGATGCCGACCGCCTCCCACCCTTCCTCCTTCGCCGCCTTGAGCAGTTCGCCGCGCCCGGCCCCGATGTCGAGCACGCGCCCCTTGCCCCCGGTCAGCCGCTCGGCGTGCGCCAGCAGGCCGCGGCCGAGCGCCACCTTGCCGCCCGTCTCGTGGTTGCGGAAGTACTCGCCGGGGTCGAGGCCGTAGTGCTGTTCGAGCCCGCCCGCCGGCATGGGCATCGGGTCGGGGAACAGCAGCCCGCACCCCGCGCACCGCCAGACTTCGCACTCGACGCCCAGCCCCTCGCGGTGGGCCGCGCCGCCGCGCCGCCCGACGTACTTCTTCGGCGCGGCGCGGCAGACGGGGCACGATTGCGGCGTCCAGCGGTAGCCGTCGCGGACAACCCCCTCCGGGCGGGCGTCCGCACTCTCTTGCGTCGGAGCAGCGACTGGCATGGGTGCAAGACCTCTCAATCTATGAACCGCTGGAACCAGAGTTCGAGCATCAGGAGCGTCCAGAGCTGGTGCGTGTGGTCGCGCTCGCCGCGCGTGTGCAGCTCGACCATGCGGCGGACGGCTTCGGGGCGGAAGAGGCCGCGCCGGAGCGAGCGTTCGCAGAGCAGGGTCTCGCGCAGGAAGCCCTGCATCCGGCCGCGGAACCAGTGGCCGACGGGCACGCCGAATCCCATCTTCGGCCGGCGCAGGTTGTCCTGCGGCAGCAACTTCGCCAGGGCCTTCTTCAACAGATACTTCGTCGTCAGCCGCCTCAGCTTCAGGTGCTCGGGCAGGCTGGCCGCGAACTCGATGACGTGGTGGTCGAGGAAGGGCGAGCGCGCTTCGAGCGAGACGGCCATGCTGGCGATGTCCACCTTGACGAGCAGGTCGTTCGGCAGGTAGGTCATCGTGTCGGCCAGCAGCGACGCGTCCACCACGCCCGCGCCGTCGGCCCGCGCGAACCACGGCGCCAGCCAGCGGCCCGCGTCGAGCGACCCGACGCGCCCGCGGAACTCGTCCGTGTAGAGGTCCGCCTTGGCGGCCGGGTCGAGGACGCTGACCCAGCGCAGGTAGCGCTCGACGGGCGGCAGGCTCGCCGCGCGCAGGAAGCGTTGCAGGCTGCGGACGCGGCCGCGCCGCAGCTCCGAGGCCGGCAGCATCTCGGCCAGGTTGCGGATGACGGCCTCGCGCAGGAAGGCCGGCAGCCTCCGGTAGCGCTCCGAGAGGCGCATCGCCGCGTAGCGCTCGTAGCCGGCGAAGCACTCGTCGCCGCCGTCGCCGTTCAGCGCCACGGTGACGTGCCGGCGCGTCTCGCGCGAGACGTAGTAGGTCGGGATGGCCGACGAGTCGGCGTAGGGCTCGCCGTAGTGCTCGACGAGCGTGGGCAATACTTCGAGCGCGTCGGGGCGGACGACGAACTCGTGGTGCTCGGCCCCGACGTGCTCGGCGACGCGGCGCGCGTGGTGCAGCTCGGAGAAGTCCTGCTCGTCGAAGCCGATGGAGAAGGTCTTGACCGGGGCGGAGCTGACCTCGCTCATCAGGGCGACGACGGTCGAAGAGTCGACGCCGCCCGAGAGGAAGGCGCCGAGCGGGACCTCGGACATCAGCCGGATTCTGACCGCCTCGCGCAGCAGCTCGACGGCGCGCTCGCCCGCCTCCTCCTCGCTCACCCTGATCTTCTTCGAGAAGTCGGGCTGCCAGTAGCGCTCGGTCACGACCTCGCCCGCGCGCGTGAGCCGCAGCGTGTGGCCCGGCTCAAGCTTGCGGATCGAGGCGTAGGCCGTCAGCGGCGCGGGCACGCACATGAACGAGAGGTAGTAATGGACGGCCTCGTAGTCCACCTCGCGCGAGACGGCCGGGTGCCGGAGCAGGGCCGAGAACTCCGAGCCGAAGACGAACGCCCCCCCGGCCCGCGCGTAGAGCAGCGGCTTCTTGCCGACGCGGTCGCGCGCCAGCAAAAGTTCCCCCGTGCGCTCGTCCCAGACGGCGAAGGCGAACATGCCGCGCAGGTGCTTGGGGCAGTCGGCGCCGTAACGCTCGTAAGCCTGTAGGACGACCTCCGTGTCGCTGTCGGTGTGGAACTCGTGGCCGAGCTCTTCGAGGCGGGCGCGCAGCTCGCGGTAGTTGTAGATTTCGCCGTTGAAGACGACGCAGGCCGTGCGGTCGGCGTTGTAGACGGGCTGCTGGCCGCAGGCCAGGTCGATGATCGCCAGCCGGCGCATCGCCAGCCCGACGCGGCCGCCGAGGTGCGTGCCCTCCTCGTCGGGACCGCGGTGGCGGATAGCCTCGTTCATGCGGGCCAGCACTTCGGGGCTGGCCGCGCGCCCGTCATAGTTAACGATGCCGACGATCCCGCACATCTCTAAAAGTTAATCCTCTCGGAGAGGCCGCGGGCGATCTCCTCGAAATGCTGCTCGCGCTCGCGCTTCCAGCGGTCGTAGCGGCGGCGCGCCTCGACGACGCGCGCCGACTCTTCGGCCTGCCGCATCATCTCCGCGCGGGCCAGCCGCCGCCGGTCGTCCCTCAGTTCGAGCACCAGTTCGCAGCCGACGGCGGCGAAGACGAAGTAGAAGATCAAGAGCTGGCTCCGCTGCCTGTAGGCCGTCCCCACGTTGCCCTGGAAGACCGAGTAGGCCAGGGTCAGCATCGCCGTGAACACCAGCACGGGCAGGGCGCGCCGCAGGCGGTGCTTGACCGTGAACCACAGCCCCGTCACCAGC
>DASQMB010000015.1:0-3319 GCA_035645715.1 Pyrinomonadaceae bacterium
GCCGTTGGGCGAGAGCGGCATCGCGTCGAGCCCCACCACGGCCCACGGCACCATGTATTCGGGAAGCTCCCGCCGCAGACGCTCTCGCACCTCCGCCCCCGTCAGCGCCTCGGCACCGACCTCCCACGACACGTAGCCGACGAGCCCGACGCCGCCGCGCCCGTCTTCCTGCGCCACGGCCGCTGCCTCCCTCACGCCCGCGACGCGGCGCAGTGCGGCCTCGATCTCGCCCAGCTCGATGCGGAAGCCGCGCACCTTCACCTGCCCGTCGAGCCGGCCGAGGTATTCGATCTCGCCGTCGGCCAAAAGCCGCGCTCGGTCGCCCGTCCGGTACAGCCGCGCGCCGCCCCGCGGGTCGAACGGGTCGGGAACGAACTTGTCGGCCGTCAGGCCCGGACGGCGCCAGTAGCCTCGACCGACGGCCACGCCGCCGATGTAAAGCTCGCCGGCCGCGCCCGCCGGGACCGGCTCCATCCGAGCGTCGAGCACGTAGAGCTGCGTGTTCGAGATGGGCCGGCCGATGGGCACGCGCCCGTCCTCGCGGGGGGCACACTCCCAGTGGCTCACGTCCACGGCCGCTTCGGTCGGGCCGTAGAGGTTATGCAGCCTCGCCTTCAGCCGCCGGCCGAACAGTTCGACCAGCTCGGGGGGCAGGGCCTCGCCGCTGCTCATCACCTGCCGCAGGCTCGCGCACTCTTCCAGCCCCTCCTCTTCCAGGAAGACGCGCAGCATCGAGGGCACGAAGTGCATCGTCGTGACGCCCTGCTCCCTGACGAGTTCGACGAGGTAGCGGCCGTCGCGGTGGCCGCCCGGGCGGGCGACGACGAGCGTTGCCCCGGTGATGAGGGGCCAGAAGAACTCCCAGACCGACACGTCGAAGCTGAAGGGCGTCTTCTGCATCACGCGGTCGTCTGGCGTCAGGCCGTAGCGGTCCTGCATCCAGAGCAGGCGGTTGACGACGGCCCGGTGCGTGTTCATCGCGCCCTTCGGCCGGCCCGTAGAGCCCGAGGTGTAAATGACGTAGGCGAGGTTCTCCGCTCCGGCCGGGGCGCCGGGGTTCTCCGCGCTCTCGCCCGCGGCCTCTTCGGCGTCGCCGTCGAGCAGCACGACCTTCGCGCCGGAGCCGCCCGCGCCCTCGGCCAGCCGCCGCTGCGTGAGCAGCAGGCCGACCCCGGCGTCTTCGAGCATGTAGGCCAATCGCTCGGCCGGGTACTCGGGATCGAGCGGCACGTAGGCCGCTCCCGCCTTCAACACGGCGAGCAGCGCCACGACCAGCTCGGGGCTCCGTTCGGCGCAGACGCCGACCGGCTTCTCCGGCCCCGCGCCGTGCCTCAGCAGGAGCCGGGCCAGACGGTTGGCGCGCGCGTTCAACTCGGCGTAGCTGAGGCGCGTCCCATCATAAACAACGGCCGCGGCCTCGGGCGTGCGCTCGGCCTGCTCCTCGAACAGCGCGTGGACGCAGGCGGCACGGCCGTAGTCGCGGGCGGTCTCGTTGAGGCCCGCCAGCAGCCGGCGCCGCTCCTCGGCCGCGAGCAGCGGGTAGGAAGAGATGGGCCGCTCCGGCTCGGCCACGATCCCTTCGAGGAGGGTCCTGAACTGTTCGACGAAGCGTGTGATGGTCTCGTGGCGGAAGAGGTCTGTGCAGTACTCGATGACGCCGTTGAGGCCGTCCTCCGTCTCCCACATGTCCACGTTGATGTCGAACTGAGCCGCGCCGCTGTGCAGCCGCTCCAGCCGCAGGGTGAGGCCGGGCAGGTCCACCCGCGGCGACGAGTAGCTGAGCATGTAATTGAACATCACCTGGAAGATGGGCGAGCGGCTCGCGTCGCGCTGCGGCTGGATGTCCTGTACCAGCAGCTCGAACGGCACGTCCTGGTGCGCGTAGGCCCCGAGCGCCGTCTCGCGGACGCGCCCGAGCAGCTCGGCGAAGGTCGGGCTGCCGGAGAGGTCCGTGTAGAAGGTGAGCGTGTTGGCGAGGAAGCCCATCAGCCGCTCGACTTCGAGCCGGTTCCGGTTGGCGATGGGCGAGCCGACCACGACCCGCTCCTCGCCCGTGTAGCGGAAGAGGAGGGTCTTGAAGGCGGCCAGCAGCGTGATGAAGGGCGTGACGCCCTGCCGCTTGCTCAGCGCGGCCACGGCGCGCGCCAGCTCTGGCGGGAGTTGCAGATACTGGCGCGCGCCCCTGTAAGACTGAACGGGCGGGCGCGGATAGTCCGTCGGCAGGTTGATGTTCGGCGGCGCCCCCGCCAGCTTCTGCCGCCAGTAGTCGAGCTGCCGTTCGAGCACTTCGCCGGAGAGCCAGCGGCGCTGCCATGCGGCGTAGTCAACCCATTGAATCTCCGGCTCGGGCAGAGGCGAGGGCTCGCCCTTGACGAACGCCTGGTAGAGCGTCGCCAGCTCGAAGATGAAGATTTCGCGCGACCACATGTCGTAGGCGATGTGGTGCGTCGTCATCGCCAGCAGGTGGCGGCCCTCGGCCATGCGCACGAGGAAGCAGCGCAGCATCGGGCCGTTAAGCAGGTCGAAGGGCAGCCGCGCGTTCTCCTGAGCCAGCCGCATGGCCTCGGCGTCGCGCCCCTCCTCGGGCGTCGGTTCGAGGTCTATGACGCGGAGACGGAAGGGCTCTGGCGGGCGGATGACCTGCACTGGCCGCCCGTCCACGGCCGTGTATGTCGTGCGGAGGATTTCGTGTCGGCGCAGGATTTCGCCGAAGGCCCGTTCGAGTGCCGCGACGTTCAGCTCGCCGTCGAGGTAGACGGCGCCGGGCACGTTGTAGGCTGTAAGCCCCGGCTCCAACTGGTCGAGGAACCACGTCCGCTCCTGCGTGAAGGAGAGCGGGAGATGGCCGTCGCGCGGGATGGGGACGATGGGCGGGGCGGCGACGCCCTCGGCCTGGGCCTGTAGCCGCTCGACGACGCGGGCGATGCCGGCGACGCTCGGGTGCTCGAAGAAGGAGCGCAGCGGCGGCTCGACCTTGAAGACGCGGCGGATGCGCGAGAGCACCTGCGTCACGAGCAGGGAGTGTGCGCCGCGCTCGAACAGGTTGTCTTCGACGCCGATACGCGCCCCCCCCAGAATCTCGGACCAGATGCCGCACAGAATCTCTTCGGTCGGGGTGCGCGGCTCGACGTGGGCTTGCGCGGTCGTGCCCTCATCCTCGGGAGCCGGCAGGGCCTTGCGGTCAACCTTGCCGTTGGGCGAGAGCGGCATCGCGTCGAGCCCCACCACGGCCCACGGCACCATGTATTCGGGAAGCTCCCGCCGCAGACGCTCTCGCACCTCCGCCCCCGTCAGCGCCTCGGCACCGACCTCCCACGAC
>DASQMB010000016.1:0-188514 GCA_035645715.1 Pyrinomonadaceae bacterium
CGGCGGCGGGCGGGGAGCCGGGCCGCCCGCCACGGCTCCCCGCCCGCCGCCGTCACCTGCTCGCCCCCGAGACGCTAAAAGTCGTAGTCTTCGCCGCCCGGCATCGGGGGGGCGGCCCCCTTCTTGGGCTCGGGCGCGTCGGTGATGGCGGCGTCGGTGGTCAGGAGCAGGCCGGCGATGGATGCAGCGTTTTGCAACGCCGTGCGGACGACTTTCGTCGGGTCGATGATGCCGGCCGCGACCAGGTCCTCGAACTGACCCGTAGCGGCGTTATAGCCGCGCGAGCCCTTCGACTCTTCGACCTTGCCGATGACGACGGCCCCGTCGGTGCCGGCGTTCTCGGCGATGCGCCGCAGCGGCTCCTCCATCGCGCGCCGCAGCAGGCGGATGCCCGTGCGCACGTCCTCGTCCTCGACTTCGAGCTTGTCGAGCGCGCGGGCGGCGCGGACGAGCGCGACGCCGCCGCCCGGAACGATGCCCTCCTGCGCGGCGGCGCGGGTGGCGTTGACGGCGTCGTCCACCCGCATCTTCTTCTCCTTCATCTCGATCTCGGTGGCGGCGCCGACCTTGATGACGGCCACGCCCCCGGCCAGCTTGGCTAGGCGCTCCTGCAACTTCTCGCGGTCGTAGTCGGAGGTCGTCTCCCCGATCTGCGCGCGCAGGGTCTTGACGCGCCCCTCGATGTCGCTGGCCTTGCCGCCGCCCTCGACGAGCGTAGTGTTGTCCTTGTCGACGATGACGCGCTTGGCCCGGCCGAGGTCTTCGATTGTGACGCTTTCGAGCTTGATGCCGATGTCTTCGGTGATGACGCGGCCGCCGGTCAGCACGGCGATGTCTTCGAGGATGGCCTTGCGGCGGTCGCCGAAGGCCGGGGCCTTCACCGCGCAGACCTTGACGGTGCCGCGCAGGCGGTTGACGACGAGCGTGGCGAGGGCGTCGCCCTCAACGTCCTCGGCGATAAGGAGGAGTTGGCGGCCCTGCCCGGCGACCTGTTCGAGCAGCGGCAGCAGGTCTCGCATGGCCGAAATCTTCTTCTCGTGGATGAGGATCAGCGGCTCGTCGAGGACGGCCTCCATCCGGTCGGGGTTGGTGACGAAGTAGGGCGAGAGATACCCGCGGTCGAACTGCATGCCCTCGACGATGTCGAGCTCGGTTTCGAGCGTGCGCGACTCTTCGACGGTGACGACGCCGTCCTTGCCGACGCGGTCCATCGCCTCCGAGATCAGCTCGCCCAGCTCGCGGTCGTTGTTGGCAGAGACCGAGGCGACGTTAGCCAGCTCGTCCTTGCTCTTGACCTTCTTCGAGAGGCGTTCGAGCTCGGCCACGGCCGCCTCGACGCCGAGCTGGATGCCGCGCTGAAGGGCCATCGGGTTGGCGCCCGCCGTCACGTTCTTGACGCCCTCGCGGAAGATGGCCTGCGCCAGCACGGTCGCGGTGGTGGTGCCGTCGCCCGCGATGTCGTTGGTCTTCGAGGCGACCTCCTTGACCATCTGCGCGCCCATGTTCTCAAGGCCGTCCTTGAGATCAATCTCCTTCGCCACGGTCACGCCGTCCTTCGTGATGGTGGGCGAGCCGAACTTCTTGGCGAGGACGACGTTGCGCCCCTTCGGGCCGAGCGTGACGCGCACGGCGTTCGCCAGCGTGTTCACGCCCCGGAGCATCGCGCGGCGCGCCTCCTCCCGGAACTTCAAATCCTTTGCTGCCACTGTTGGTGTTCTCCTTAAGGTTTAACTTCGCGGATGAAATAAGGCGGGCCGGCCCCTCAGGCGCCGGCCTTCTCGCTCCGGGCGCGGCCGACCTGGACGCGCGCGGGCCGCAGTAGCTGGTTGCCGAGGCGGTAGCCGCGGGCGTACTGCGCCGTGACGAGCTGGTCGCGCTCGGGCTCGACCTCGGCCGTGTCCACGGCCTCGTGCAGTTCCGGGTCGAAGGGCTGGCCGGCGGCCTCGACGGGCTCGACGCCCGACTGCGCGAGCACGCCCTCGAAGCCGCTCAGGGTGCCGCGCAGCCCGTCGAGCAGGGCGCCGCGGTCTGCGCCGGCCTCGGCCGCCTCGACTGCCCGCTGGAGGTTGTCTATGACGGGCAGGAGCGCGGTAAACAGGGCGGCCTTCTCGCGCGCGGCCCGCTCGTCGGCCGAGCGCGTGAGCCGCTGCCGCAGCTCGTCGGTCTCGCGCCGCAGCTCGGCGCGGACCTGCTCGAAGCGCGCCTGCACGTCCGCGGCCTTCTGCTCGGCGGCGCGGGTGCGCGCCTCCAACTCCTCGACGTAAGAGGGTTTCAGGCTCGGCCCCCCGACCTCGCTGTCATCGCCGGCCTCGCCCGCGGAGCGCACGCCGCCCTCTTCGTCGAGGTTGACGCGGCGGCGGTCGCGCACGCGGACCCGCTCGGCCTCCCGCTCAGAATCAAGCTCCTCCGGCCACTCGTTCTCAGCCGTCCTCTCAACCATCTCTTTCTTCTTTCTCCCCCGGTGAAAAAATCGCATAAGAGTTATCAGTTGCCGGTTTTTAGTTTTTAGAAAAGCGTGCGCCGCGGCGCGGCGTGCCACCAGGCCGCAAACTAAAAACTAAAAACTAAAACCTGACGACTCACTTAATCTCAATCCTGACGCGCTGCTCCTGCGGCTCCTGACGCTTGGGCAGATGTAGGAGGAGGACGCCGTCCTTATAATCCGCCGTGATGCCCTGACGGTCAACCGCGTCGGGCAGGCTGAAGGTGCGGACGAAGCGACCGTGCGGGCGCTCGGTGCGCCGGGTTCCGCCCTCCGCGCGCTTCGGGCGCTCGCCGCGAATGGTCAGCCGGTTCTCGTCCAGGCTCACGTCGAGCGCCTGGCGGTTGATGCCGGGCAGGTCGAGCGCGAGCGTGTACTCCCGCTCGTCTTCGTAAACGTCGGCGGCCGGTATCCAGTCTGCGCGCTCGATCTCGGCCTCCTCATCCTCGCCGCCTGCGGCGGCGCCGCGAGCGCGCCGGTCGGCCGCCTCCTCGAACAGGCGGTTCATCCGCTCCTGTAGGCTGAAGAGGTCGCGCACGGGGTCGAATCTGTGTCTCATTTGTCAACCTCCGGTTGAAGGGAAAAGGGGAAAGGGCAAAGGGGAAAGTGAGTACAGAAAGAGGGCGGGGCGCAACCATGCGTCAACTTTCTTCCTTTCGCCTCTTCGCCTTTTTCCCTTTCCCCTTTCTCCGTTCTCAGGCCGTGGCCGTTTCGGCGGCGTCGCCGTCGCGGCCGTCGATGTCGAAGCTCATCCGGCCGCCGTCGGCCGAGACGCGCACGGTCTGGCCGGGCAGCACCTCGCCGCGCAGCATGCGCGAGGCGAGCGGGTTCTGGATGAGAGTCTGGATCGCCCGCTTGAGCGGACGCGCGCCGTAGGTAGGGTCGTAGCCCTCGCGGATGAGCAACTGACGGGCCGAGTCGTCGAGCACGAGCGTCATGTCGCGGTCGGCCAGCAGGCGGCGCAGCCGTTCGAGCTGGACCTCGATGATCTCGCCGATCTGCTCGCGCGTGAGCTGGCGGAAGATCACGATGTCGTCCACGCGGTTCAGAAACTCTGGCTTGAAGTGGCCGCGCAGGACTTCGAGCACGGCCTCGCGGATGCGCCCCTCGTCGCCGCCCGCCTCCTGTATCTCGCGCGAGCCGAGGTTCGAGGTCATGATCAGCACCGTGTTCTTGAAGTCGACGGTGCGCCCCTTCGAGTCGGTCAGCCGCCCGTCGTCGAGGATTTGCAGCAGGACGTTGAACACGTCCGGGTGCGCCTTCTCGATCTCGTCGAAGAGGACGACGCTGTAGGGCCTGCGGCGCACGGCCTCGGTGAGCTGCCCGCCCTCCTCGTAGCCGACGTAGCCCGGCGGCGCGCCGATCATCCGCGCCACGGCGTGCTTCTCCATGTACTCAGACATGTCGAGGCGGACCATCGCCCGCTCGTCGTCGAAGAGGAACTCGGCCAGCGCGCGCGCCGTCTCGGTCTTGCCGACGCCCGTGGGGCCGAGGAAGATGAACGAGCCGACGGGGCGGTTCGGGTCTTGCAGGCCGGCGCGGGCGCGGCGGACGGCGTTGGCGACGGCCTCAAGCGCCTCCTCCTGCCCGATGACGCGCATCCCCAGCCGTTCCTCCATCGAGACGAGCTTCTGCATCTCGCCTTCGAGCATCTTCGAGACGGGCACGCCCGTCCACTTGGCGACGACCAGCGCCACGTCCTCCTCGTCCACCTCCTCCTTGAGGTAGACGCCCTCGGACTGCGCCTCTTCGAGCTTCGTCTGGTCGGCTTCGAGCTGCTGTTGGAGGCCGACGAGGCGGCCGTAGCGCAGCTCGGCCACCTTGCCGTAGTCGCCCGCGCGCTCGTACTGCTCGGCCTGAATCCTGACCTGCTCGATCTCCTCTTTCGCCTTGCGGATGCGCTCGATGATCTCCTTCTCGGACTGCCACTTGGCCTTCATGCCGGCCGAACGCTCGCGCAGGTCGGCGATGCGCTGCTCGATCTCCGAAAGGCGCATCTTCGAGCGCTCGTCGGTCTCGCGCGTGAGGGCCTGGCGCTCGATTTCGAGCTGCGTGATCTCGCGCTCGATCTCGTCGATCTCGACGGGCAGGCTGTCAATCTCGATGCGGAGGCGCGAGGCCGCCTCGTCTATGAGGTCGATGGCCTTGTCGGGCAGAAAGCGGTCGGTGATGTAGCGGTTCGACAGAGTCGCCGCCGACACGATGGCCGAGTCCTTGATGCGGACGCCGTGGTGGACCTCGTAGCGCTCCTTGAGGCCGCGCAGGATGGCGATGGTGTCCTCGACCGTCGGCTCGCCGACGTAGACCTGCTGGAAGCGGCGCTCAAGGGCCGCGTCCTTCTCGATGTGCTTCTTGTACTCGTTGAGCGTGGTGGCGCCGACGCAGCGCAGCTCGCCGCGGGCGAGCGCGGGCTTCAGCATGTTAGAGGCGTCGATGGCGCCCTCGGCCGCGCCCGCGCCGACGAGCGTGTGCAGCTCGTCGATGAAGAGGACGATCTGCCCCTGCGCGCTCTCGATCTCCTTGAGGACGGCCTTGAGGCGGTCCTCAAACTCGCCGCGGTACTTGGCGCCCGCCAGCATCGAGCCGAGGTCGAGGCCGACCAGCCGCTTATTGCGCAGGGTCTCGGGCACGTCGCCCGAGACGATGCGCTGGGCGAGCCCCTCGACGATGGCCGTCTTGCCGACGCCGGGCTCGCCGATCAGCACGGGGTTGTTCTTCGTCCGGCGCGAGAGCACCTGAATGGTGCGCCGAATCTCGTCGTCGCGGCCGATGACGGGGTCGAGCTTGCCTGCGCGGGCCAGCTCGGTCAGGTCCTTGGCGTACTTCGAGAGCGCCTGGTAGTTGGCCTCCGCGTTCTGGTCGGTGACGCGCGCGCCGCCGCGCATCTGCTCGACCACCTTCGAGAGGTCTTCGCTCGTCACGCCGTGCTGGCGCAGGATGCGGCCGGCCGCGCCGTCCTTCTCGGCGGCGACGGCCAGGAGCAGGTGCTCGGTCGAGACGTACTCGTCCTGCATCCGCTCGGCCTCCTTCTGCGAGGAGGCGAAGACCTGGCTGATGCGCGGGCTGAAGTACTGCTGGCCGCCCTGCACCTTCGGGAAGCGCGCGACGGCCGCCTGGAGGTCGTTCAGGACGACCTGGAGGTTCGCGCCCGTCTTGCCGAGGATGGGGCGGACGACGCCCTCGGGCTGTTCGAGCATGGCGAGCAGCAGGTGCTCGGGCTCGACCTGCTGGTTCTGGTTGCGCTCGGCTACCTCGATGGCCGACTGGATGGCCTCCTGGCCGCGCAGGGTGTAACGGTCTAAACGCATGGCCGACTAAACCCTCTTTCCTTTCTCTGGCAGTCTGTCACCTGGTTCGTCGCGCGGGTCCCCTCGCTCGGGGCTTGCGCCGCCCGCGTCGCGCCGAAAAAGCCTCCCGGCCGGAGACGGCTTCGGCGGCCGGCCGGCGCCCGGGACCGTGCGGTCCGCGCCGGCCGGCCGCCGAAAATGGGCCGCGGGACGATGAATTAGCGGCCTGCGGCCTGACCCTTCGCCTCACCCTTGGAAGTCTCGGCCTGCGCCTCGATGGTCTTCGGCGCGGCGCCCGCGCCGGCGATCTCGATGCGGCGGGCCTTGACCTCCTCGCGCTTCTTCATGACGACGCGGAGCAGGCCGTTCTGATACTCGGCCGTCACGCCCTCGGGCGAGATCGTCTGCGGCAGCGTGAAGGAGCGGGCGAAGGAGCCGTAGGACCGCTCGACGCGGTGGAAGTTCTCGCCCTCGTCCTTCCTCTCGAACTTGCGCTCGCCGCGCAGGGTCAGGACGTTGTTCTCGACCGTCAGCTCGAAGTCCTCGCGGTTCATGCCGGGCAGCTCGGCTTCGAGGACGATCTCGTCCTTGTTCTCGAAGATGTCGACGTTCGGCGCCCAGACGCCGCGCGAGAAACTCTCGTCGCCGTAAGAGCGCCCGTAGCTGGTGGAGAAGAGACGGTTAACCTCGTCCTGCAAAGCTCTCAGGTCGCGGAAAGGATCGAAACGGGTAATGTTCATGATTTTCACCTCCAAAAGCTCTCTTCAGGAGTCTCGCACTCACCCGCACGCGGCCGGCAATAACATTCAGGCCGGAGGTGAGTACGGCTGCATAATAAACCTTGAGTCCCAAGTTGTCAACTATTCAGATGAGCAATTTCTCAGGCGAGTTGTCCCGTTTTAGTGCGATGTCCCCAGCCGTTAACCCTGACGTTAATAAAATCAGGACATGAACATTATTTGCCTGAGAAACGAGTTGACTAAAGGAAAACGGCCGTATATAATTCGGCAAAAGCAAGCTATGGGGAAATATTGTAGGGGCATAAGGCGTTAAAGGTTAACATATGGACGATAAGGATAAGCTCATTTTAGAGTTTTTGCAGCAGAACGGGCGAGCGTCGAATGTGGAGCTGGCCCGGGCCGTGGAGCTGACGCCTTCGGCGACGCTGGAACGGGTGCGGAAACTGGAAGAGCGTGGGCTGGTTCGTGAGTACACGGCCCGGCTCGATCCACAGGCGGTCGGGCTCGGCATGGTGGCCTTTATCTTCGCGCGCGTGGACGACCGCGACGACATCGTCGGGCGGGCGGAGGGGACGGCCGAAGGGCTCGCGGCGCTGCCAAACGTGCTGGAACTGCACCACCTGGCGGGCGAAGACTGCTTCCTGCTGAAGGTGCGGGCGCGGGACACGGACGATTTGTACCGCTTCCTGCGCGACGAGCTGGGGCAGTTCAAGGCGATCAGGAGCACGCGGACGACCATCGTGCTGAAGACCGTCAAGGAGACGACGCGGCTGCCTTTGCGGGCGAACAAGGGGGTGGAATGATGTTGGCGGGGAAGGAAAAGCTGGCGGCCTACGGGGCCTGGGCGGCGGTCTGTTTTTTCTGGGGCACGACCTACCTGGCTATCGCGGTCGGGTTGGAGACGATGCCGCCGATGCTCTTCGCGGGGCTGCGTTTTCTGATCGCGGGCGGAATCCTCTTCTTTTTGATGACGCGGCAGCGGAACGTGCGGCTGCCGGCCGGGCGAGAGTGGCTGGACCTGGGGGCTGTGGGGCTGCTGCTGTTGGGGGTCGGGACGGGGGCGGTGGTGTGGGCAGAGCAGTGGGTGCCGAGCGGGATGGCCGCGCTGCTGGTGGCGACCTCGCCTTTCTGGGCCGCGGGGCTGGAGCGCCTGCGCAGGGACGGCGAGCGCGTGGGCCTCAGCCACGTCGTCGGGATGCTGGTCGGCTTCGGGGGGCTTCTCTTTCTGCTGGCGCCGCAGTTGACCGGCGCGGAGATGAACGGGCCGCTGCTGTTGGGCGTGCTGGTGATCCAGGTCGGGGCTTTCTCTTGGCAGGCCGGGTCGGTCTACGCCAAGCAGCGCCCGACGGGCGTGGCGCCGCTGATGGGCGCGGCGGTGCAGATGCTGTGGGCCGGCCTGGCGCTGACGCTGCTGGGCACAATACTCGGCGAGTGGGGCTCGCTCAGGTTTAGCGGCCGGAGCGTCGGCGCGCTCTTCTACCTCGTCGTCTTCGGCTCGATAGTGGCCTACAGCGCCTACATGTACGCGGTGCAGAAGCTGCCGCTGTCGCTGGTCTCGACCTACTCTTACGTCAACCCGCTGATCGCGCTCTGGCTCGGGTGGATGATTCTGGGCGAGCGTCTGGGGTGGCGCGAGGTCGGGGCGGCGCTGATCATCCTGTCGGGGGTGGCGCTGGTGAAGACGCGGCCGCGGGAGCTGTGGAGGGCGATCAAGCGGTTCTCGCGGCGCCCGCGTTCAGAGGAAGTGGCGGGCGCGGCCGAGCGGCGCCTCGCCGCCTGAGAGAAAAGCCTCGGCGAGAGTCGGGCGGTTTCGGGAAGGCTTGAAGGCTCGGGCGCACGGCGTCCGGGCCTTCCGGCTTTCGGGTGTATTTTCGACGATGCGGGCGCGGGGCGCCCCGCCCTCAGTCGAGGCGGAAGAAGCGGCGGATTCGTTTGATGAGGCCGGCGGGCGTGGCCTCCTCACCGGCGCCTTCGGCCGAGGTGGCGGCCAGGCCGGCGCGGCGCTCGTTGATGGTGTGGCTGAGGGCTTCGACGAGGTCCGGGTTCGACTCGAAGAGGGGCCGCATGTCTTCGTGGCCGATTTCGAGGACTTCGGTCTCCTCGGCGGCGAGGACGTTGGCCGACCGGGGTTCGCCGGTCAGCAGCGCCATCTCGCCGAAGAAGTCGCCCTCGCCGAGGTGCTTGACGGCGCGGGCCTCGCCGCCGACCTCGACGCTCACGTCCACCGAGCCGCGATGGACGACGAACATGGACGCGCCGCCGTCGCCGGCGCGGATGATCGTCTCGCCGGGGGCGAAGACGCGCCCCTTCGCGCCGCGGGCGAGCGCCGCCAGCTCGTCGGCCGAGAGCGGCGCGAAGATGTCCACGCCCGAGAGGCGCTCGGTCAGACGCGCGCGCCGGTCGCCGTCGCCGTCCTCGGCCGAGGGGCGTTGGAGGTAGAGGGTGCGGGTCGGGTAGGCGAACGAGAGGCCGGCGCGGCGGAAGGCGTACCAGATGCGCTGGCGCAGGAGGGCGTCGGTGTCGTTGTAGCGCGCGTAGTCCGAGAGCCAGTACTTGACCTCGTAGTCCACGCCGTTGTCGCCGAGGCCGCGGACGCGCACGACCGGCGTCATGTAGCGCAGGACGTTGTCGCACTCGCGCACGGCCTCGCGCACGGCGTTGATGACGCGCACGGGCGAGTCGGTGTAGAGGGCGTTGAAGAAGACTATGCGGGCGTTGGCGTTGTCGCGCGGGCAGACCTCGATGTTCTCCTTGGCGATGGTGCTGTTGCTGATGAGGACGAAGTGGTTCTGGAAGGTCTTGATCTTGACGGCCCGCCAGGTGATGCTCTCGACGATGCCGGTCCACTTGCCGACGGTGATAACGTCGCCGACCTGGAAGGGCTTGTCGGCGTGGAGCGAGACGCCCGAGAAGAGGTTGCCGAGCGTGTCCTGGAGGGCGAGGCCGAGGATGATGCCGAGGAGCGCCGAGCCCGAGAGCAGCGCGCCGAACGAGAGGGCGGCGAAGTGGAACTTGAGGATGAAGGCCGCCGCCGTCACGTAGAGGACGAGCGAGAAGATGTCGCGCACGAGGCTCGGCGCCTCGTAGCCCCTGCGCTTGCGGAAGACGAAGAAGACCAGCTCGTTTAGGGCGCGCACCGCCACGAAGGCGGCGCTCAGCCAGAGGAGGATGCTCGCCAGCCGCATCGCCCACTCGGCCCCGCCGCGCGGCTCCGTCATGAAGCCGAAGGTGAACGCCTCGCCCGTCAGGAAGTGGAGCAGGTAGAGCGAGAGCGCGAGGGCGGCGGCGGCCGTGGCCGGGAAGGCGAGCTGAGTCTTGAGCGGGGGACGGCTCATCAGAGTTTCGGGGTCGGGCTTCAAAAAAGCTTCAGGAACGAAGCTGGGTGATGATGTAGAGCAGCGAGAGGGCCGAGACGACGACGACCGTCAGCCACGAGAGCGCATTATAAAGGCGGCCGTTCGCGTGCGCACCCATTAATTCGGGCCGGTTCACCAGCCGCAGGATCGAGACCAGCAGGACCGGCAGCAGCAGCCCGTTGATGACCTGCGTGACCAGCAGCACGTCGAAGAGCGGCAGCCCCGGAATGATCGCCACCGCGCCGCCGACCACGACCAGGAAGGTGAAGATGCCGAGGAAGATGGGGGCCTCGCGGAAGGAGCGCGAGACGCCCTTCTCGAAGCCGAGCGCCTCGCTGATCGAGTAGGCCGTGGCGAGCGGCAGCACGCCGGCCGCCAGCATCGAGGCGCCGAACAGACCGATGCCGAAGAGTGTGCGGGCGTGCTCGCCGGCGAGCGGTTCGAGGGCGCGGGCGGCGTCCTCGGCCGTCTCGATGCGGGCGCCCGTGCCGTGCAGGGCGGCGGCCGTCGCCACCATGATGAAGAAGGCGATGGAGATGGCGAAGACCGTGCCGACCCACACGTCGGCCCGCGTCAGCGCGTAGTCCTCCTCGCCCACACCCTTCTCGACCACCGACGACTGGACGAAGACCTGCATGTAGGGCGAGATGGTCGTGCCTATAAGGGCGACGATGGTGAAGAGGTAGCCTGGGTCGGGGCGGAACACCTCCGGGCGCGTCAGGCCGCGGCCGACCTCTCCCCAGTCCGGCCCGGCCATGAAGGCCGAGACGATGTAGCCGAGGAAGACCAGAGACATCAGCAGGAAGATCGTCTCGACCCGGCGGTACGAGCCCTTGACCACCAGCCACCAGACGGCGAAGGCCGCCAGCGGCACCGCCACGTAGCGCGGCACGCCGAACAGCTCGGCCGCCGCCGCGATGCCGACGAACTCCGAGACCGTCACGCCCCCGTTCGCCACCAGAAGCGCCGCCATCACCAGCACCGTCCAGCGCACGCCGAACTGCTCGCGGATTAAATCGGAGAGGCCCTTGCCCGTCACCGCGCCCATCCGGGCGCAGGTCTCCTGCACGATGCCGAGCGCGACGACCAGCGGGATTAAAGTCCAGAGGAGGGAGTAGCCGTAGTCGGCCCCGGCCGAGGCGTAGGTGGCGATGCCGCCGGCGTCGTTACCCGCGTTGGCGGCCACCATGCCGGGGCCGATGACGGCGAGGTAGGCCAGCACGCCGCGCCGGCTCGACACCGCGCGCTGCACGCGCCGCGAGCCGCGCCGCCACAGGCGGCGCGCCGACTCCTGCACGGCCTCGGCGCGCGTCAATGCCACTCGGAGGTTCCTCGCCTTTCATAAGTCGGTGCTTGGTTTTCAGTTTTCAGTGAACAGCCGGGTACGTTGGCATTACGTACGTTGGCATTACGACGTGCCACCAGACTGAAAACTAAAAACTGAAGACTAAAAACTGAAGCTCAGCCGAAGACGCGGGGAAGGCGCTGGCGCCAGCTTTTGGGGAGCAGCAGCTCCATCGCGTCGTCCACGGTGACGATGCCGAGGATGTCGCCCGCCTCGTCGAGGACGGGCAGGGCGAGCAGGTTGTACTCGGCGATGGTCTCGGCCACCTCGCGCGCCGAGTCGGTGGGGCGCGCGTGCTGAAACTCCCTGCGCATCACCTCCGAGAGCTGAAGCCCCGGGTCGGAGAGGATCAGGCTGCGCAGGGCGATGACGCCGCAGAGCCTCCAGGAGCCTTCCTCCTCGACGACGTAGAGGTAGTAGATCATGTTCGGCGTCTCGGCCATCTCTCTCAGGCGCGAGATGGCCTCGCCGGCCGTGAGACGCTGCGGGAGGACGACGAACTCGGTCGTCATCAGGCCGCCCGCCTCGTCGTCCTCGTAGTGCAGGAGCTCGGCCACGTCGGCCTGCTCCTCGCTCTCCATCCTTTGCAGGAGGTCTTCGGCCTTCTCCTCGGGCAGGTCGCCGAGCACGTCGGCCGCCTCGTCGGGCGACATCCATTCGAGGATGTCCGCGGCGCGCTCCTCGTCCATCTCGCCGATGATGCGGGCCTGATCCTGCTCGCTCATCTCTTCGAGGGTCTCGGCGGCCGTCTCGTCGTCCAGCGCCTCGACGACCTCCGAGCCGTGGTGGCGCGAAAGCGCCTCGGCGAGGCGCGCGATCTCTACGGGGTGGAGCCGCGCCAGCTTGTCGCGCGAGGACTTGAGCGTGACCGTGGCCGCGTCGGTCGCCAGATACCCCACGTCTGCCCAGTCTATGACCTCGACGGGGCGGTTGGTGCCGATGAAGTTGTGCGGGGTCAGCCGCCGCCAGAGCCCCGCGAGGCTCACGTCGGCGCCCGTCACCCTCCACTCGCCCGCCGCCTCGATGAGCTGCACGTCGTTGACGCGCACGACCCGCTTGCCGTCCACGTCTATGAGCTGCTTGTCGAGCACGTCGCGCGCGAGCATGACCTCGCCCTCGCGCCGCGCGAAGGGGCGCAGGTCGAGGATGTCGAGGTTGAGGCGGACGCCTTCGAGGCCGAGTCGGCGGATGCGCGCCCGCGGCAGGAAGAAGTCGCGGCGGCGGTAGCGCGCCACCACGCCGATCACCGGCGGGTGGTCCTCGCCGAGCCGGACGATCACGTCCTTCAGCGCCGCCACGCGCTCGCCCTCCTCGTCGCGGATGGGCCGCCCGAGCACCTGCGAGAGATACAGCATCAGGCTTCAAGTCACTCCGCCCGCGATAATAGAGACGCCCCGCGCAAAAGGCAAAACGGCCGTCGCGCGGGGCGGTCACTGAACGCCCGACTGCGGAGAGCAGTGTGCTCGCGGCGCGCGAAGACGGGCCGCTTTTCGCAGCACATCGGATGTGCGGTCTGGGTCTCGGCGGCGCACGCTGCCGCACACCCGTTTCTGTTGCCCGACGCCGCGCTTCTGTTAGGTACTTAAGCGGAAAAAGTATTGACGGGTTTGGAGACTTGGGATTACCGTTGGCCGCGTCGCAGAAAACTTGCTTCGATCCCCCCATCATCGCAAGTTTACCCACAACCTCTTATCTCGTGCTCAATAGACATCTCAAACAACATGTCTTTGAGCAGTAACCTACTTCGACGAAATCCTCACAAGATTCCGTCATCTTCAGCGTATGAAGGGAATCGCTAATGCCAACTCAAAAGAGAGGGATGTATGCACTGATAGGTTGTTTGTCTGCTATGCCCTCCACATCAGGCAAAGAAGTCCGACTTTGCTTTCACCTTTGGCTATGGAAATGACCCCTTACTTGCCTCGGACACGGCAACCGCAACACCTATCGCTCCGGGAGAGACTATCGAAGTCACTCTATCCAACAGTGAATATGAATCTGTTCGGGCACCCCTCGACATGCTTGATTTTCCGGCGAATATTAACGCAGCCCGTTTAGCCGTTAGGTCAATCAGATTCATTGATGGAACTGTTTGGGCGGCAGGGACATTCCTGAAACGCGATCCAAAAAAACCAGATTCATTGATTCCAGAAAAAAAACTAAAGAAGCCAACTGGAAATGTGCTAATTAGACCGGACATCTAATGTGCTACCTACACATGCCGCTTTTGTTATTGATTGTGAAAAGCTTTAGGCATATAGCGCGGGCCAACGAGCCAGGGAGTGCGTTTTTCTTGTGCGTTGACTTACTCCCCACAAGGTTCCGTCAGCCTCATATTCACTGCCAACGTTAAGGAGAATTTTCATGATTAAGCGTCTAATCGTATGTAGCGCCACGAGGCGTGTGAGAACGGCCACCGTGTGGGGGTAAGTGAAAAAGTAGGAGTTCCAGGCCCCGGTTAGTAACCTCTTCAACCATCACAGTCAAAGGGAATTAAGTATGGGAAGGCGAAATTATATGGCATGGCTCGGCATTGCGATGCTCACAGCCGGGGCGGCAGCCGCCGCCACGTTTAGTAACTTCGGGCAGAGCGCGCAGAAACAAGACAAAACGGCCGGGGAGCTAAGGAGCCAGAGCAGGGAGGAGTTTGAGAGCCGATTCCCGATTGTAAATCTGTCGGAGCGCCGAGAGCCCCCGGCCGAAAAACGCGCCGAGACTCAGGCGAAGGAGAAAAAACTCAAGAGGGGTCAACTCCCCATCACTGAGTATGCAGGAAATATATTCACCGTAACTCATTGGGAAACGAAGCTGCCGGCGCTACCGGTGACTGAGAGTCAGGCTGTAGTCATTGCCAGAGTTGTGGACGCCAAAGCCCATCTGTCGGAGGACGGGACATTTGTCTACTCGGAGTTCACCGTAAAGTTGGATGAAGTGGTCAAATCCGACGGCGATGCCGGACTTGCTCCCCACAACGCCATAGCCGTCCTACGAATGGGCGGTCGCGTGAAGTTTCCCTCCGGCCACGTCACTCTACAACTCATAAAAGGTCAAAACATGCCTCGCCTCGGTTGGCAATACGTTCTGTTCCTGACGCGTTCCGGCGGCCATGACGATTACCAGATTCTGACAGGTTTTGAATTGAGAGGGGACAGCGTGTTCCTTCTCGATGCACCCGCCGAAGGGCATCCGATGTACCGTTATCAGGGCGCGGACAGGGAAAGTTTCCTTAATGATCTACGCTCCGCTGCCTCTGGCCTCAGCCAGTCGTAAGTTAATAGCTAAGTCTCTGTGCGATAGGAGCAATGCTATGAGCACATTAAAAGCGGCTGCGTTTACTTTAGCGTTCTCAGGTGCTGTTGTCGGCTCGCACATATATCTGACCGGAGTATCTTCTGCTCAAACTAGCTGTTGCTTTCCACCCAATTACTCGGCGACCAGCCTGTACTCGACGTGGAAATGGGCAAAATCCGCGGAAGTGACCGTCACTATTGATACCGCGTTCAGCGGGCCGGAACGAGACAGAATTGAAGCGGCCTTTAGAGATTGGAATGCCAATAGGATTCTCAACTGTTCATACGTGGAGTTTAGGGGATGCGATCAAGGCCCCGCGCCATCAGCAACTTCCCACAACACATATTACGTTGCCTTCAACAGCAATACCCCTGTTGACGCAACAGCCGAAACTTCGATGAGCACCTCGGGGGTCACACGGGTTTCAACTACTATCTACGGCTACATAAGAAACAATTTTAATCCAAATCCGCTTGCTTATCTGCAAGGTATTATGAAACATGAGGTAGGGCATACGATGTTCCTGGATGACACTACTTTATGTTCCACTTCCAGAACCGTGATGCATGTGCCCGCGGACGCTAACACCGCCATCACTTCCTGCGACAACGCGCAGGTGGATAGGGCGTTCTGTCCTTTGCCAACTCCGACTCCTACTCCTACGTCAACTCCGCCAGTAGGCGGTGGTAGCTGTCCTCAATTCTGCTGGAATGATTCTCCCGATGGCACTGTAAGTGACTGTTTCCATTCGAACCCATGTGCCTACCCAGAGAATAATGGATGTCCATCGGGGTATAGCAATAGCGGGTTTGGTTGTTGTTGCTTTAATCCCTCTCCAATCCTGATTGACGTTGCTGTGAATGGCTTTAGTTTGACCGACAACGCAGGCGGCGTGTTATTCGACCTTAACAGCGACGGCATTAAGGAGAGGCTATCGTGGACAGCACCCAACTCCGACGATGCGTGGCTTGCCCTTGACCGCAACGGCAACGGCACCATAGACAACGGGCAGGAACTATTCGGTAACTTCACGCCACAACCCTTACCGCCTGCCGGCCATGAAAAAAATGGCTTCCTTGCGCTGGCCGAGTATGACAAGACGGAGAACGGCGGCAATGGCGACGGCGTGATAGACGCAGGCGACGCCGTTTACACGTTGCTGCGCCTGTGGCAGGACGCCAACCACAACGGCACTTCGGACCCCGGAGAGCTGCACGCGCTGCCCGCTCTGAGCGTGGCGTCAGTGTCGCTCGATTATCATGAGTCGCGGCGGCGCGACCGGTGGGGCAACGAGTTCCGCTATCGGGCGAAAGTCTACGGCAACGCCCGCACGGACAACGGCAGGTGGGCTTACGATGTGTTCCTGCTCTCGGGCAATTAGCCGGGATACAGAGGGAGACGAAGCCGCCGGCGGGGCATAGGAGTCCTGCCGGCGGCTTCATTTCGCAGGTCAGTTTTCAAATGTGTCACCGCGCGTAAGAGTTTTCGCCTCCCCTGCTCCGCCGGGCGCCGGACCCGGCAGGCTTTGCACTTGCGCCCCGGTGACTGTGACGCAGACCATCTGCCGATTCTCTCGCAATTCAATAGCGGATGTTTAATCTGCTATAAAGGCCCGGCCCTCCAATCCGCCAATTAGGCGCGCGGAGAATGGTATTGCCAACGCGGCGCGCTTTGGCCTATGCTCGCACGCGTTCTGCCGGGACGGCCTGCCGGGCGGTCTCCCTTCTTCCAGAGTTCTTCCGCGAAGACAACCTATGCTGACGGTCGGGACCGAATGGTTGATCGAGGCGGCGGGCTGTGACCCCGAGGCGCTGCGCGACGAGGCGCGGCTGCGCGAGGTCTTCGCGCGCGCCGTCGCGGAACTGGGCCTGCTCGTCGTCGGCCGCCCGCAGTGGCACAAGTTTCCGGGGGAGGGCGGCGTCACCGGCCTCGCGCTCCTTTCGGAGTCGCACCTGGCCTGCCACACCTACCCCGAGTTCGGCGTCGCCACCTTCAACCTCTACTGCTGCCGCGAGCGGCCCGGCTGGCCGTGGGCCGAGCGGCTCGGCGAGCTGATCGGCGCGCGCTCGGTCGAGGTCAGGAGCGTCCGGCGCGAATTCCCGGCGGAGGCCGCCGCCGCGGCAGCGGACGCCGCGCCGTGTGCCGTCGTGCCCCCGACGGCGGGGGCCGTCTCGCGAGCCTTCGGCGGGGAGGTGGAGGCTTAATGGCCCTTCAGGCGAACTGCCCCTCGTGCGGCGCGCAGGTGCTCTTCAAGACCGGGTCGGCGCTGGTCGTCGTCTGCGAGTTCTGCCACTCGGTCGTGGCGCGCACAGACCGCGGTATCGAAGACTTCGGGCGCGTGGCCGAGGTCTTCGACTCGGGCTCGCCGCTCCAGGTGGGGCTGCGCGGCGTCTGCCGCAGCGTCGGCTTCGAGTTGACGGGGCGGGCACAGTTTCAACACGCGGCCGGCGGCTTCTGGGACGAGTGGTACGCCGCCTTCGCCGACGGCCGCTGGGGCTGGCTCGCGGAGGCGCAGGGCCGCTTCTACCTCACCTTCCGCACGGAGGTCCCGGACCCGCGCCAGCTCCCCTTCTTCGACGCGCTGCAACTCGGCCAGCCCATCACGGCCATCCCGGCGCGCGTCCCCCCCGTCGTCACAGAGAAGGGCGAGGCGCAGGCGGCCGGTGCCGAGGGCGAAATCCCCTACCTGCTGCGGCCCGGCGAGCGCCACCTCTACGCGGACCTCTCGGGGCCGGGCGGCGTCTTCGGCACGCTCGACTACGGCGAGCACCCGCCGGCCGTCTACGCCGGCAGCGAGGTCAGCCTCGCGGACCTCGGACTCGCCGACGCACAGCGCACGGAGGAGCGCGCGCCGCGCGCCGTCGGCGCCGCGCAGCTCAACTGCCCGAAGTGCGCCGGGGCCCTCGAACTGCGCGCGCCCGACCAGTCGGAGCGCGTCACCTGCCCCTACTGCAACTCGCTGCTCGACATCAATCAGGGGCGGCTCAGCTACCTCAAGACGCTTGAGCCGAAGGGGCCGGGGCCGAGCATCCCGCTCGGCTCGACGGCCGAGTTCGAGGGGCACCCGCTCACCGTCATCGGCTTTCTGGTCCGCAGCGTCGAGTACGAGGGCGTCCGCTACTTCTGGCAGGAATACCTGCTCTACAACCCGCAGGTCGGCTTCCGCTGGCTGGTCGAGTCCGACGGCCATTGGAGCTACGTCGTGACGGTGCCGCCGGCCGACGTGACTCAGACCGGCGAGAGCCGGGCCGTCTACAACGGCCGGACCTTCAAGATTTTTCAGGACGCCTGGGCGCGCGTCGAGTACGTCGGCGGCGAGTTCTACTGGAAAGTCTCGGCCGGCGAGCAGGTCCGCGCCACGGACTTCGTCGCGGCGCCGCAGATGCTCTCGCGCGAGGTCTCGGGGGGCGAGCAGGGCTCGGCGCGCAAGAAGAAGAAAGGTGGCGACGACGGCGGACTCCACGCCGAGGAGATCAATTGGTCGCTCGGCACCTACCTGCCGGTCAGGGAGGTGCGGCGCAAGTTCAACGTCGAGCTGCCCAGGCCCCACACGGTCGCGCCGAACCAGCCCTTCCCGAACAAGGGGATTTACGGCTACTGGCTGGTGCTGACCTTCCTGGCGCTGCTGGTCGGCGCGGCCGTCCTCGTCACCGGCTCGCGCCGGACCGTCTTCACGCAGTCTTACTCTCTACAGGCGCAGCCGGCCGCGACGGCGACGCCCGCGCCGACGCCGACCTTGAACCTCGGGGCGGGCTCGGAGGCCGAGCGGGTGAGGGCCGCGCTCGAACAGGCGCGCCGGCTACAGGAGCAGTTCCGCCAGCAGCCGTCCGGGGCCTCGTCGCGCGAAGGCGTGCAGGTCATCTTCACCGACCAGTTCGAGCTCGAAGGGCGGCAGAACGTGCGGGTCAGCGGCACGGCCAACGTCTCGAACAACTGGCTCTACGTCGCGGGCGATTTAATCAACGAGGAGACGGGCCTCGTCCAGCAGTTCGAGCTGCCCATCGAGTACTACTACGGCGTGGAAGGCGGCGAGAGCTGGAGCGAGGGCGGCACGAAGGATTCGGCCTACCTGTCTTCGCTCCCGGCCGGGCGCTACACCATGCGGCTCGAAGCGCAGTGGGAGAACTGGACGGATGCCACGCCGCCGCAGCTCGTGATTAAGGTCGAGCAGGGCGTACCGCGCTTCCTGAACCTGCTGCTGCTGGTGCTGGCGCTCTCGGCCATCCCGATCTTCGTCGCCATCCGCCACGTGAGCTTCGAGGCGCGGCGCTGGAAGGACAGCGAGTTCAAGCCTTAGTCGAAGGCTACAGGCAAAAGAGGCAAAGATGCTGAGTAAACTCTACCTTCTCTTCGGCGGCGGGCTGCTGCTGCTCTACGTCGCGGCGGCGGTCCTCGGCTGGGAGCTGAGCACGCAGCCGAGGCAGCAGCTCCCGCCCGACGTGCGCAACTCGCCCGGCGGCTATCGCTCTTTCCACTTCTGGCATTCCGGCTACCGCGGAGGAAAATGATGCTCAACCAACTGCTGGCGACGGCCGCGGCCCTGGCCGTCGCCCTCCCGCCGTACCTCGGCCTCGTCGTCAAGCTCGAAGACCTGGCGGGCGTGCTGGTGACGACCGTCATCTTCACAGTCTTCGGCCTGCTGGTCTTCGGCATCGCCTACACGATCATCGTCAAGGCGACGCCCTTCTCGATCCGCAAGGAGCTGGAGGAGGACCACAACACGGCGCTCGCCATCGTCATCGGCTCCGTCATCCTCGGCATCGCCCTGATCATCGCGGCGGCGGTCAACGGGTGAGCAGGTTTAGTTTTTAGTTTCTGGTTTTTAGTCTCTAGTTTTAGAGAGTGCGGCGCGGGCGTTCGCGCCCCGCCGCGGGATTCCGTAGGCTGAAAACTAAAAGCTGAAAACTAGAAACTCCCGCATCTTTATGAACCGCACGCCGATCCTCTTCCTCAACGTCCTGATCATCGCCACCTGCGGGCTGGTCTACGAGCTGCTCGCGGGGACGCTGGCCTCCTACGTGCTCGGCGACTCGGTGACGCAGTTCTCGCTCATCATCGGGATTTACCTCTTCTCGATGGGCGTGGGCGCGTGGCTCTCGCGGTTCGTCGAGCGCGAGCTGCCGCGGCGCTTCGTGGACGTGGAGATAGCGGTGGCGCTGCTCGGCGGCTTCTCGGCCCCGCTGCTCTTCCTGAGCTTCGCGCACCTCAGCTACTTCCAGGTCGTGCTCTACGGGACGGTCTTCCTGATCGGGACGATGGTGGGCCTGGAAATCCCGCTGCTGATGCGCATCCTTCAGGACCAGCTCGACTTCAAGGAGCTGGTGGCGCGCGTCCTCGCCTTCGACTACGTCGGGGCGCTCATCGCCTCGCTGATGTTCCCGCTCTTCCTCGTCCCGCGCCTCGGGCTCGTGCGGACCTCCCTGCTGTTCGGGATGCTGAACGCGGCCGTCGGCCTGTGGGCGACGTGGTTGATGCGGCCGCTGATGCGGGGCGGCGTGCAGCTTTTGCGTGCGCAGGCGGTGGTGGTGATGGCGCTCCTGACCGTCGGGCTCATCAAGGCCGACTCGCTGACCTCGCTGGCCGAGGACGCGATGTTCGCCGACGACATCGTCTACTCGAAGACGACCCACTACCAGCGCATCGTCGTCACGCGCAACCGCGCCGGCTTCCAGCTCTTCCTGAACGGCAACCTTCAGTTCAGCTCGGCCGACGAGTACCGCTACCACGAGGCTCTGGCCCACCCGGCGATGGCCCTGGCGGCCGAGGGCGGGCGCCCCGCGCGGCGCGTGATGGTGCTCGGCGGCGGCGACGGGCTGGCGCTGCGCGAGGTCCTGCGCTACCCGTCGGTCGAACACGTGACGCTCGTGGACCTCGACCACGAGATGACGGAGCTGTCGCGCAACTTCCCGCCGCTCGCCCGCCTGAACGAGGGTGCGTTCGACGACCCGCGCGTCACCGTCGTCAACCGCGACGCGATGATCTGGCTCGAAGGCGACGTGGGCCACTTCGACGCGGCCGTCATAGACTTCCCCGACCCGAACAGCTTCGCCCTCGGCAAGCTCTACACGACGCGCTTCTACCGCCTGCTCCAACAGCGCCTCGCGCCCGACGCGGCCATCTCCGTCCAGAGCACCTCGCCGCTGTTTGCGCGCACCTCCTACTGGTGCATCATCCGCACGATGGAGGCCGCGGGCCTTTCGGTGCGCGCCTACCACACGCCGGTCCCGTCGTTCGGCGTCTGGGGCTTCGCGCTGGCGCGCCGCGCGCCCTTCGACCCGCCGGCCCGCGCCCCCGAAAATTTACGCTTCCTCGACGACGAGGCCATGCGCGCCATGTTCGTCCTGCCCCGCGACCTCGGCCCCGTCGAGGTCGAGATCAACCGCCTCGACAACCAGGCGCTCGTCCGCTACTACGAGTCAGAGTGGCGCAGATTCGAGTGAGAGTTTTTAGTTGGTGGTTTTTAGTTTTTAGTTGAAGAAGGCCGCGCCGGTCCAACTCGAAACCATCCATCACGGAAGCTAAAAACTAAAAACCATCAACTAAAAACCATCTTCCCCTTGTGAAATACGAGAGTGTAAAGCGGCGCGTTCATGAGGTCGTGGGGCGGGTGGACCCGAGCGACCGGCAGAGCCGCGTCTCGGACATACTGATCATGGCGCTGATCGTGCTGAACGTCGGCGCCGTGATGCTTGAGACGGTCGAGGAGCTGGCCGCCCCTTACGCCCTCTTCTTCCGGGGCTTCGAGGTCTTTTCGGTGGCGGTCTTCACGGCCGAGTACGTGCTGCGCGTCTGGTCCTCTACGGCCGGGGGGCGCTACGAGGGCTCGGTGCGCGGCCGGCTCCGTTACGCGCTGACGCCGATGGCGCTCGTGGACCTGCTGGCGATCCTGCCCTTCTACCTGGAATTCCTGACGGTGGACCTGCGGTTCGTCCGCTCGCTCAGGCTCATCCGGCTGTTCAGGGCCTTCAAGCTGGCGCGCTACTCCTCGTCGCTGCAAACGCTCGGGCGCGTCCTCACGTCGAAGCGCGAGGAGCTGCTGGTCACGCTCTTCGTCGTCCTCATCCTCCTCATCTTCGCCGCGAGCGCGATGTACTACGCCGAGCGCGACGACCAGCCCGACAAGTTCTCAAGCATCCCGGCCGCGATGTGGTGGGGCGTGGCGACGCTGACCACCGTAGGCTACGGCGACGTGTTCCCGATCACGCCTCTGGGGAAGTTACTCGGCGCGGTCATCGCAGTGCTCGGCGTCGGCCTCTTCGCGCTGCCGACGGGCATCCTCGCCTCGGGATTCGCGGAGGAGTTGCAGAAGTCGCGCCGGCACGAGCCGCTTGTCTGCCCCCACTGCGGCCTCGACGTGCGCGAGAAGCCGCGCCCCGACCCCGCCGAGGGCGAAGCGGCGAGGGCGGCCGAGACCGCCGGGGCGCCGGCGCCGGCCCCACGCGCGCGGGGTGACGCGGGCGCGGAAACGTCGAAGGACCATTCTGTCGAACTTCGGTAAGGCCACCTCGAACGAACCTCGATGCTGACGAGACGCGAAATCCTTGCAGCCTTCCTCGGGGCGCCTTTCGCGCTGGCCGCCTGCCGCGGCGGGCGCGAGCAAACGCCGTTGCCCGGGGGCGAGCTGGTCGGGGCTTCCGACAGGTTCGGCCACATGCTGCGCGACGCGGCGAGGGCCGAGCCGGCGGCCGATGCGTGGCAGCGCGCGGCCGTCGTAATAGTCGGCGGCGGCATCGCGGGGCTGGCCGCGGCGTGGAGGCTCCTGCGCGCCGGCTTCGACGACTTCGTGCTGCTCGAACTCGAACGCGAGGTCGGCGGGACGGCCCGCGGCGGCGAGGCGCACGGCGTCGTGCCCTACCCGTGGGGCGCCCACTACCTGCCGGCGCCGCTGAAGGAGAACCGCGCGCTCGTCGCGCTGCTCGACGAGATGGGCGTGCTCGAAGGGACCGACCGGCACGGCGAGCCCGCCGTCGCCGAGCAGTTCCTTTGCCGCGACCCTGAGGAGCGTGTCTTCTACCGCGGCCGCTGGTACGAGGGGCTCTACCTCCACGCGGGCGAGTCGGCCGAAGATGCCGCGCAGCTCCAGGTCTTCAACGCGGAGGTAGACCGGTGGGCCGCCTGGCGCGACGCCCGCGGCCGCCGCGCCTTCAACATCCCCGTCTCCTCCTGCTCGGACGACGCCGAGGCCACCGCGCTCGACCGCATCTCGATGGCCGAATGGCTGCGCGAGCGCGGCCTGACCTCGCCGCGCCTCCACTGGCTCGTGGACTACGCCTGCCGAGACGACTACGGGCTGACGGCCGAGCAGACGAGCGCCTGGGCCGGCCTCTTCTACTTCGCCTCGCGGATGAGCGGCGCGGGCGCAGAGGCGCAGTCGCTCATCACCTGGCCCGAGGGCAACGCGCGCCTCGTCAAACACCTCCACGCCGCGGCGCGCGGGCGCGTCCGCCTCGGCCTCGCCGTCGCAGACATCCGCCCGGCCGCGGGCGCCGACCCGGGCACGGGCGGCGGCGGCACGGGCGCGGACGCGGGCAATGGTTCGGGCGCACTCGTCGAGGTAATCGCGCTCGAAGACGAGGGGCGGCGGGCGGTCGGTTTCCGCGCCGACCGCGTCATCTTCGCGGCGCCGCAGTTTCTGACGCGCCACGTCGTCAAACCCTACCGCGAAGGCGCGTGCCCGGCCCACGTCTCGGAGTTCGACTACGGCGCCTGGATGGTCGCCAACCTGTTTTTGAAAGACCGGCCGCGCGCCGGCTACGGCTTCCCGCTGGCGTGGGACAACGTCATCTACGAGAGCCCCTCGCTCGGCTACGTCGTCGCCACGCACCAGCGCGGCCTCGACCGCGGCCCCACCATCTTCACTTATTACTACCCGCTGGCCGACGAAGACCCGCGTGCGGCGCGCGCGCGCCTGCTCTCGACTGGCCGCGACGGCTGGGCCGAGGTGACGCTCGCAGACCTCGGGCGGGCACACCCGGACATCCGCGAGCTGACCGAGCGCCTCGACGTGATGCGCTGGGGCCACGCCATGATCCGCCCGCGCCCCGGCTTCGTCTGGGGCGGCGCGCGACAGGCGGCCGCGCGCCCCTTCCGCGGCATCCACTTCGCCCACACGGACCTCTCCGGCATCCCGCTTTTCGAGGAAGCCTTCGACCACGGCCTGCGCGCCGCCGAGGAGGTGCTCGCCGCCCGCGGCCTCCGCTCGCAGAGCATGAGAGGGTGAGGAAATTTTTAGTCGGTAGTTTTTAGTCTGCGGCTGCCGATGGTGTCCGGTGTCGAGTCTCGTCAGGTACGAAGTCTTCTTCAACCAAAAATGAAAACTAAAAACTCTCATTAAGAATGTCAGCCGAGGGGATTCAGATTGCGGCCGCGGGGGGGCGGGCCGAGGCGGGAGGGAGGAGAGACTGGTGGCTCTTCTCGCCGGGGGCGGACGTGTGCGTGTTCGCCGGGAGCGCCGCCGTCTCGCTGGTGCTGCTGTGGGTCGGGGCGCGGGCCGGGGTGCTTGAGGCCGACGCGCCCGACTGGGCCTGGGTTCCGGCCGTGCTGCTGGTTGACGTGGCCCACGTCTACGCCACGGCCTTCCGCGTCTACTTCGACGCGGAGGAGTTCCGTCGCCGCCTCTGGCTCTACACGCTGGCGCCGGCCGTCGCGCTCGCCCTCGGCGTGGCGCTCTACTCGGAGGGCGAGGCGCTGTTCTGGCGGACGCTGGCCTACCTCGCCGTCTTCCACTTCGTCAGGCAGCAGTACGGGTGGGTGGCGATGTACCGCGCGCGGCTCGGCGAGCGCGGGCGGCTCGGCTGGTGGGTAGACGCCGCGGCCGTCTACATGGCGACGCTCTACCCGCTCGCCTACTGGCACGCGCACCTGCCGCGACGCTTCTGGTGGTTCCTGCCGGGAGACTTCGCCGCGCTGCCGGCGGCGGTCGAGCGCGCGGCGTGGCCGCTCTACGTGCTGGCGCTCGGGGCCTACGCGGCGCGGTCGGCCCACGCCTGGCTGGTGCGCGGCGCGGGCAACCCCGGCAAGGACGTGGTCGTGCTGACGACGGCCGTCTGCTGGTACGCCGGCATGGTCCACTACAACTCCGACTACGCCTTCACGATCACCAACGTCCTCATCCACGGCGTGCCCTACGTCGCGCTGGTCTGGGTCTACGCGCGGGCGCGGGCGGCCGCGCCGCAGGCGGGGCGCCTCTACCGCGGACTGGTGCGCTGGCCCGTCGTCTTCGTTGCGACCCTGTGGGTGCTGGCCTACGCAGAGGAGTTGCTCTGGGACCGCGCCGTCTGGCACGAGCGGGCCTGGCTGTTCGGCGCGGCCTGGGACGCCGAGGCGTTCAAGGTCGTCCTCGTTCCACTGCTCGCGCTGCCGCAGATGACGCACTACGTCCTCGACGGCTTCGTCTGGCGGCGGCGCAGCAACCCGCAGCTCTCGCTCCTGACGCGCGGCCGGGCGCCGCGGCCGTGAGGATTGAACGCGATGCCGGAGACAAGTGAAGCCGTAGGGGCGGGCGAGGGAGGCGAGAGGGGCGGGGCCGGCGCGGCGCCGCGTAAGGCCCACCGCTACCGCTGTCCCGGCTGCGCGGCCGACCTGGAGTTCGCGCCGCGCGACGGCCTCCTGGTCTGCCCCTACTGCGGCCGGAGCGAGCCGGTGGCGGCCTCGGGCCGGGCGGTAGAGGAGCGTTCTTACGAAGACTACCTGCGGCTGCACGCCGACCGTTTGGGCACGCTCGCCGAGGGGGCGCTCGAAGTCGGCTGCGACTCGTGCGGCGCGCTCGTCACGTTCGCGCCGCCGCTGGTGGCCGGCGAGTGCGACTTCTGCGGCGCGCGGATAGTGGCGCAGCCGAAGGCGGCCGACCCCATCCTCGCGCCCGAGGGGGTGCTGCCGTTCCGCGTCACGGCCGACGAGGCGGCGCGGGCCGTCGGCCTCTGGATCGCCGCGCTCTGGTTCGCGCCGAACGCGCTCAAGCGGCTCGCCTCGCACGAGGAGATGGGCGGCGTCTACATCCCCTTCTGGACCTTCGACGCCCACGCCGACACCGCGTACGAGGGGCGGCGCGGCGACTACTATTACGAGGAGGAGGTCTACACCGCGCACGACACGCAGGGCAACGCCGAGAGGCGCACGCGGCAGGTCAGGCAAACGCGCTGGAGCCCTGTGAGCGGCCGCCTCTCGCGCTGGTTCGACGACATCACGGTCCCGGCGACGAGGTCGCTGCCGGCCCGGCACCTTGAGGCGCTGGAGCCCTGGGAGATGTCAGCACTCGTCGCCTACGAGCCGGCCTACCTCGTCGGCTTCAAGGCGCAGCGGTATCAGGTCGGTCTGGCCGAGGGCTTCGAGCTGGCGAAAGGGATGGCCGCGCGGCGGATCGAGAGCGACGTGCGCCGCGACATCGGCGGCGACCTCCAAGTCATCACGAAAATCGACACGCGCTACACGGCCGTCACCTTCAGGCACGTCCTGCTGCCCGTCCACGTCGGGGCCTACCGCTTCGGCGACAGGGTCTATCAGGTGGTCGTCAACGGCCGGACGGGCGAAGTGCAGGGCGACCGCCCTTACAGCTTCTGGAAGATTTTTTTCCTCGTCCTCTTCCTGCTCGCGGCCACGGCGCTCGGCGTCCTGCTCTCGGCGGGGTGACGAGTCGAGGATGACGAGTGCATCAGTAACGGGCGACGCGCAGGGGGTGGCGAGCGACAGTCGCGCGCTCTTTCTCGTTACTCATCACTCGTCTCTCTTTATTAGAATTGTTAATTCACGGCGGGGGGCATTTTTCATAACCGAAAAATTCAGGTTCGCGCTTGCCCGCGGCCGAAAAAAATAGTATTCAGTAGTTGCTCCTAGCAGTTCTTAATAGGTGAAACAGCCGAAAGGGTCACGCGACGCGGTTCTCCCCACGTGAGAGCGGGGGACTGTGGACACACGGCGGCGGCGGTAGTGCCCGGCCGCGTGTGGTGCGTGTCCCCGCCGCCTCGTCCGGTCTGGACCTGTCGCGCGACGCCTCCCGCGCCGCCCGCCAAGTTCAAAGTGTCACAAGACGGCCAGAAGCCCATGCAGATCTTCCATCACAGCACGAACACGCTCGCCAAGTTGAGCATCTTCGGCGGCATCTTCCTGCTCGCCGGGATCGCCGCCGCCGCCGCCATGATCCAGCGGTCGGGCTACAACACGGCGCAGTATCTCGAAATCCAGCAGCCGGTCCAGTTCTCGCACAAGCACCACTCGGGCGACGACGGCATCGACTGCCGCTACTGCCACACGGCGGTCGAGTACGGCGGCAACGGCTCGGGCAGCGCCGGGATGCCTCCGACGCAGACCTGCATGAACTGCCACTCGCAAATCTGGGCCGAGAGCCCCTACCTCGAAATCGTCCGAACGAGCTGGAAGGAAGACAAGCCCATCGAGTGGGTCAGGGTCCACGACCTGCCCGACTACGTCTACTTCAACCACAGCATCCACGTGGCGAAGGGCGTCGGGTGCTCCTCCTGCCACGGGCGCATCGACGAGATGGCGGCCGTCTACCAGGTCGCCTCGCTACAGATGGAGTGGTGCCTGGCCTGCCACCGCGAGCCCGAGCGGTTCCTGCGCCCCCGCGACCAGATTTACAACATGGACTGGAACGCCGAGAACGAGCTGGCCGAGAACAAGTCCGCGAAGCAACTCCAACTCGGCCGCGAACTGAAGAAGGAGTACAGGGTCCGCAGCGAGGCCGTGATGACGAGCTGCTCGATCTGCCACCGCTAGGCTTTCAGGGTACGCGAGATGCACATCAAAGACAGTTTCCCCGAACTCCACCAGATTCGGAAGCCCGTCAAGGTCGAAGACCTCCGCGAGCGTTTGGAGAAAAAGCGCGGGCGCGAGTACTGGCGGAGCCTCGAAGAGTTAGCCAGCTCGGAGGAGTTCGACGAGCTGCTGCACCGCGAGTTCCCGCGCCAGGCCTCCGAGTGGGACGAGGGCACCGACCGCCGCACGTTTCTCAAGGTGATGGGCGCCTCGCTGGCCTTCGCGGGCCTGACGGGCTGCGTCTACCAGCCGCCCGAGACCATCGTCCCTTACGTCCGCGAGCCCGAGGGGCTCATCCCCGGCAAGCCGCTCTTCTACGCCACGGCGATGCCGATGGGCGGGGCGGCGACGGGCCTGCTCGTCCGCAGCAACGAGGGCCGCCCGACCAAGGTGGAGGGCAACGAGCTGCACCCCGGCAGCCTCGGCGCCGCCGACGTTTACTCGCAGGCCGCCATCCTCCAGCTCTACGACCCGGACCGCTCCGAGACCGTCCGCAGCCGCGGCGAGCTTTCGACCTACACGTCATTCCTCTCGGAGGTGGCGACCCGCCTCGAAGGGCAGCGCGACCGGCAGGGCGCCGGCCTCCGGTTCCTGACCGAGACGGTCGTCTCGCCGACCCTGGGCGCGCAGCTCCGCGACGTGCTGCGGCGCTACCCGGCCGCGCGCTGGTATCAGTGGGAGCCGGCCGGCGCCAACAACGCCTCGGTCGGGGCGCAACTCGCTACCGGCGATTTCGCCACCGCCGTCTACGACTTCACGCAGGCCGACCGCGTGCTCGCGCTCGACTCGAACTTCCTCGAATGCGGCCCGGCCTCTCTGCGTTACGCGCGCGACTTCGCCAGCCGCCGCCGCGTCTCGGACGCGCCCGGCGCGCAGGCCCCGACCGACGCGCAGCAGCAGGGCGCGCAGCCCTCGGGCGTCGCGCAGGGCACGCCGGCGGCCACGGGCGGGCAGGGCGCCGCGACGCCTCCGCCCGGCGGCGCTGTCCAGCCACAGGGCTTTGATGGGAGTCCCGGCGAGATTTGCCGCCTCTACGCCGTCGAGAGCGCGCCGACCAACACGGGCGTCTTCGCCGACCACCGCCTGAGCGTGCGGCCGAGCGAGTTCGACGTGATCGTCCGCGCCGTCGCCGCCGGCCTCGGCGTCGGCGCGGGCGATTTCAGCCTCAAGCCCGAGCACGCCGGCTTCGTCCGCGCCGTGGTCGAAGACCTGCGCGCCCACGGCGGCCGCTCCATCGTCATCGCGGGCGACGAGCAGGGTCCAGTCACGCACGCGCTGGCGCTGGCGATGAACCAGGCGCTCGGCAACGTCGGCCGCACGGTCCGCTTCGTCGAGCCGGTCGAGGAGAGCCCGACCGACCAGCTTCAGGACCTCCGCACGCTCATCTCGGAGATCGACGCGGGCGCCGTCGAGATGCTCATCATCCTCGGCGGAAATCCCGTCTACAGCACCCCGCCCGACCTCAAGCTCAGCCGCGAGCGGATGCTCAGGGTCCCCTTCACGGCACACCTCAGCCTCTACGAGGACGAGACCTCGGAGCTTTGCCGCTGGCACATCCCCGAGACCCACTTCCTCGAAGCATGGTCCGACGCGCGCGGCTACGACGGCACCGTGACGATCATGCAGCCGCTCATCGAGCCTCTCTACGCCGGCAAGAGCGCGCACGACGTGGTCGCGGCCTTCAGCGAGAACCCGCAGCGCACCGGCTACGACATCGTCCGCGAGTTCTGGCAGACGCAGGGACGCTCGAACCCCTCTGGCGCCGGACGCCCCGCCGCTGCGCAGAACCGGCAGGCCGCCGCCGCCGGGGCGACCGCCCCCCCGGCCGGCACACAGGCAGCCGGCGCACAGGCAGCCGGCGCACAGGCCGGAGGCGGCCCGGCCCCTGCACAGGACCCCGGGAACCGCGTCACGACACAGGCGCCGCAGGGCGCTCAAGCGCCCGGAGCAGCCGCGGCCGGCGGCGCGGGCACGGGCGCGACCGGCGGCGGCACTGCGGCCGGGGCCGGCGGGGCCGGCGGGGCCGCCGCGGGCGACTTTGAGCAGTTCTGGCGCCGCGCCCTGCACGACGGCGTGGTGCCCGACTCGGCGCGGCGCGACCGCGGGGCGACGGCCGGCGCGGCCTTCACCGCGAACCTGCCGCCGGTCGCGGCCCCGGCCGCGGGCGGCTACGAGATAGTCTTCCGCCCCGACCCGTGCGTCTACGACGGCCGCTTCGCCAACAACGGCTGGCTTCAGGAGCTCCCCAAGCCGCTGACCAAGCTGACCTGGGACAACGCCGCCCTCATCAGCCCGGCCACGGCCGAGGCGCTCGGCGTCGGCAAAGAGCCCGACGGCGCCGTGGCCCAGGACGGGCCGCGACGCGTCAACAACTACACGGCCAAGGGCGGCGAGATTAAGGCCGAGGTCCTGCGCCTGCAATTCCGCGGGCGCGAGATCACGGCCCCGGTCTACATCCTGCCGGGCACGCCCGACGGCACGGTGGTCCTCTACCTCGGCTACGGGCGCGAGCTGGCGGGGCGCGTCGGCGGCGACCGCGACAACCTCGTCGGCGTCAACGCCTACCAGCTCCGCCCCTCCGACGCGCTCTGGGGCGGCCCCGGCCTTTCGGTCACGAAGACGAATCAGACCTACCAGCTCGCCTCGACGCAGATTCACTTCCAGCTCGAAGGGCGCGGGCACGAAATCCTGCACGCCGGCACCTACGAGGAATGGCGCAAAGACCCGGCGCTCGCGCACCGCGGCGACGCGATGGGCAACCCCGAGACGCAGGGCGAGGAGACGACGCCGCACGAGACGATGTCGCTCTACCCCGAGTTCGAGTACAAGGAGGGCGAGCGCAACTCTCGCGGCTACAAGTGGGGGATGATGATCGACGTGGCGACCTGCGTCGGGTGCAACGCCTGCGTCGTCGCCTGTCAGGCCGAGAACAACATTCCCGTCGTCGGCAAGGAGCAGGTCGCGCGCTCGCGCGAGATGCACTGGCTGAGGATTGACGCTTACTTCAGCGGCGCGGCCTCGAACCCCGGCGGCGTCTACTTCATGCCGCTGCCCTGCATGCACTGCGAGAAGGCCCCGTGCGAGCCGGTCTGCCCCGTCCACGCCACCGTGCACAGCGCCGAGGGCCTCAACGACATGATCTACAACCGCTGCATCGGCACGCGGTACTGCTCGAACAACTGTCCCTACAAGGTGCGCCGCTTCAACTTCCTGCTCTACCAGGACTGGAACACCCCTTCCCTGAAGATGCTGCGCAACCCGGAGGTCTCGATCCGCTCGCGCGGCGTCATGGAGAAGTGCACCTACTGCGTCCAGCGCATCAGGACCGGCGAGATCGAGGCCGAGAAGGAGGCGCGCAAGATCCGCGACGGCGAGGTCAAGACGGCCTGCCAGGCCACCTGCCCGACCGACGCCATCATCTTCGGCGACCTCAACGACCCCGGCTCGCGCGTCGCCCGCTTCGCGGCGCAGAAGCGGGCCTACGGCGTGCTCGACGACCTCAACACCCAGCCGCGCACGCGGTATCTGGCCTCGGTGCGCAACCCGAACCCGGCACTCGAAGGGAAGGCGTAAGAGTTTATGCAGAGACTCGACCAGCCGCACGACGACGTGCGGATTCACGCGACGCCGGCCGTCATCGAGCCGGGCCACACCTTCGGCTCGGTGACGGACAAGATCGCCTCGATCATCCTGCGCAGGCGGACGCCCTTCGGCTGGTGGGCCGGCTTCGCCATCTCCTTCATGATCGCCGGCATGCTCCAGGGCACCATCGTCTGGCTGGTCATCCAGGGCATCGGCATCTGGGGCAACAACCAGCCGGTCGGCTGGGGCTTCGACATCATCAACTTCGTCTGGTGGATCGGCATCGGCCACGCCGGCACGCTCATTTCGGCCATCCTCCTGCTGCTCCGCCAGTCGTGGCGCACCTCGATCAACCGCTTCGCCGAGGCCATGACGCTCTTCGCGGTGGCCTGCGCCGGCCTCTTCCCGCTCCTGCACACCGGGCGGCCGTGGCTCGCCTACTGGATGTTCCCCTACCCGAACACGATGAACATGTGGCCGCAGTTCAGAAGCCCCCTGATGTGGGACGTGTTCGCGGTCTCGACCTACGCCACGGTCTCGGCGCTCTTCTGGTACACGGGGCTGATACCGGACCTCGCCACACTGCGCGACAGGGCGCGGTCGAAGGTCGGGAGGATCGTCTACGGGATGGCGGCCCTGGGGTGGCGCGGCTCGGCGCGGCACTGGGCGCGGTACGAGGCGACCTACCTGCTGCTCGCCGGGCTCTCGACGCCGCTCGTGCTTTCGGTCCACACCATCGTCTCGTTCGACTTCGCCATCGGCATCATCCCGGGCTGGCACGCCACCATCTTCCCGCCCTACTTCGTCGCGGGCGCCATCTACGCCGGCTTCGCCATGGTGCTGACGCTGGTCATCCCCTTAAGGAAGTTCTACGGCCTCGAAGACTTCATCACCGAGCGGCACCTCCGCAACTCGGCGAAGGTCATGCTGGCGACCGGCCTCATCGTGGCCTACGGGTACATGATGGAGACCTTCATGGCCTGGTACAGCGCCAACACCTTCGAGGAGTTCATGAACCGCAACCGGTTCTTCGGCCCCTACTCCTTCTTCTACTGGTCGCTGATCGTCTGCAACGTCATCGTCCCGCAACTGATCTGGGTCAGGCGGGTGCGCCACAGCAACGTGTGGCTCTTCGTGGTCGCCATGTTCGTCAACGTCGGGATGTGGCTGGAGCGGTTCGTCATCATCCCGATCAGCCTCCACCGCGACTTCCTGCCCTCGTCGTGGGGCTTCTACCAGCCGACCCTGTTCGACTTCTCGATGTTCTTCGGGACCATCGGGTTCTTCTTCTTCCTCATGTTCCTCTTCCTACGGTTCCTGCCCGTCATCTCGATCTTCGAGATGCGGACGATGGTGCCGGCGGCGGAAATCAAGCACGAGGAGGCGAAACACTGAGATGCTGAAGCGGAAAGTTTTGCCGCCGACCTACGGGCTGATGGCCGAGTTCGATAACCCGACCGACGTGGTGCGGGCCGCCCACCGCGTCTACGAGGAGGGCTACCGGCGCATAGACGCCTACTCGCCCTACCCCATCGAGGCGCTCTCGGAGGCCGTCGGCGTCCACCGGACGCGGATGCCGCTGCTGGTGCTGGCGGGCGGCATCATCGGGGGGCTGGCCGGCTACCTCTTGCAGTACTACACGCTGGTCATCGACTACCCGCTCAACGTCGGCGGCAAGCCCTTCCACAGTTGGCCGGCCTTCGTCCCGATCACGTTCGAGTGCGTCATCCTGGGCGCGTCGCTGACGGCCGTCTTCGGCATGCTGGCGCTGAACAACCTGCCCGAGCCGTACCACCCGGTCTTCAACGCGCCGAACTTCGCGCTGGCCTCGCGCGACCGCTTCTTCCTCCTGGTCGAGAGCGCCGACCCGAAGTTCGACCGCGAGCAAACCGCAGAGTTCTTGAGAAGCCTGGGGCCGCGGGAGGTGACGGATGTTGAGCACTAAGAGCCGGGTTCGGCGTTCGGCGTTCGGCGCCCGGCCGTCGGCGGCGCGGCTGTCGGGCTGCCTCCTGCTTTCCGCCCTCTGCCTGTTCGGCCTGGGCTGCCGCATGGACATGCAGGACCAGCCGCGCTACGAGGCCTACGAGGCGGGCGACGCGAAGTTCGGCCAGCGCGGCTCGGCCTCGCGCGTGCCGGTGCAGGGCACGGTGGCGCGCGGCTTTCTGAACGAAGACGGCCTGCTCTACCGCGGCGCGCCGGACGGCGGCCGGGCGGGCGGCGGCACGGCCGGCCAGGTGGTGACGACCGGCGCGGCCGGCGGGGGCGGCGTGGGAGCGGCGTCGCCGAACGCGCAGGCGAACGTCGGGCGGCAGCAGGAGGGCGACGTGAACGTCCGCGGCAACGCGGCCGGCGGGCTGCCCGGCGCGGGCCAGGCGGCGGCGACCGGCGGGGCCGACCGCTTCCCGTTCCCGGTCACCTACGAGGTAGTCAAGCGCGGCCAGGACCGCTACCAGGCGTTCTGCGCGATGTGCCACGGTCTGACCGGCGTGGGCGACGGCATGATCACGCGGCGCGGCTTCCAGCGCCCGCCCTCTTACCACGAGGACCGCCTCCAGGCCGGGGCGTCGCCCGCCTCTCACTTCTTCGACGTTATCACGAACGGGTGGGGCGCCATGCCGGCCTACAACTACATGATCCCGGCCGAGGACCGCTGGGCCATCATCGCCTACATCCGCGCGCTGCAACTGAGCCGGCGGGGGACCGTCAACGACGTGCCCGAGCAACTGCGGGAGAAGATAGACGAGGGCAACAAGCTGCCGCCCCGGCCGGGCGGCCGGACGAGCGGCGAGCGCGGCAACCCGAACCAGGGCACCCTGACCCCGGGGGAGGTAAGACACTGACAATGGCAGACACTCTGGATTACACGGCCCCGCCCGTGGTCTCGCGCTACAGGATGCGCGCCCTCATCGTCGGGCTGCTGCTGACGCTTTTAGGCGTCGGGGTCTCGCTCGCTGTGGGCGGGCTGGTGCAGGTCTTCCGCACCTACCTGGTGGGATTCATCTTCTGCACGGGCCTCGCGGTCGGCAGCCTCGCCTGGCTGATGCTCGGCCACATGACGGGGGGGGCGTGGCACGTCGTCATCCGCCGCATCCTGGAGGCCGCGGTCGGCACCTTCCCGCTGCTCGCGCTGCTGTTCCTGCCGGTCATCGCCTCGCTCTTCTACCACCCGCACGGCGCCGGCCAGCACTCGCTCTACGAGTGGTCGGACCCGGCAGTCGTCGCCCGCGACCCCATCATCCAGCACAAGACCACCTACCTCAACGTGCCGTTCTTCATCGTCCGCGGCGTGCTCTACTTCGCCGTCTGGTTCGCGCTGGCCTACTTCCTGCGCAAGTGGTCGCTCGAACAGGACCGGACGGGCGACCCGCGCCTGCGCCGGAGGATGCAGGAGCTGGGCGGCCCCGGCATCCTGCTCTTCGGGCTGACGGTGACGTTCGCGGCCGTCGACTGGGGCATGTCGCTTGAGCCGCACTGGTTCTCGACCATCTACGGCCTCATCATCATGGCCGGCTGGGGCCTCTCCGCGATGGCCTTCGTCATCGTGGTCGAGACGGCGCTCGCGCGCCACGAGCCGATGAGCCGCGTTTACGCCCCGCTCCACTTCCACGACCACGGCAAGCTTTTGCTGGCGATGGTGATGCTCTTCGCCTACTTCTCCTTCTCGCAGTTCCTCATCATCTGGGCGGGGAACCTGCCGGAGGAGATTCCGTTCTACATCCGCCGGTTGCAGGGCGGCTGGCAGTACGTCGGGCTGGCGGTGGTGCTCTTCCACTTCGCGCTGCCGTTCGCGCTGCTGCTCTCGCGCGGGCTGAAGCGCGCGCCGCGCTCGCTGCGCAACGTGGCGCTGCTGATGCTCTTCATGCGGATCGTGGACCTCGTCTTCCTGATCGCCCCGACGGTCCACGTCGGCGGCGGCCACCAGTTCCACACCTCCGACGTGCTGGTCCACGCCCTGCCGATGATCTGCATGGCCCTGGGCCTGGGCGGCATCTGGGTCTGGTACTTCGGCGGCCAGCTCGCGTCGCGCCCGCTGCTGCCGCTCGGCGCGCCCGACCTCGAAGAGGCCGTCGCCGCCGTCGAGGGTCACTGAGAGAGTTTTTAGTTTATGGTTTTTAGTTTTTAGTTTTGTGTTTCGAGTTTCGGAGCGTCGGGGTTTTTAGTTGTCGGGGCGTTGGGAACCCCCTCAGCTAAAAACCAAAAACTCAAAACTACCCGAAGGGTTAACAGTATGGCTCACGGAAAGCGCAAGAAGGACAGCATCCACGAGACGCCCGACGTTTCCTACATCACGAACCCGGACGTGGCGCACGAGCACACGGACGTTTCGGTCTCGCCGCTGCTGAAGTTCGTGGTCGGGCTGGCCGTCTTCACGCTCGTCACCTGCGGCGCGATGTGGCTGCTCTTCATGTTCTTCGAGGGCCGGGCCGAGGCCGACGAGCTGCGGGCCTCGCCGCTGGCCCGGCAGGGCGAGGAGCGCCTGCCGCCCGAGCCGCGCCTGCAACTGGCGCCCGGCTTCGGCGTCACGGCCGGCGAGGGCAACCAGCGCTTCGATCTCTCATACGACACGGAGGGGCGGACCGACCGCGCCCCGCAGCCGCAGTCGGAGTGGTGGACGATGCGCGACCTCTGGCGGCATGAGCTTGAGACCTACGGCTGGGAGAACCGCGAGTCGCAGACCGTCCGCCTCCCCATCGAGCAGGCGATGAGGATGTACGCCGCGCAGCAGGCACAGCAACAGGGCGCGGGCCAGCCTCAGCAGGGCGCGCCCGCCGGGGCACAGCAACAGGGGGCGCCCGCCGGCTCGCAGCCGGGACGGCAGATTCCGTCGCCGGCCTCGTCGGGCACCGCGACCGAGCGGCAACAGCCGTAGCCGGGCGCGGGGGCGCGCGGCGCAGTCGAGTCGGTCAGCAAGGAGTTGAAAGCAGTTGAAGTTTAGCAAGCAATCGAAGTCGGGCGGCGTGCGGCGGGCGGCGGGCCGAGCCCTGAGGGGGGCGTGCCTCGCCCTCCTCGCCGCCCACTGTCTGGCCGCGGCGGCCCTCGCGCAGTACGGGCGGCCGCCGGCGAGCGAGATGCCCGTGGGCGGGACGCCCGAGGTCCTGAAGGCGGTCGGGATCGACCAGAAGCTCGGCGCGCAGGTGCCGCTCAACCTCACCTTCCGCGACGAGTCTGGACGCGAAGTGCGGCTGGCCGACTACTTCGCCAAGGGCCGCCCCGTCGTCCTCTCGCTCGTCTACTACGAGTGCCCGATGCTCTGCAACCAGATTCTGAACGGGCTGGTGGGCACGCTCGAAGCCGTCTCGTTCACGCCGGGGCAGGAGTTCGAGGTCGTCACCGTCAGCTTCGACCCGCGCGAGACGCCAGAGCTGGCCGCGGCCAAGAAGGAGACTTACATCCGCCGCTACCGCCGCACGGGGGCCGAGGGCGGCTGGCACTTTTTGACCGGCGACAAGGAGGCCATAGACCGGCTGGCCGAGGCCGTCGGCTTCGGCTACGTCTGGGACGAGCGCTCCGAGCAGTTCGCACACGCCTCGGCCATCATGGTGGCGACGCCCGACGGCCGGCTCTCGCACTACTTCTACGGCATCGAGTACCCGCCGAAGGAGCTGCGCCTCGCGCTCGTCGAGGCGTCGGGCGGGCACGTCGGCTCGCCCGTGGACCAGTTGATTCTCTACTGTTACCACTACGACCCGACGGCCGGCCGCTACGGCCCCGCCATCATGAACATCATGCGGGCCGCCGGGGTCGCCACGGTGTTCGGGGTCGTGGCGCTGGTGCTCGCGCTCAGGCGCCGCCGCGACGGCGAGAGCTGGGGGCGCGGGCCGGGGGCCGGCGGCTCGTGAAGAGGGCGGCCCGCAGGCGCCCGGCTCAACCCCTTCGAGGGAGGGGAATTTGTTCGTGACATCAATCAACGCAATGACCCTAGCGCAGCAAGTGACCGTGCCGTTCGCGCCCGAGCAGGCTTCGACCTTCGCCCCGGAGGTCGACGCCCTCTACGCCTACATCTGGCTGATCACCATCTTCTTCACGGTGCTGATCACGGCGCTCGTCATCTACTTCGCCATCAAGTACCGGCGGCGCCAGGCCGACGAGGTCCCGCGCCCGAACGCCGGCTCGCTCCCGCTCGAGCTGATGTGGACGGCCCTCCCGCTCGTCATCTCCATGACGATCTTCATCTGGGGCGCCAGCCTCTACTTCAAGCTCTACCGCGCGCCGAAGCAGGCGATGGAGATATTCGTCGTCGGCAAGCAGTGGATGTGGAAGTTCCAGCACCCCACGGGGCAGCGCGAGATCAACGAGCTGCACGTGCCGACGGGCGCCCGCGTCAAGCTGACGATGACGACCGAGGACGTGATCCACAGCCTCTACATCCCGGCCTTCCGCACCAAGATGGACGTGGTGCCGGGCCGCTACACCCAGACCTGGTTCGAGGCCACCAAGCCCGGCCGCTACTACATCTTCTGCGCCGAGTACTGCGGCCTCAACCACTCCGGGATGGGCGGCTACGTCGAGGTGATGGAGCCGGCGGCCTACCAGCAGTGGCTGGCCGGCGGCGCCTTCGACTCGCCGGCCGCACAGGGGCAGAAGCTCTTCCAGGATCGCGGCTGCGCCACCTGCCACCAGCAGGAGCAGCAGGGGCGCGGCCCCATGTTGCAGGGGCTCTTCGGCAAGCAGCAGGTCTTGCAGACGGGCGAGACCGTGACGGTGGACGAGGCTTACATCCGCGAGTCGATCATCAACCCGCAGGCCAAGATCGCGGCCGGCTTCCAGCCCATCATGCCGACCTATAAGGGGCAGCTCTCGGAGGACCAGATACTTCAGCTCGTCGCCTACATCCGCTCGCTCGGCACGGAGACCGGCTCGCCCGCGGGCACGCCGGGCACGGGCGCGACGGGAGGCGCCGGGGCCGGCTCGACCGGCGGAAGCCAATCGGGCCAGGGCACGCAGACCACCACGGGCGGCGTGAACCCCGAGGCGCAGCGCTCGAACCCGCTGGCCCCGACCTCGCCGCGGCAGGGCTCGCCCAACCCGCAACTGCCGGCGCAGGGCGGCGGGCGGCCGCAGGGGCAGCAGTAGGGGCCGCGGGCGGCGTTTGAAGCGTCAGGCAAGTCAGGGAATTAAGCAATTATGAGCAACGAACCGAAACAGACGGCCGGGGGCGGGGCGGAGTGGCGCAACCGCTTCCCCATGACCAACTACCTGAACGCCGATTACGGCATCTGGTCGTGGCTGCTGACGAAGGACCACAAGCGGATCGCGATCCTCTACCTGATCTCGGTCACGTTCTTCTTCGCCATGGGCGGGGCCTACGCGATGGCGATCCGCCTGGAGCTGATGACGCCCTTAGGCGACCTGGTCCACTCGCAGACCTACAACAAGCTCTTCTCGCACCACGGCATCCTGATGGTCTTCTTCTTCCTGATCCCGGCCATCCCGGCCGTGCTCGGGAACTTCCTGCTCCCGCTGATGATCGGGGCCAAAGACCTTGCCTTCCCGAAGATCAACCTGCTGAGCTGGTACATCTACATGGCCGGCGGGCTGCTCACGCTCTGGGCCCTGCTGGCGGGCGGCGTCGACACGGGCTGGACCTTCTACGTACCCTACTCCTCGACCTTCTCGAACACCTTCGTCGTGCTGGCCGGCCTCGGCGTCTTCGTCAACGGGTTCAGCTCGATTTTGACGGGGCTCAACTTCATCGTGACGACCCACACGATGCGGGCGCCGGGCATGACCTGGTTCCGGCTGCCGCTCTTCGTCTGGTCCCACTACGCGACGAGCCTCATCATGATCCTGGGCACGCCGGTCATCGCCATCACGGTGCTGCTGCTGGCCCTGGAACGCGTCACCCGCGTCGGCATCTTCGACCCGCAGCTCGGCGGCGACCCCGTGCTCTTCCAGCACCTCTTCTGGTTCTACTCGCACCCGGCCGTCTACATCATGATCCTGCCGGCCTTCGGCGTCATCTCGGAGCTGGTCGCCACCCACTCGCGCAAGAACATCTTCGGCTACTCGTTCGTGGCCTTCTCCAGCCTCGCCATCGCCGTCTTCGGCTTCCTGGTCTGGGGCCACCACATGTTCACGACGAGCCAGTCGGTCTACGCCGGCCTCGTCTTCTCGATCATCTCCTACGTCATCGCCATACCCAGCGCCGTCAAGATCTTCAACTGGACGGCGACGATGTACAAGGGCTCGATCTCCTACGACACCCCCATGCTGTACGTCTTCGCGTTCATGGGGCTCTTCATCATCGGCGGGCTGACCGGCCTCTTCCTCTCGGCCCTCGGCTTAGACGTTCACGTCCACGACACCTACTTCGTCGTCGCACACTTCCACTACGTGATGGTCGGCGGAACCCTGATGGGCTACCTCGGGGGCCTGCACAACTGGTGGCCGAAGATCACGGGGCGGATGTACCCGGAGGGGTGGGGGCGCTTCGCCGCGCTGGTGGTCTTCGTCGGCTTCAACCTGACCTTCTTCCCGCAGTTCCTCCTCGGCTACATGGGGATGCCGCGCCGCTACCACACCTACCCGATTGACGCGCCGATGTGGCAGGTGCTCCACGTGATGAGCACGGCGGGCGCCTCGGTCCTCGGCGTGGGGCTGCTGATCCCGGGCGTCTACTTCCTGTGGTCGATGCGCTACGGCAAGTTCGCCTCGGCCAACCCGTGGCCGGCGACGGGGCTGGAGTGGCGCACCTCGTCGCCCCCGCCGACCGAGAACTTCGTCACCACGCCGGTCGTCACCTGGGAGGCTTACGAGTTCCGCCCCGTAGAGGAGATGGAAGTGGTCGGCCCCGAAGGCCCGCCCGACCAGCCCGTAGGCGGCGAGCACCCCTTCAACCGCGGCGTCGAGCCGGAACACAGACCGTGACGAGTGACGAGAAGGAGAGTGACGAGTGACGAGTGACGAGTGTCGAGAAGGAGCATTCTCTTCCTCTCGACACTCGTCACTCGACACTCGTCACGGCTTTTAAATCATGGCAACACACGCTGAGACAATCGAGCGGCACGGGCACGGCGAGGGCGGCCACCACGGGCCGGAGTCGGCTCACGAGGCGCTGCAACACCACTTCGACAACCTCGAACAGCAGCGCGAGTCCACCACCCTCGGGATGTGGGTCTTCATCGCGCAGGAGGTGATGTTCTTCGGCGGCATCTTCCTCGCCTACCTCATCTACCGGATGAAGTACCCCGAGGCGTGGATGGCCGCCAGCAACCACCTCGACTGGAAGCTCGGCACCTTCAACACGGTCGTCCTCATCGGCAGCTCCCTGACGATGGCGATGGCCGTCTGGGCCACGCAGGCCGGGCGCGACCGCAAGGTGCAGGTCGGCTTCATGGCCGCGACCATGCTGCTCGGGATGGTCTTCCTCGGCGTCAAGGTCGTCGAGTACACGTCGAAGTATAACGACGGGCTGATCCCCATCGCCGGCTGGTTCAACCCTGACGCGGGCCTGCTGGCGGAGTGGGCGCGGGCCGGCGTCACCGTCCAGAACGTCCAGATGTTCTACTGGATTTACTTCGCCATGACCGGCCTGCACGCCCTCCACATGATCATCGGCATCGGGATACTTCTGCCCATCATGTGGGCCGCGTGGCGGCGGCGCTACTCGCCCGAGTACCACGCGCCGGTCGAGCTGTTCGGCCTCTACTGGCACTTCGTCGACATCGTCTGGATTTTCCTCTTCCCGCTCCTCTACCTCCTGGGCGCGCACTTCCACGGGGGCGGGCATTAGTGGGGAGTTTAGTTTCTAGTTTCTAGTTTTCGGACTAAAAACTAAAAACCAGAAACTAAATACTACTGTTCACCATTCGCTTATGTCAGAACACATCGTCGGACGCAAAACTTACTTCCTGGTCTTCGCCGGGCTGATGCTGGGCACGGTGCTGACGGTCGTCGCCGCGCAGTTCGACTTCGGGCGGATGAACGACGTGGTGGCGATGACCATCGCCGTGGCGAAGATGACTTTGGTGCTGCTCTTCTTCATGCACGTCCGCTACAGCTCGCGGCTGGTCTGGGTGGTGGTGGCCGCCATGTTCTTCTGGCTGCTGATACTGCTGCTGATGACGCTGACCGACTACTCAAGCCGCGACTGGTTCCCGCCCGCCAGCTCGCAACTGGAATAGGCCGGGAGGCGGCCTCGGCGCGCCGCCCGGCGGCACACGCCTGCTAGAATAAGAGCCGGCGCGGGCGCCCCGACGTGGGGCCGGCCCGCGCCGGCTCTGCCGTCTCGCCGGCCCGCCCCCTGGGTGCGGGCGGCCGCGGAGGTTCGGTCTTGCTGAGGAGCTTCGTCACCTCCGTCCTTCGCTTCGCCCTCCGCCTCTTCTTCCGCCGCGTCGAGGTCGTGGGGCGCGAGCGCGTGCCGCGCGAGGGCGCGGTCCTCTTCGTACTCAACCACCCGAACGGGCTGGTCGATCCCTGTTTCCTGCTCTGCCACGCCCCGCGCCGCGTCTCGTTCCTCGCCAAGTCGCCGCTCTTCGAGACGCCGGTCATCGGCTACTTCGTGCGCAAGCTCGACTCGATCCCGGTCTACCGCCGGCAGGACGAGGGCGCGGACCCGGCGCGCAACCGCGAGACCTTCACGCGCTCGGCCGAACTGCTCCGGCGAGGCGGCACCATCGCCATCTGCCCCGAGGGCGTCTCGCACAACGAGCCGCAGCTCCAGCCCCTCAAGACGGGCGCTGCCCGCATCGCGCTCGGCGCGGCCTCGTCGGCCCCGTCGCTCGACCTCAGGGTCGTCCCCGCCGGCCTCTACTACACGGCCAAGACCACCTTCCGCAGCGGGGCGCTGCTCTACTTCGGCGAGCCGATACGGGTCGGCGCCGTGCGGCTCGACGAGCAGGGCGAGCCGCCGCGCGAGGCTGTGCGCGAACTCTCCGACCAGGTGGCCGCCGCCCTGCGGGCGCTGACCCTGAACGCCGACCGCCACGAGGCTTTGCAGATGGTGGCGCGGGCCGAGCGAATCTTCTCGGCCGAGGACGAGGCGGAAGCGGGCGGGGAACTGAGCCTTGAGCGCGAGCTGCGGCGGCGGCGCCTCTTCGTAGAGGCTTACGCCTACCTGCGCGAGCACGCGGCCGAGCGGCTCGAAGGGCTGGAGCAGCGCATCCGGCTCTACGAGCAGGAGCTGGAAGAGGCCGGCATCAGCGACCCGCGCCAGCTATCGCCCGAGTCGGTCTCGCGCTACGCGCGCGTCGGGCGGCTGCTGCCGCGCGTGGCGCTCTTCGCGCTGGTCTCGCCGCTGGCCGCGGCCGGCGCCGCCGCCCACTACCCTGCCTACTGGCTGGCCGGCTACCTCGGCACGAAGTTCTCTAACAACTACGAGGACGTGCTCTCGACCTTCAAGATAGCCGCCGCGCTCCTGCTGCTGCCGCTGACCTGGCTCGCGTTGGCGGCGGGGGCTTACGCCTTCCGCGGCTGGCCGGGCGCGCTCGGCGTGCTGCTCGTCGCGCCCCCGGCCGGCTACGCCGCCCTGCGCACCCGCGAGGAGTTCGGCCGCTTCGTGGCCGGCGTGCGGGCCGCGCGCTTCTTCGTCACCGAGCGCAGCTTCTTCCGCCGCCTGCTCGAAGAGCGGCGCGCCATCCGGCGCGAAATCCTCGCGCTCGGCGAGGTGGCCGAGCGCGCCGGCGCACTCCGCATCGCCTGAAATCGGCCCCGCCGCCCTCAGTCGTGCAGCGTCTTGTCGGGCAGCCCCGCGGGCGGGCTGACGCCCATCCTCCGCAGCTCCGCCTCGGCCGCGATGTACCCGAAGCTCGTCGCCTGCCGCGTCTCCAACACGTCGAGGAAGACCCTTACGGCCCTCTCCGGCCGCCCGTTGTAGGCGTACCACGCCCCGACGCCGTAGGCCGTCGTCGCGTAGCCGAGCCCCTTCGCGCCGCCGCCCGACGCCTCTGCCAGCAGCCGCTCCGGCGTCGTCCGCCCCTTGTACATCAGCAGCAGCCGCCTGTAGTCGTGGTTCTCGATGACCTCGGCTTCGCCGTCGAAGGCTTCGAGGAGGCGCCTCGCCTCCTCGGCGCGCCCGGTCCGCCTGAGCGTCGCGTAGAGCCAGTGCGAGGCGGCCGCGAGCATGTCGGCGTTTTTCGAGAACCTGACGCACTCGCGGAAGGCCGCGCGCGCCCGCGCGAAGTCGCCTTTGAGGTAGTGGGCCAGCCCGAGGTGATAGAAGACGTTGGTCTTGAGTGTGCTGGTCGGCGTGTTGCGCGCGTTCGGCAGGCCGTCGGCCTCCACCTCGTCGGGCCTGTTCTCGACGAGCCGGGCGGCACGGCCCAGGTCTTCGGCGGCGAGGTCGAAGCAGCGCAGGGTGATGTAGCGGTGGCCGCGGTGGCGGTACATGCGCGCGTCGCGCGGGTGTTTCTCGACGCCCTCGGAGAAGATTCTGACCGCCTCTCGGAAGCGGCCGAGGTAGGCCGTCCGGCGGCCGAGCCAGATGATGGCGTCCGCGTCGTCGGGGCTCTTCTCGTAGTCGGCCCGCGCCGCCGCGAGCTTCGCCTCCATCTCGCGCCGCGCCTCGTCCGAAAGCGGAGGCGCCTCGACCGGGCGCTCCGGCGGCGGGCAGCGCAGGTCCAGTCGCCGGAGCCCCTGACCCGCCCGCACCCCCGCCGGGAGCAGCACGACGAGGACAGCGAGAGCCAGAATCGTCTTCATCCTGAATCCTCCGCGGCCGCAAAGGCTTTAACAGCCGGACCTACGCGTCTATTCCGAGAATGAGGACCGGGATGTCAATGTCGGCCACGCCGCGCTGGCGCAGGTCCCAGACGAACTGCTCGAAATAAGAGACGCCGGACGACATTTCGAGCGCCAAGGACTTGACCGGTACGACCTCAATGCCGCAGTCGATGTGTCCGAGGTTGTGGAAGATAGTCATTTTAGCGCACACGTTGTACACCATGAAAGAGTACTTCCCGAACTGAACCTCGACGCCGAGCCGCTCCTTCACGAAATCCATATCGCGGAATGCACCTCGGATAGGCGCCCGGTGTTCGTAATCTTCAAGATAATATTCGGTAGGGTAATCGCAATTAACTTTCAAGTTCTTCCAGCCTTGCGGGTAAAGTTTTTCTTTGAAGGCCGTGTTAAGTGCGATCGGGCTGTAGAGAGTTTGGCCCGTCATGGTCTTTTCTTTACTAACCTTAGTCTTCGACTGTGCGGCATCAATTGAGCGGACGGCGGCGAGCACTTCCGCCAACAGGTGGGGATAGCGTTTGCTGACCTCCTCGAATCCGTTCTTGAATGAGAACTGGGCAGCGAGCCTCATCCACCAGCCTCCTTCGAAAGCCATTCGAGCGGCACTTGGGCGACCTTCTCGCGGCCCGTTGGTTTATGGACCGGTTTGCCTAATTGCCGGTAGCGAAGTTTGCCCGAGGCGAGATCGGCGATGCGCCCCCGGGCGATTCGAACAAACTCATCCTCCTTCTCGCACCCGAACGCGCGCCGCCCGTTTTTGAGTGCGGCGAGCAATGCCGACCCGACGCCCGAGAACGGGTCCAGTACCCAATCGCCTTCGCAGGTCAGTGCCAACACACACCTTTCTACCAACTCAATCGGGAACTGGCACGGGTGGATAGTCTTCTCAGGGTGGTTAGCTTTGACGTTAGGGATGTCCCAGAGGCCCGTCTCAAAATCGTGAGCGACAATACGCCAGATGTCGGAAGGGTTTTTGCCGAGCGGGTTTCCGGAGGGCTGCCCCCTCTTCTCCCCCTTAAAGTGGGTTTTGCCCGGATATTTCGAGGGCACGCGCACGGAGTCCAAGTTGAAGGTGTACTCGTCGGATTTAGTGAACCAGAGAAGGGTCTCATAGCGACCGGAAAAACGTTTCGAGGCGTGCAGGCCGTGCTCGAAGTGCCAGATGATGCGGTTGCGCAGCTTCAGGCCACTCTCCTTGAACAGGCGGTAGTAGAAGATGTCGAGCGGGAAGACCTCGCCCTTCTCGACGAAATTGCCGACCTGCCAGCAGAGGGAGCCGTTGGCCGAGAGGACACGCGAAAGCTCGCACACTACCGGTTTGAGGGCGTCCAGGTAGAGGTCAAGGTCGGTCGCTTTCTCGTAAACCTTACCGAGGTTGTAGGGTGGCGAAGTGATGATGAGCTGGGCAAAGCTGTCCGGCAGTTTCTTTAGTGTGTCAAGGCAATCCCCTTGAGAGATGACGGCGTCGGCGTCGGCCCGGTATTCAGCCGACACATCATATTCCCAGAGAGTTAAAGCCTCATTACCTTCAGACATCGTTCCGCTCCTATTTCTTATCACTTCCGGCCGAGGGCGACGGCGCGCTGGTAGGCGGCGTAGACGGCCTTCGAGAGGACCGTCCGCAAGCTGCCCTTCTCCATCTGGTAGATGGCCTCGGCCGAGGTGCCGCCGGGCGAGGTGACCATGTTGCGCAGCTCGGCCGGGTGCTTGCCCGACTCGCGCGCGAAGAGGACCGAGCCGAGCATGGTCTGCGTGACCAGCTCCTGCGCGACGTGGCGCGAGAAGCCCATGTGGACGCCCGCGTCAACGAGCGCCTCCATCATCATGAAGATGTAGGTCGGCCCCGTGGCCGAGAGCGCCGTCGCCATGTCGATCATGTTCTCGTTCTCGACGCGCATCTCGCGCCCCAGGGCGCCGAGCACGGCCCGCACCTCGGCCTCCTGCTCCTGCGTCACCGGCGGCGAGGGCGTCCACGCCGTCATGCCTTCGCCGACCTGCGCCGGCGTGTTCGGCATCGCCCGCACGACGGCCGGGTGGAGCAGCTCGCCGGAGATGGTCTCCATCCGCGCCCCGGCGACTATCGAGAGCGCGAGCTGTTCTGGGGCGAGCGCGCCGCGCAACTCGCGCAGGACGCCGCCCAAACGCTGTGGCTTGACGGCGAGGACGACGACCGAGCGCGACACTCCGCCCGCGGAGGCGCCCCCGCCCGCGGGCGGAGATGCCCCCTCGCCGCGCCCGTCGCCCGGCGCCGACAGGGCGGCCGCTGCCGCTTCGCGGTTGCTCTCGGTGACGGCGATCCCGTAGCGCGTCTGAAGCTCCCGGCGGCGGGCGGCGCGCGGGTGGCTGCCGGTGATCTGTTCGGGGCCGACGAGGCCGCGGCGCAGGAGGCCGGCGATCATCGCCTCGGCCATCGCGCCGGCGCCGACGAAGGAGAGGTGCGTCGAGCGCAGCGGGTTGGCCGCGGCGTCGGGCGCGGCGTCGTGCGCGGCGTCGTGCGGGGCGTCGGGTGCGAGCGCGGCGGTGCGGGAAGGTGTTTCGCTCATCCGGTCATCTCTCCGGCCGCGCCTGCGCGGCGGGCCACATGATATGCAGCGCCGCGGCCGCGCGTCCAACCGCGACGGGTCCGGGGCGACGGCCGGGTCGAAGCAGGCGAGGCTCGGCCGGTTCCGAGGGCGCTGGCCGGGCCGGCGCGTGCTCGCGGAGGCGCCGGACTCGGCCCCGGATTTTACAAAAGCTTGACCTCGGGGGGACGCGGATTTTGTTAGCATCTCACGCCGAAATTCTATTGTGCCGCGACGGTTGTGTGGCGCCCGCCCGCTGGTGGATACTGGCCGGCAGACGAATCACACGCCCGACTTTAAGAAGGAGAGACCGCAGATGAAGACTTTGATGAGAATCGCGCCGCGCGCCGCGGCGTTCGCGTTCGCGCTCGCGTGCGCGGCCGCGCCCCTCGCCGCGCAGTCGCCGCTCAGGCTGCCGCGCCCGAGCCCGAAGGCCAGCATCACGCAGACCGTCGGCGTCACCGACGTGACGATCACCTACAGCCGCCCCGGCGTCAGGGACCGCAAAATCTGGGGCGACCCTCCGACCGGCGCCGCGGCCGGCACAGCCACGCTCGACGACGCCCGCTCGCGCGCCGCAGACGCGCCCATCGTCCCCTACGGCCGCGTCTGGCGCACCGGCGCCAACGAGGCCACCACCTTCCAGGTCACCGACGACGTGCTCGTCAACGGCCAGCCCCTGAAGGCCGGCACCTACAGCCTGCACACCATACCGGGCCGCGACGAGTGGACCATCATCTTCAACAGCGACCCCGGCCAGTGGGGCAGCTTCCAGTACGACGAGAAGAAGGACGCGCTCCGCGTCAAGGCCAGGCCGCAGACGGCGGCCGACAAGCAGGAGTGGTTGCTCTTCGCTGTTGACCCCGAAGGCGCCGACTCGGCTCGCGTCAGCATTCGCTGGGAGAGGATTGTGGTGCCCTTCACCGTGGCGGTGAAGGACGTGAACGCGCTGGCCTTCAGCAAGGCGCGCGAGACGGTCGCCGCCGCCAAGCCCGACGACTGGCAGACGCCCCTCCAGGCCGCCAACTTCGCGCTCCAGAACAAACTCGACCTGAACGAGGCGATGCGCTGGGCCGAGCAGTCCATCAGGGTGCGCGAGAACTTCAACAACCTCAACCTCAAGGCCCGCATCCTGGCCGCGCAGGGCAAGACCGCCGAGGCCATCGCCACCGGCGAGAAGGCCATCCAGGCCGGCAGGGCCGCCAACGCCAACCCGCAGGCCCTCGCAGGCTTCGAGAAGCTCGTCGGCGAGTGGAAGTCGAAGCAGTAGGACGACAGTAGGACGCGCGTGAGAGCCGCCGCGCCGAACGGCGCGCGCGAAAGTTAAGGGTGAAGCGGGGGCCTAGTCGCCCCCGCTTTTTTCTTCGCCCGCCGCGCGGCCCTCCCCGAGCGGCGTGGCCGAGAGCAGGAGCCCGGCCAGGACGACGACCACGGCGCCGACGACGTTGAACCAGAGGTAGGCGATCTTCGTGAAGAAGAAGCAGTAGAGGACCGCCAGCTCGCCGACGACGGCGCCCGCGAAGGCCGCCCGGCCGCCGACCCGGCGGAAGAGGAAGGCCAGCAGGAAGATGCCGAGGATCGTGCCGTAGAAGAGCGAGCCGAGGCGGTTGACGGCCTCGACCAGCGAGCCGAGCTGCCCGGCGTACTCGGCGAAGGCCACGGCGAAGAGGCCCCAGAAGATTGTCGCCAGCTTGGAGAAGCGGACGTAGTGGCCTTCCGACGCCTCGCGCCGGAAGAGGCGCCGGTAAAAGTCCACCACCGTCGTCGAGGCCAGCGCGTTCAGCTCCGAGGCGGTCGAGGACATCGAGGCGAAGAAGACGGCCGCGATGATGAGCCCGACCAGCCCCGCCGGAAGATACCGCATCACGAAGCCGAGGAAGACGTAGTTGGTGTCGTTCGTGTTCGCGCCCGCGTCCGCCCGCTTGATGAGCGCGACGGCCTCGGCCCTGACCTCCGCGGCCCGCGCCTGCGCCGCGCGCAGACTCTCGCCCGCGCGCTCGGCCGCCGCCTCGTCGGCGCCCCTCACGGCACCGGCCACCTCGCGCGCCGCCCGCGCGGCCTCGGCCCGCGCCTCCGCGTAGCGCGTCTCCACCTCCGCCATCCTCTCCCCTTCGGCGCCGGCGCGCGCCTTCTCCAGCAGGACGGGGTTGTGGAAGACGGGCGGGGCCGTGAACTGGTAAAAGGCGAAGACCATCGCGCCGAGGAAGAGGATGAAGAACTGCATCGGCACCTTGACCAGCCCGTTGAAGAGCAGGCCGAGCCGGCTCTGCGCGGCCGACGCGGCCGTCAGGTATCGCTGCACCTGCGATTGGTCTGTGCCGAAGTAGGAGAGCGCGAGGAAGCAGCCGCCGACGAGGCCCGACCAGAAGTTGTACTGGTTCGACAGGTCGAAGGTGAAGTCTATGACGTTGAGGCGGCCCGCCTCGCCCGCCACGCGCACGGCTTCGAGGAAGGACACGTCGGCCGGCAGCAGCGCGATTGTCGTCAACAGCGCGGCCACCATCCCGAAGCTGATGATGAGGAACTGCTGGAAGTTCGTGTTGTCCACGGCCCGCGCCCCGCCCGCGGCCGTGTAGGCGACGACCAGCGCGCCGATGGCGAGGATGAGGTAACGGATGTCCCAGCCGAGGATGACCGAGAGGATGACCGAGGGCGCGTAGATCGTCAGCCCCGCCGCCAGCCCCCGCTGCACGAGGAAGAGGCCGGCCGCCAGCAGCCGCGTCTCCGGCCCGAAGCGCCCTTCCAGGTATTCGTAGGCCGTGAAGACCTTCAGGCGGTGATAGGCGGGCACGGCCACGGCCGAGAGGACGACCATCGCCACCGGCAGGCCGAGGTAGAACTGGACGAAGCGCATCCCGTCGGCGTAAGCCTGCCCGGGCGTTGAGAGGAAGGTGATGGCGCTGGCCTGCGTCGCCATGATGGAGAGCGCGACGCGGTGCCAGCGGAGACTTCGGTCGGCGACCAGGAAGTCTTCGAGGTCGCGCGTCCGCCGGCCCTTCCAGAGGCCGTAGAGGACGATGCCGGCCAGCGACGCGCCGAGCACCAGCCAGTCGAGCGCCCTCACGAGAAGGCCCTCATGAAGAGATAGAAGAGCACGATCATCAGCGCCAGGTTCAGGAGGACGGCCGCGTAGAGCCTTCGCCAGCTGCCGCCGAACGGCGGTGGGGCTTCGACGTGCGGGCGCGTCCCGCGCGCGTTTCTCGAACCGTCGGGCACGTTTCTCGAACTCTCGTCCGCGTCCCTCAAGTCGGCGCCCTCACGTTCGAGCCCCTCACGTTCGAGCCCCTCACGTTCGGCCCGCAACTCGTCTTCCCCTCGCCGGCCCGTCGAGCCGTCCCGCTCACGGCCGCTCATCGTCGCCGGCCTTTCGACGGTGCCGGTCGTGCCCTCGGCTCGTCGCCTCCGGCCGAGACGAGGTTGACGAAGAGGCGGAAGGCGCCGGGCACGCCCGCCGGCAACTGCCGGAACCATGAGAGCGGCGTGTAGACGTAGGTGCCGCGGCCGTGGCGCGCGATAAGCGTCAGGCCGAGCGACTCCTTTTCGCCGGGGTCGGCCGCGGCGAAGAGCGGCGTGTAGCGCGCGTCCCACTCCGAAGGGAAGTAAAGGCCGCGCTCCTGAACCCAGCCGTGGAAGTCGGCGGCCGTGATGCGGTTGGGCGCGACGAGCAGCGGGTCGGCGGGCGCGACGAGCCTGACGGGCGCGTCTTCGAGCGTCACGCGGTTCGCGGAGAGCTTGAGCGGGTAGGGGCCGAGCGCGAAGCCTTCGAGCGAGCGGTCGTCGGTGTTGTACTGCACGACGAGCGTGCCGCCGCGCTCGACGTATTCGAGCAGGCGCAGTTGCGCCGCGCGCAGCCGCGGCCGAGTGTTGTAGGCGCGCACGCCCGTCACCACCGCGTCGAAGCGCGTAAGGTCGGCCTCTTCGAGCTCTTCATCAGAGAGCATGACCACCTCGTAGCCGACCTGCCGCAGTGCCTCCGGCACCTCGTCGCCCGAGCCCGTCACGTAGCCGATTCGCTCGCCCCGCCGCCTCACGTCCGTGCGCACCAGCCGCGCCTCGGCCGCCGGGAAGAGCAACTGCGGCGGGACGTGCGGGTAGTCGATCTCGACCACGCCCCGCGCCGGCGCGGGCACGCCCTCCGGCATCTCGACCGCGAAGCGGATGGTGCCGGAGGCGGCGGCCGTCGGCGGCTTGAGCGTGAAGGCGAGCCGCATCTCTACGCCATTTCCGAGCGAGAAGGCGGCGGCCGCGGGAGTGGTCGACCAGCCGGCGGGCAGTTGCGGGCGCAGGACTCCGCTGGCGCCCCCGGCCGCGTTGCCGCGCAGCGTGACGCGCAACTGCTTCGTGCCGGCGTCGGGGAAGACGAGCACGCGCTCCGAGAGGTTGACGGAGACGGCCGGCACGACCGCGACCGGGCGGTAGAGTTCGCCGCGCACCCGGTCAACCCAGCGGTAGAGCACCGGCACGTCGAAGGTCAGCTCGTCGCCTTCGGCCCCGGCCGCGACCGTGAAGACGGCGCGCAGCGGGTGCGTCTCGGGCAGGCCGACCAACGAATAGTCTCGAACTCGGAAGAGGCCGGGCGCGGCCCCTTCCTCCAGCCAGTAGGGCTGGCTCGGAAGCGCCGCGGCCGGCACTTTGACCTGCACCTCGACGGACTCTGGCTGGTTCGCTTTCAGCTCCCACCCGCCCGCGCGGCCCGGCGAGCTTGAGGCGGCCCCGCGGACGCCGTTCACGCCCCGGCCGCTCCCGTCCGGCACGACGCCCACTACAGACACGCCTGTCAGGCGCAGAGGGTAGCCCGTGCGGTTGACGAGCGCGCCCGTCACCTTCAACTCGCCGCCCGGCACTACCGTCGGCCCGGCCGCAATCGCCTCGACCCAGAGGCCCGCGGCCGAGCGGACGGCTTCGAGCAGGTCGGCGCGCCTGGCCTCGATGACGGGGTCGCTCGCGTCGAGCCCGGACATCGCGCGGTGCGCGCGCAGGAGCAGCGGGAGGATGGCCTGCGGGTCATCTGGCCGGTACGCGCGCTCGGCCTCGGCGAGCAGGCGGCCCACCTGCTCGCCTCCATCGAAGCGGCGCCAGGTCAGGTCTACGCCGTCGAAGAGGTCGCGCTCGGCCTCGTCGCCCGCGAGGTGCGCGAGGTGGTTGACGGCCGCGCCGCGCCGCTCGGCCGAGCCGAACCCCTGGCTCTTGTGCTGCGTGCGACTGCGCGCGGCGATCTCTGTGTAGGACTCGCCGAGCAGTGGGTTGTAGGCGCCGAGGTCAACCGAGACGAGCTTGCCGCCCTCGGGCAGCCTGTCGCCGGGGCGGAAGCGGAAGACGTTCCAGACGAGCCGCTTCGCGCGCCACGGCGCGACGTGCTTGAGCTGTTCGGGGAAGCGCGCGGGGTCGGCCGCGGCCTCGAAAGCCTCGCGGGCGAGGATGGCCGCGGCCGTGTGCTGGCCGTGGCCGCCCTCGCCCGTCGTGGGGAAGCGCGAGATGATCACGTCGGGCCGGAAGCGCCTGACGACCCAGACCACGTCGGCCAGCACCTCTTCGTGCCCCCAGACGCGCAGGGCCTCCTCGGCCGACTTCGTGTAGCCGAAATCGACGGCCCGGGTGAAGAACTGCTCGGCGCCGTCGATGCGCCGCGCGGCCAGCAACTCCTGCGTGCGGACGAGGCCGAGCGCCGCGCCCTTCTCGGGGCCGATGATGTTCTGCCCGCCGTCGCCGCGCGTGATCGAGAGGTAGGCCGTGCGGACCCTCCGCTCGTTCGCCAGGTAGGCGAGCATCGCCGTGTTCTCGTCGTCCGGGTGCGCGCCGACGTAGAGGGCGCCGCCCGTCACGTTGAGCCTCTTGAGGGCGAGCGCAGTCTCGGCCGCGCCCGCGACGCGCGGACTCTGGGCGCGCGCGCCCGTCGGCGGCGCGGCGCCTGAGAGGAAGAGGGCCAACAGGAGCGGAATCGAACGAAGGGCCAGGCGGTCTCTCATACAGGCTCGGCGGCTCGGGGCGAGAGGGCTCGAAATTCGGGCTGAAGTTTTCGCCCGCCAATCTTACCGCCGGGCGCGGCCGGAGGGCCAAACGCGGCGCTGTAAAAAGTTGTAAGAAGCGCGGCCGGCGCGGCTCCGCAGCCGGCTCCGGAGCCGCGGCCGGGAGGCGTAACCTTGTGCCCCCGAGAGCGTGGCTTCAGCCCGCGGAAATCGCGCGGATTCAGCCCGCCGGGGTCGCCGCCGGGGCCGGCGGACGCGGGGCCGGGTTGGCGCCGTTCGAGTTGCGGCCCTCGTCATCGTCCGCGTCGTCGCGCCTCCGGCCCCTCGGCTCCTTCTGCTGCTTGAGGAGCTGCTCCTGCCGCTTGATGAACTCCTCGCGGCGCTGGAGGCCGGACTTGGCGCGTTCGAGCGCGTCCGTCGCCGGGAACATGTCTGGGTTGATTTCGAGCGCCTTGTTGAGCGCCGTCACAGACTCCTTGTACTCGGCCAGCTTGTAGTGGGCCAGGCCCAGCTCGTAGTACTTGTCGTCGTCCTCCTCGGGCGCATTTTTAACCGACTCCTTCAGCGCCTTGGCGGCCTTCTCGTACTCGCCGAGCTTGCCGTAGGCGAGCCCCAGCAGGAACAGCGCCTCGGAGTTCTTCGGCTCGTCGTCGAGCAGCTTCTCGAAGTTTTCGACCGCGGCCTTGAAGCTCTTCTCGGCATCCTCGTCGCTCCCCGTGGCCGAGAGCGCGAGGCCGAGCCGGTAATGTGCCTCGGCCCAGGCGGGGTCGAGCTCGGTCGCCCTACGGAAGGCGGCCACGGCCACGTCGTCGCGGTTCTCGCGGTAGGCGGCCATCCCGTGCTCGAAGTAGGTGCGGGCGTCGCCACCCTCGGGCAGCGCGGGCGCGGCGGGTGCGGCGGCGGGCGCGCTGCCCGAGGCCGCCGCGTTCTGAGAAGTCTCGTTGCCGTTGTCGGCCTTGACGGCGCCGCGCGAGCAGCCGCCCGAGGCGAGCGCCAGCGCCGCGAGTGCCGCGAGCGCGAGAAGGGGTGCGGAGGTTCTGCCCATACGGTCGCTCTCTGTGTTCTGGTGATGCCGGCGGGGAAACTTACCGCACCTATCTACGTCAAATTCAACGCGCAGTCAAACAGCCGCCCCGCCGGCCCGCGCGCCCGCGGAGCGTGACGACGTTGCGGCGCAGACTCTCGGAGGGCAAGTTCATCGAAGGGCGATCATCGCCCGCGCGGCGGCGGGCGGGCAAGTTCGGTCGCCGGCCTCTTCCGTCGCGCGTTCGGTCGCGCGGTCCCTTCCCGCGGCGCGGCGGCGTGGGTTAAAGTGGCGGGCACGCCAACCACCCCGGAAGGGAGACCAGCCGAGTGCAGGAAGAGTTAACGGGGCTGCTGCCCGAGGAAGTGTCGCGCAGGAAGTTTGTGGTGACGAGTCTGGCCGCGGGTTTTGCCCTCGCCGTGAGCCCCGTCGCCGCGCAGACCGTCATCACGACCGACGACCGCGGCCTCGTCGCCGGCGAGGTCAGGATACCCGTCGCGGGCGGCGAGCTGCCGGCCTACCGCGCCATGCCGGAGCGCGGCCGAAACTTCCCCGTCGTCCTCGTCGTGCAGGAAATCTTCGGCGTCCACGAGCACATCAAGGACGTGTGCCGCCGCTTCGCCAAGCTCGGCTACATGGCAATCGCGCCCGAGATGTACGCGCGGCAGGGCGACGTGTCGAAAGCGCCGCGCGAGGAGATCATGAAGATCGTCGCGCGGGTGCCGGACTCTCAGGTGATGTCGGACCTCGACGCGGCCGTCGCTTACGCGCGCGCGACGGGCAAAGCGAACGCCGACCGTCTCGGCATTACGGGCTTCTGCTGGGGCGGGCGCGTCGTCTGGCTCTACGCGGCCCACAACCCGCGGCTCGACGCGGGCGTGGCCTGGTACGGCCGCCTCGTCCCCAACGCGCAGGGGTCGCCGAACCCCTTGCAGCCCGAGCATCCCGTTGACGTGGCCGGCAGGCTGAAGGCCCCGGTCCTCGGCCTCTACGGCGGCAAGGATCAGGGCATTCCTTTGGAGACGGTCGAGCGGATGCGCGCGGCTTTGAAGAACTCGAAGACCAAAGAGGGGCGCGCCTCCGAGATCGTCGTCTACCCCGAAGCCGGCCACGGCTTCCACGCAGACTACCGCCCGGGCTACGACCGCGAGGCGGCCGCCGACGGCTGGCGCCGCCTTCAGGAGTGGTTCAGGAAGCACAAGGCCGCGTGAGCAGGCGGGACCGAATGAGGGAACACGGCCGAGCCGGGCATCCACGCTCTTCACGACGCAGGCGGATGAGAGGCGCGAGCCTGTTGCTATCCCTGTTGGCCGCCGTCGCCTTCTGTGCGCAGTGGGCCGCGGCGGCGGCCCGGTCCTACGTGCCGTGCGCGTCTCAGGGCGGGGCCTCGCGCCGCGGGGGAGACGCCGCGCCGGCACGCGTGGGGCGGGCGGCCGTCTCCTTCCGCGTTGACCTGAGCCTGCGCGCGGGCGTGGCGCCCGTCGCCGTCTCGGCCCTCGACATCGACCGCGACGGGCGACCCGACCTCGTGGCGGCCAACAGCGGCTCGGACAACCTCTCGGTCTTCGTCGGCCTCGCCTCCGGAGGGTTCTCCGAGGGCGCGCCCGTGCCAGCAGGGAAGGGGCCGCGGGCGCTCGCCGCCGCCGACTTCGACGGCGACGGCCACGCCGATTTGGCCGTCGCCAACAGCCTCTCGAACAACGTCTCGGTCCTGCTCAACGCGCCGGGCGGCGCGCTCAGGCCGTCGGCCACTCCGGCCGTCGGCCGCGCCCCGCTCGCACTCGCCGTCGCCGACTTCAACTCGGACGGGCGCGCCGACCTCGCCGTCGCCAACTCCGGCTCCGATTCTGTCTCGCTCCTGGCGGGCGACGGGCGGGGCGGCTTCGTCGCGGCGGGAGAGTTGACGACCGGCGAGCGGCCGTTCGCGGTGACGGCCGGCGACCTCAATGCCGACGGCCGCACGGACCTCGTGGCGGCCAACTCGCAGTCGCAGAGCGCCTCCGTCTTCTACGCCGACGGCCGCGGCGGCTTTGCCCCGGCGGTCGAGTACGCGGTCGGCGGGACGCCGTCGGCGGCGGCAATCGCAGACCTCGACGGCGACCGGATGGCCGACCTCGCCGTCGCCGGCTTCACGGGCGAGGTGGTTTCGGTGCTCGCGGGTCGGCGGGGCGGCCTTGCCGCCGCGAGGAGCTACCGCGCAGACCTCAACCCTTCGCAGTTGGTCGCGGCCGACTTCGACGGCGACGGGGCGAAAGACGTGGCGGTTCTCAACGAGGGGGCCAGCACGGTCTCGATCTTCCTGGCCCGCGGCCGGGGCTTGCCGACGACGGCGAAGACCGTCGTGGTCGGCGAAGGGCCACTATCGCTCTGCGCCGCGGACTTCGACGGCGACGGCCGCGCCGACCTGGCCGTCGCCAACTCGGCGCCGAACGCCGTGACGGTCCTGCTGGGCACGGGCGGCGGCGACTTCCGCGAAGCGGGCCGGCACGCCGTCGGCACGTTCCCGCGCTTCGTCGTCGCGCACGACGCGGACGGCGACGGCCGCGCGGACCTGCTGACCGCCAACCTCAACTCGCGCGACGTGTCGCTGCTGCGAAACGAAGGGGACGGCCGCTTCGGCAGGGCACAGAGCTTCGACGCCGGCGCTCAGCCCGCGGCCCTCGCCGCCGGCGACCTCGACGGCGACGGGCGCGCCGACGTGGTGACGGCCAACCCGCGGACCGGCGACCTGTCGATCCTCCTCGGCGCCGCCGGGGGCGGTTTCTCCAAGCCCGCCCTGTATGAGGACGAGGGCGGGGTCCGCTCTCTGGTCCTCGCGGACTTCGACGGCGACCGGCGGCTCGACCTGGCGAGCTCGGGTGACAACCCCGGCCGCGTCTCCGTCAGGCTCGGCGACGGGAGCGGGGGCTTCGGCCCGAAGGCCACTTACGCTGTCGGCGCGCGGCCGCTCGGCCTCGCCGCCGCAGACCTCGACGGCGACCGGCGGCTCGATCTGGTAACGGCCAACAGCCGGGCCGGCACCGTCACGGTACTCAGGGGCGACGGGCGGGGCCGCTTCCGTGCCGGCGAGGATTACGCGGCGGGGGCCGCCCCCACGGCGCTCGTCGCAGTGGACCTCGACCGCGACGGGCGCCCCGAGTTGGCCGTCTCGAACTACGGGTCGAAGAATTTCTCGGTACTGCGGAATGAGGGGCGCGGCCGGTTAGTCGCCGTGCGCGCCTTCGTGGCGGGGCGCGAGTCCTACTCGCTCGCGGTCGCGGACTTCGACGGCGACGGGCGCAAAGACCTCGCCGTCTCGAACACGGGCGCGGGCACAACCTCCGTCCTGCTGGGCGACGGGCGGGGCGGGTTCGCCGCGGCGCGGGCCTTCGAGTCGGGCGGGCGCCCGCGCGGCCTCTGCGCCGCGGACCTCGACGGCGACGGCCGCACGGACCTGGCGGTGGCCGACTCGGCCGCGAACGTCGTCATAATCCTCCGCAACGTCGAGCCCTGAAGCGGCGGCGGCCCGGTGAAGTCACAAATGAAATCACAAAGCCTGGGGAGCCTGTTGAAGCCGACGCTGGCCGCGGTGGCGCTGGCGGCGCTGTCGGCGCTGTCGGCGCTGTCGGCACTGGCGGCGCCCGTCGCGGCTTCGGCCGGACGCAGCGGGGCGGACGAGGCGCAGCGCGGGCGGCGTCCGGCCGCGGCCCGCCGCGCGGTGGTGAAGAGTATGACGCTGAAGGCGGGCGAGTGGGGCGGGTCTCACGCGAGGCTGGTGGCGGGCGCCGGCCGCGTCACGGTCGAGTTCGACTGCGCGCACGGCCATTTCGAGGGGCCGGTCACGCTCGACGCGGCCGGGCGCTTCGAGGCCGCCGGCACTTACGTCCGGGAGGGCGGCGGCCCTTCGCGCGTCGAGGCGGACGCGCCCGACTCGGCGCCCGTTCGCGCCGAAGGCGAAGAGACTTTTCGCGCTCGCTACGCGGGCGTCGTCGAGGGCCGGAACATGACGCTCGCGGTGACGCTCGTCGGGTCGGGCGCGGAGGTCGGCACCTTCCGTCTCCGCCTCGGCCGCCCCGCCGCGCTCCAGAAGTGCCTCTGAAACCGACCCGGCCGGCACGGGCGGCCTACCGGCAGAGCCCCCGCCGCGACGCGCAATACTTTCCCGGGTCGGTCATTGCGGTCCGGGGGGCCATGCTTTATCATCTGGCGCGCTCAGCGAAGGCCGCTTCTTCCCGCGGGTGTTCCACGGCGAGAACCGTACTCGTGAGACCTTCAAGTCTTCGCCGGCCGAGCGGTGAGGACCACAGCCGGACCACCTGAAAATTTAGCACCAACCCTCGCGCGGCGGGCCTCCGTCTGCGCTGTCGAAGCCCGCCCGTCGTCGGGTTCAGTTTGCAGCCCCGTTCCTGCCCATCAGGAGGAGAACGCTCCATGCGACTCAGCATTTTCCATCGTCCGACCGCCCCCGCCCGCCGCCGGCTGTTGAAGGCCGCGAAGAACTGCGGGCGGGCCGCGCTGTCCCTGAGCCTGCTCTGTCAGGCCACCGTCTTCGGCGCGGCCTCGCCCGCGCGCGCCGCCGGGTCCGCCGCCGCCGCGCAGGGCGCCACCGGCAGCACGGTCCAGATCACGCAGAAGGCCGTGGCGAGCTTCGCACAACTCGCCCGCGAGGAGGCGCTGAACCCGGCGACCGCCGGCTCGGAGGAGCTGAAGTCGATCCCGCCGCCGCGCCCGCTGCCCTACGACGAGGACCCTTATGCGCAGGACGGCGAGGCGCCCGCGCTCTCGACCGGGATTTCGGCCGCGCCCTCGTCCGGCCTCTCCGGCGCGCCTTCGGACGGCCTCTCGGCCGCCCCGGAGGGCGAGGATGAGCCGCAGCCGGCCGCGCCCTCGCCGGCCCCCTCGCAGAGCTACCACGCGCAGGAGGACGGGCCGCGCGTCGGCTCGGCCAGCCGCTTCATCCCGCCCGACATCCACGGCGCCGTGGGCCTCGCGCGCTCGATGACGGTGACGAACAACAACTACCGCGTCTACGAGAAGGCGACGGGCGCGCCCGTCTCGACCGTCTCGATTGACACATTCTGGTCGCCGCTCGCCCCGCACCCGACGGGCAGCCTCTTCGACCCGCGCGTCCAGTACGACCCTTACAACGACCGCTTCATCCAGTACACGCTGGCCGGCGGCATCTCGGCCAACAACCAGTTGCTCATCGCCGTCTCGCAGACGGGCGACCCCGCAGGCGTCTACACCTACTACGAGCTGACGGTCGGCTCGGCCAACCTCGGCGCCGACTTCCCCACGGTGGGTTTCAACAAGAACTGGCTGGCTATCGGTCTCAACATGTTCGGCGTCGGCGCCACGCCCGGCACCACGCAGGGCAACCTGATCGTCGTTGACTACCCGGCGGCCCGCGCCGGCACGCTCACGTCCTTCCAGCGGTTCGTCACGCCCGACAACGCCACCTTCTTCGGCACGGGCCTCTGTCCCTCCGACACCTACGACCCGAACGAGGGGACGATGTACGTCGTCCGCAACTTCAACAACAACACGACGGGCCGCCTCCAGATGTACGCCGTGACGGGCACGCCCTCGTCGCCCTCGGTCGGCATCGTCAACAACGCCATCAACAGCGGCACCTTCTGGAACACCGGCAGCGAGGGCAACTGGCTGCCGCAGCTCGACACGACCTCGACCGTCGGCGCCGCCAACAGCACCCTCGGCATCGAGGCCGGCGACGCGCGTATCCAGAACATGGTCTACCGCAACGGCCACGTCTGGGCCGTCCACAAGATCGGCATCCCGGCCACCTCGGGCACGGCCACCGTGCGGGTCGGCACGCAGTGGTGGCAGTTGACCACGACGGGCGGCATCGTCCAGCGCGGCCGCGTCGAAGACCCGACCGCCACGCAGACCAACGGCGGCAGGCACTACGCCTGGCCGGCCATAGCCGTCAACAAGAACAACGACGTGATGATCAACTTCAGCGAGTTCGAGGAGGACGACTACGTAGACACGGCCTACGCCGTCCGTCTCGCCTCGGACCCGATCAACACGACGCGCGACCCCGTCGTCTACGCCGAGGGGCTCGACAACTACGCGACCACCGACAGCAACGGCCGCGCCCGCTGGGGCGACTACACGATGGCCGTCCCCGACCCGTCGAACGACCGCGACATGTGGGTCGTCGGCGAGTACGCGCACCTCAAGGTGCCGGTGACGGGCGGCTTCAGCAGCCGCCACGACACGTGGTGGGCGAAGGCCACGATGCCGGCCGGGGCCGGCGAACTCGTCATCTCCGAGTTCCGCTGGCGCGGGCCGAACGGGGCCAACGACGAGTTCATCGAGATTTACAACGCCACGAACTCGTCGCTGACGGTCGCCTCCGCTGACGGCTCGGCCGGCTACGCCGTCGCGGCCTCCGACGGCGTCGTCCGCTGCACCATCCCGAACGGCACGGTCATCCCGGGCTACGGCCACTACCTCTGCGTGAACTCGGTCGGCTACTCGCTCGCCGCTTACCCGGCCGGCAACGGCACGACCGCGACCGGCGACGCCACCTACACCATAGACATCCCCGACAACGTCGGCATCGCCCTCTTCAACACGGCGAACGCGGCTAACTTCAACTCAGCCAACCGCCTCGACGCGGTCGGCTCGACCTCGGAGGCCAACACGCTCTACAGGGAGGGCGCGGGCCTGCCGCTCACCAACGCCACCTTCAACATTGACTACGCCTGGGTGCGCGACGCCTGCGGCAAGGGCGGCTCGACGACGGTGATGGGCTTCTGCCCCGTCAACGGCTTCCCGAAGGACACGAACAACAACGCCGCCGACTTCATCTTCGTGGACACCAACGGCACGGCCGGCGCGGGCGCCGCCCAGCAGCGGCTCGGCGCGCCGGGGCCGGAGAACCTCTCCTCGCCGCTGCCGCGCACGTCGGTGATTCCGCCGAGCCCGGTGGCGCCCTGCGTCGCGGTCACGCAGCCGCCGAACCGCGTCCGCACCGTCCAAAATAACCCGGGCAGCTCGACCTCGACGCTCGGCACGCTCTCGATCCGGCGGCGGTTCACGAACAACACGGGCCTGCCGGTGACGCGGCTGAGGTTCCGCATCGTTGACCTCAGCACCTTCCCGGCCTCAGGGGGCACGGCCGACCTGCGGGCCATCACCTCGCCCCTCTCGGTCGAGGGTAACCCGTGCGGCGGGGCGCCGCTCGCCATTCAGGGCACGACGCTCGAAGAGCCGCCCGCCCAGCCCAACGGCGGCGGCTTCAACTCGACGCTCTCGGCCGACACCGTGTCTCTGGCGACGCCGCTACTGCCCGGCACGAGCATTGACGTGCAACTGCTCTTCGGCGTCCAGCAGACCGGCAACTTCAAGGTCTTCGTCGTCGTCGAGGGCCTGCCGTAACCTGACAATCTGCGGGCCGCGGCAGTCTTACCTTCCGCCGCCCGTTTAACGACAGGCAGCCCACCCGAGACGCAAAGGTCTCGGGTGGGCTGTCCGCTTTCACGTCCGGCTTTGTGGCCTCGTCTGCTTCATCCTGCGCCCGTCCCGCCCTCGCTTGTCTCGGCCGCCCGCGAAAGGTTACCCTGCCGCACTCCCCTCCCGCGCCGGTGCGCCGAGTCGCAGTCCGCTTAAAACATCCGGAGAGGTCCGCGCACGAGCCCGCGCCGTGCGAGAGGTCATGTCTGTAATGAAAATGTTGTCCGCCCTTCTTCTGGCCGCCGTATTCGCGGCGCCGGCCCTGCCGCAAGCTCAAGCCGGGCGCCAGGCCGCCGGCCGCTGCGAACAGGTCTCTTTCAGCGTCGCCCGGAAGCTGAAGACCGGGAAGGCGCCGGTGGGTGTCGTCGCCGCCGATTTCAACCGCGACGGCCGCGCCGACTTCGCCGTGGTCAACTCGGAAGAGGGCAGCGTCTCGATTTTTCTGGGCAGGGCGGGCGGAGAGTTCTCGGCGCCGGCGCGGGTTTCGGTGGGCACCAGCCCGCGCGCCGTCGCGGCGGGCGACCTGAATCACGACGGGCGGGTCGATCTAGCGGTCGTCAACCACGGCTCTGCGGACGTTTCCGTGCTGCCGGGCGACGGCCGCGGGGGCTTCGGCGCGGCCTCAAGCTTCGCCGCGGGCCGGGGGGCCGTGGCGCTGGCCGTGGCGGACCTCAACGGCGACCGCGCGCTCGACGTGGCGACGGCCGACTCCGGAGCGAATACCGTCACGGTCCTTTTGGGCGACGGGCGCGGGGGCTTCGGCGCGGGGCGGGCGTTCGCCGTCGGCGCCGAGCCCTTCGCTGTCATGGCGGCCGACCTGAACGGCGATGGGAAACTCGATTTGTCGGCGTCGAGCGCGCGTTTCGGCTACATGACGCTTCTGGCCGGCGACGGGCGCGGCGGATTTGCGCCCGCGGGCAGATACGCTCTGGGCCGAACGCCAAGCGCTCTCGCCGCGGGCGACTTCAACGGCGACGGGCGCGCAGATGTCGTCTCGGCCAACTACGGGTCGGACAGCCTGGGGCTAGTGCTCGGCCGGGGTGCGACGCTCGACGCGGCGCGCGTCTTCCCTTCGCCCGGCTCGCTCCACGGGGCGTGGGGCGACTTCAACAAGGACGGGCGCGCGGATACGGCCATCGTTGACGGGCTCTCCGACGCCGTTCAGATCATGCTCACGGATTCAGCCGGCGGACTGTCGCACGCCGCGACGCTCGGCATGCCGGCCCCGCCGGTCGCGGCGGTCTTCGTCGCCGTGGCCGACTTCGACGGCGACGGCAATCAGGACGTGGCGGCCATCAATAAGCTGACCGTCTTTCGCGGCGACGGGCGCGGCGGCTTCGCTGCCCCGGACCTTTACGAAGGAGTGGACGGCGCGAGTGCCGTGGCCGTCGCCGACTTGAACGGCGACGGCAAACCAGACCTCGCACTCGCCATCGGCAGGGGCATCGTCCGCCTGCTCAACGACGGCAAGGGCAAGTTCGGCCGGCCCGAAACCTTCGCCGTGGACGGCGTGCCCGGCTCGCTCGCCACCGGCGATTTCGACGGCGACGGCCGCACGGACTTGGCGGCCCTGGCCTCGGCGCAGTTGAAGATGTTCGTGCTGCGCGGCGACGGTCGTGGCGGGTTCGCGGCCCCCTTCGAGATGGCCGGGGCGCGTTCGTCGCGCGTAGTCGTGGCGGCCGATTTTAACGGCGACGGCCGCGCAGACCTCGCCACCGCGAACGATCTCAGCAACAACGTCTCTGTCATCCTCGCGCGGCCGGGGGGCGGCTTCGCCGAGCCGCGTACTTTTCCCGTCGGCTCCCGCCCCTTCTGGCTGGCCGTGGCCGACGCCGACGGCGACGGACGGCTCGACATTGCGACGGCCAACCACCGCTCGGGCGACGTTTCACTCGTCCGCGGCGACGGGGCGGGCGGCTTCGGCGAGCCGGCGAACTACACGGCCGGAATCAACCCGACGACCGTCAACTTCGGAGATTTCGACGGCGACGGGCAGGCCGATCTGCTGACGACCAATTTGGCCGGCAACAGCGTCTCCGCCCTGCTGCGGGCCGGGCGGAGCGGACTCTTCGCCGGCGCACGCGAATTCGCCGCGGGCATTCAACCCTTCGGGGTGGCTGTGGCGGACTTCGACGGCGACGGCGTAGCCGACGTGGCCGCGACCGCTTCGGGCACGGGCGAAGTCTCTTTACTGCTGGGCAATCGGGGCGGGGCGTTTCGCCTGCTGCCGCGGCTGGCGGCCGGGGCGCGTCTGCGCGGGATTGCCGCCGCCGACTTCGACGGCGACAAAGACCTCGATCTCGTCGCCGTGGATTCGCAGGCCGACGAGGCGCTGGTGTTACTGAACGCCTGCCGCCGATGATTCGCACAGCCCTGCCGGCCCCCGGCCTTCTTTCGCGGTCCGCAGGCACGAAGAACGGCGCCCCTCGCCTTGCCGCCGCCGCGGCGCGTGGGGTATGATTCCCGCCCAGTCTTTACCGACTAGCGTCTGCGAATCATTAAATAAATAGACAGTCACTCATCCGGGGCGGCACGCGTCCGCCGCCGCGACCCAAGCAGTCCGCCGAGTCAACCTTTTGTGCCCTTCACCCCCTCGCCGCGCATGGTTATTACTGCGGCCGAGGACTGAGTTCAGCAAGACCGCAGTCTTGTTCCACCTTTCGCCATGCCGATGGACAGGTTGTTTTAGCGACGGCCTGACGTAGCTGGAGGATTTAGCAAAATGAGAGACGCAAGAAAGTCTTCTTGTGCCCGCACCTCATTGACCCCGCGCGCCCTTTTTCGGTGGCACGCGACGGGGTGGAGTGCGAGCGCGAACCGCGCCCTGAGAGTTTCCCTTGTCCTGGCGCTCCTGCTCTCGGGACTTCTGGTTCCGGCCAACGTCGCCGACGCGCAGCGCGGCGGGCACGAGGTCGAAGCACCTCCCCCCGGCGAAACGGGACTGACGGCCGGGGATGAGGGAGACCAGACGGGCGCCGGCGGTGTCTATCAGCCGGAGACGGTTAACATCAGGGTCGCTTCGCCGATCAACCTGGCCCGCGCGGCAGAGCAGTTGTCGCTCGCCCCGTCCGACTTGGGCGCGACCGAGCTGCGGCCCATCAACCCGCCGGGGGGGCGCCCCGAGCGGTTCGAGGACCTGACCGCGCCCGGCGACGACCAGATGACGTTCAGCCCGTCCGACACGCCCGGCGCGCAGCCCCCGGCGGCGGCCGCGATGGGCTCTTCCCCGGCGCCTGCCAAGACCTTCCAGGGCGAGCAGTTGTCGGGCGGCAGCATTCCGCCCGACACGCACGGCGCGGTCGGCACCCAGCACGTTATGACCGTGACCAACAACGAGATTAACGTCCGCACGCGCGCGGGTGCCCTGCTTCAGCGCATGTCGCTCAACGCCTTCTGGGCGGATGTCAGAATCAAGGGCGAAACCACGGCGCCCGCTACCTTCGACCCGAAGGTTGTTTACGACCGCTTCAACCAGCGGTACATCTTCACCACCTCCTTCAACGCGCAGAACGTCAATTCGGGCGCGGGCATCGCCGTCTCGGCGACGAACGACCCGACCGGCACGTGGTTCCGCTACGTGTTCGCGGCCGACCCCAACTCGACGACGGCGGGCGGCATCTGGATCGACTTCCCGAGCATCGGCTTCAATAAGAACTGGATCGTCCTCAACGAGAACTCGTTCTTTTATGGCACGGCCGGCGGCGGCTACGCCCGCTCGGACATCTTCGTCTTCAACAAGCAGGCCGCCTACGCCGGCACGCTGACGAGCTTCAACGCCTTCCAGGCGCTCGCCTCGACCTGCACCGCGGAGAACTCCCCGACCAGCCTCGGCTGTGGCTTCACGATGTCGCCGACCGTGGTCGAAGACAACACGACCGAGACCGTCTACCTCGTCGAAAACTGGAACGCGACCAACGGCCTGCTGCGCTTGAGCAAGATCACGGGCACGCCCGACGTGCCAATACTGACCATCGGCACACAGTTCCCGCAGTCCCCGGAGAACTGGCGCACCAACGCCGCGCGCATCGGTACGACGGGCGGCTACGTGCCGCAGCGCGACCAGGTCAGCTACGCCGTCTCGACCGGCTCGCGCATCATGGCGAACGACGCGCGCATCAACAACGCGGTGCTGCGCAACGGCTCGCTCTGGACTTCGCACCACGTCATGGTCGGCGCTACGCCCAACCCGCCGGGTACGGTCTACGGGACGGCCAACCCGGACATCAAGACCGCCGCGCAGTGGTGGCAGATCGACCCGACCATCGAGACCGGCACGCTTACGCCCCCCATCCAGCGAGGGCGCATCGTTGACCCGCTCGCCGACAACTGCAACAGCGGCAGTAGCACCGGCAACTCGACCGAGAGGGCGGGCTGCCCCGGCCAGCGCGGCCAGTTCTTCTTCTTCGTCGCCATCGCCGTCAACAAGAACAACGACGTGCTGCTCGGCTTCACGCAGTCGTCGCCGCTCACCTATCCGAGCGGCGCCTACGCGATGCGCCTCGCCACGGACCCGCCCAACACGATGCGTGACCCGGTGGTCTTCCGCTCGGGAGCGTCCAGCTACAACATCGGCTCCGGCTCCGGCACGTCTCGTCAGAACCGTTGGGGCGATTACAGCATGTCCGTGACCGACCCCACCAACGACACCGACTTCTGGACGACGCAGGAGTATTCGCCGCCGCGCACCTTCCTGGCCGCGCTCGGCGGCATCGCCACGCCGTGGGCGACCTGGTGGGCGCGCGTCAGCCCGAACAGCGTGCAGCCGCAGCCGTCGAACGCCGGCACGCTCATCATCAACGAGTTCCGCTTCCGCGGCCCCGCCGGCATCCTCGACGAGTACATCGAGCTCTACAACCCGAGCACGACCACTCCGGTCCGGGTCAGGTCTTCGGACGCTTCAGAGGGCTGGGCGATTGCGCGCAGCACCGACGGCGTCACGGGCACGCCCTTCGTGACCATCCCCGAAGGCGTGGTCGTCCTGCCGCGAGGCCACTACCTGATCGGGACGAATCCGGTCAGCGGCGTGGCTACCAACGAGAACCTCTACTACAGTCTGAGGAACCATCCGAGCGAGACGGCGACCAACTTCCCGACATTGGGGAGCGTCCGCGCGGCCACCATCGACACCGGCTACTCGTCGGCCAACACGACGACGGACGCCATCCCCGACAACGCGGGCATCGCCCTCTTCAACACGACCACCGCCCTCGGCATGACCGCGGCGACTCGCCTTGATTCGGTCGGCGTTGCGGCTCTCGCCCCCGGCGTCTTCAAAGAGGGCGCGGGCATTCCGGGCCTGCCGACGAGCAACCTCGAGTACGCCTTGGTTCGCCGGGCCACCACGGGCGTGCCGCAGGATACCAACACGAACGAGACCGACTTCCGTTTCGTTGACACGGCCGGCACGCTGACGGCCGCCGGGCAGAACCTCGGCGCGCCGGGGCCGCAGAACGTTGACAGCCCCCAAAACGCCACCAACTCGGTGGGCGGCCGTCCGCTCTTTAGCTGCGTCGGCCCGAGCGCCTCGCCCAACCGCGAGCGCGACCTGACGCCGGTTCCGAACGGCAGCCTGGGCACGCTCGCCTTCCGCCGCATCTTCTCGAACTACACGGGCCAGCCCGTGAGGAAGCTGCGGTTCCGCATCGTCGATACGACCACCTTCCCGCCGCCTCCGGGCACGGCCGACCTGCGGGCCATCAGCTCCGGCCAGGTCGTCGTCACCAGCCCGTGCGGCACGCCAAACGTTACGGTCCAGGGCACTACGCTCGAAGAGCCGCCTTCGCAGCCCTTCGGCGGCGGCTTCAACGCGACACTGGCCGCCGGCACCATCACCTTCACCAACCCGCTGGCGGTCGGTGACTCGATCATCCTCCAACTCGTCACCGGGGTGGAGCAGACCGGCAACTTCCGCTTCATCGTCATCGTTGAGGCGGTTGTCGACTGAGCGGCGACTTAGTCGCCGGCTAAAAGGCGAGGGCGCGGGGGCAATTAACCCCCGCGCCCTCGCCTTTTACGTCCCCGGCCGGTCCGGGCGTGCCGAATCCCCGCGCGGCTACTGGTTGTCCTGCCGCGACTCCGGCTTGAAGTCAACGACGTTGGCGCCCGAGTGGGGCAGCGTCTGCGGCCGGATGCCGTAGCGCTTGATCTTGGCGTTAAGGGTCGTGACCTTGATGTCGAGCAGGCGGGCGGCGCGCCGCTGGTGGCCCCCCGTGTGCATCAGCGCCCAGCGGATCAGGTCCGTCTCAAACTCGCGGACCGCCTCGGCGAAGTTGACCCGCGCGCGGCCCCTGTAGGATTCCTCGCCTTTGATGGACTCGACCTCGCGCAGCAGCGCCAGCGCGAGCTCCTTCATCGTCTTCAACTTGAGCGCCGATGAGGACGGGTCGGGCGCTGGCGGCGACGGCGGCTCGGCCTGCGCGCGTTCGGGCGCGTAATGCTTCCTCTGTTCCAGCATCTCGAATACTCCTTGTCCTTATTGGTCCGCCGGGGAGACGTTCCTATACTCGCGTCGAGGGGCTCTTCGCGCGGGCTCGTCGCGGTCCCTCGGCAGGATGGATTCTAGCGGCGCCGTCCAAGCGCTCGTACAGATTTGTGACGAGGCGGACGCTGGCGTTGACGAAGCGGTACGGGGTGGGGGGCGGGAGGGGTTTTAGGGCGGCGGCCGGCCTACAGGCTGTTGCCGAGCGCCGACTGCAACTTGTCGCGGTAGCTGCGCGAGAGCGTGAGGCGCGTGCCGTCCTGGAGGATGACGTGGTATTCGCCGTGCGACCAGGGTTGAAGCTCGCGGATGCGAGAGATGTTGACGATGGCCGAGCGGTGGATGCGGACGAACTCGCGCGGGTCGAGCTGCGATTCGAGCCCCGAGATGGTCTCGCGCAGCAGGTGCGACTTCTTGCCCGTGTGGATGTTGACGTAGTTGCCCTCGGCCTCGATCCAGTCGATCTCGCCGGTGTTGAGGAAGAAGACGCGGCCGGAACTCTTGACGACCAGCCGCTCATGATAGCGCGGCGTCTCGCTCATCTGTTCGAGCAGGGCGAGGATGCGCTCGTCGAGGCCGTTCGACTCGCCCGGCCGCCGCTCGTGCCGGAAGTGGCGCTTGGCGCGGTCGAGGGCGGCGGCGAACCGCTCGCGGTCGAAGGGCTTCAGGAGGTAATCGAGCGCGTGGACCTCGAAGGCGCGCACGGCGTAGTGGTCGTATGCGGTGATGAAGATGACGGGCGGGATATGCTGACCTTTGAGGGCTTCGAGGACGGCGAAGCCGCCGACCTCGGGCATCTGCACGTCGAGCAGGACGAGGTCGGGCTTGAGATTCTGGATGGCCTCGATGGCCTCGGCGCCGTTGGCGCACTCGCCGACGACCCGCACCTCCGGGTCTTCGGCGGTCATCCCGCGAATCTTCTCGCGCGCCAGCGGTTCGTCGTCAACGACGAGCACGCGCAACGGCGCCTGCGTGGCGGCCTCCGTCATCAATTTTTCGCCTTCCGGCAGTGCGGGCCGGGCGGCGGCCCTGACAGTTAACCGTCCGGCTCCGCCGCCACCTGCTCTTCTTGGAATGGATAGAACGCGCCCGCCGAAAGCCCGCAAGGCCCGGCCGGTAGTTCGTGGCCGAGGGCGCTCGGGGGTTTCAGAAAGTTGTGGGCGCAGGGGGCGCGGCCGCTTCAGCCGGCGGCCGGGGGGCGCGGGCGGGGAGTTCGATGGTGACGACGAGGCCGCCGCCTTCGGCGTTGGCGAGTTCGAGACGGTGCGACTCGCCGTAGAGCCTCGCCAGCCGCGCCTTCGTGTTCGCCAACCCCAGCCCCTCCCTGAATCTGCCGCCCGCCTCTCTGACGGCGGGCAGACCCGGCCCGTTGTCCCGGACCTGTATACGCAGCGAGCCGTTGTTCCGTTTCGCGGAAATCTCGATGCGGCCCGGCGCCGAGCGCGGGGCGACGCCGTGGCGGATGGCGTTCTCGACGATGGGCTGGAGCAGGAGGTTGGGGACGGGCGTGTCGAGCGCCTGCGGCTCGACGTTGACCTCGGTCGTCAGCCTGTCCTGAAACCGGATGCCCTCGATTTCGAGGTAGCAGCGGAGGAACTCCAGCTCCTTTTGCAGCGAGACCTCCTGCGCGCCCGAGTTCTCCAGGGTCAGGCGGAGAAAGTCGCCGAGCCGGGCGATCATGCGGTCGGCCGCGTCGGGGTTGGAGTGGACGAGGGCCGAGATGGAGTGGAGGGTGTTGAAGAGGAAGTGCGGGTGGAGCTGCATCTTGAGCGCGGCGAGCTGCGCCTGCGAGAGCTGCGTTTCGAGCCGGGCCGAGCGCAACTCGCCCTCGCGGAAGCGGCGGTAGTAGCGCACGGCCTGGCTGGCGACTAAGAGCAGCGCGTAGATGCCGTAAGCCTCCGTGGCGTTGAAGATGATGGTCTGGACCGTCTCGCGGAACTGGTAGGGCTTGGCGTCGATGTGGAAGAGCAGGTAACGGACGACGTGGAAGAGTCCGTTGAAGAGGACGACGGCCAGCGTGGCGAAGAGGGCGTGGAGCGCGAGGTTGCGCCAGAGGCGCGGGCGCTCGACGGGGAAACGGTGCGCCAGCCACAGGATCAGCAGCGTGCCGAAGGCCCAGATGTACGGGTAGACGAACTGCGACGAGGCGGCTTCGAGCCACGGGATCGGTTTGTCGCTCAGCCGCCAGGTGTAGTAGAGCTGGTTCGTGAAGACGAAGGCCAGCACGGTCCAGACGCCGAAGACGGCGGCCACCAGCAGCAGGAGCCTGCGCCAGAGCGGCCCGCCCTCGAACCGCGCGCCGCCCTCCGTCGTTGAAGTGTCCATGAGTTAAAGTCCGTTCTCCCGACCCCTGCGCCGGCCCCGGGGGCGCAAGGCGTAAACATCGAAATATAATCCGCCGCGCGGGCCGTTGGGAAGCGGCCTGTGACGAAGCGGCCCCCGGCCGTGACGAACTCCGCCCGCGCGGCACGAGACTTCGCGGGACCGGCGGCGGCGGCGGCCGCGCCGCAGACCCGAACGGCCCAACCGACATGCAGATCACCGAACTCCCCGCCGAAGGGCACGAACTGCTCGTCGTCGCACGCGAGCCGGAGGCCGGCTACCTCGGCGTCGTCGCCGTCCACAGCACCGCGCTCGGCCCGGCCGTCGGCGGCACGCGGTTCTGGTACTACGCGAGCGAGGAGGAGGCCGTGGCCGACGCGCTGCGCCTCGCACGCGGGATGACCTACAAGAACGCTTTGGCGGGCCTGCCGTTCGGCGGCGGCAAGTCGGTCGTCGTCGGCGACAACCGTGTGGCCGAGCGCGAGGCCCTGTTCCGCGCGCACGGCCGCGTCGTAGAGAGCCTGGGCGGCCGCTACGTGACGGCCGAGGACGTGGGCACGAGCCCGGCCGACATGGAGCACATCCGCCGCGAGACGCGCTACGTCGCAGGGCTCGACGGCGGGGCCGGCGACCCCTCGCCGCTGACGGCGCGCGGCGTCCTGCGCGCCATGCAGGCGGCGGCCCGCCACCGCTGGGGCACGGACAGCCTGAGCGGCCGTCGCGTCGCGCTGCAAGGCTGCGGCCACGTCGGTCTGCACCTGGCGCGCGAGCTGGCGGCGGCCGGCGCGCGGCTCGTCGTCGCCGACACGGACGAGGGGCGCGCATCGCGCGTCGCCGCGGAGGTCGGGGCCGAGCGCGTCGCGCCCGGTGAGATTTTCGACGTGGAGGCCGACGTGTTCGCCCCATGCGCGCTGGGCGGCGTCATCAACGACGAGACGATTCCGTGGCTGCGGGTCGGGGTGGTGGCGGGCGCGGCCAACAACCAGTTGCTCGAAGCGCGCCACGGCGAGGCGCTCGAACAACGCGGCATCACCTACGCGCCCGACTACGCGGCCAACGCCGGCGGCGTTATCTACGGCACAGGGCTCGACATGCTCGGCTGGACGCGTGACGAGGCCCTGCGCCGGGTCGAGGAGATTTACGAGACGCTGCTCGGCATCTTACGCGACGCCGCGGCCGAAGGGCTGCCGGCCCACGTCGCGGCCGACCGCGCCGCCGAGGAGAGGCTGCGCGAGGCCGAGAGGCTGCGCGAGGCCGAGAGGCGCCGCACGGCCCGAGACCCGGCGCGAGGGCCTCGGCCGTGAGCCCCGACCGGCGCCGGCACAGGGGCGCACACCCTTCCGACGCGGAACTGTTCGCCGAAGACCGCGTGCCCGCCTTGCGTCAGGCCACGGCCGAGCTGTCGTGGCTGCTCGGCCGCGGGTATCAGACCAAATCTTCTCTGAAGCTGGTCGGCGACCGCCACGGGCTGCGCGAAAGGCAGAGGCTCGCGGTGGCGCGCGCGGCCTGCTCGGACGAGGCAGCGGCCCGGCGCGAGGCCCGGCGCCTCGACCCGGAGCGCGCGGCCGGGGCCGAGCTGATTCTCGACGGCTTCAACCTCGTCATCACGACCGAGGCGGCCCTCTCTGGCGGGCCGCTCGTCCTCTGCCGCGACCGCTGCCTGCGCGACCTCTCCGGCGTCCACGGCTCTTACCGCGCCGTCGAAGAGACGGAGGGCGCCGTCCTGGCGGCGGGCGAGGTGCTGGCCGCGCTCGGGCCCTCCTCGGTTCTGTGGCTCTTCGACAGTCCCGTCTCGAACAGCGGGAGGCTGGCGGCGCGGGTCCGCCGCATTGCCGGCGAGCGCGGCTGGCCGTGGGAGGTCGAAGTCGTCTTCAACCCCGACCGCGAGATCGTCAACTCCGAGCGCGTCGCCGTCACCTCAGACTCGAACGTCATCGACGGCGCCGCCCGCTGGCTCAACCTCAACCCGCACCTCGTCGCCCGCCACGCCCCGCGAGCCTGGGTCATAGACCTCGCCGTCTGAATCGCCGTCTGACACCGCGACCACGCCCCCCGCCCCGCATAGGTGCATGGGGTTTGCAAGTCCGTCGCGTGTGGAAACGTTCGGCGGCGCACGAGTCCGGCCCGAACCCCTCTGAGCGGGGCGGTTACGGGTCCGGCCGCGCCGGAGGTGCCGCAGTGTACGTGCCGCGTGATGCACGGGTCGCGTACACGCGCTGTATCGTGCGGCAACTGCGAAGGGCACGAAAGGGGGGAAGCGTAGATGGCCAGGGGCGACAAGGACAAGTACACAGACAAGCAGAAGCGGCAGGCCGAGCACATCGAGGAGGGCTACCGCGAAAAGGGCGTCTCGGAAGACGAGGCCGAGCGCCGCGCCTGGGCGACCGTCAACGCGCAAGACGGCGGCGGCAACAAGCCGGGCGGCGGCGGCTACGGCGACGACAGGAAGAAGGAAGACTGAGCTGCCGGCCGAGCGTCGCTCTCGTCATCCCTCCCCCGGCGTCGCGCGGGCGCTCTCGTCGTCTGCGTGTGCGCGTTGCGGTGCCCCGGACGTTCCCCCTGACATTCCCCCTGACGGGCAGCTTATGACGGGCGCTCCATAGGAAGGCCGCCCGCGGGCGAGTCGCTCTCTGCCCGCCCGCCGAAGCGCGAGCCGTGCCGCCCTGGCGCGGCGGCGGGCGCGGGGAACCCGCGGGCTTGATAGTCGGCCGGCGACGGCGCCGGCGCGATTCATAGAAATGGAATAAAGGAGGCACGTGAATGTCAACACGCTACGGCGGAAGGGACGACTTCAGGGATTACAACCGCGAGGATGACGACGACCGCTACGGCCGCGACTCCGAGACCGGCGGCCGCTACTCCGGGCGCGGCTACTCGGGCGAGTCATCGCGCCGCCACACGTCCGGGCGCGATTCCGAAGATTACGATTCGGGCCGGTCTTACGGCGGCTACGGCTCGCGCGGCCCGGGCTCCGGCGGCGGCTACGGCAGCGGTTACGGCTCGGGCTACGACCGCGGCGAGACCGGCGGCAACGTCGGCGGCTACGGGCGCGACCGCTCGCGCGGTTACGGCTCGACCTACTACGGCTCGACCGGGCGCGGCTACGACCGCGAGGACGACTACACGGGGCGCGGCTCAGACTACGGCCGCCAGTCGAGCGGCTACGGCGGGCGCAACTACGGCTCCGAACGGCGCGACGACTACTCTGACCGCGGCTCAGACTACGGGCGCGTCTTCGGCGACTTCTTCGAGACGGGCGGGCGCGGCTACGGCGGGCGCGACCGCGAGGACGACGACCGCTACAACTTCGGCGGCGGCGGCTACGCCTCGCGCGGCTCAGGGCGCGACTACGACCGCGACCGCGGCGGCTACTACGGCCGCGGCCCGGCCGAGCGCGGCTACGGCGGGCGCGACCATGACCGCGGCCACGGCGGGCGCGACCATGACCGCGGCCACGCGGGACGCGGGCGCGACGACGACGACCGCGGCTGGCTCGACCGCGCGACCGACGAGGTCCGCTCCTGGTTCGGCGACGAGGAGGCCGAGCGTCGCCGGCGCCGGGACGAGATGCATAACACGGGCAGCAGCGACTACTTCGGCGGGCGCAACCGCGGGCGCGGCCCGAAGAACTACCGGCGCTCCGACGAGCGCATCCGCGAGGACGTGAGCGACCGCCTGAGTGATCACGACTGGCTCGACGCCTCGGACGTGGAGGTCGAGGTTAGCGGCGGCGAAGTGACGCTGAACGGCACGGTCGAGAGCCGCTACGCCAAGCGGCTCGCCGAAGACATCGCCGAGTCCTGCTCGGGCGTCACCAACGTCATCAACCACCTGCGGGTCAGCAACCGCTACGCCTCCGGCACAGGCTCCGACGCGGCCGGCTCGGCCGGCCTCGGCACGGCCGGCTTCGGCGCGACCGACCTGGGCGGCACGACCGGCGCGACTGACCCGGGAGGCACGGCCGGCGCCGCGGGCTCGACGGGAGGCGCGTCCGGCACCACAGGCACCACGAACACCGCGGACACGACTGGCACCGACACGCCGGGCGCTGCGAGACGTTCGGCCGGGGGGTCTTCGTAGCCCTCTTCGTAGCGCTGGCGGCGGGGGCTCGGGGGCGACAACCGCCGCCCCCTAGCCCCGCCGGCAGCCCGGCTTGCGGTGCTCCGAGTGAGCAGGAAAGGGGATAAGTGAAGATGAATAAAGGAATGGCAGTTCTGGGCGGCCTGGCGCTCGGCGCCGGTCTGATGTACGTGCTCGACCCAGAGCGCGGTCGTCGTCGCCGCGCTCTGATGAACGACAAGTTGACCTCATGGTGCAGCCACTCGGCCAGGGCGACCGGCTCGAAGGCGCGCCACCTCTCGAACCGCGCTAAGGGCCTGATGCACGAGACGCGCTCTGCCCTCGCCTCGGCGGCCGAGGCGGCGGCCGGCGCCGTCGGGGTGACGGGCGGCGACATGAACGAGGCCGGCGCCAACGCCGAGTCGAAGCAGCCGCTCACGCGCGCCGCGACGGTGCGTTGACGCGGACGCGGTCGCCGGGGCGCGGCGGCAGTCGCCGCCCCGGCGGCCCGTCTAAGGCGAAGGGAAACAAGCTCTGGGGGGGCGATGACAGGCGCTGATGCGGATGTCTTGAGCGAGGTCGTGCGGGCGGCTGCGCGCCCGCTCGCGGGCGGCGCGGCGGACTACGACGCGCTGCTCGAACGAATCGGCGACGCGCGCTTCGTGCTGCTCGGCGAAGCTTCGCACGGCACGGAGGAGTTTTACCGCGCGCGGGCCGAGATCACGGAGCGGCTCATCAGGGAGAAGGGGTTCGCGGCAGTCGCGGTCGAGGCCGACTGGCCCGACGCCTACCGCGTCAACCGCTACGTCCGCGGCGAGGGCGAGGACGAAGACGGCCGCGCGGCGCTCGGCGGCTTCGCGCGCTTCCCCACCTGGATGTGGCGCAACACGGCCGTCCTCGACTTCGTCGAGCGGCTGAAGGGGCACAACCTCTCAACCGCCGACGAGGCGGCCCGCGCGGGCTTCTACGGCATAGACCTCTACAGCCTGCGCGGCTCGGTGGAGGCCGTGCTCGACTACCTCGACCGCGTTGACCCCGAGGCGGCAGGCCGCGCGCGCCAGCGTTACTCCTGCTTCGACTACTTCGGCGACCCGCAGGCTTACGGCTACGCCGCGGCCTTCGGCGTCGAGGAGCCGTGCGAGGGCGCCGTCGTCGAGCAACTAATCGAGCTGCGCCGCCGCGCGCCCGACTACGCCAACCGCGACGGGAGCGTGGCCCGCGACGAGTTCTTCGCGGCCTTCCAGAACGCGCGCCTCGTCAAGAACGCCGAGGAGTACTACCGCTCGATGTTCCGCGGCCGCGCCGAGTCGTGGAACAGGCGCGACCGCCACATGGCCGAGACGCTCGAAGCCCTGGCCGCGCACCTCGAATCGCAGGGGCGGGTGGCGAAGGTCGTCGTCTGGGCGCACAACTCGCACCTCGGCGACGCGCGCCACACGGAGATGGGCGAGGGCGGCGAGCTGAACGTCGGCCAGCTCGTGCGCGAGCGCCACGGCCGCGACGCGGTGCTCGTCGGCTTCACGACCCACGCCGGCACCGTCACGGCCGCCGACGACTGGGGGCAGCCCGCGCGGAGGATTCGCGTGCGTCCCGCGCTCGAAGGCAGCTACGAGCTGCTCTTCCACCGGACGGGCCTCGGCCGCTTTTACCTCGACCTCGGCGCGGCGGGCCGCGCCTCCGACCTCCTGCGCCGGCCGCGCCTTGAGCGCGCCATCGGCGTCATCTACCGGCCCGAGACGGAGCGCCAAAGTCACTACTTCCAGGCGCGGCTGGCCGAGCAGTTCGATGTCGTTTTTCACTTCGACGAGACGCGCGCCGTTACCCCGCTCGAACCCGGCTCGGGCTGGCGCGACGGCGAGCCGCCCGAGACTTACCCGAGCGGCTTCTGAGCCGGGGCGCCGCCGCGAGCCGCCCATACTTCCCGCGTGAAAGGGACCTGACTGACATGCCGAACCCGAACATCCGCATCAACCCGCGGTCAGGCGAGACCAAGACCGCGCAAATCTTCAACCAGCTCGCCAGCGCCATCCTCGCGGGCAAGTTCAGCGCCGGAGACTTGATCACCTCGGAGCGCGAGCTGGCCGAGAGGCTCGGCGTCAGCCGCAACATCGTGCGCAACGCCTACCGCCGGCTCGAAGAGGCGGGGCTGATCGAGACTTCGAGCACGTCGAACCGGCGCGTCCGCGCCTCAGGCGAGCAGCGGGCACACGGCGTGGCCGGCGTTGACCGCGAGGACAGCCTGGCCGAGCAGCGGGGCCGGGCCGGCGGCAAGGGAGGCGGCGGCGGGGTGTCGGCCAATCGGCGCGCGGGCCGTGGCGGCGTCTGAACGTGGCGACGGGGAAAAAGCAAGGGGGTTAAATCGATGGCCGGGAAAAAGGGCAAGGCCGCGAAGGGCAGCCGGAAGCAGGGCAAGGGCGGCGAGGCGGGCGGGCCGCCGAGCGCGACGCCGAACGAGTTGAGGCAGGGGCGCAAGGGCGACGAGGGCGCGTCAGCGGGGCGCATGCCGAAGACCGGCAAGCAGGAGGTCGGGCGAGGCGACGCCGAGGGCGGCCGGCTCCACTGAGCACGGTCGAACGGCCTCACGGGCCGTCGAACAGAGCCGCGCGCCGTCGAAGTTCGTCTGAGGTTGCCGCGCGCTACGCAGCACGGCGCCGCGCACTCGTCGTGGCGCTGCCCTCGCACCGTCGCGCTCGCCGCGCGCCATCGAGCTATGCCGCGCGCCGTAGCGTTACGCTGTGCGCCCAGGCTTTGCTTATAAAGTCCAAACTGACCACGAAGTATTTGAGTTGACCATAAAGTCGTCGGGCCTACTCCTTTTTGATGATGCTCCGCAACTGCCTCTCCGGCGGCGTCCTCTTAGCCAGGAGCCTCTTATGCCGTGCGTTCAGCATCGTGATAAGCGTCTGATGCTTGAGGCCGAGTAGCTTGGCGGCCCTCGTTACGCTCCCGCCCGTCTCCTCTAAAGCCTGCTCGATGAGCGTCGCCTCCACCTCCTGCACGACCCCGTAAAAGCTGAAGTCCTCATCGTGCAGGCGCAAGCCGGAGAATCTTCGGAGCGCGGTCCGGCCGCACGCCCTGAGCCGCGTGATGTCTTCCACGTCCTGCGTGTCCTTGAGTAGCCTGTCGGCACGCAGGTACGCTTTCGAGACCTCTATCGGCGAGAGGCGCGAGCCCCCGTGCTCCTCGATCAACGTCAACGTGGCGAGGCCGGCGCTGGTGAGAGCGCCGACGCCTTCGGCCACGTCCGCCGCTCGATGCAGTACGCTGATAGAGCTTTCGTAAGCTCCCATCCGCGCCCACGCCACGCCCTGAGCAGTGAGCGCGTCGGCCAGCGCCGCGGATTCGCCGCCCTGCTCGAAGACCTTGATAACATTCCTGATGATGCGGTCTGCCTCGCGGTACTTCTTCTCGGCTATCAGCACACGTGCCCGCGTCTCGTCCACCTGCGCCAGGTTGCCGGCGTCTCTCAGCCTCGTGAATATGATCTGTGCGCGGTCGAGGTGTTCGTGCGCCTCTCTGTATCTCCCCAACTTATAGAGGAGCATCCCGAGGTTGTTGAGGTTGACGGCGCTGTATCGCTGATGCCCCGCCTGCTCGTAGTGGTAAATGGCGGCCGTGAACTCGATGATCGCCCGGTCGGCATAATCAACATTCCCCACCACGCTGGCGAGCCGTATCAGGACTAAGCCCATCTGGCCGTGCCACCTGCCCTTGAGCGCGTCGTTAGCCGACACGAAGATGGGTTCGGCCTCTCTGAGAACGCTCAGGGCTTCGTAATACCTGTTCTCCCACGTCTCGACCAGAGCCCGTCTGATCTGGATTTTGGCCTTTAGCTCGGTGTCGGTGTCCCGCAGGGGTTTCAACGCTTCCAGCAACACGACACGCGCCTCGTCATGTGCCCCCAGCCGCCTATAACACACCCCCATCTCATACTGGGCCTCCGACGCCTTCTCGTACCGCCCCTGAGACTGAAATCTGTGAAGCGCCTCGGAGAGCAGGTCTTTGGCTTGCTCCTGAGACCCCGCGACGTTGCGGACGCTGCCGAGCCAGCCCGTGAGCGCGCCGCATTGGAGAAGGACTTCCGCGGCCACCGCGGGCGAAAGTTCATCAACTTTCGGCCGCTGCCCGACTCCCGGCCACAACTCACCCAGGGCCTCGCGGGCCGCCTCATACCGCCCCTTATGAATGAAGTCCGCGGCCACTCTACAGCGGAGCAGGATGCGCTCACTTTCGGTGAGGGTGGGGTCGTCTAGTTGCTTCAGCCGCCCGTCTGCTAAATTCATGTGAGGCAAGCCTTTCTCTGCCTACGTCGTAAATCCGACGTACACGGCAAGGCCGCCGGAATCCACTGTTTCCGGCGGCGACTCTGGTTAATCCCCATAAAAGTGAAAGGGTAGAGAGATGAGTAGAGCTATCCGAGCCTCAGTGCTGACGCTGCTCCTGTTTTCCTCCGCACATGCCGGCTGGATGGGGAACGACGTGACCGGCACGCCGCCCCCGCCGCCGAGTGCCCCGCAGGAGGAGCAGACGACGGACGGCATCATGCCGAACGGGGAGCCGGACACCATCACTGAGACGATGCTGTCCGTGATCGAGAATCTGCTCGCCCTACTGTAGCTCGCACGCCAGCCCGGCCGGGACAAGCTGCCTTTCGGCGGCTAGGTTGTGGTGTGCTTCGCGGGCGCCGGGTTGAGGCGGGACGCCCGCGCGCTAGAGATTAGCCGCGGAGGGGCTGGATTGCAACAGATTTATCCGGCCGGGGTTTCGATAGACGCGCTGGCAGATGATGAGTTGGACTTAACCTACCGAGATTCCCGCCAAGACAAAGAGCGACCCGCGCGGCGGCCCTTCAACTGCTCGCGCGGCGCTCGCTCTCGCGCCCACGAGTCTGTCAGCAGGATGAGGAGGACGAGGCGCACGCCCTGAATCAGGTGTGCCTGCCGACGAGTTCGACCGTCCCGCCGTCGGAGACGACGGCCAGGTCGGCCATCCCGACGAAGAGGCCGCACTCGACCACGCCCGTCAAAAGCTTCAGCCCGCGTTCGAGCCGGGCCGGCTCCTCGATGCGCCCGCAGTGGCAGTCGAGGATGTAGTTGCCGTTGTCGGTGACGTAAACCTCTGAGCCCGCCCGCCGCAGCTCCGGCTCCGCGCCGGCAACCGCGGCCACGCGCCGCGCCGTCACCTCCCAGGCGAACGGCACCACCTCGACCGGCAGGGGGAACGCGCCGAGCGCCCCGACGCGCTTGCCCGCGTCGGCGACGACGACGAAGCGGCGCGCGGCCGCCGCCACGAGCTTCTCGCGCAGGAGCGCGCCGCCCCCCCCTTTGACGAGCGCGAGGTCGGGGCCGATCTCGTCGGCGCCGTCGAGGGCGAGGTCGAGCGCGCCCACCTCTGCGAAGCTGACGAGCGGGATGCCGAGCGCGCGGGCCTGCTCTTCGGTGCGGCGCGACGTGGGCACACAGCGGACGCTCAAGCCCTCTTCGCGCACGCGTGCCCCCAGCCGCTCGACCATGAAGTAAGCGGTCGAGCCCGTGCCGAGCCCGACCGTCATGCCGTCCTCGATGAACTCGGCGGCCCTGTATCCGGCCAGCCGCTTCGCCTGCTCCATGCTGGTCTCCCCGGCGCCGCGCGGGCGCCCTTCGTTACGGCCGCCGGCTCACCTCCGCGCGGGCGAGCCCAGCGCGGGGCGCGGCGCCATGTCGCGCCAGTCGCCCGACTGGATGAAGGCGGCCCAGAAAAAGGGGTGGGTGAAGTCGGAGCTTTCGCCGGCCGCGGCCGCCGCCTGGAGTCCGCGGTTGCCGCCGCCCCCGCCCGCCGCGCCGCCTTCCAGCATTTCGAGCTGGACCCGGCGCAGGGCCTCCGTGCGCCCCTCGCCGTTTTGCAGCCGCCTGTAATAAGCGACCATGAAGTCGCGCGTGGCCGCGTCGGAGACCTGCCAGAGCGACATCACCTGACTCTCCGAGCCGGCGAGCACCAGCGCGCGCCGCAGGCCGTAGACGCCCTCGCCGTTGCGCACCTCGCCCACGCCCGTCTCGCAGGCCGAGAGCACAACCAGTTTCGTGCCCCAGAGGTCGAGCCCGGCGGCTTCGAGCGCGGTCAGCACGCCGTCTTCGCCGCCCTCGCTCCGGCGTTCGTTGGCGCCCGCGAGCGCGAGGCCCGAGCGCAGCAGCGGGTTCTCGGCCCGCGCCGGGTGCGCGCCCTCTTCCGCGGCCTCTTCTGCGGTCAAGGCCCGCTCCGTGCCCTCCCTTTCGCGCTCGCCCTCGGCCGGCGGCACCGCCTCGGCCTTCGTGTCGGCCCCTTTCTTCGAGGCGACGATCCTGATGCCGCGCGTCTCGCCGCCGACTTCGCGCGGCTGGTCGGGCAGGAAGAAGCCGTGCGTGGCGACGTGGAGCAGTCGCGGGCCGGAGACTCGCTTGAGGGCCGCCTCGGTGGCGCCGGCGCCCGTCAGCGGCTCGACCTTCAAGACCTGACGGATGGCGTCGGCCTCCTGTGCGGTGCCGGCCAGCGGCGTGAACGAGAGGCTCCGCATGTCGGCCGAGCGGCGCCCCTCGCCCGCGCCCGCCGCGCCCTTCGCGCCGTTGCCTTCGTTCGCCCCGTTCGGGTTCGCGCCGTTCGCGGCGACCTTCGCGCCGGCGTTCGCGTCGGCGTTCGCGCCCCTGTCGCCGAGGGTGAAGAGCGGGTTGGCGACGACGACGGGCGGCTGGCGGCTCTCGCCCTCGGCGGACATGCGCAGCAGATCGCGCCCCGAGGTCAGGTAGGTGATCGCGTAATTCTCGACGAGGTACTTGCCGCCCTCGTCAACGAGCGCGGCGAAGGGGACGAGGTTGAGCGCACCGTCGGGCGACAGCAGCACGTGGCGCGCGCCGCCGAGCAGGGCGCGGACGGGGCGCATCACCCGCTCGTCGAGGGCGCGGGCGAGTTGCCGCACCTCTTCGATTGAAGGGCAACGGGCGCCGCGGCCCCCCTCCGGGCACTTGAGCGCGTCGCGCAGACGCGCCACCTCGGCTTCGAGCGGGGCGGCCTCGCCGAGGTCGGCCCAACGCGGCTCGCCCTCGTGCCCGAGCACGTAGGCGACGTAGCGCGCCGGGCCGAACTTCGCGTCGGGGCCGGCCGCCTTCGGGTCGAAGGGCTGGTACTGCGCCATCTCGACCAGGGCCGCGCCCGCGGGGATGGCCGCGCGGACGCCCTCGACGGTGACGGGCTGCGACTGCGCGCGGAAGGCCGAGCTGCGGCGGCCCACCTCGGCTTCGAGCCGGTCGGCCTCGGCCTCAAGCTCTGCGACGCGCGCCCTCTGCGCCTCGGCGTCGCCATCGCCGCGCCCGCCGAGCTTGAGCGCCGCGAGGCGCGAGCGCGTCGCCGTCAGGCGGTCGAGCAGCTCGCGGTCTTCGGGCGCGGCGCGCCGGCGCAGGGCCGCCACCTGGTCGGCCATCGCGTCGAGAGCACGCCCCTTGCGGCGCAGGACGGTCGAGAGCGCGAGCCGCAGCGCGGCCGGGTCCGAGGGGGCCGCGCGCGCGTGCAGCGAGACGGCCGCGTAGGTCTGGCCGAGCAGCGTCCCGATGAAAAGCCGCTTCTGTTCCTCGGAGCCGGTGGCGAGCCCGAGCGCGAGGTCGTGCTCGTTGATCTCCTCGGCCGCGGCCTTGAGGCGGACGGCCTCGGCCAGCTCGCCCTGCGCCTGCTTGAGCGACGAGAGGTTGCTGAGCATCCCGGCCACGCTCGGGTGGCGCTCGCCGTAAGCCTTGCGGCGGATGGCGAGCGCGCGGAGGTAGAGAGGCTCGGCCCGCGCGTACTCGGCCCGGTCCTGGTAGAGCAGCGCGAGGTTGTTCAAGGCCGTGGCCGTGTGGGCGTGCTCCGGCCCCAGGACCTTCTCGCGGACGGCGAGCGAGCGCAGGTACAACTGCTCGGCTTCTTTAAACTCGCCGAGGAATTTCCGGGCCGAGGCCAGGTCGTCGAGTGTGCTCGCCACCGTGCGGTGCTCGGCGCCATAAGTCTTCTCGTTGACGGCGAGGATTTTCTCGTAGAGCCCGGCCGCCTCCCTGTACTCGGAGCGGGCCATGTGGATGTCGGCGAATCGACCGGCCGAGGCGGCATAGTCGGGGTGGTCCGTGCCGAGCGCCTCCTCGCGGATTTTGAGGGCGCGCTCGAAGAGCGGGACGGCGCGCAGGTAGTCGCCCCGGGTCCAGTGCAGGCCGCCGAGGTCGTCGAGCACGCCGGCCACGTTCGGGTGGCGCGGGCCGCGCGCCCTCTCCGTCACCGTGAGCGCGCGCCGGTAGAACTCCTCCGCACGCGCGTGCTCGCCGCGCGTCTCGTAAAGCTGCCCGAGGTTGCTCAGAGAGTAAGCGATGTTCGGGTGCTCCGGGCCTAAGACCTTCTCGCGCACGGCGAGGCCGCGCGTGAACAGCTCCTCGGCGCGCGCGTACTCGCCGCGCGACTCGTAAAGCTGCCCGAGGTTGTCGAGCGACTGCGCCACCTCCGGGTGTTCGGGGCCGAAGGCGCGCTCGCGGATCGAGAGCGCGCGGAGGTAGAGAGGCTCGGCCCGCGCGTACTCGTTCCTGATGCGGTAGAGCAGGCCGAGGGCGTTGAGCGAGTCGGCGACGTTCGGGTGCTCGGGGCCGTAGATTCGCTCGCGGAGCGAGAGCGCGCGGAGGTAAAGCGGCTCGGCCCGCGCGTACTCGGCCCGATCCTTGTAAACCGAGCCGAGGTCAACGAGGGTGGCGGCCACGGCCGGGTGGTCGGCCCCGAGCGCCTTCTCGCGGAAGGCGAGCGCGTCGGAGTAGAGCAGTTCTGCGGTCACGTAATCGCCGCGCGACTGGTTGAGGTCGGCCAGCCGGGCGAGCGACGCCGCCGTGTCCGGGTGTTCGGGGCCGAGCAGTTCCTGGCGGATTTCGAGCGCGGCGCGGATCAGTTTCTCGGCCCCGGCGTAGTCGCCCCTGAGCTTGAGGTTGCGGCCGAGGTTCGAGAGCGAGGTCGCCGCCTCGCGGTGCCGCGGCCCGTAGACCTTTCGGGTGATGTCGAGCGAACGGCGGTAGAGCGGTTCGGCAGCGGCAAGGTCGCCGCGCGTCTCGACGAGGTCGGCCAGGTGCGAGAGCGCGCCGGCGACGCTGATGTGCTCGGGGCCGAAAGCCTTCTCGACGATGGTGAGGGCGCGCTCGTAGAGGCGCGCGGCCCCCTCGTAGTTGGCGCGGCCGCGTTCGAGGTCGCCGAGCGCGACGAGCGACACCCCGACCAGCGGGTGCTCGGGGCCGAGCACGCGCTCGCGGATTTCGAGCGCCCGCCGCAGCGGCCCTTCGGCCCGCGCGAAGTCGGCACGCTCTTCGTGCAGCTCGCCGACGAGCGCGAGGAAGAGGGCCGTGCGCGGGTGCGCGGGACCGAACCTTTTCTCGACGGCGGCGAGGGCGCGCTCGTAGAGCGGCAGCGCGCCGGCGGCGTCGCCCCGCGCCTGCCGGACCGTTGCGAGGTTGGCGAGCGAGGTCGCGGCCACCGAAGAGTCCGGGCCGAAGCGCCGCTCGCGGATTTCGAGCGCGCGACGGTGCATCCGCTCTGCCCGGTCGTAGTCGCCGAGCGTGTTGTGTATCAGGCCGAGGTCGTTCAGCGAGAGGGCCGTGACGGGGTGGTCTGCGCCGAACAGGCGCTCGCGCATCGCCAGCGCGCGGCTCCCGGCGGCGAGGGCCGCGGCGTACTCGCCGAGTTCGAGGTGTGAGGTGGCGATGTAGTTGAGCGTGTCGGCGACGCGGGCGTGCTCGGGGCCGAATGCCCGCTCGCGGATTTCGAGGGCGCGCTCGAGGCCCGCGAGCGCGCCGCGATAGTCGCCGCGGCGCTGGCGGAGCAGCGCGAGGTTGACGAGGGCCTCGGCGGCCTTCGGATGCTCCGCGCCGTTGTTCCGCTCCTCGGCGGTGAGGGCGCGGCGGAACAGCCGCTCGGCCGCGTCGAACTCGTTGCGCTCTGCGTGGACGCGGGCGAGAGAGGTCAGCGAGGCGACGGCCTCGGGGCTCTCGGCTCCGAAGAAGCGTTCGCGGATGGCTAGGGCGCGGCGGTGCATTGCTTCGGCCCGCTCCCAGTCGTGCCGCTCCCAGTGGAGGCGCGCGAAGAGGGCGACCGTGTCGGCGACCTGCGGGTGCTCGGCTCCGTGAAGTTTCTCGCGGATGGCGAGGGCGCGGGCGAAGCTCGTCTCGGCCTGCGCGAAGTCGCCGCGCTCGACGTACATGACCGCCAGGTTCTCAAGCGCGTCGGCCACCTCCCTGTGGTCGGGGCCGTGCCCCTTCTCGGCGGCCGAGAGCGCACGCAGGGCCAGCGGCTCGGCCCGCGTGAAGTCGCCGCGGTCGCGGTAGAGGCGCGAGAGGCGGCCGGCCGTCTCGCCCGTCAGCGGGTGGTCGGCGCCGTGTGCGCGCTCGCGGATGGAGAGCGCGCGGCTGTAGAACTCTTCGGCGCGCGCGAAGTCGCCTCGCGTCCGGTAGAGGGCACCGATGTTGGCGAGCAGCGTGGCGAGGTTCGGGTGTTCCGGTCCGAAGAGTTTTTCGCGCACGCCGAGGGCGCGCAGGAAAAGAGGTTCGGCGCGCGCCTGGTCGTCCTGCAAGTCGTAGTTGACGGCCAGGTTGTTGAGGGCCGTGGCCGTCTCCTCATGTTCGGGGCCGCGCAGCGCCTCCCAGAGCGAGACGAGGCGGACGCGTAGCGGCTCGGCCCGGCGATAGTCGCGCATGGCCTCGTACTCGTCGGCCAGCTCGTGGAGCGCCGCGGCCACCTCCGCGTGCGCCGCGCCGTGCTGCTTCTCTTTGATCGTCACGACGCGCTCGCGCTGGGTGGCCGCGCGGGCGAAGTCGCCACGGTCATGGGCCGCCGCGGCCAGCTTTGAGAGCAGCGGCAGAAGGTCTGCGTGGTCGGCGCCGAGGTGGCGCTCGCGCAGGGCGAGGGCACGCTCGTAGAGCTTGACCGACTCGGCCGCGCTGTTCGCTTCGCCTTTGCCGCGGAGGAAGGAGGCCACTTCGGCCAGCTCGCGCGCGAGGTCGGGGTGGTCCGGGCCGAGCGCCCGCTCCATGATCGAGAGCGAGCGGCGGTAGAGCGGTTCGGCCTGCGCGCTGTCGCCCCGGCCCCTGTAGGTCAGGGCGAGCATCTTGAGCTGAAGCGCCGTGTCCGGGTGGTCGGGGCCGGAACTCCGCTCGGCGATGGCGAGCGCGCGGCGGAAGTGTCCTTGCGCCCGCTCCGTGTCGCCGCTGATCTCGGACGACATGCCGAGGTTGTTGAGCAGGTTGAGGAGCGCGGGGTCTTCGGGGCCGTAGGCGCGCTCGGCGGCCGCGAGCGCGCGGGCGTACACCTCGGCCGCGCGGGCGAAGTCGCTGGCGTTAAGGTAAGTCTCGGCGAGGGCTTCTACGAGGCCGGCGTAGCGACGCCTGCCCGCCGGGTCCTCCGGCTCAAGCGGCCGGACGGCTTCGTAGAGTCGGCCGGCCAAAGCGACGGCCCCCTGCCGCAGATACTCGCGTGATAAAAACGCCGCCGCGTAGATTTGCCAGTAGCGGTCTCCCAGCTCGCCCCACGTCGTGAACGACCGCTCGAAGTGTGCGACCGATTCGTCGCGCCCCTCCGTGGTCCCGAGGCCGCGCAGCCGCATCGCCTCGGCGAAGGCCCGCTCGGCCTCCATCCGCCGGCGGTCCGCGGGCGCCGGCTCGCGCCGCGCTTCGAGGGCGACGGCGTATCTGCCGCGCGCCGCCTTCTCGTCGAGCGCCCGCACAGTCAGGCGGTAGACGCCGGCCTCTTCTGCCACGAACGAGACGGGCTCGGGGCCGCTCGCGCCGTTAGGGTTGTCAACCTCCAGCAGCTCTTTGCCGGCCGGCGAGTAGAGCTTCACGACCACGTCAACCCCGCGCTGCTCGACGACGACTCTGACGAATTGGTCGCGCGCCGACTCGACGGTGTAAGCGTCGGCGGCCCCGCCTGCCAGCTCGCGCTCGACTGCGCGGCCCGGTTCGAGGGGAGTAACGTTTGTCTCCTGCGCGGCTGCCTGTGCCCACGCGGCGGCCGGGCAGAGAAGGAGCGTCAGGGGTAAGAAGGCGCGCGGCAGTCTTTTCGGCAAGTCTCTCTCCTGTGGGCGTGGGCCGGGGCTACGGTCGCCGGGGCTCTGTCTTGCGGGAACGAAACGCGCTATTATCTTGGCCGAAGCCACTCCCCGCAACAGATTTGTTTGACCCCGGACACACTCGCGCCGGGCGGTCTGTTTAGAGTAAGCCGAGCCATGAAGACCGAGGCACACCCGACGCCGCAGGTCGCCCGCCTGACCAGAGACGAGCTGATCGAGCAGGCTTACGCACGCGCCACCGGCGCGCCGCTCATCCGCGGCAACCGCGTCCGCCTGCTCCGCGACGCCGAAGAGAACTACCCGGCCTGGCTCGAAGCCATCGCCTCGGCCCGCCGCGCCATCAACTTCGAGAGCTACATCGTCCACGAAGACGACATGGGGCGCGAGTTCGCCCGCGCGCTCGAAGCGAAGGCGCGCGAGGGCGTCCGCGTCCGCGTCGTCTACGACTGGCTGGGGGCCGTCGGCAAGACCTCGCGCGGCTTCTGGCGCGCACTCCGCGAGGCCGGCGCGGAAGTCCGCCCCTTCAACCCGCCGAGCTTCACAGAGCCCTTCGGCTGGCTCAACCGCGACCACCGCAAGATGCTCTCGGTCGATTCGCGCATAGCCTTCGTCACGGGCCTCTGCGTCGGTCAGGACTGGATCGGCCGCCCCGAGAAGAAGCAGGAGCCGTGGCGCGACACCGGCGTCGAGATCGCCGGCCCGGCCGTGGCCGACGTGGAACGCGCCTTCGCCCGCGCCTGGGAGGCGGCCGGCGGCGAGGCTCTCCCCGAAGAAGAACTTCCCGAACGCGAAGAGATCGAACCGGCCGGCGACACGGCGCTGCGCGTCGTCCCGACCGAGCCCAACACGGTCGGCCTCTACCGCCTCGAACATCTCATCGCCGCCGGCGCGCGCGAGTACCTTTGGCTGACCGACGCCTACTTCATCGGCACCACGATGTACGTTCAGGCCCTGCGCGCCGCGGCCCGCGACGGCGTTGACGTGCGCCTGCTCGTCCCGAGTTCGAGCGACATCCCCGTGGTGAGTGCGCTGTCGCGGGCCAACTATCGCGCGCTGCTCGAAGCCGGCGTGAGGGTCTTCGAGTGGAACGGCTCGATGATTCACGCCAAGACGGCGGTGGCCGACGGGCACTGGTCGCGCGTCGGCTCGACCAACCTCAACGTGGCGAGCTGGATGGGCAACTGGGAACTCGACGTGGCAATCGAGGACGAGAGGTTCGCCCGCCAGATGGAAGCCATGTACCTGCGCGACCTCGAACACTCGACCGAGATCGTCCTGAGCCGGCGGAGGCGCGTCCGCCTGTCCGACGGGCCGGAGCCGCGGGCGGCGCGGCGCGCGAGGCGCGGCCGACATCACGGCAGCGCCTCGCGCGCCGCGGCAGGCGCCCTCGGCATCACGAGCGCCGTCAAGGCGGCCATCACCAACCGCCGCCTGCTCGGCCCGGCCGAGGCCCGCCTGATGTGCCTCGCCGGAGTGGTGCTGCTGGCCCTCTCGTTCGTCGCCGTCAAGTGGCCGCGCGTCGTCACGGTCCCGCTGGCCGTGGTCGGCTTTTGGTCTGCGCTGGCCCTTTTGGTCAGGTCGTGGCGCCTGCACCGCGAGGGCGAGCGCGAGAGAAAGCAACTGCCGGCCGCCGATTCACGCGCGCGCGGCGGGCTGAAGGCCGAAGAGGGAAGGCGCGGCCGGGCGGCCTGAGCCGCGGCCGGCGCGGGCTGACGACGGGGCAACATCTGACCGAAGGAGAAGAGATAAAGGGATGCGATGGAAAGGCGGCCGGCAGAGCACGAACGTCGAAGACAGGCGCGGCATCGGCCGCGGCGGCATGGCGGTGGGCGGCGGCCTCGGGGCCATCGTCATCACGGTTTTGGCGCTGCTGTTCGGCGTGGACCCGAGCGCACTGCTCGACCAGACGGGCGGGGGCGGGGGCGGCCCGGCGCCGGGCGCCGAGACCCGACGCGGGCCGGCCGCGCCCGACGACGAGCTGGGCCAGTTCGTCCGCGTCGTGCTCGGCACGACCGAGGACACGTGGAACGAAATCTTTCGTCAACAGGGCTCGCGCTACCGCGAGCCTACGCTCGTCCTTTTCAGCGGGCAGGTCAACTCGGCCTGCGGCCGGGCCACGGCCTCCGTCGGCCCCTTCTACTGCTCGGGCGACGAAAAGCTCTACATTGATCTGACCTTCTACCGCGAGTTGAAGGAGCGTTTCCGCGCGCCCGGCGACTTCGCGCAGGCTTACGTCATCGCGCACGAGGTCGGCCATCACATCCAGCACCTGACCGGCGCGATGGAGAAGGTCAGCGCCGCGCAGCGCCGGATGAGCCAGGCCGAGGGCAACCGCCTCTCGGTCAGGCTAGAGCTTCAGGCCGACTGCTACTCGGGCATCTGGGCGCGCCACGCCGACCAGCGCGGCGCCGTCGAGCCGGGCGACATCGAGGAGGCTTTGCAGGCGGCCTCGGCCATCGGCGACGACCGCCTCCAGAAGCAGTCGCAGGGCCACGTCGTCCCGGACTCCTTCACCCACGGCACCTCCGAGCAGCGCGCCCGCTGGTTCCGCGTCGGCTACGAGTCGGGCGACGTGCGCCGCTGCGACACCTTCGCCGCGCGCAGCCTCTGAGCGAAGGCTCGGCGCGCGATAGGCCCTCACCTGAACAGGAACGAGACCGTCATCAGCAGCCCGACGACGACGACCGTGGCGCGGGCCGCCCGCCGCCCGATGCGATAAGCGAGGCGCGCCCCGGCCAGCCCGCCCGCCGCCGCGGCCGCCGTCATCAACAGCACGTCCGCCCAGACCACCGCGCCCGAGACGATGAACCACAGGGCCGCCACGCCGTTGATGAGGATGGCCAGCACGTTCTTGAGCGCGTTCATTCGGTGGATGTCCGCGAAGCCGAGCAGCCCGAGGGCCCCGATCATCAGTATCCCTATCCCCGCCCCGAAGTAGCCGCCGTAGACGCCCACGAAGAACTGGAAGACGACGGCGCCCGCCCACCACGTCCGCGAAGGCAGCGCGCGCGCGTCCGCTCGTTCGCCGCCTTCGCCCTCGACATCTGCGGCCCCTTCCACTCCGGCCGCGGCCGGACCGCGCCCGAACCAGCGCGACAGAGGCCCTTGCAGCGCGATCAGCAGCGTGGCGAAAAGAATCAGGAAGGGCACGAGCCGGCTGAAGGTCTCCGAGGGCGTCCGCAGCAGCAGCGCCGCCCCGAGCACGCCGCCCACGAGCGAGGGGGCGCCGAAGGCCAGGAGCCACCGCCGCCCGCCCTTCAACTCCCGCCGGAAGCCGTAGACGCCCGCCAAAGAGGCCGGCCACAGCGCCACCGTGCTCGTCGCGTTCGCCAGAATGGGGTCGCGCCCGATCCAGATCAGGGCCGGGAAGGAGAGGAGCGTCCCGCCGCCCGCTATCGAGTTGATGAGCCCGCCGGCGAAGGCCGCGGCCGCGATCACCAACGCTTCCGGCATGCCCATCGCGCGCCTAGAGCCTCCCCGCCGCGACGAGCAGCTCGGCGTTGAGGATGGCGGCGCCCGCCGCCCCGCGCACGGTGTTATGGCTGAGGGCGACGAAGCGGTAGTCCATCACGCGGTCGGGCATGAGGCGCCCGACGGTGACGCTCATGCCGCCCCCGGCGTCGCGGTCGAGCTTCGGCTGCGGGCGGTCCGGCTCGTCGCGGACGACGACGGGCCGCTCGGGCGCCGTGTGAAGTTTCAACTTCTGCGGCAGCGAAGCGTAAGAGGCGAAAGCCTCGCGCACCTCTTCGGGTGTGGCCGGCGTCGAGAGGCTGACGCGGACGGCGGCCATGTGCCCGTCGCTCACAGAGACGCGGTGGCACTGCGCGCTGACGGGGAACTCGGCGTGCCCGATTCGCGCCGCGCCCCCCGAGCCTTCGAGCCGGCCGAGTATCTTGCCGGTCTCGGTCTCGACCTTCTCCTCTTCGCTCGGGATGTGGGGCAGGACGTTGTCGGTGATGTCGAGCGAGGCGACGCCGGGGTAGCCCGCGCCCGAGAGCGCCTGCAAGGTAGTCGCCACCACCGACCTGACGCCGAACCTCTCGTGCAGCGGCGCCAGCGCGAGCACGAGCATGATGGTCGAGCAGTTCGGGTTGGTTACGACGAAGCCGCCCCGGTCGTAGCCGCGCCGCTCCCGCTGCGCGTCGAGCAGCGCGAGGTGCTCGTGGTTGACTTCCGGTATCAGCAACGGCACGTCCTCGTCCATCCTGAGCGCCGACGAGTTGCTGATGACCGGGTAGCCGGCGCGCGCGAAAGCCTCTTCGGCCTCGCGCGCCATCTCGCCGGGCAGGCTCGAAAAGACCAGTTCGCAGTCGAGCGGCGGCGCGGGCGGCCGCACTTCGAGCGCGCGCACCCGTCCGGGCATCTCGCCCGGCAGGCGCCACACGCAAGCCTCGGCGTATGCCTTGCCCTGCGACCTGTCCGAGGCCGCCAGCGCCGTCACCTCGAACTGCGGGTGGCCTTCGAGCATCTGGATGAAGCGCTGCCCGACGGTTCCCGTCGCGCCCAGAATCCCGACCCTGTATCTCCTGTTCATGCTCATCCCTTCTTCAGCGCCCCGCGCATCCGCCGCACGCCCTCGGCCAGCACGGCCTGGTCCGCGCAGAACGAGACGCGCAAGTGCCCCTCGCCCTCGGCCCCGAAGGCCGCGCCGGGCACGGTGATAACCCCGTGCTCTAAAAGTTCCTCGGCCACCCGCATAGAGGGGCCGTGCGCGCTCGTGTCAACCATCGCGTAGAAGGCCCCGTCGGGGACGACGGCCGAGAGGCCGAGCTCGCGCGCTAGCTCTTCGAGCAGGAAGTCGCGCCGCCCGCGGAAGGTGCGGCGGAAGTCGGCGCGGGCGTCGGCGGCCTCTTCGGTCCAGGCCGCGAGCGCGGCCTTCTGCGAGACGGCCGAGGCGCACGTCGTCACGTATCCGTGGAGCACGAGCGCGCTTTTGACCGCCCCGGCGTGGCCGCAGAGCCAGCCGAGGCGCCAGCCCGTCATGCTCATGGACTTCGACAGCCCGCCGACGACGAGCGTGCGCTCGGGGTAGAACTCCGCGGGCGAGGCCGGCCGCCCGCCGGCGTAGTAGAGGTCGCGGTAAATCTCGTCGCTGACGAGGAAAGCGCCGGTCCCTTCGAGCGCGGCGGCCATCGCCGCGAGGTCTTCGCGCGCTAGCACGCGGCCCGTCGGGTTCGAGGGGCTGATGCAGACCACCGCCCTCGTCCGCGGCGTCAGGGCGCGGCGGAACTCCGCGGCGTCGAAGCCGAAATTGTTCGAGGCCGGCAACCGGTAAGGCACAGGGTTCCCGCCCGCCATGCGGATGATGGTCGGGTAGGCGACGAAGCCGGGGTCGGGAATCAAAACGTCGTCGCCCTCGTCCACCAGGGTCAGCAGCGCGAGGTAGAGAGCCTCCTGCGAGCCCGCCGTAACGATCACTTCGTCCGGCCCGAGGCCCATCTGCGGGTAGTCGGCCGCGACGCGCTCGCGCAGGCGCGGCAGCCCCGCGTGAGTCGTGTACCCGTTCTGCTCTTCGAGCGCGACCCGAGCGGCCTCGCGGCGGATCACGTCGGGCGTCGGCAGGTCGGGCTCGCCGAGGCCGAGGTTGATGCTGCCCGGCCGTGCGCGGTCGAAGACCTGCCGGATCATGCTCTTCTGAATCCCGCGCAGGCGGCGCGCGGGCGCGAAGTCAGCGGCCCCGCGCGGCCCGGGCGCGAAGTCGTCCGGGCCGCGCGGCCCGGCCTCCCGGCTCTCAGCTTCGCTCAACGCAGGTAGTCCTCCAGCCTGACGGCGCGGTCGGTCTTCTCGTCGCGGTACTTGACGATGACGGGCGCGTAGAGCGAGAGGCCCCACTCGCGCCCGCGCTCGTTCTCGACGCGGCGCGAGCCGGGCACGACGACGGCGCCCGCCGGAATCTCCAGCGGCGCACTTTCCGTGCGGCGGTAGACCTCGCCGCGCACGAGGTCGTAGACCGGCGTGGCGCCCGTCAGGATTGTGCCCGGCGCGAGCACCGCGCCGGCGCGCACTACCGTCCCCTCGTAGACGCCGCAGCCGCCGCCCACCAGCACGTCGTCTTCGATGACGACGGGCACGGCGCCGACGGGTTCGAGCACGCCGCCCACCTGCGCCGCCGCCGAGAGGTGGACGCGCCGCCCGATCTGGGCGCACGAGCCGACGAGCGCGTGGCTGTCGATCATCGTCCCCTCGTCCACGTAGGCGCCGACGTTGACGTACATCGGCGGCATGCAGACCACCCCGCGCGCCAGGTAGGCGCCGTCGCGCACCGAAGACCCGCCCGGCACGATGCGCACGCCCTCCATCAGGGTCGTCGCCCGCACGGGGTAAGTCTCCTTGTCGAAGAAGCGGAGCGACGGGTGGGCCGACATGTCTGCGAGCGCGCCGAGGCGGAAGCCCGCGAGGATGGCGCGCTTGACCCAGGCGTTGACGCGCCAGCCGCCCGCGCCGTCGGGCTCGGCGGCCCGCACCTCGCCGCGGTTGAGCGCGGCCTTGAAGGCGTCGAACACCTCGCGGTCGGTGGTCGTGTAGTCGCCCTCCTTCTCGACGAGCGCCTCGACCTGTTCACGCAGAGACATGCCCGGCCTCCTCCAGCAGCCCGAGTTCTTCCAGCACCTCGCGCACCCGCCCGCGCGTCTCCTCGCCGACGGGCACGAGCGGCAGCCGCAGCGTCTCGGCTTCGAGCAGTCCCATCATCTTCATCGCGGCCTTGACGGGGGCGGGGCTCGTCTCGGCGAAGTTCACGTTCATCAGCGGGAGCAGTCGGTAGTGGGCCTCGCGCGCCTCTTCCCAGCGCCCTTCGAGCGCCGCCTCGACCATCCGCGACACGGGGCCCGGCGCCTCGTTCGACGCCACCGAGACGAGCCCGTCGGCCCCGACCGCGATCATCGGGAGCGTCAGCGCGTCGTCGCCCGAGAGCACCAGGAAGCCTTCGGGCCGGCCGCGCACGATCTCCATCACCTGCGCCAGGTCGCCCGAAGCCTCCTTGACGGCGACGACGTTGGCCGCATCTCGCGCCAGCCGCAGCACGGTCTCGGGCAGGATGTTCGTGGAGGTGCGCCCCGGCACGTTGTAGAGCACGACGGGCGTGTCGGGTATGGCCTCGGCCACGGCCATGAAGTGACGGTAGAGTCCCTCCTGCGTCGGCTTGTTGTAGTAGGGCGCGACGACGAGCACGGCGTCGGCGCCGAGCGCGGCCGCGCGCCTCGACTGCGCGGCGGCGGCGGCCGTGCTGTTGCTGCCCGTCCCGGCGGCGACGCGCGCGCGGCCCCGCGCGGCCTCGACTGTCGCCGCGACGACCGAATCGCGCTCGGCCGCCGTCATCGTCACGCTCTCGCCCGTCGTGCCGCACGGCACGAGCAGACGCACGCCGCCCTCGATCTGCCGCTCGACCAGCCGGCGGTGTGCCCCCGGATCGACCGTCCCGTCGGCCGCGAACGGCGTCACCAGCGCGGTCGCGCAGCCGCGCATCCATTCCACGTTCATCTCTCGCCTCCGGCCCCCGCTCCTAAGATTTCTTCGACTGATTCGGAAAATTCGTAGACGCCCTTCCGGGCGCGGATGAAGCGCGCGGCGGCCAGCGCCCCCGCGGCGAAGCCCTCGCGCGTGCGCGCCGTGTGCGTGAGCGTGACCTGATCGGCCGGGCCGTCGAAGCCGACGCGGTGCGTGCCGGGGATGTGGCCGGCGCGCGTCGAGGCGACGGAGAAGCCCTCGCCGAACTCGCGGGCCACGATGTCGCGCAGGCGCAGGGCCGTGCCCGAGGGGGCGTCGCGCTTGCGCGAGTGGTGCGCCTCCTCGATGAAGACCTCGTAACCGGGAGAGGCGAACAGCTCCGCGGCCCGCGCCACCAGCCTGTAAAAGAGGTTGACGCCGATGGAGAAGTTGGCGCCGTAGACGAGCGCGCCGCCGCCCCGCTCGACCTCGCGGCGGACCTCCCCGAGCTGGCCGAGCCAGCCCGTCGTCCCTTCGACCAGCGGCACGCCCGCCGCGACGCAGGCCGCGACGTTGCGCCCGACGGCCTCGGCCACGGAGAAGTCTACGGCCGCGTCGTGGCCGCGCAGCCTCTCGGCCATCTCGCCGGCCGTCAGCCCGGCCTCGCGCGAGGTGACGACGTGCCCGACCTCGCACCCCTCGTCATGCGCGAGCGCGGCCACCAGCCTCCCCATCGCGCCGCCGCCGATCAGAGCCAGCCTCATCGACCAGAGCCTCCGCCGCCTTCCGGCGCCCTTTGAGCCTGCCCCCCGTCTTCGCCCGCCCGCGCCGGTCGGCCCTCGGCGCCTTCGAGCAGCCTGCGCGCGAGACGCGCGTAGAGTTCGGCCGCCTCCTCCAGTTCTCGCTTGCCGACGCGCTCGTGCGCCGTGTGCGCGTCGAGGATCGAGCCGGGGCCGACGAGGAGCGGCGCGCCCCAGTTGGTCAGGTAAGGGATGTCTGTGGTGAAGCGGACCACCTCGCGCTCGAACCCCTCGACCGCGTGCATCCTGACCGGCTCGGCCGCCGACATGTACTCGACATCGGCGCGGCCCGCCGCCGTCTCTTCGACCATCTTTTTGACGACGGCCGAAGGTGTGACGAGGCGGATTTGCAGCTCGGCAGAGGCTTCGGCCGGGATGACGTTGGGGCGCGTGCCGCCTGCGAGCGTGCCGATGTTGCAGGTCGTCTCGCCGAAGAACTCGTCGCGCGGCCAGGCCACGCGGCGCAGGTCCGCGAGCACGTCGAGCAGCTTCTCGACGGCCGACTCGCCGTGCTCGGGGTAGGCCGAGTGGGCCGCGCGCCCTTCGGCCCGCAGGCGCAGGCGCAGCGAGCCCTTCGAGCCGACGGCCAGCCTGTTCCGGGTCGGCTCGCCGTTGATGAGGTAGCGGCACTCCGCTGCGAGCCGGTGCCCGTCGGCCCGCCGCGCGCCGAGGCTCCCGAGTTCCTCGTCAACCGTGAAGAGCAGCCCCACCTCCCCGAACCCCTCGGCGCGCAGCCGTTCGGCCGCCGCGATCTGCGCCGCGATGATGCCCTTCGCGTCGCACGCGCCGCGCCCCGTAATCGCGTCCTCCTCCTCGCCCGACGCGATAAAGGGCGGCACCGTGTCCATGTGAGTCGAGAGGACGACGCGCGGCGGGGCTTTCGTCGTCGCCAGCACGTTGGCGCGGCCCGCCTCTACCTCCTGCATCTCGACCGCGTAGCCGAGGCCCGACAGGTGCGACGCCAGAAAGCGCCCGACCTCGCCCTCTTCGCCCGAGACCGAAGGGATGTCTATCAGCCGCCTCGTCAACTCGAACAGGTCCATAAGAGTTTTTAGTCGGTAGCTTTTAGTTTTTAGAGTTCGGTGATTGGTAATCGGCTTTCGTCTTCGGCCGGGGCTCGTAACTAAAACCATCAACTAAAAACTAAAAACTCTTCACCCGATGTGCGCGAGCAGCTCGGAGGTGGCGCACTCGAAGAAGGCCGCGTGGAGGCGGCGGACGGCATCATTGATGTTCCGCTCCTCGATGACGAAGCTCAGGTTGATGTTCGACGCGCCCTGCGAGATGAGCAGGACATTGATGTCCCTGATGGTCGAGAAGACGCGGCCGGCGATGCCCGGCGTCGAGCGCAGCCCCTCGCCGACGACGCAGACGATGGCGCGGTCGGACTCGACGCGGACGGCCGCGATGGGCTTCAGGTCCTCGATGATCCGGTCGAGCGCGGCGGTCTCTTCGAGCGAGAGCGAGACGCTGACCTCGGATGTGGCGACGATGTCCACGCCCGTCCGGTGGCGCTCGAAGACCTCGAAGATGGCGCGCAGGAAGCCGTAGGCGCCGAGCATCCGGGCCGAGGTGATGTGGACGATGTGGACGCCGCTCTTGCAGGCGATGCCCTTGACTGTGCGGGGCGTCATCTCGGCGTCGAAATAGACGACGGTGTCCGGCCCCGCCGGGTCGTGCGAGTTGCAGATGCGGACCGGGATGTTGCGCACGACGGCCGGCAGGATGGTCTTCGGGTGCAGGACCTTCGCGCCGAAGAAGGCCAGCTCGGCCGCCTCGCCGTAGGAGAGGCGCCGGATGGTGCGGGCCTCGGGGACGACGCGCGGGTCGGCCGTCATCACGCCGGGCACGTCGGTCCAGATTTGAATCTCGCGCGCGCCGAGCGCCGCGCCCACGAGCGCCGCCGTGAAGTCGGAGCCGCCGCGCCCGAGCGTGGTCGTCTCGCCGGTCCGCAGAGAGCGGGCGATGAAGCCGCCCATGACCGGCACCCGGCCCGCCGCCACGTGCGGCCCCACGCACCCGCGCGTGTGCCCCTCGGTCTCCGCCTTCGCTGGCGTGGCGCGCCCGTGCTCGTCGTCTGTGAGCACGCACTCGCGCGCGTCAACGTAGGCGGCCCCGAGCCCGCGCGCCCGCAGCACCGCGGCCAGCAGGTTCGCCGACAACTGCTCGCCGCAGGAGACGAGGCGGTCGCGCAGCAGCGCGGGCGGCCTCGCCTTCGCGGCCAGCTCGCCGAGCACCGCGCCGACTTCAGCCCGCGACGCGTCGAGCAGCGGCGCGAAGGCTTCGGCCTCGGCGGCCGGCAGCAGCTCGCGCGCGACCTCCGCGTGGCGCCCGAAGTGCGGTTCGAGCGAGCGCGCCGCCTCGTCCGCCCGCCCCCCGTCGGCCGCCTCCGCCGCCGCGATCAGGGCGTCGGTGAACTTGCTCATGGCCGAGACGACCACGACGGCGGGCGCGCGGGCCGCCTCGGACGAAACCAGCTCGGCCACGCGCGCGAACGCCCGCGCGTCCTCGACCGACGTGCCGCCGAACTTCATCACGGTGGGCTGAAGGCTGGTCTCTCGAATCACGGGCGTAAGGCTCTCGGCGGGCCGGTCGGCGACCTCGTCTCGGCTCTCGCTGGCTCCTCTGCTTGGGGGTTTGGAGAGGATACACGACCGGCGCGGCCGGCGAAAGTGGCGCGCGTGACGCGGGGCCGCCGGACGGCCGCCCGCTGGCGCGGCCGCCCCGTGACCGGCATCGTCGGCGTGCCCGGCGACCGCTCGGACTTCCTCATCGAGCAGGCGGGGCGCGTCGCCGCGCGCGGCTTCCGCCGAGTCGTCATCAAGGAGGACGAGGACCTGCGCGGGCGCCGGAGCGGCGAGGTGGCCGAACCCCTGCGCCGCGCCGTCCGCGACGAGGCGCCGGGACGCGAGTGTCGCATAGCCTTCTGCGAGACCGAGGCGCTGAGAAGCGAGCTGGACACCGAATTGATTCGGCAAGGCGGCGGCCGTTTCGTCTCGAAGGTCGGCGCCGAAGGGCTCTACGCGGCCGGCGTGCTGCCGTGCGAGCGCTGGCCCTCCGGCCTCGGCCTCGCCCTCAAGATCGAGGACGGCGACCGGCAGGACCGCGCCCGCCCCGTCGCGGCCGTCGCCCTGCTCAGCCGCCTCGGGGTGCTCGACGACGCGGACGCGCGGGCGCTCGGCAAGTTCGCCCGCTCGACCACGAAGAACCGACGCGGCGAGGGGGTCGGCGAGGTGCGCCCCGTTGATTCGCCCGCGCAGTCAAGCTGATAAAGACGGCCGAGGTGATGGGCGAGGGGCCGCCGACATCAACCGATGTCGGCGGCCCCCTCGTCGCTCACTGGCGTGACACGCCTCGGCCGCGTGTTAGAGGCGGACGTACTCGAACTCGAACGGCTTGCCCTTGATGCCCGAGGGGGGCGGGGCGATCCAGTTGGCGATCTTGCCGGGCTCCGTGACCGGCACCATCAGGCTGCGGACGTAGGCCCGCTCCTCTTCGGTCGGCAGCCACTCGCCGCGCCGCGCCTCGAACTCCTCCTCGGTGATGATGTTGCCCTCGGGGCCGAAGAAGTGGCCGGCGTACTCGCCGACGTGGCGGTGGAAGCGGGTCGAGGGCAGGCGCAACTCGCAGTTGTTGACGCCCTCGTCGCGGATGAACTTGTTCCAGCGGTCAACGGCGCGCTGGCAGTCGGAAACGTACTCGCTGCGGAGCACCTCGTTTAAGGCGTTACGCATCGGCACCTCGCGGTTAACGAGGCGCCCGCCCTCGACGACCGGGATCAGGTAGATGCCCTCGGAGAGCAGGTGCTCGTCGTACTTCTTCTGCTCCTGGTAACGGCCTTTGAGGCCGGCGGCGAAGAAGTCGGCGGCGTTCGAGCTGATCTCGCCGCCGAAGAGGTCGAGCGAATAGCTGAACCAGAAGTTGATGTGGCGCTGGATGATGTCGAGCGGGATGCCGCCCAAGGCGCGCACGTCCTCGTCGGGCGCCTGCTTCATCAACTGGGCCGTGCGCCTGACGACGCGGCCGATGCCTGTCTCGCCGACGAAGAGGTGGTGCGCCTCCTCGGTCAGCATGAACTGGCAGGTGCGCGCCAGCGGCTCGAACCCGCTCTCGGCCAGCGCCGAGAGTTGGTACTTGCCGTCGCGGTCGGTGAACATCGTGAAGCAGTAGAAGTTGAGCCAGTCGTCGCAGGGCTGGTTGAAGGCTTCGAGGATGCGCGGCTTGTCCGGGTTGCCGGACCGGCGCGCGAGCATCTCGTCGGCCTCCTCGCGCCCGTCGCGGCCGAAGTACTTGTGGAGCAGGTAGACCATCGCCCAGAGGTGGCGCCCCTCCTCGACGTTGACCTGGAAGAGGTTGCGCAGGTCGTAGAGAGACGGGGAGGTCTGACCCAGCCGGCGCTGCTGCTCGACCGAGGCGGGCTCGGTGTCGCCCTGCGTGACGATGATGCGGCGCAGGGCGTTTCGGAACTCGCCCGGCACCTCCTGATAGGCCGGCTGGCCGTAGTTGTCGCCGAAGCCGACCTTCGCGTTCGGGTCCGCGGGCTTCAGGAAGATGCCCCAGCGATACTCGGGCATGCGGACGTAATCGAAGTGGGCCCACCCGTCCGTGGTCACGTCGATGGCCGTGCGGAGCCAGACCTCCTTCTCCTGAAAGCCCTCCGGCCCCATCTCGCGCCACCAGTCGAGGTAGTCCGGCAGCCACTTCTCCAGCGCGCGCTGAAGGCGCTTGTCCTCCGACAGGTTGACGTTGTTCGGTATCCGCTCGTGAAGCTCCATTAAATTTACCTCTGTAGTTCCGGGCGTGGCCTTACGTCTTTGATGCGCGCGGCTGCGGTTTCGGTGGACGGCCCGCGGCCCGAAACTCAGGTCCGCTTGTAGTCGAACTGCGGCTGCGTCGGTTTGCCGTAGTTGGTGAGCGCGCCCTGTGGGCCGACGGCGTTGGGGCGCTGGAAAATCCAGTTTTGCCAGGCGGTCAGGCGCCCGTAAATCTTGGTGTCAACGGTCTCGGGGCCGGCGAAGCGCAGGCTGGCCTCCATGCCGGTCAGGGCGTCGGGCGAAAGCGACGTGCGCTCTTCGACGGCGACCCTCACTTCGTCCTCCCAGTCGAGATCGTCCGGGGCGAAGGTGACGAGGCCGGCCTCCTCCGCCTCTTCGGCGTCGAAGCGACCCTCGCGGGCGAAGACCTCCTCGACCCTCGCGGGCTCGGCGAGGAAGCGCGAGGCGAGGCGCGACAAACCGTTCGACATCGGGAGCGCGCCGGCGTTCATCTCGCCCGCCGCCAGCTCTACGGGTCGCTCCGGGTCGTTGAGCATGAAGCTGCGGTCCGCCGCCAGCAGCAGCTCGAGGAGATTGCCGGCGAAGCAACTGCCGGGCTCGGCGAGCGCGAAGAAGCTCTTGGCCGTCAGGTCAAGGCGGCGCAGCACGCGCCCCATGTTGAGGACGATCTCGCGCACGAGCCAGTGGTCGCGGTTGGCCGTCAGCACCCGGTCAACTTCGAGCGCGCGGTCGATGTCGCCCTCGGTGCGCAGGCAGACGAGGCCGATCTCCAGATGGTTGACGCGCAGGTGCAGGAGCGCGTCGTCGAGTTCGCGGTAGGCGCGCAGGGGCCAGTAGGCGTCGCCCAGGGCGGCGATGCCCTCGGCGTCAGACGGCAGGCCGGCCTCGGGGCCGCGCACCGTGAGGTCCGCGTAGCGCCCCTCTCGATGCAGGCGCAGGCTGACGTACTTGTACTCGCGCCCTTCTTCGGTCGCCTCCACGTCGAGCGGGTTGAGCCTGATGCCCGTCGGGGCCTCGCCGCCTTCGGACTCGGTCAGGATTTCCTCGACGCGGGCGCGGACGCCCTCGTCGAACTTGCTCGTCGGGAAATAGCCGTCAATCAGACCCCACTCCTTCGCGCGCTTGGTCTTGAGGCCCTCGGCGAGGGTCGAGAAAACGTCGGCGCGGTCGCGGCGCACCTTGCGCTTGTCCACGAGGCGCGTCAGGCCGCCCGTGCCGGGCAGCACGCCGAGCAGCGGCACCTCCGGCAGAGAGACGGCCGAGTTGCCGTCGTCCACGAGGTAAATCTCGTCGCAGGCGATGGCTAGCTCGTAGCCGCCGCCCGAGGCCGTGCCGTTTAAGGCCGCGACGTAACGCTGCCCCGAGTGGACCGAGGCGTCTTCGATGGCGCAGCGCGTCTCGTTGGTGAACTTGCAGAAGTTGACCTTGAAGGCGTGGCCCGAAGTGCCGAGCATGTAAATGTTGGCGCCGGCGCAGAAGATGCGGGGCTTGAGGCTGGTGACGACGACGACCCTGACCTCGGGGTGCTCGAAGCGTAGGCGCTGGACGGCGTCGGCCAGCTCGATGTCCACGCCGAGGTCGTAGGAGTTGAGCTTGAGCTTGTAGCCCTCGCCGAGCGTCTCGTCTTCCTGCACGTCCATCGAGAGCGTGGCGACGCGCCCGTCTACCGAGAGTTTCCAGTGATGATACCGCTCCGGCGACGTTTCAAAGTTAATCATCTATGACAGCTCCGAATACCGAATTATTCGCTCAGGACACGAAGCGGCCATTATACCCAGAACCCCCGCCCGATTGCATTGACGCGCGGGGGCCTCACGTCGGGCGGCGCGGTATTGTCGCGGCCGGGCGGCGCCCGATTGTCCTGGCCCGGCGGGCTGACCCGTTGTGACGCGCGTTGCCCGCGGCGGTGTTGGCCGTCACCGCCGCGCGGCCCGCGCCGCCTTCGCGCGTGGTAAAAGATGACGGCGGGCGGCGGCCTGAGTGGGAGGTGAGGCTTGAGAGTTTTCAACCTGTGCTTGCTGGGTTTCGGCAACGTCGGCCGCGCGCTCGCGCGCCTGCTGGTGGAGAAGAGAGACGAGCTGCGCGCGGAGTTCGGCGTCGGGTGGAGGGTGACGGGCGTGGCGACGCGGCGACTGGGCTGGCTGGCCGCGCCCGGCGGGTTCGGGGATGAGGAACTCGTGTCGGGCGACCTGCGGCCCCGCGCGGCGGGCGGGGCGGGCGACACCGACGGGCGGCTCGCGGCCGCGGGCCTCGAAGAATGGCTCGCCCTCTCGGGCTGCGACGTGCTGTTCGAGACGACGCCGCTCGATCCGCTGGCGGGCGAGCCGGCCGTCTCCTACCTGCGCGCGGCCCTGCGGCACGGCGCGCACGTCTTGACGGCCAACAAGGGGCCGGTGGTCCACGCCTTCGCGGAGTTGTCGGGGCTGGCGCGGGCGCGCGGGCGCCGCTTCCTCTTCGAGGCGACGGTGGCCGACTGCCTGCCCGTCTTCTCGCTCTTCCGCGAGTCGCTGCCCGCTGCCCGCCTTCGCGCCTTCGCCGGCGTACTCAACTCCACGACCACCCTCGTCCTCGAAGCGATGGAGGCGGGCGCCACGTTCGACGAGGGGGTGCGCCGCGCACAGGCCCTCGGCGTCGCCGAGACCGACCCGTCGCACGACCTCGACGGCTGGGACGCCGTGGTCAAGACCTGCGCCGTCGCCAACGTCCTGATGGGCGCGGGGCTGCGGCCCGGCGACGTGAGGCGCGAAGGGCTCGGCCGGCTGGGCGTCGGAGAGGTGCGGGCCGCGGCTGCGGCGGGCGAGCCCTACCGCCTCGTCGCCCGTGCCTGCCTCGGGGATGACGGCGTGGTCGCGGCCTCGGTCGGCCCCGAGCGGGTGATGCCGTTAGACCCGCTCGCGCAGGCGAAGGGGACGACGCTGGCCGTCACGTTCGACCTCGACATCCTGCCGGCCCTGACCCTCATCGCCCACCGGCCCGACCTTAAGAGCACGGCCTACGCCATGCTCGCAGACTTCGTCGCAGCCGTCCGCGAACGCTGACCTGCGGACGAGTCAGCTTCTCTACGGGAGTCGTCGCGGCTCGCCGTCCGCTCAGGCGCCGCGCGCGACCTCGCCGACCGCCTCAATCAGCCTCTCGACCTCTTCGGCGTTCGTGTAACAGGCGCAGCCGGCGCGCACGAGTCCCTCTTCGCCGAGGCCGAGGCGTTCGACGACGGTGGTTGCGTAGAAGTCTCCGTGCGAGACGAAGAGGCCGCGCGCGGCCAGGGCGCGAGCCGCGGCGGTCGAGGCGACGCCGGCGACGGTGAAGGAGACGGTCGGCGTTCGCGGCGAGCCGGGCGGCGGCCCGTAGAGCTTCACGCCTTCGATCTCCGAAAGCCCTTCCCACAACCGGCGGGTGAGGGCGAGGCCGCGCCCGTGCAGGGCCGAGAAGGTGGCGCGCAGGCGCTCGCGGCGCGGGCCGGCCGCGGCGGGCGCGAGCGAGGCGAGGAAGTCCACGGCCGCCGCCGAGCCGGCGACGCCCTCGTGGTTCTGCGTGCCGGTCTCGGCCCGCTCGGGGGCGGTCTCGGGCGCCGGCACGAGCTTCGGGAAGGGGAGCGTTTCGAGCAGGTCGCGGCGGCAGTACATCGCGCCCGCGTGCGGGCCGTAAAACTTGTAGGCCGAGCAGACCAGGAAGTCGCAGCCCGCCGCGCGCACGTCAACGAGCTCGTGCGGCGCGTAGTGGACGGCATCGACGAAGAGGTAGGCGCCCGCATCGCGCGCGAGGGCGGCGGCGCGGGCCACGTCGGTAATCGTGCCGAGCGCGTTCGAGGCCGCGCCGACGGCGACGAGCTTCGTGCGCCCGCCGACTTTGGACTCGAAGTCGGCCCAGTCGAGCGCGCCCGCCTCCGGGTCCATCCGCACGCGGCGGAGCACGACTCCGCGCTCGCGTTCGAGCGCCTGCCAGGGCGCGACGTTGGCGTGGTGGTCCAGCTCCGTTACCACAATCTCGTCGCCGGGCGAGAGGGTGCGCCCGAGCGTTCGAGAGAGGTGGAAGGCGAGCGTGGTGGCGTTGGCGCCGAAGACCACCTCGCCGGGCGTGGCTCCGAGAAAGTCGGACAGCGCCGCGCGCGAGCCCTCAAGCATCCGGTCTGTCTCTTCGCTGGTCGGGTAGGCCCAGTGGGTGTTGGCGTTGTGGCGGAAGAGGTAGTCGGTCATCGCCTCGGCCACGGCGCGAGGGACCTGCGTGCCGCCGGGGCCGTCGAAGTAGGCGACCCGGCGCCCGCCGTGCTCGCGTTCGAGGGCGGGGAAGTGTGACCTGATCTCTTCGGTCGCGGCGATCTCTGCCGCGGCCTGTCGTCTGCTCTCGCTCATGTGGTTGCGTGCTCCCTCACTCGCCGATGATCTTGACTAGGACGCGCTTGGGGCGGCGCCCGTCGAACTCGCCGTAGAAAATCTGCTCCCACGGCCCGAGGTCGAGCCGCCCCGCGGTGACGGCGACGACCACCTCGCGCCCCATCACCTGCCGCTTGTGGTGCGCGTCGCCGTTGTCCTCGCCCGTGCGGTTGTGCCGATACCGCTCGGGGCTCGGGTCGTAGGGCGCGAGCCATTCGAGCCAGCGCTTGTAGTCTTCGTGCAGTCCCGGCTCGTCGTCGTTGATGAAGACGCTGGCCGTGATGTGCATGGCGTTGACGAGGCAGAGGCCCTCGCCGACGCGGCTCGCGGCCACCTCGCGCTCGACCTCGGCCGTGATGTTGACGAAGTCCATCCGCTCCGGCACGTTGAACGTCAGATGCGTGGTGTGCGAGCGCACGCCTTCTCCCTCCTTTAGCCCCGCGAAAAGTTCGGCCGGCGCCCGCGCCCCGCCGCGAGTACGCTAGCGCACTGTCTTCACCGGTGCCGGCCACTATACTCTGCCGCAGCCGTCTCCCTTGAACAACCCTTGCCGCCCGAACCCGCCGGCCGAAGCGCGCGAAAGAGCGCCGGCCCGCCCGCCGGACGCGTCCCCCTCGCGGGCGGCGCCCCCGGCCTTTGAGCCATGAGCGCAATGCCGAGGCCGGACGAACGTGCCGCGCCGGAGAACAGTCTGCTGGCCGCCCTCGCCGCCGTGGCGGGCGCGAGATTGCGCCTGGCCTTCGAGCCGACGCGCCTCGCCTTCAGGCAGACGCTGCACGAGGCGGGCCGGCCCGTCGATTACGTCTACTTCCCGCGCGGGGCGCTCGTCTGCCTGCTGTCGGTGGGCGAGGAGGACGCGACGGTCGAGGTCGGGCTGGTCGGTGCCGAGGGGATGGTGGGCGCGCCGATGCTGCTCGGCAAGGAGAATTCGCCCTACCGGGCGCTGGTGATGCAGGAGGGCGCGGCGGACCGCGTGCGCACAGAGGTCTTCAAAGAGGCCCTGGGGCGGGAGTCCGGCCGTGCGCGCTCTCTGCTCCTGCCCTACGCCCACGCGCTGCTGACGGTGAGCGCGCAGTCGGCCGCCTGCCACCACTTCCACACGCCCGTCGAGCGGCTGTGCCGCTGGCTTCTGACCGTGCGGGACCGGGCCGGCTCAGACGAGTTCCGCGCCACGCAGGTCTTCATCTCCGAGATGCTCGGGACGCGGCGCGCGACCGTGACCGAGGCCGCGCACGGCCTCCACCAGCGCGGGGTGATCGACTACCACCGCGGGCTGGTCCGCATCCGCGACCGTGCCGCCGCGGAGCGCCTGGCCTGCCGCTGCTACGCCGTCACCAAGGACGAGTACGACGGGCTCGCGCCGTGATGGGGCGACGCGAGAGGTCTTTGAGAAGTGGCGGGCCGGGGGGCCGACCCCGGCGTCGGTGCAAACGCTGACGGCGGCCCGGCCCCGGCGGGCGGTTGATGATGACAGGACGGCCCGCGGACCGGTCAGGCCGACGGCGGTTGAAGAGATGTCTCTTCGACCGCCGCGCGCCTGACCGGTCCGCGGGCCGTCTTTACTTAGGCGTCGGCGCGTCGGTTCGGCGGGCGGCCTCAGGTGCCGGTGCCGGTCGAGCCGCCGGTATTGCCGCCCTGCTTGCTGCTGTCGGCGCCGCCGCCCTGCGCCGAGACGTTGGCGCCGCCTGCCGTGCCGGCCTGGCTCGGGCCGACCCCGGCGTTCGGGTCGTCGCCGCCCGCGTAAGCCCTGTCGGAGTAAGGCGGCGCGCCCGGCTCTTTGGCGAGCTGGCCTTCGCCGATGCCCTTGTCGTCTGTGCCCTCTCTGTTGTCGTCAGCCATCTCGGTTAAAGTCTCCTCAATGTCTCCTCGTCGAGTCGTGTGGTCGCTCGGGGCAGGGCGTCAGTGATGACGCTCGCCGCCGGGCTTGCCGCTCTTGTGGCCGCTGCCGGCGCCCTTGTTGCCGGTGCCCTTGCCCTCGCTCTTGGCGCCCGACTTGCCGCGCGCCCCCTCGCCGCCTTTCTGCCGTGTCCCGCCTGAGTGGCCGCTGCCGCCCTGATTCTTACCGCCGGTGTCCGCGCTCATCTTTTAATCTCCCTTCCGAATCGAAATGCGGCGGGGTCGTGGGCCGCCGCGAAAGTCTGTGCCGCCCCGCGTGCGCCTTCCTGCGCCCCGCCTGTGTCGCGGCCGGCGCAAAGCACGCCGCCGGGCCGCGCCTCTCAAAAGCCTCCTGCCGCGACTCGCGCCCGCCGCCCGGCGTTTCGGGCCGCGCGCCGCGTCGCCTGATTCCGGCGCGGCGCGCGTTTCAGGCCGCGCGCCTGAGATCGCGCCCGGCCGGGGCCTCGATGCGGCGGCCGCAGGAAGGGCAGTCGAACTCGGACATGTGCGGCGGGTAGCTGACGCGCCGGCCGCAGTGCGGGCAGGCCGCGCCGGTTTTGGGCCTGCGCCCGCGCATCAGCACGAAGGCCGCGCCGAGCGCCGCCAGCACGACCGGGACGGCGAAGAGCGGCCCGATGCCCGTTGTCAGCCCGAGGATGACGGCCGCGATCAGGAGCACGCCGCAGAGCACGATGAGCAGCAGCGGGCCGAAGCCCGGCGACCACTGCGCCGTGTCCGGCGTCCCCGCCGCGCGCTTCTCCTCCGTGAATCTGTTCTCCGACATAACCTAAAACCCCCGCCGGCCTCGGCCGCCGGCCTGTTCACTTAGCGGACATGGGCGGCGGACAACGGTACGTCACGCGCCGCCCGCCTCTCGCCCGGAGGCCCGCATTCACAAACGCTTTCAATCCGTCGGGCTTTTGAAAGGCAACGAAGGTGCCAGCCGGGCAGGCGCGCGCCCCGCTTCGAGAAGCAACGGGAACGGGTCTTGCACTTCGGCCCGCCGCCACTGCCGGGGCGGGGAGAAATTTCGGGCGGAAAGAATTGACGAAAGGAGCGGCGGCCGGGACGCAGACAGGCGCGGGCGACGGACTTACAGACGCGGGGCGCGGGCTTGGGCTCGCGCCCCCAGGTCCATAGCCCGCGCCGCCAGCGTGTTCCGGCCGCTCGGGTGAACGAGCGTGGGGGCGACAGGTCAACTTAAGGTGATGAAGGGGACGATGCGCGAGGTGTTCGGCATCGCGCGTCTGCGGCCGGGGCAGGAGGAGGTGATCCGGTCGGTGGTCGAGGGGCAGGACACGCTGGCGGTGATGCCGACGGGGGCCGGCAAGTCGCTCTGCTACCAACTGCCGGCGCTCCACCTGCCGGGCACGACCGTCATCGTCTCGCCGCTCATCTCGCTGATGAAGGATCAGGTGGACAAGCTGAGCGAAGCGGGCGTCGAGGCGGCGCAGCTTAACAGCGCTCTCTCGGCCGCCGAGCGGCGCGAGAACATCGGCCAGATCGAGGGGGCGAGCAGCGAGTTCATCTTCACCACGCCGGAGCGGCTGGCCGACCCCGCTTTTGTCGAGACTCTGGGCGGCAACGTCATAGACTTCGTCGTCATTGACGAGGCCCACTGCATCTCCGAGTGGGGTCACGACTTCCGACCGGCTTACCTCGCGCTCGGCTCGGCGCTCGACTCGCTCGGCTCGCCGCCCGTCCTCGCACTGACGGCGACGGCCCCGCCCGAAGTCGTCGAGGACATCAAGCGGCAACTTAACCGGCCGCGCATGCGCGTCATCAGCACGGGCGTCTACCGGCCCAACCTGCGCTACGAGGTGGCGCGCGTCACCAACGAGTTGGAGAAGCGGCAGGCCCTCGCCCGCGTCTTCGCGGAGACCGAAGGCTCGGGCGTCGTCTACTGCGCGACCGTCAAGGCCGTCGAGTCGCTAATCGAATTCTTCGAGGGCTCGGGCCACGCCGTCCTGCCCTACCACGGCAAGCTCGGGGCGAAGGAGCGGCACGAGAATCAGGACCGCTTCATGGCAGGCGAGCTGAAGGCCATGTTCGCCACCAACGCCTTCGGCATGGGCATCGACAAGTCCGACATACGTTTCGTCGTCCACTACCAGATGCCCGGCTCGCTGGAAGCTTACTACCAGGAGTCGGGCCGGGCCGGGCGCGACGGGCGCGAGGCCCGCTGCACGCTGCTCTACGACCTCAGCGACCGCCGCACGCAGCTCTTCTTCATGGGCGGCCGCTACCCGAAGGCCGACGACGTGGCCGCCGTCTACGACGCGCTCGCGGCGCTCGGCACCGGGGAGGAGGGGGCGCCGCTCGCGGCCATCGAGGAGGCGGCCCCGGGCGTGGCGAAGACGAAGGTGCGCGTCTCGCTCTCGCTGCTCAAGGAGCACGACGTGGTGGCGGAGCGGCGCGGCGCGCGATTCCGCCTGCTGCGCCCCGGCGTGACGCGCCCCGAGATCGAGTACGCCGCGGCGCAGTACCGCGAGCGCGGCGAGCGCGACCGCGAAAAGCTCGAACGCGTCATGCTCTACGGCCAGAGCGCCGGATGCCGCTGGAAGCTCATTCACGACTACTTCGGCGAGGAGTTCCCGGAGGACGCCTGCGGCCACTGCGACAACTGCCTCGAACCGCTCGCCGAGCGGCTCGGGATGAACGCGGCGGCCGAAGCTAAGCCGGCCGCGCCGCCCGTGCCGCCCGCGACGGCCGCGCCGGCGCCCGCCGCGAAGAGGAAGGCCGTCGAGTTCACGGCGGGCGACGAGGTCAGGGCGCCGAAGTACGGTAGGGGCCGCGTCGTCGAGGCCGAAGACGACAAGGTCACGATCAAGTTCGCAGACGGCGAGACCCGCACCTTCAAGAGCGAGTTCGTTAAGAAGGCCCCGGCCCGGAAGTCCTGAGCGCGGCGCGGCGGGCGCGACGCGCGGCCCATCGCCGTGCGTGGGGCGCGGAGCCACGCCCCCGCGAGGTGTGTGGCCCGCCTGCCCGGCGTGAGGTGTGCGGCGCGGCGTTCCTCCCGTTCCGGGTTGACAGGCGGGCGCGGGCGTTGAAAATCTACTCGGGGCCGCGCCGGTCTCGACCGACGCCGCGGCCCGAGAGCGCCGGTCTGAGGAGCACGAGAGTAGAGCCATGCCGATATTCGAGTACGTCTGCCGCGAGTGTGACCACCGATTCGAGAAGATCGTCTACGGCGATGCTAAGCCCGCCTGCCCCGAGTGCCGGAGCCGCAAGATCGACAAGCAGCTCTCGGTCTTCGCCGCCGCCACCAGAGGCGAGGGCGCGGCCCCGGCCGACTTCGGCCCCGCCCCCTGCGGCTCGTGCGGCGACCCGCGCGGCCCCGGCTCCTGCTCGATGAATTGACCCGACGCCACCCCGGCCGGCGGGCCGCCCGCCCCGGCACCCGAACCCGCGCGGGCCGCCACGCCCGACAACTCCCCGAGCGCATGAACGGCAAGCGAGGATTCGCGAGCGACAACAACGCGGGCGTCCACCCGCGCGTGATGGAGGCGCTCGCGGCCGCCAACACCGGCCACGTCCCGGCCTACGGCGACGACCCCGTCACACGCCGCGCCGCCGCGCTCCTGCGCGGGCAGTTCGGCGACGAGGCCGAGGTCTTCTTCGTCTTCGGCGGCACGGGCGCCAACGTGGCCGCGCTGCAAGCCCTCCTGCGCCCCTTCCAGGCGGTCGTCTGCGCCGAGACCGCCCACGTCAACGTTGACGAGTGCGGCGCGCCCGAGAAGTTCACCGGCTGCAAGCTGCTCGCCGTCAAAACCGAAGACGGCAAGCTCACGCCCCGTTTGATCGAGCCGCTGCTCGGTCGCCTCGGCGACGAGCACCACGTCCAGCCGCGCCTCGTCAGCGTCTCTCAGCCGACCGAGCTGGGCACGGTCTACACCGTCGCCGAGCTGAGCGCGCTCGCCGAGTTTGCGCACGCGCGCGGGCTGCTTTTGCACGTGGACGGCGCGCGGCTGGCGAACGCCGCGGCGCACCTCGGCGCGACCCTGCGCGAGCTGACGGCCGGGGCGGGCGTGGACGTGCTCTGCTTCGGCGGGACCAAGAACGGGATGATGTACGGCGAGGCCGTCGTCTTCTTCGACCGCCGGCTCGCGCAAGGGTTCGAGTTCGTCCGCAAGCAGGCGACGCAGCTCCCGTCGAAGATGCGCTTCGTCGCCGCGCAGTTCGAGGCGCTGCTCGCCGGAGACCTCTGGCTGCGCAACGCCGAGCACTCCAACCGCATGGCCCGGCTGCTCGCGCGCGAGCTTGAGGCGGCGCAGGGCGTGCGTCTCGCGCGGCCCGTCGAGTCGAACGCGGTCTTCGTCTCGCTTCCGCCCCGCTGCCTCGAAGAGCTGCGGCGGCGCTACGTCTTCTACCTCTGGGAGGCCGACGCGCGCCTGATGTGCTCGTTCGATACCACAGAGGAGGACGTGCGCGAGCTGGCCTCGGCCGTGCGCGCGGTTGTCGGCTGAAGGCCGTGTGGGGCGCCGCCCGGCGGGCCGCCCCCGCGCCCGTGACGGAGGTGAAACAGTTGTCAGTCGAAGACCTGCACATTCGCCGGGCCGAGCCGGACGACTGGCCGGCCCTCTACGAGATGTTCAGCAGCCCGAACGTCTTCCCCGGCACGCTCCAACTGCCTTACCCGTCGCGCGAGACCTGGCGGCGGCGGCTCGCAGAGCCCGGCGAAGGCGACTACTACCTCGTGGCGGAGGTCGGCGGCGAGGTCGTCGGGATGATCAGCGTGCACACCTTCCCGAACAGGCCGCGCCGGCGCCACGCCGGGGCCGTCGGCATCAGCGTGCGCGACGAGTGGCAGGGCCGTGGGGTCGGGGCGGCCCTCATGCGCGCCGGCATAGACCTGGCCGACAACTGGCTCAACCTGACGCGGCTGGAGCTGGAGGTCTACACGGACAACGAGGCGGCCGTCCGCCTCTACGAGCGTTTCGGCTTCGAGCGCGAGGGGACTTTGCGGCAGTACGCGCTGCGCGACGGGCGCCTCGTCGATTCCTACGCGATGGCCCGCCTGCGTCCGGGCGCCGCCGCCTGACGCCGCAGAGAATTTGCGGCGCGCCGCGCGGCCATTCTTACCACGGCCGTTCTTACCGTTGGCGCGATCATCGGCGCGCCGGCAGGACTTACGAGCGCCCGCGGCTCTGGCCTTCGCCGACGCCGCCCGCGATGAGGTGCGCGACCCGCAGCGGCTCGGGGATGCGACCGCAGACGGCGAACCGCCCCACGACGCGGGCGGCCTCGTCGAGCGTTAGCCCCGAACGCTGGACCCAGACGCCGGCCGCCTCCTCCATCTCGCCCGCCCGCTCGATCAGTCGCCACTTCCGCCGGCCGCCCGGAACCACCTCCTCGAGCGCGCGCCGGATGGCACCCATGTCCGGCCGCCGCCGCGCCACCACCAGCACCGGCACCCTCAGCCGCGCGCTCAGGCCGTGGATGTCCACCACGTTGAAACCCCCGAGCGCGATGCCTTGCAGCATCACGAGCCGCACCTGCCGCGCGAACTTCGACCCCTCGACCAGCCGCGCCAGCCGCTCGGTAGAGTTCGCCCCGTCGCGCCTGACTCGCCCCGAGAGCACGCCGTCGAGCCGCGCGCCCGTATAGATCGTGCCGACCACGCGCACGTCGCCGCGGTGCTCGCGCGCGAAGGGGAAATCGTCGAACCCGACGACGCTTTTAATCTCTTTACCGGCCATAAATTTTAGATGGGGTTAGCGGGGTGCGGAAGAGAAGCCGCGGGCCGTCGCTCGCCTTCCCCCTGCCGCTCCCGCTCCACGTCATGTTAACCCCGGCGGGCCTGTCAAAACCCCTCGCCCTCTCGCCCGGGGCTTTTTTGCGATTTTGGGACCAGGGCCTTTCGGAAGCGGACACCGCCGGGCGTGTCGGCGGGCGTCGGCGGGCGGCGGGCGGCAAAAATGGTAGGCTTTTCGCCTCTTTTTCCCATCGGGCGCGCGTGGAACGGCGTTTGTAAACGGTCCGGAGGTTCGAGGGAAATTCTTTATGGACATCAAGCGCCCCCGCCAAAAACGTCGCCCGCTCAAGCTCGCCGCGCTCGCGGCCGTCTGCGTCCTCGCTGCCGTGCTCATCACCTACGGCCTCTCCCGGCTCAAGCCGGCCGCGCCGAGCGTCTCGCGCTCGACCGTTCTGACTGACACGGTCAAGCGCGGCCAGATGCTACGGCAGGTGCGCGGCATCGGCACGCTCATCCCGCAGGAGATCAGGCAGGTGGCCGCGCCCGTCGAGGGCATGGTCGAGCGCGTCTACGCGCAGCCGGGCGAGCAGGTCTCGGCCGGCACCGTGCTGGTCGAGCTGTCGAACCCGGCGCTCAAGCAGTCAACGGTCGACGTGGCCTACCAGATCAAGGCGGCCGAGGCCGAGCTGAACAACCTGCGGACGCGGCTCGAAAGCGAGCGGATGGGCCAGCAGGCCACGCTGGCCGGCGTGCAGTCCGAGTACAACCAGGCCAAGATTCAGCTCGACACCGACGAGGAACTGGCTAAGGAAGGACTCGTTGCCAACATAACTTTGCGCATCGCGCGCGTGCGGGTAGAACAGCTCGCCAACCGCGTCCAGATCGAGCAGAAGCGGCTCGCCAGCTCGCGCGACCAGATCGCGGCGCAGGCGGCGGCGCAGGCGGCGCGCATCGAACAGCTCCGCGCCCAGCTCCGCCTCAACGAGGAGCAGGTCGCCTCGCTTCGAGTGCGGGCCGGCACCAACGGGGTCCTCCAGCAGGTGACGGTCGAGGTCGGGCAGCAGATCACGCCCGGCACCAACATCGCGCGCGTCGCCGACCCGACCAGCCTCAAGGCCGCCCTCCAGATTCCCGAGACGCAGGCCAAAGACATCCAGCTCGGCCAGCCCACCACGGTCGACCTGCGCGGCGCCGGCACCATCAAGGGGCGCGTCCAGCGTATCGACCCGGCCGTCCAGAACGGCACCGTGACGGTCGACGTGGCCCTCGAAGACGCGCTGCCCGCGGGCGCGCGGCCCGACCTGAGCGTGGACGGCACGCTCGAACTCGAACGGCTCGAAAACGTTCTCTACGTCGGGCGGCCCGCCTCCGGCTCGGCCCAGTCCTCCGTGACGCTCTTCCGCGTCGAGCCCGGCGCGAGCGAGGCCGTGCGCGTCCCCGTCCGCCTGGGCCGCGCCTCCGTCAGCACCATCGAAGTCGTCGGAGGACTCTCCGAGGGCGACACGGTCATCCTCTCCGACACCTCGCAGTGGGACGGCGTAGACCGCCTGAGACTCAATTAAAGCGGCCGGCCGGCCCGCGGCTTTCGGCCCCCACAGAACGCCGGAGGCCGGGCCGGAAGGCGAGGCGGCTGCGCGGCAGAAGTTGGTGGCGGAAGTTGAAGGCCGGGAGACGAAGCGACTCTTTGACGGGCCATAGAAGCTGACCGCTGACGGCTGACGGATTCTCTATCAAAGCTGACGGCCGACCGCCGACAGCCCTCCCGAAAGGAAACACCCAATGAGCGCCATGAGCGAACCTCTCGTCCGGCTGGACGGCGTGCGTAAGGTCTTCTACACCGACGAGGTCGAGACACACGCCCTCTCGGGCATCCACCTCGACATCAAGAAGGGCGAGTACATCTCCATCGCCGGCCCCTCGGGCTGCGGCAAGTCCACGCTGCTCTCGATTCTCGGGCTGCTCGACACGCCGAGCGACGGCGAGTACGTCCTCAACGGCCAGCAGGTCTCGAACCTCTCGCTCTCGGAGCGGGCGCGCATCCGCAACCGCGAGATCGGCTTCATCTTCCAGGCGTTCAACCTGATCGGCGACCTGACGATCTACGAGAACGTCGAGCTGCCGCTGACCTACCGCGACATGCCGGCCTCGGAGCGGCGCCAGCGGGTCGAGGAGGCGCTCCTGAAGGTCGGCATGAGCCACCGGATGAAGCACTACCCCTCGCAGCTCTCGGGCGGTCAGCAGCAGAGGGTCGCCGTCGCCCGCGCCGTCGCCGGCACCCCCTCGATCCTGCTCGCCGACGAGCCGACCGGCAACCTCGACTCGACCAACGGCGAGGCGGTCATGAACCTCCTGCGCGAGCTGCACGCCGCCGGCGCCACCATCTGCATGGTCACCCACGACCCGCGCTACGCGCGCTACGCCGACCGCACCTTCCACCTCTTCGACGGCCAGGTGGTCGAGGAGAGCCACGAGCCGAAGGCCGAGATGGTGCTCGAAGAGAGCGGCTTCAAGCTCTGAGGCCGCGCGCCCGAGAAGACTGCGAACTCTTTACCCCCACGGAGTCGAGAACAGTGAACACCTTTTGGCAAGACGTTCGGTACGCGGCGCGGATGCTGGTGAAGAGCCCGGGCTTCACCGTGGTGGCGGTCCTGGCGCTGGCGCTGGGGATCGGCGCGAACACGGCCATCTTCTCGGTCGTCAACGCCGTCCTGCTCCGCCCCCTCGCCTACCGCGACCCCGGCCAGCTGGTCTTCATCAACCACAACTATCAGAAGCTGGACCTCAAGGCATCCGTCTCGGCCGCCGGCTACGCGCACTACCGCGATAACGCGAAGTCGTTCTCGGAGCTGGCGGCCGTCACGGGCTGGGGCGTGAACCTGACGGGCGACGGCGAGCCGGAGCGCCTCCAGGGGCACACCGTGACGGCCAACCTCTTCCCGATGCTGGGGGCCGAGGCGGCCCGCGGGCGCACCTTCGCGGCCGAGGAGAACCAGCCGGGGCGCAACCGCGTCGTGGTACTCAGCGACTCCCTCTGGCAGAGGCGCTTCGGGGCGCAGGAGGGCCTGGTCGGCAAGGACATCACGCTCAACGGCGAGCCCTACACCGTCGTCGGCATCATGCCGCCGGGCTTCCAGTTCGGGCGCGAGATGGGGCAGACGGCGGACCTCTGGTCGCCCCTCGCCTTCACGCCCGAGCAGCTCAGCCCGAACGGCTGGACCAACGAATACCTACAGGTGGTGGGGCGGCTGCGCGAGGGCGTCCCCATCGAACAGGCGCAGGCCGAGCTGGACGCGATGGCCGAGAGCATCCGCGCGCAATACATGCCCGGGCAGGACGCGACCCACTGGGGGCTGCTCGCGACCTCGGTCGAGGAGACCATCGTCGGCAAGATCAGGCCCGCCCTGCTCGTGCTGCTCGGCGCGGTCGCCTTCGTCCTGCTCATCGCCTGCGCCAACGTCGCCAACCTGATGCTGGCGCGCGCGGCCTCGCGCCAGAAGGAGGTCGCGGTGCGGACGGCCCTCGGCGCGAGCCGGCGGCGCGTCATCCGCCAACTGCTGACCGAGAGCGTCCTGCTGGCGCTGGTGGGCGGCGGGCTGGGGCTGCTGCTGGCGCTCTGGGGCGTCGACCTCCTCGTCAAGCTGAACGAGGACAAAATCCCGCGCTCGCACGAGATCGGGCTCGACTCGAGCGTGCTCCTCTTCACGCTCGGCGTCTCTGTGCTGACGGGCATCATCTTCGGCCTCGCCCCGGCCTTCCAGAGCTCGAAGATAGAGCTTCAGGACACGCTCAAGGAGGGCGGCCGCAGCGGCAAGGCGGCGATGCGGCGGGGCGTGCGTAACGCGCTGGTCGTGGCCGAGGTCTCGCTGGCCGTGGTGCTGCTGGTCGGGGCCGGCCTCCTCATCCGCAGTTTCGTCGAGCTACAGCGCGTCAGCCCCGGCTTCCGCCCCGACGGGGTGCTGGCGATGCAACTGACCCTGCCGGCCAACAAGTACGCCGAGCCGCCGAGCCGCGACCAGTTCGTCCGCCGGATGCTGGAAGAGGTGCAGGCCCTGCCCGGAGTCGTGTCGGCCGGCGTGACGACGGTGCTGCCGATGAGCGGCAATCAGCAGAGCGGCAGCTTCGTCATCGAGGGCCGGCAGACGGCGCCGAACGTGGCGAGCCCGCACGGCGACCGCTGGCGCGCCTCGCCCGACTACTTCAAGGCGATGAGCATCCCGCTCGTGCGCGGCCGCTACTTCGCCGAGAGCGACACGCCCGACGCGCCCGGCGTCGCCATCATTGACGAGACGATGGCTAAGAAGTACTGGCCGGACGAAGACCCCCTCGGCAAGCGCATCAGCTTCGAGGGCGGGGCGCAGAACCGCAAGTGGCGCGAGATAGTCGGCATCGTCGGCCACGTCCGCTCGGTCGCGCTCGAAGGCGACTCGCGCGTGCAGTACTACGTCCCCTACGCGCAGGCGACGCAGACCGTCGTCTTCCTCGCCGTCCGCGCCGAGGGCGACCCGACGGCGCTGGCCGGCGCGGTGCGTGGCAACATTCGCTCCATCGACCCCGACCTGCCCGTCTACAAGGTGACGACGATGGAGCGGCTGGTGGCCGACTCGCTGGCGCAGCGCCGCTTCTCGGTCTTCCTCTTCGGCGTCTTCGCGGCGCTGGCGCTCGTGCTGGCCGTCGTCGGCCTCTACGGCGTGATGAGCTACACGGTCTTGCAGCGGACGCACGAGATCGGCCTGCGGATGGCGCTCGGGGCGCAGGCCCGCCACATCCTGCGGATGGTCCTCGGGCAGGGCCTCGGGCTGGTGGCCGTCGGCCTCGCCGTCGGTCTGCTGGGGGCCTTCGCCCTGACGCGACTGATGTCGAGCCTGCTCTACGGCGTGTCGGCCACCGACCCGCTGACCTACGCCGGCATCGCCCTGCTGCTGGCGAGCGTGGCGCTGATAGCCAGCTACATCCCGGCCCGCCACGCGACCCGCGTGGACCCGATGATCGCGCTCCGCTACGAGTGAAAAGGGCGGGCGGCAGACGAGGGAAGGTGACGCACAATGCGGACGCTGCTTCAGGATTTACAGTTCGGGCTCCGCATGTTGTGGAAGACTCCCGGCTTTACCGCCGTGGCGGCCCTCACGCTCGCGCTCGGCATCGGCGCCAACAGCGCAATCTTCAGCGCCGTCAGCGCCTTCATCCTGCGGCCGCTGCCGGTCGAGGACGCGGGCCGCATCGTCCGCGTCTTCGAGACGCAGCCCGGCCACGCCGGCGGCCAGCAGGGCGGCAGCCTCGACAGCTCCTTCTCCTACCCCGACTATCTGGACTACCGCGACGGCGCGCGCACCTTCGAGGGGCTTGCCGTCTACCGGATGGAGCAGGCCGCGCTCGGCGCCGGCGACCAGAACGAGGCGGTCTGGGGCGAGATGGTCAGCGGCAACTACTTCGACACGCTGCGCGTCAGGCCCGCGCTCGGCCGCGGCTTCCTGCCCGACGAGAACGAGGTGCCGGGCGCCAAGCCCGTCGTCGTCCTGAGCCACAGCCTCTGGCGCGACCGCTTCAACTCCGACCGCTCGCTCGTCGGCCAGAGCGTCACGCTCAACAACCAGCAGTTCGCCGTCGTCGGCGTCGCGCCCGAGGGGTTCACGGGCACGAAGTTCGGGCTGGCGATGGACTTCTGGGTGCCCGTCATGATGCAGGCGCAGATGACGCGCGAGCGGCCGTGGACCGACTCGCGCGGCGACAACCGGCTCGACGTGGTCGGCCGCCTCAGGGAGGGCGTCACCGTCGAGCAGGCCGAGGCCGATCTGACGGCCGTGACGCGAAGGCTGGCCGAAGCCTACCCGGAGTCGGGCCGCAAGGGCGCGCGCGCGGCCGTCATCTTCGAGACCGAGGGGCGCTTCGAGGGCGCGGCCCCCGTCGTCAAGCTCGGGTCGGGGCTGGCGCTCGGCGTGGTGGGCCTCGTGCTGCTGATCGCCTGCGCCAACGTCGCCAACCTCCTGCTGGCGCGCTCGACCGTGCGCCGCAAGGAGATCGGCATTCGCCTGGCGCTGGGCGCGAGCCGCTGGCGCGTGGTGCGGCAACTGCTGACCGAGAGCGTGCTGCTCTCGCTGCTGGCCGGGGGCTTGGGGCTGCTCGTCGCCTTCTGGGCGACCGACCTGCTGCGCTCGATATTGCCGGTCCTGCCCTACACCATCTCGTTCGACATGAGCCCGGACGGCCGCGCGCTGCTCTTCACGCTCGGCGTCTCGCTCCTGACGGGGCTGGTCTTCGGGCTGGCGCCGGCCTTGCAGGCGTCGCGCCCGGAACTCGTCCCCGTCCTCAAGAACGAGCAGGTGGCGCTCAGGCACGGCGCGCGCAGGCTCACGCTCAGGAACGCCCTGGTGGTGGCGCAGGTGGCGCTCTCGCTCGTGGTGCTCGTCTGCGGCGGGCTGCTCCTGAAGAGCTTCTACAACGCCCACTCGATTGACCCCGGCTTCAGGGTCGAGAACGGGCTGGCGCTGACGATCAACCCCGGCCTGCTCGGCTACGACGACGAGCGCGGCCGCCCCTTCTTCCGCCAGTTGCGCGAGCGCGTCGAGGCCCTGCCCGGCGTCGAGAGCGCGGCCTTCGGCACCTACCTGCCGCTGTCCAACGGGTCGAGCTCGACCGGCCCCCTCTGGGCCGAAGGACAGCCCGAGCCGCCGCCGGGCGAGGGCACGTACACGCTCTACACGGTCGTCAGCCCCGGCTACTTCCGCACCGTCGGCATCCCCATCCAGCGCGGGCGCGAGTTCGACCAGACCGACAGGCCCGGGGCGCCGGCCGCCGTCATCGTCAACGAGACCCTGGCCGGGCGGCTCTGGCCGGGCGAAGACCCGACGGGCAAGCGGCTCATGCTCGGCTCGCGGTCGCCGAACGTCGTGGTCGGCGTGGCGCGCGACGCGCGCTACCGCACGCTCGGCGAGGCGCCGCGCCCGATGCTCTACTTCTCGCAGGAGCAGCGTTACGACTCGGGCGTGATGATGGTTGTCCGCACGCAGGGCGACCCGGAGCCGATGGTCAAAGCGGTACGGGGCGAGATCGCGGCGCTCGACCGCGCGCTGCCGGTGGCGAGCGTGCGGACGCTGCGCGAGCACATGACGTGGGCGCTGTGGGGCGTGCGGATGGCGGCCTCGCTGTCGCTCGCCTTCGGGCTGCTGGCGCTGCTGCTGGCGGCGGCCGGCCTCTACAGCGTGATGGCCTACTCGGTCAGCCAGCGGACGCGCGAGATCGGCATCCGCATGGCGCTCGGCGCCGAGCGGGGCGACGTGCTGCGGCTGGTGGCGCGGCAGGGCATGACTCTGACGGGCGTCGGGCTGGCCCTCGGCATCGTCGGGGCCTTCGCCGCCACGCGCGTCCTCTCAAGCATCCTCTACGGCGTCTCGGCCACCGACGCCGCCACCTACGCCGCCATCGCACTGCTGCTGGCGGGGGTCGCCCTGCTCGCCTGCTACGTCCCGGCGCGACGCGCCACGAGGATCGACCCGATGGAGGCGCTGCGTTACGAGTGAGCACGACGGGATTCGACGGGATTCGACGGGATTAAGGAAGGAAGAAAAAGGGCTCAGACGCTGGCACGACTGCCGCCGCCGCCGGGGTGAGCGCGACGACATTCGACGACGGCCTTTCGCCCTCTCCTTCCTCCTCTCTTCATCCCGAATCCAGTCGATCCTGTCTGAAATTTTCGGGGCTGGCGGACGGTCCTTCGTTTATCATTCGACAGTTATGCCGCACGTTCTCATCGCCGACGACCAGCCCGCCGTGATCGAGGCCCTGCGCCTGCTGCTGAAGGCCGAGGGCTACGACATCAAGGCGGTGGCCTCGCCGGCCGACGCCCTCGAAGCCCTCTCGCGCCAGACCTTCGACGTGGCCCTCTTCGACCTCAACTACACGCGCGACACCACCTCGGGCCAGGAGGGGCTCGACCTGCTGGCCCGCGCCGCCGAGATCGACGCGACCCTGCCCGTCGTTGTGATGACGGCCTGGGGCAGCGTCGAGCTGGCGGTCGAGGCGATGCGGCGCGGGGCGCGCGACTTCGTCCAGAAGCCGTGGGAGAACGAGCGGCTGCTCTCGATCCTGCGGACGCAGGTGGAGCTGGCGGGCGCGCTGCGCAAGGGCGAGCGGCTCGAAGCCGAGAACAGCCTGCTGCGGGCCGAGGGCAGTGCCGCCGCTCCGCCGCTCTTCATCGCCGGGTCGCCGGCGATGCGCCCCGTCCTCGAACTCGTCAGACTGGTCGCCCCGTCGGACGCCAACGTCCTCATCACGGGCGAGAACGGGACGGGCAAGGAGGTTGTGGCGCGCGCCCTCCACGCCGCCAGCCAGCGCGCCGAGCGCCCGATGGTGACGGTCAACGCCGGCGCGCTCTCCGAGGGCACCTTCGAGAGCGAGCTGTTCGGCCACGTCCGCGGCGCCTTCACCGACGCCAAGGCCGACCGCGTCGGCCGCTTCGAGCTGGCCGACGGCGGCACGCTCTTCCTCGACGAGATCGCCAACGTCCCCGTCAACCTCCAGCCGAAGCTGCTCCGCGTTCTGGAGACCGGCGAGTTCGAGCGCGTCGGCTCGTCGCGCACGCGCCGCGCCGACGCGCGCGTGCTCTCGGCCACCAACGCCGAGCTGCGCGAGGAGGTCGGGCGCGGTGCGTTCCGCCGCGACCTCTATTTCCGCCTCAACACGGTCGAGATTCGACTGCCGCCTTTGCGCGAGCGGCCCGAGGACATCGGGCCGCTCGCCGAGCACTTCCTGCGCCTCTACGCGCGCCGCTACCGCAAAGACCTCTCGGGCTTCGACGCGGGTGGCACGCGCGCCCTCGCCGCGCACGACTGGCCGGGCAACGTGCGCGAGCTCGACCACGTCGTGCAGCGCGGCGTGCTGCTCGCGCAGGGGGCGGAGGTGACGGCCGCCGACCTCGGCCTCAGCGCGCGGGCCGAGTCCGCGGCCGGCCGGCAGATGGATGAGATGGGCCTCGAAGACGTGGAGCGGCTGCTCATCGAGAAGGCGCTCAAGCGGTTCGGCGGCAACGTCAGCCATGCGGCCGAGGCGCTCGGCCTCAGCCGCAGCGCCCTCTACCGGAGGATGCAGAAGTACGAGCTTTGAAGGCCCGCGCCGCCCGTCGGCCGCCCCGCCCGGGTGTTGACTTTCCGGCCCGATTCGCCTACTAACTTCTGCGCCGCCCGACGAACGAAGCCAAAGACCAGAAGGAGGGACCGGACCATGAGAAGGCTGCTGCTGCTTTTCGTGTTGACTGCCGTCGCCCCGGCCGCCGCCGCCGCCCAGGACGCGGCCCACGCCGGCCACGGTGAAATGAAGCACGCCGCCGGCGAGGTGGGCTTCTTCTCCCCGTCCGAGGTGGCCTGGAAGGACGGCCCCGGCTCGCTGCCGGCCGGCGCACGCTTCGCCATCCTCGAAGGCGACCCCGCGAAGGAGGGCGCCTTCACCATGCGCCTCTGGTTCCCGGACGGCTACCGCATTCCTCCCCACTCCCACTCGAAGGTCGAGCACATCACGGTCATCTCCGGCAGCTTCAACCTCGGCATGGGCGACAAGTTCGACCGGTCTGCGACGCGCGAGATGGCGGCCGGCACCTTCGGCTTCTGGCCCGGCGGGATGCGCCACTTCGCCTGGGCCAAAGGCGAGACGGTCGTCCAACTGCACGGCATCGGCCCGTGGACGATTACTTACGTCAACCCGGCCGACGACCCGCGCAAGGCCAGTAAGTAGCCCGCCGGCGGGCGGCGGCGCAGTCTTCCAAAGCCGCCGCCCGCCGAGCCCCCTCCCCGACGCAAACGCCCGCCCGCCGTGTGACCACCCGACCCCAACCGAACGGCCGCGCACGCCTCGCGCGCGCCCGCGCTCGCTTCAGCCACGAGGGGCGCGTCCTGCTCTCGGCCCTGCTGGCGGGCCTGCCGGGGGTGGCCGTCTCGCTCGCGCTGCTCTGGACCGGCGACTACACGCCGAAGGTCGTCTGGACGCTGACGACGCTCATCGTCTGCACCTGGCTCGGCTTCTCGTTCGCGGCCAGGTCGCGCGTGGTCCGCCCGCTCCAGACCGTCTCGAACCTGCTGGCGGCGCTCGGCGAGGGAGACTACTCGGTGCGTGCGCGCTCGCCCCGCGACAACGACGCGCTCGGCGAGGTCCTCCGCGAGGTCAACACGCTCAGCGAGACGCTGCGCGAGCAGCGCCTCGGGGCGCTCGAAGCGTCGGCCCTGCTGCGCGCAGTGATGGGCGAGATAGACGTGGCCGTCTTCGCCTTCGACCCCGCCGGGCGGCTGCGACTCGTCAACCGCGCCGGCGAGCGCCTGCTCGACCAGCCGGCCGAGCGCATCCACGGGCGCACGGCCGAGGAGGTGGGCCTCGCCGAGTGTCTGAGCCTAACGGCCGACGGCGCCCCCCACACCTTCACACGCGCTTTCCCCGGCGGCGGCGGCACCGTGCGCCGCTGGGGCGTGCGCCGCACCCCCTTCCGCGAGCGTGGCCTGCCCCACCAGATGCTCGTCCTCTCCGACCTCAGCCGGCCCCTGCGCGAGGAGGAGCTGAAAGCCTGGCAGCGGCTCGTGCGCGTGCTCGGCCACGAGTTGAACAACTCGCTGGCGCCGATCCGCTCCATCGCCGGCAGCCTCGCCTCGCTCATCGCGCGCGACCCGCGCCCGGCCGACTGGGAGGAGGACGCGCGCCGCGGCCTGTCGGTGGTCGCCTCGCGCGCCGAGTCCCTGAGCCGCTTCATGCAGGCTTACGCGCGGTTGGCGCGGCTGCCGGCGCCGGCGCCGGCGCCGGTCGATCTGGGGGCGCTCGTGCGGCGCGTCGCGGGCCTGGAGACGCGGCTCGCGGTCGAGGTCGAGGACGGCCCGCCCCTGACCGTCTCGGCCGACGGCGACCAGCTCGAACAGCTTCTCATCAACCTCGTCAGGAACGCGGCCGACGCCTCGCTCGTGACGGGCGGGCGGGTGCAGGTCCGCTGGGGGCGCGAGGGCGAGCAGGCCGTCGTCACGGTCGAGGACGAGGGGCAGGGCATCGCCAACCCGTCGAACCTCTTCGTCCCCTTCTTCACCACCAAGCCGGGCGGCACGGGCGTCGGCCTCGTCCTCTGCCGCCAGATCGCCGAGGCCCACGGCGGCACACTCACGCTCGAAAACCGCGCCGACCGGCAGGGCTCAATCGCGCGCCTGCGCCTGCCGCGCTGAGTCGGCCGGCGGCGTGTGTTAAAAAAAGTGATATGCGAATAGCTGAAACGCTTATGCGACAGCGCAAACTAAAAATTCTGGTGGCGGCGCTCACGGCGGCGCTGGGGCTGTGCGTGGCGGCGGCGGGCACGCTGGCGGAGGCGCCGGAAGGCGGTGCGCGAGGGGCGGGGCGCGCGGCTCATGCGCGGTCGAAGCAGGCGAGGCCGTTGCGGTCGTCAAAGTCTTCGCAGTCGCAGAGGCCGCAGAGGCCGCAGAGGTCGCAGAGGTCATCAAGGCCGGGGGGGCGCGTCCGGCAGGAGGAGGCCCTGACGTTCCGAGAGGCGGGGCGCGTGCGCGTCCGCGCCGTGGACGTGACGCGCGGCCGGCCGCGGCTCGAATTCTCGTCCGTTCAGACCGGGCGCCGGCTGCTCGACGTGACGGCCGGCGCCTCGGACCCCGAAGCCTTCATCCGTGAGCCGGGCGGATCGCTCATGAACCCGTTCGTCAGCTTCAGGGTTTTGCGCGTTCGCGGACTGCCCGACCCGCTCGTTTTGGCCGTCGCCGTCAGGCCCGGCGGCTCGGACCACGGGTTCGAGGCCACGGTCGTCGGCGAAGCCGGCGGGGGCCTGAAAGTCCTCACGCCGGCCGACCCGCCTTACGTCAATATCCAGGGCGGATTCTTCGTCGGCGACCTCGGGCGCGGGCGCGGCCCCGGCCTCGTCGCCTGGAACTTCATCTGGGAGGACAGCGCCCACTACGGCGACCACCGTTACGAGGTCAGGCTTTACCCGTTCGACCCGGCCCGCGCAGCCTTCGGCCTCCCTGTGACCTTGCAGTCGAAGCGCAAGCACGCGAGCGGCGCCGCCGCGCTCGCCGAACTCGGCCTGCCGCGCTACAAAAACCTGCTCGACGACTTCCCGGCAATCGCCGATTACCGCAACTGAGCGGCCGGCGGCCGCCCCGTAAGGCGAGGTGCGATTTTGATGAGAAGTTCGCTGACCCGGGTGTGCATCGCGGCGCTCGCCGCTGCTGCTGCGGTCGCGGCGACGGCGGCCGGGGCCGCGGCGCAGGGCTTCAACGCAAACTACCTGCCGATCCCGCGGGGCAGGCTGCGCCCATTCCCTCTGAAGCGGGTCGAGCTGCCGCCGCACCTGCCTTCGGGCCGCCCCTTCACCGTCTCGGGCGTGACGCTGCGCGAGGCGGCCGAAAACTCTTCGGCCTCTACGGACGGCGGCGGCGAAGTCTCGCGCCAACTCGTCTTCGCGGGGCGCGACCGCGCCGGCCGCGAGTGGGAGGTGAGGACCGGGGGCTGGACTCACTACCAGGCGGCCTACGTCGGCGACCTCGACCGCAACGGCGTGCGCGACCTAGTCGTCGCCATCGGGACCGGCGCCAACGGGCTCGGCGACCCGACCCACCTCGTCTTCCTCACCTTCGACCGCGAGGGGCGCCCCAACCTCTTCGAGGCCACGGGCTTCTTCGACCCGCGCCGCGGCGACATCTTCGACCTCGCCGACCTCGACGGCGACGGCCGCGCCGAACTGATCCACATGGCCTTCGACGACGGCTACTGGGTCACGAACCTCTACCTCGTCCGCGAGGCCGCGTGGTCGCGCGTCGGGGGGCGCTTCGCGGGCCTGACCTTTCCGGCCTACACGCGCTTCACCAACCGCCCGAACCGCCGGCCGGTCCGCCCCGCGCCGGGCCGCAGCCCCCGCGCGCCCGATTTGATCGAGGAGGACCGCCGCCGCCGCCAGGCCCCCGCGCCACGGGAGACAGACTAGACCTCGGTCGGAAAAAACCGTAACATGGCTCACCCCTGAAGTAAGACGAATCTGAAAGACTCCCTCCCAGCGTCCGCCGCACCTCCGGCCGGGAGCGCGGCGGGTTTCCGACGCACAGGTGGAAAATTCCGTGACCAGCAGCGAAGCCGCGCGGGCGGCGTGGGATAAGGCCCGGCCACGACCGGAGTTGAGGCTTCGATGACCACACCGAAGGTCCTCATCGCGGAAGACGACCCGGAGCTGCTGCGGGCCTACGGGCGCGTGCTGGCCGCGGACGGGAACGAAATCCTGTCGGCCGCCACCGGCGCCGAGGCCCTCGCCATCGCCGGGACGCAACGGCCCGACCTGGTGCTGCTCGGCGTCATGTTGCCCGACGTGAGCGGCGTCGAGCTTTGCCGGCGGATCAAGTCGGACCCCGAGCACAGCCCCTTCGTCGTCATGATCTCGGCCCTGCACAACTCGGCCGAGAGCCAGGCCGAGGCCGTCGAGGCCGGAGCCGACGGTTACCTGACCGAGCCCATCGAGCCCGTCGCGCTCAAGGCCCACGTCCGCGCCTTCCTGCGCATCCGGCTCGGCGAGAAGGAGCTGCGCGAAAGCGAGCGCCGCCTGCGCCGGCAGGCCGAGGAACTACAGGAGGCCAACCGCCGCCTCGAAGAGTACAACCGCCTGAAGGCCGAGTTCGTCGCCAACATGTCGCACGAGCTGCGGACGCCGCTGACCGCCATCATCGGCTTCGCCCAGCTCGCGCAGCTCAAGCGCGGCGAGGGGCCGCCGCCCGACTACAGCTCCGAAGCCTTCGAGCGCATCCTCCGCAACGGCCAGCACCTGCTCGCTCTTATTAACGACGTGCTCGACGTGTCGAAGATCGAGGCGGGCCGCATGAAGATTCACCGCGAGCACGTCAACGTCGCAGAGGTGGTGCAGGAGGCTTTCGGCGAGTTGCAGTCGCTCGCGGCGCGCAAGGGCCTGGACTACCGCCTGAGCGTCCCCGAGCGTCTGCCGCTGGCCTACACCGACCCGCTGCGCGTCCGGCAGGTGCTGATGAACCTGCTCTCGAACGCCGTCAAGTTCACGGCGGCCGGCGCCGTCGAGGTCGAGCTGCGGCCGGAGCCCGGCGACCGCTTCCGTCTCGTCGTCCGCGACACGGGCGTCGGCATCGAGCCGGACGCGCTCGGGATCATCTTCGAGCGGTTCCGGCAGGCCGACGGCTCCACGACGCGCGTGGCCGGGGGCGCCGGCCTCGGCCTCTCCATCGTCCGCCAGATCGTCGAGCTGCTCGGCGGCGAGGTCGAGGTCGAGTCGTCCGTGGGCGAGGGCTCGGCCTTCTCGGTGGTCCTGCCGCTGGTCGCGCCCGAGCCGGCGGGCGTGGGCGCAGAGGGCGCGGGCCCGCCCGTCTTCGCCGGCGCGCAGCCGACCGCCGACGGGAATGCGGCCGCGCCCGGCGACGAAGACGCGGGCGGCGAGGCGCCGCTCGTCGTCGTCATCGAAGACGACCAGGACGCGGCCGATCTGTTGACGGGCTCCATCGAGCGGGCGGGCTACCGCGTGCGGCGGGCGGCGGATGGCGCCGAGGGGCTGCGGCTGGTGCGCGAGCTTGAGCCGGTGGCCGTCACGCTCGACGTGATGATGCCGGGCATGGACGGCTGGCGCGTACTCCAGGAGATGAAGGCCGACCGGAAGCTGGCGAGCGTGCCCGTCATCGTCTGCTCCATCGTGGACAACCGGCCGCTCGGTTTCAGCCTCGGCGCCTCAGACTACCTGCTCAAGCCCGTGGACCCTGAGCGGCTGTCGGCCGTGCTCGACAGGGTGAGCGTCCGCAGCGGCGGGGACGAGGGCGAAGGCTACGTGCTCGTGGTGGACGACGAGCACGGGGTGCGCGAGCTGCTGGCCTTCTCGCTCAGGCAGGCCGGCTATCAGGTGAAGGTGGCGCCTAGCGGCGAGACGGCGCTCAACATGGTGGCGCAGCAGGCGCCGCGGGCCGTCCTCTGCGACCTGATGATGCCGGCCGGGATGACCGGCTTCGAGTTCGTCGCGCGCCTCAGGGCCGAGCCCGAGACGGCCCACGTCCCCGTCGTCATCATCACGGGCAAGGATTTGACGCGCGGAGACCGGCACTTCATCTCCGGCCAGATCGCCGACGTGATCCGCAAGGGCGAGCTGCTGATGGAGGACGTGGCCTCGCGGCTGCGCCAAACTCTCGAAGGGGTAGGAGTGAAACCGACGGATGGCTAAGGTGCTTCTGGTCGAAGACGAGCCGGACATCCGCGACCTGGTCCGGATGGCCCTGGAGATGGACGCGCACGAGGTGTCGGTGGCGGGAACGGCCGACGAGGGGCTCATGCGCGCGCGCGACTTCGCGCCCGACCTGATCCTGATGGACATCGCCCTGGGCGGCCCCGTGGACGGCCTGGAGGTCACGCGCCTGTTGCGCGCCGACGCGTCCTTCGACCGCACGCCCATCGTCGCCCTCACCGCCCACGCCATGAGCGGCGACCGCGAGCGGGCGCTCGCCGCCGGCTGCGACGAACACTGGACCAAGCCCATCACGGACCTCACGGGCTTTCAGCAGATGGTGACCCGCGTGGCCCACGAAGGGCGCCACCCCGCCTGAACTCCCCACGCCCCGGCTCGCGCTCAGGGGTATCGGACGGGCGCCGGCTCTGAGCCGGGCAGCGGAACGAAATCCGTCTCGCCGGGCACGGGCGCGAAGCGCCCCTCGCGCCAGTCCTCCTTCGCCTGCTCGATCCGCTCGCGCGAGCTTGAGACGAAGTTCCACCAGACGTGGCGCGGCCCCTCCAAAGGCTCGCCGCCGAGCAGCATGAGGCGCGCGCCGCCGGCCCCGGCCGCCCTGAGCGACGCCTCCGCGCCGGGACGAAAGACTAGGAGCCGACCGGCCTCGAAGACCTCGCCGCCGGGCACGAGTTCGAGCGAGCCGGAGACGACGTAGGCCGCGCGCTCCTCGTGTCCCGAAGGGACGGCGAGCGTCGCGCCCGACTCAAGGGAGGCGTCGGCGTAGAACAGCCCCGAGAGCGTCTCGACCGGGGAACGCGCGCCGTAGAGCGAGCCGGCCACGACGCGCACGGCCTTCCCCTCGCCCTCGATCAGCGGCAGCTCCGCGGCCGCGTGGTGCGCGAAGCATGGCTCGTCCTCCTCGCGCCCGGCGGGCAGCGCGACCCACGACTGGATGCCGAACAGTTCCGACTCCGAGCCGCGCGAGGCGGGCGGCGTCCGCTCCGAGTGGGCGATGCCGCGTCCTGCCGTCATCCAGTTGACCTCGCCGGGGCTGATGAGCTGCGCGGTGCCGAGGCCGTCGCGGTGCAGCAGCTCGCCGCCGAAGAGGTAGGTGACGGTGGCTAGACCGATGTGCGGGTGCGGGGGCACGTCGAGGCCCGCGCCCGCGCGCAGCACCTCCGGCCCCATCTGGTCGAGGAAGACGAAGGGGCCGACCATGCGCCGCCCCCTCGACGGCAGAGCGCGCCGCACCCCGAACCCGCCGACGAGTTCGCTCGTGCGAGTGACGACGACGGTTTCGAGCGCCGCCGCCGCCCCGCCCGCCGGCTGTTCGACGGCCCGGTCGTTCATCTTCCCCTCCACCTCCTGAGGCTGCCTTCCGATGCGTGCGCACAGCGCGGGCCTGATTCAGCTCAGGCCCGCGCGGGGCCGCCGGCCGTCGTCCGCGCTAAGGGGCCGGCGGGCCTTCAGAGCGTCTTCATGTCGAGGACGAAGCGGTATTTCACGTCGCCGCGGACGGCGCGCTCGTAAGCCTCGTTGACCTGCGAGACGGGGATCACCTCCACGTCGGAGGTGATGTTGTGCTCGGCGCAGTAGTCGAGCATCTCCTGCGTCTCGCGGATGCCGCCGATGAGCGAGCCGGCGAGGCGCCGCCGCCGCATGATGAGCGAGAAGGCGCTGACCTCCAGCGGCTTCTCGGGCGCGCCGACGAGCACCATCACCCCGTCGCGCTTGAGCAGGTTGAGGTAGACGTTCGGGTCGTGAGGCGCCGAGATCGCGTCGAGGACGAAGTCGTATTGTCCGGCCAGCGGTTCGAGGTTCTGCGGGTCGCGCGTGACGACGAAGTCGTGCGCCCCGAGCCCGAGCGCGTCCTGCTCCTTCGACGGCGAGGTGCTGAAGACCGTCACCTGCGCGCCCATCGCGGCCGCGAGCTTCACGGCCATGTGGCCCAAACCCCCGAGGCCCACCACGCCGACCCGCCGCCCCGGCCCGACGTTGTACTGCCTGAGCGGCGAGTAGGTCGTAATCCCGGCGCAGAGCAGCGGAGCGGCGGCGGCCGGGTCCAGCCCGTCCGGGATTCTGAGCGTGTAGCCCTCGTCCACGACGATCTGCGACGAGTAGCCGCCGTAGGTCGGCGTCTGCTGGTCGGCCTCCGTGCCGTTGTAGGTCGAGACGAGGTGCGTCTCGCAGAACTGCTCCTCGCCCTCCCGGCAGCTCTCGCACCGCCGGCAGGAGTCCACGAAGCAGCCGACGCCGGCCAGGTCGCCCTCCTTGAAGCGCGTCACCTCCGCGCCGACTTCGCGGACGCGGCCGACGACCTCGTGGCCCGGCACCATCGGGTAGATGGAGTTGTCCCACTCGTTGCGGGCCTGGTGGATGTCCGAGTGGCAAACGCCGCAGTAGAGAATCTCGATGAGCACGTCTTTCGCGCCCACCTCGCGCCGCTCGAAGTCGAAGGGCACAAGCTCGGCCGTGGGGCCGCTCGTGGCGTACCCGCGTGTCTGTAACATTCGTTTCGGTCTCCTGGGTTAGTCGGAAAAATTTGGACCCCGCCGGGCGGGGCGAGCGGCCCGTCTTAACGGGCGCGGCCGAGCGCGGCCGGCCGCGGCCCGCTCCGCCGATCAGGCCGCGTCGCCGGCCGGGAAGGCGACCGCCGTGCGGCGGCGCCACAGCAGGTTGTCGAGGCTCCACGGCCCGCCGCCCGCGACGGCGAAGAAGAGGAAGACGAAGCAGTAGAGCGCGGCCAGCTCGCCCCTGTTCTGCAACGGCCAGAAGCCTTGCGGCGCGTGCGCCATGAAGTAAGCCGCCGCCATCAGGCCCGACAGCAGGAACGCGACCGGGCGCGTGAAGAGCCCGACCAGCAGCAGCAGCCCGCCGAAGAATTCCAGACTTCCCGCCACCAACATCGTGGTGTCGAGCGGGGCGGCCGCGCCCGGCTTGGCGAGAAAGCCGAACAGCTTCTGCGCGCCGTGGGGCATCATCAGGAACGCCGTGACGATGCGCAGGAGGCTCAGCAGCCTCGGCGTCCAGTTCGAGTAGAACGAATCGAGATTAGCCATCTGTGTCCCTTTCCTCCGAAGTCTTGAAAGCGTCTCGTGTCAACGGCCGCCGCGCGGGGCGGCCGGCGCGCGCCCCGAGCCCCTGCAAAAAAAGTGAAGGTCTCGTCGCGCTCGACGGCCAGCGTCGGCGCCCCGTCTGAGACGAAGACGGTCGTTAAGACCCTCTCAGTCGCCGCCATCAATCCTAATCTTTTTAGCCGTTATAACGATTATCCCGGCAAAAAAATCAGCACCGTCCGACCCTGACGGCCTCCAACAGCTCGCACAGCAGCGCGAGCCGCTTCGCCCCCAGGTGGCCGAGCACGCGCCGGTGGTGTTCGGCGACAGGCCCGTCCAGCTCGGCCAGCAGCCGCAGCCCCGCGCTCGTGATTCGGGCGTTGATGACGCGCCGGTCCTCCTCGGTCCGCTCGCGCGTAATCAGGCCGCGCGCTTCGAGCCGGTTCAGCAGCCGCGTGATGTCCGAGTCTTTCGTCACCATCCGCTCGCTGATCTCGCCGCAGCAGCGACCGGGCCGGCCCGCGCCCCGCAGAATCCTCAGCACGTTGTACTGCGTCGGCGTCAGCTCCGCCTCCTTGAGCATCTCGGCCATACCCTGCCGCAGGACTTCCGAGGTGCGGAGGATGCTCAGGTGCGCCTCCTCCTCCGGGCCGGAGAACGGTTTGGTCTGCCGCAGTTCCTGCTGAAGCTTCGTATCCACGCCCGGCACATTACTCGTTATAACGATTAATGTCAAGCACGAGTTCGCACGCCTCTCGGGGAGAAAACTTTGAAGGGCCGCGGACGGCGCGGCCCCGGTGGCTTTGGCTCAGTCTGAAGTCAGCTCAGTCTGAAGTCGGACCCGTGCGGCAATGCGGGGCTCTTAACGTTCGTCGTCTGTCTGCTGCTCGTCGGCGTAGCGACACGCCGCGCAGGGGTCTTCCCGACGCGGGTTGCCAACGCCCTCATCTTCGCCGCCGTTTGCCTGCTATTTTTCAATGACCAGTTTGTGACGGCATGGTTGTCCGTGCCGTTCGGTTTGACGTGGGTCGCGGCCGGGGCGGCGCTCCTGAGGAGTAGGCCGATGCCGCCGGTCACGGCCTGACCAATCGCTTAAGCGGGCTGGCGCATGGCATGCCTTTCGCCCTAAACCCCTATGTGCCGCCGGGCAGTCCGTGTCAACGGCCCCTCGCGTACCGGGGGCGGAGGTGAACGCCTCACGCAAAATTGTTAAGTGTGGCGCAGGCGAGGAGGTATTTACGGGTAGGCGGAGAGCGGGGAAGAAGCCGGTGACCCGAAACATCAACATTCTGCGCGTTAGCGAGGGAAGCCGGCGCCGCCGGTTTTATAAGCGGAGTGTCCTTACTCGTCGGGGGATTTATGAAGGCCATCTATAAACATCTTTCGGCCGTGATAAGCCTGCTGCTCATCTCTTCTTCGCTCTCTCCGGCCCTGGCACAAAGGAAACGTGGCAACACGTCGGCGCCGGCTAACCAGCAGGTTGCCAGGCTGCCGGCGGAGGGGCCCGTTCAAACCTGTGACATCTGGACCGGAAAGATTGAAGTCACCCGCCGTCGCACGGAGGCCCGCACGGAAGTGACCAGGAAGGGGGAGCATCCGACCGACCAACACAACTCGGGGACGAACGAGTACAGATCGTCATTCGACTATAAAGCGGCTTTCGACATTAACGATTCGTCCGGCAGCACCTACGAAGACGGCTCGACAATCATATCGCTCAAAGGCGCGGTCAGCGCCGAGGCCGCGTACGTGGTTGAAGAGAAGGATTCATGGAAGACCGAAACCGACTGCTTCCCCGACACGCCGCGCATCCGCACGGCCGGCAAAAATTCATCTTCGACCATTACCGAAAGCGGGTCACTCGCCAGAACGCGGGATGACGGCGGGCTGAGCATTAAGGGCAATCGCTTCAAAATCAGTTTCGGGGTTCCCGGGTTCGGCGGTAAGCGAGTTGATAAACAGAGCGTGAAGTTCTTCGGCTGGTGCATGCCCGAGGCCAACCCGCCGCACGATTCGACAGACGAAGGCGAGGCGACCTTTTCGGCAGACAACTTCGAGATTGTGGGCACTCTCGACCCGAAAAACCCGAACGTCATAACCGGCTCCTCGCAGCCCGACGCCGAGACGACCGTCGTCTGGAACCTGGCGCGGAGGCAGGGCGAATGCGACGGGAAACTGAAGATTACCGAGTTGATGCTCGCGCACCACGTCTTCCCGAACAAGACGGCGTGGGAGGAAGTCGAAAAGAAGACCGTTGACGGCAACGAGGTGAGGATTACGGCGAAGGTCGCCAACGAGTCGAAGAAGCCCCGAAGCGGCACGGTCGTCTTCAAGGAGGTTAAGAGCGGGCAGGCCCTGGGAGAAAAGAGCGTCAGCGTCCCCGCCGAAAGCGAGGCGGAGGTCGAACTGCTCTGGGACACGAGCGGTTTCGCCTGGACGGACGCGGGCAAGCCCGAGTCGAACCGGGAGGTCGAGGCGAGCGTTAGCGGCGACAGCCAGACCGCGGAGATAACAATCGTCCCGAAACCCGTAATTCTGGCCCACGGGCTCTGGAGCAACGGCGCGGCGTGGTCCGATTACCACAACTACCTGGAGGAAGCGCACACCTACGCTTGGAAGGCTTACGCCGTCGGCGCCGACCCGAAGGTGGCGACCATGAACACCGGGAAGAGCTTCGGAAACATGGAGCCGACGTTCAGCATCGAACGCAACGCGCAGGAACTCGGCAAGCAGATCAACCACGCGCAGAAGGCCGAGAACGCCTGGCACGTGGACTTAGTGGCGCACTCGATGGGGGGGCTGATTTCGCGCTACTACATACACCAGACGATGACAGACGCGCCCGACGGCAAGCCGACCATTACACATCTGGTCATGCTCGGCACGCCGAACATGGGGAGCCCTTGCGCCGACGTGATGTATCCGGGCTACAAAGCCCTCGGGTTTGAGGTCGAGGCGCTGCGTCAATTACAGACCTCGGTCGTCGCCGACTTCAACGGCCGAATCACGAACCGCAAGGGCGTTAAATTCTCGATCCTGGCGGGCGTCCCCGTGCTGCGCACCTGCCAGAAGAAGGCTTGGGGAGACGGCGTGGTCGAGATTCCGAGCGCGCTCTGGCGGGTCGCAGACCGCGACTTCGCCCCGCGCGTCCACACCGACATCACGGGGCGCGAAGACTTCTTCGCGTTCGTCAAGCCCCGGCTCGCTGTCGGGCCGAAAAAAGCAAAAGAACAGGCGGCGATGCGAAGCGAAGGAGACGGCGGCGAGTTTTTCGCGCACGCCGCCGCGCCAGAACAGGAAATCTTAATCGCGTCCCTGAACCCGAGAGAACTGCTCGCACAGTTGTTAGTCCGGCAGGCGGCAGACCCGTCCACCCGCGTAGAGTCGTCCCAGGCGGTGAAGATCGCGGCGGGCGCATCCGCGGAAGTTGAGGTCAATTTAGCCCCGAACGCCGGAGTGACCTTCGTCGCGCCGCCCTCGGTCGGAGTCTCGCTCGTCAATGCGGATGGCGAAATCGAGCAAACTATCGAAGCGGGAAGTGCGGAAGCCGCGCAAAGCTTCAAGACTTTCTACGCCGACAAGGCCGGGAAGAAGACTTTGCGCTTCGTCAACTCGGGCGGAGCGCCGGCCGGCGTGGTGGTGGTGGTTTGGACCGATACGAATCGGCTCGCGCTCGAACTCGTCGAAGTTCTAACGCAGCCCGACGGGAGCGTGAAACTACAGGCGAAGCTGACCGACGACGGCGCGGGTGTGAAGGGCGCGAACGTCGCGGTAAAAATTGACGGGCAGGGGGCAGAAACCGCTCTGCTCGATGACGGCAAACACGGCGACGGCGCGGCCGACGACGGTATTTACGGCGCAACAATCCACAAACTGGCGGCGGGCGGTCATTTGATCGAAGCCAGAGCCACCGCCAACGGCGCCGCCGCCGTGGCCGGGAGCTTTCTGGTCGTCAGCCCAAAATAACGGCGGGCGCCGCGAGGGCCGCGACAGGCGCGCTTTGTTCTATGAACGTGACTGCTAAACTTCAACGGCCGGCAGTCGAGCTCAACTCTTCACCGCAGAGTTCCGCGGTCCCGCTGTTACTCGTTCTTTCGGGAATGGCCTGGGGGCTCTGGTATTTCGGGATGAGCCGGGTGGGATGGGGTAAGCCCGGCTCATCGGCTTACGCGCGCTACGAGCTGTACAACCGGCTGGCGCCCCTCCTCTTCCTCCTGCTGCTGGCGGCGACGGGGTCAGCGTGCCGCCTGCTCCGGGGCAACTGCGGGCGCGCCGGCCGTGCCGGGAGCCACCTCGCCTCGGCGGGGCTGGTGCTGATGGCGGCCGGGAGCGCGCTGGAGTTCTGGGTCTTCACCGAGTCGGCTTACGCGCCGGGGTCGCTGCGCGGCGCAGGCTGGAGCACATACTGCCTCGGCCTGCTTCTCTTCTACCTCGGGACGGCAGGGCTCGGCTTTGCTCTGCGGCGCGTACGCGGTTTTGGCGTGGTAGGCTGCCTGCTGATGGGTTGGCTCCCGGCGGGCGCAGTGTTGTCGGGCGTCGGCTCGCTTACAGGCGCAAGGTTGCCGTCCTTGTCGGCGGCTGTCGCGCTGTGCGGAGCGGCGTATGTGCTCTTAGGCTACCGGGTGAGGGCAATGCTGCGGGGGCCAGCGGGGCGGCTAGGTTGAGGGGCGTGGGGGGCTACTCAATGCGCCCCCGGCGTCGGCACGCGCCCGCCCGCGAACCGTCTTCCGATATAGCCGAAGTATCGAGTCGGCCCGAAGACCGACGGGAGACGCCGACGCCTGAAGCCGACCGGGCATCTTGAAGCTGGGACTCGAACTGAAATTAACTATGGGCGCCGAACAGCTTAAACCGATTTGGAAGTAGGACACCGAGCCGTTCAAGTCGCTATCTCAAACCTCAGTAAAAATACCGATAGCTCGCGGCCGGATTCTACCAACCCACTAGCCGAATCAGCGTTACGGCCGGCGCATAAAAATGAGAAGGTCGTCGGGAATTGCCCGAACGGCCTTCTCATAGCGTGAACTCCGCAGGTAGGACTCGAACCTACAACCCTTCGGTTAACAGCCGAATGCTCTGCCATTGAGCTACTGCGGATCGAACGGCGCCGCCCCGGCCGGCGGCGGGCGCTATCTTGTAGCAGAGCGCCCGAGCGGGCGTCAAACGCGGGGCCTGGGAGGGCCGTCGGAGTCGGCCGGCGCGTCGCGCGGGGCCGGAGTCGGGGCCGGCGCGGCTTGCGCGGGCGGGGCGAGTTGAGAGATTATTCCGCATTCCGACCAGCAGACGTTTAGCAGCCTGACTCGGCCACATCCACCGGCAAAGTCGCGCGCCGCCGCCGCGGGCGCGAGAAGGAGCTTCTAACGAAAATGGACCGCCGCATCACGTCCTGGCACAGCCCGAACCTCGGGATGGAGATGCCCATGGTTGCTTACGGGCACTCCGGGTACCCGCTGCTCATGTTCCCGACCTGGGCCGCAGACTTCCTCGAATACGAGAGGTTCTACCTGGTTGACTCGGTCAGGCACCTGATCGACGCCGGGCGCCTGCGCGTTTACTCGGTCAACAGCGTCAACAAGTACGCGCTGATGAACGACAACGCGCCGCCGCCCTTGAAGGCCGAGCTGCTGACGCGCTTCGACCGCTACGTCACCGACGAGGTGCTGCCGCTCATCCGCCACGAGTCGGGCGGCCGCGCCCCGATGGTCTCGGGCGCCAGCATGGGCGCGTACCTGTCGGCCAACACCTACTTCCGCCACCCCGACGTGGTGCGGGGGCTGATCGCAATGAGCGGCAGTTACGACGTGCGCAGCTACTTCGACGGCTACTACGACGACAACGTCTACTTCAACAACCCCATCTCGTACCTGCCCAACCTCGACGACGACCACTTCCTGCCGCGCCTGCGCCAGGCCGACGCCATCGTCATCCTGACGGGCCAGGGCGCCCACGAGGCGCCGGAGCGCAGCCGCCAGCTCTCCGACATCCTCCGCGCCAAGGGCATCCCCCACACGCTCGACGTGTGGGGGCCGGACGTGTCTCACGACTGGCCGTGGTGGCGCAAGATGCTGCCTTACTGGCTCGAACGCCTGCTCTGAGGCGGCCGGCACAGGCGTGGCCGGGGCATCTTTCGGGCCGCCGGCCACATCCCAAGCGACTTCGGCCGCCGCGTCCGCAATCGCGGGCTCGCCGCGCGCCGACACGAGGGGCGGAAACTTTTAACCGGAGAGCGAGAATGAAGTCGAGAATCCTTTCTGCGTGCGCGTTGGCCGCGTGCGTCTGCGCGACGGCAGTGGCAGCCGGAGAGGCGGCCGGGGCGGCGACCGGGACTGCCGGCGCCCGCCAGGAGAAGCAGGACGCCAAGCAGCAGGGGCCGAAGGTCTCGCGCGACGAGATGAAGGCAACCGAGAAGGTCGAGAAGGCGCAGGGGGCCGAGGCCAAGTTGCAGGCGGCGGCCGAATACCTCAAGAAGTATCCGCAGGGCGCCCTCCGCTCGAAGGTGGCCGAGTACGTCGCCGGGCAGGTCGGCGCCGTCACCGACAACCAGTTGCAGGCTTCGCTGGCCGAGACCTACCGCGTCCTCTTCAACCAGCCGGGCGAAGCCGCGCGTGTTGACCGCATCCTGCTCGCCGCCTACATCAACTCCAACCGCACGCAGGACGCCTTCGACGCCTCGACGGCCTACCTCGCCGCCGACCCGGACGACGTAGACATCCTGAAGAACCTCGCCATCCTCGCCCTCAACGAGGCCGTCAGGGGCGACCTCAAGTACGTGAAGCAGGGGCGCCAGCACGCGGCCCGCGCCATCGAGCTGCTGGAGGCCGACAAGCGCCCCGCCGTCCTCGACGCCGCGCAGTGGCCCGGCTACAAGGCCAAGTCGCTGCCGCTCGCCTACCAGGCGGCCGGCATCCTGGCCTACCGCGACGGCGACAAGAAGGCCGCGCGCGCCCACCTCGAAAAGGCCGTCGAGTTGAAGTCGGCCGACCCGAACACCTTCCTCGCCCTCCTCAACCTCGCCAACGAGGAGTACGAGACGCTGTCGCTCGAATACCGCGCGAGCGAGGGGCCGGCGCGCGACGCCGCGCTCAAGCGGGTCGAGGCGCAGGTTGACCGCCTGATCGCCTTCTACGCGCAGGCCATCGTCGCAATGGAGGCCGACGGCCGCTTCGAGCCGATCCTCCCGCAGATGAGGCAGGAGCTTGAGCGCAACTACAAGTTTCGCCACAACGACTCGACCGAGGGGATGCAGCAGTTGATAGACAAGTACAAGCAGGCGATGGCCGCCAGCCGCTAGCCGGCCGCCGCCGGTCCGCCGCCGCCCGGCCCCGCCGCCCGCGCGCGGCGCCGCGGGCCGCGAGACGAAGGGGCGCGACTCCCGACCGGGGTCGCGCCCTTTTCCCCCTCCCGCCTTCCCAACCGCCGCGCGCCGCGGTAAACTTCACGCCCCGAACTCACGCCGCAGCGGGCGACTTGCCCCGCGCGGGCCGCCCCGCCCCTCGCCGGCCCGCCGCAGCCCCGCCGCCGACTACAGCTCCACGCGGCGCCCGCGCGCACGAGGGCCGCGCCGCGCTCACCACAAGGAGAGTCTCGCCATGCGAAAGACGCGCAAGGGCCTTGCGGCCGCGCTCCTGACCGCCGTCGCGCTTCTGCTCGCGCCCCTCTCGGGCCGCGCGGCCGACTTCAAGCGCGAGGTCGTCTACCAGATCATCACCGACCGCTTCTTCGACGGGAGCGCCGCCAACAATAACCCGTCGCAGTCGCCCGGCCTCTACGACTCGACGAAGAACAACTGGCGCGCCTACTGGGGCGGCGACTTCGAGGGCATCCGCCAGAAGATGTCTTACCTCGCCGGCATGGGCGTGACGGCCATCTGGATTTCGCCGCCGCACGACAACCTGAACGCCAACATCCCGGACGGCAACGGCAACCCCACCGCCTCCTACCACGGCTACCAGGCGCGCGACTTCAAGCGCATCGAGGAGCACTTCGGCGACGGCACCAACAACTGGGCCGCCTTCGACGCCCTCGTCGCGGCCGCCCACCAGAACGGCATCAAGGTCATCGTGGACTTCGCCCCGAACCACTCGACCCAGGACAACGCCGGCGAGTTCGGCGCCATTTACGACAACGGCGTCTTCCTCGGCAACTACACCAACGACACCAACGGCTACTTCCACCACAACGGCAACATCCAGAACTGGGACGACCGCTATCAGGTCCAGTACTTCTCGCTCTTCAACCTCGGGGAGCTGAACCAGGCGAACCCGACCATTGACGCCTACCTCAAGTCGGCAGCCCAGCTCCTCCAGCAGCACGGCGTGGACGGCTTCCGCATCGACGCCATCAAGCACCTCAACTGGGGCTGGCAGTACTCGCTCGCCAACTCCATCCACACCTACGGCGACAGCTTCCTCTTCGGCGAGTGGTATCAGAGCGGCACCTCCGACCCGCTCTACCGCGACTCCTACAAGTTCTCCAACAAGAGCGGCATCTCGCAGCTCGACTTCCCGCTCAACACCGCCATTCGCAACGTCTTCGGCTCGAACGCAGCCTTCTCGCAGCTCGACTCGGTCGTCGCCACCGAGGCCGGCCACTTCACCTGGGACGAAGACCTCGTCACCTTCGTGGACAACCACGACATGACGCGCTTCCTCTCCCTTAACAACAACCAGACGCGGCTCCACCAGGCGATGGCCTTCATCCTCACGGCCCGCGGCATCCCCTGCATCTACTACGGCACAGAGCAGTACCTCTTCAACAACACCGGCGGCGGCGGCGACCCCTACAACCGCCCGATGATGGCCTCCTTCAACACCAACACGACGGCCTACACCCTTACCAACCGCCTCTCGACGCTGAGGCGCAACAACACGGCCGTCCCCTACGGCTCGCACCAGCAGCGTTGGCTCAACTCGGACGTTTACGTCTACGAGCGCAGGTTCTTCGGCAACGTCGTCCTCGTCGCCATCAACAAGGGCGCGGCGGCGCAGCAGATCACCGGCCTCAACACGGCCCTGCCGGCCGGCACCTACAGCGACTATTTGACGGGGCTGCTCTCGGGCGTCGGCATCACGGTCAGCTCGGGCACGGGGGGCAACAACCCCGTGGCCTCCTTCAACCTGCCGGCGGGCGGCGTCGCCGTCTGGCAGCGCACGGAGTCGGGCGGCACGCCGCAGGTCGGATCGATAGGCCCGACGCTGGCGCAGCCCGGCGTCAAGGTCACCATCGGCGGGAAGAACTTCGGCTCGACGCAGGGCACCGTGAAGTTCGGGACGACGACGGCCACGGTCGTCTCGTGGTCGCCGTCGAAGATCGTCGTCAACGTGCCGGCGGTCACGAACGGCAACTACAACGTGACGGTCACCAACTCGTCGAATCAGGTCTCGAACGGCATCCAGTTCACGGTGCTGGCGGCCAAGCTGATCCCGGTCAACTTCACCGTCTACAACGCTTCGCCGACGCAGGTGGGCGACCACATCTTCCTGACCGGCAACACGGTCGAGCTTGGCAACTGGGCGACGACCTGGGAGGGCGCCGTCGGGCCGATGCTCGCGCCCAACTACCCGAACTGGTTCATCACCGCCAGCGTCCCGGCCGGCCAGACCATCCAGTTCAAGTTCATCAAGATCACGGCGGGCGGCGCCGTCACCTGGGAGGCCGGCGCCAACCACACCTACACCGTGCCCACGAGCGGCACAGGCTTCGTCAACGTCAACTGGCAGTACTGAGGGCGTGACGAGTGACGAGTGACGAGTGACAAGTAAGGGCTTCTCTATCTTCTTGTCACTCGTCACTCGTCACTACTTTTACTATGCGAGGACGCTGGTTAATCGCGTTGCTGGTGTTCGCGGGGCTGCGCGCTTGGTGCGCGGCCCAGGCGGGCGCGCCGGCACAGGCCGCGCAGAGGGCGGACGAGAGGGCGCGCGCCCGCGCCGAGTCGCTGAAGGAGTACGCGGGCCACTACGAATTGGAGGGGCGCGTCATCCCCGTCACGTCGCTCGAGGTGACGGCCGAGGGCGGCGAGCTGTGGCTCAAGCCGACCAACGTCAAGAGGCGGCGGCTGCTGCCCCGCTCCGGGCAGACCTTCGCCGACGAGGTCGAGGGCACGCCGGTCACCTTCGGGCGCGACGACGAGGGGCGAATCGTGAGCCTCACCTTCCGCTACGAGGGCGAGGAGTTCACGGCCCGCCGGGTGGAGCTGCCGCCGCCGAGCCTCAAGGGCAACACGACCTTCCGCCTCAGGGGGCACGCCGACGCGCGGACGGTGGCCCTCGCCGGCTCCTTCAACAACTGGAGCCAGTCGCAGCACCTCTTCGGCCGCGAGGGCGACGAATGGGTCTGCCGCCTCGACCTCGACCCCGGCGTCTACACCTACAAGCTCGTCGTGGACGGCAACTGGCTGCTCGACCCCGACAACCCCGAGACGCAGGAGGACGAGGCCGGCAACGTCAACAACGTCGTCGAGGTAAAGCCGTAGCCGGTTTTCAGTTTTCAGTTTTCAGTTTTTAGTTGACGAGGAGAGCCGTGCTCTCACGCCCCGACCCCCTCCCGCCTGTACACTCGACACCCTACGGCTGAAAACTGAAAACTGAAAACTAAACACCCATTACTGCTTTCCGCGCGCCGTGTGTTAAATCTATCCGCGCCGCACAACCAGCCGGAATAACAGACACGGAAGGACTCTCTAAGCTAAGACGATGAGCACGCAGCCCAACAAAATCATCTACTCGATGGTCGGCGTCAGCAAGCACTACGACAAGAAGGCCGTCCTCAAAGACATCTACCTCTCCTACTTCTACGGCGCCAAGATCGGCGTCATCGGCTTGAACGGCTCGGGCAAGAGCACTCTGCTGCGCGTCATTGCCGGCGAGGACAAGAGTTTCACGGGCGAGACCGTGCTGTCGCCCGGCTATTCAATCGGCTACCTCCAACAGGAGCCGCGGCTCGACGAGACGAAGACCGTGCGCGGCGTGGTCGAGGAGGCCGTCTCGGAGACCGTCGCGCTGCTCAAGGAGTTCGACGAGATCAACGCCCGCTTCGGCGAAGAGATGTCGGACGAGGAGATGTCGAAGCTGCTCGAACGCCAGGGCGAGGTGCAGGAGAAGCTCGACGCCTCGGACGCCTGGGACCTCGACTCGCGCCTTGAGATGGCGATGGACGCGCTGCGCTGCCCGCCGCCCGAGGCGCCCGTCAAGGTGCTGTCGGGCGGCGAGAAGCGCCGCGTCGCACTCTGCCGGCTGCTGTTGCAGAAGCCCGACATCCTCCTGCTCGACGAGCCGACCAACCACCTCGACGCCGAATCGGTCGCCTGGCTCGAACAGCACTTGCAGAAGTACGAGGGCACGGTCATCGCCGTCACGCACGACCGCTACTTCCTCGACAACGTGGCCGGCTGGATTCTCGAACTCGACCGCGGCGAGGGAATACCGTGGAAGGGCAACTACACCTCCTGGCTCGAACAGAAGCAGGAGCGGCTCAGGCGCGAGGAGAAGGCCGAGAGCGAGCGGCAGAAGACCTTGCAGCGCGAGCTGGAATGGGTCCGCATGGCCCCGAAGGCGCGCCACGCCAAATCCAAGGCGCGCATCAACTCCTACGAGTCGCTGCTGGCGCAGGAGAGCGAGCGACGCGCGCGCGAGCTGGAAATCTACGTCCCGCCGGGGCCGCGGCTCGGCCAGGTGGTCATCGAGGCCGAAGGGGTCTCGAAAGCTTACGGCGACCGCCTTCTCTTCGAGGGGCTCTCGTTCAAGCTCCCGCCGGGCGGCATCGTCGGCGTCATCGGCCCGAACGGCGCCGGCAAGACGACGCTCTTCCGCATGATCACTGGGCAGGAGCAGCCCGACTCGGGCTCGTTCCGCGTCGGCGAGACTGTCACTCTCGGCTACGTGGACCAGAGCCGCGACACGCTCGCGCCCGACCGGACCATCTGGGAGGAAATCTCCGACGGGCAGGAGACGGTCAAGCTCGGCTCGCGCGAGGTAAACTCGCGGGCCTACGTCGGGCGCTTCAACTTCTCCGGCCCGGACCAGCAGAAGAAGGTCGGCGCGCTCTCGGGCGGCGAGCGCAACCGCGTCCACCTCGCCAAGGTCTTAAAGTCGGGCGCCAACGTCCTGTTGCTCGACGAGCCCACGAACGACCTCGACGTGAACACCATGCGGGCGCTCGAAGAGGCTTTGGAGAACTTCGCCGGCTGCGCCGTCGTCATCAGCCACGACCGCTGGTTCCTCGACCGCATCGCCACACACATCCTCGCCTTCGAGGGCGAGAGCCGCATCGAGTGGTTCGACGGCAACTACACAGAGTACGAGGAGGACCGCCGCGCCCGCCTCGGCGAGGCCGCGGCCCAGCCGCACCGCATCAAGTACCGCCAGCTGACGCGCGGCTGAGGCCGGGGCGTGGGGGGCGGGCTGTGAAGAGAATGGCTGTGTCGGCGGTCGTCGGCCTCGTCGTCGTGGCGGGTCTGCTGGTCCCGACCCTGCTTTTGGAAAAGTGGGTCGAGGCGGGCGGCGCCGGGGCCGGCTTGAGGCCGCTGCTGCGCGGAGCCTTTTGGGCGCTCGGCTGGCCGCTGCCGCTGTTCGGCCGGCTCTTCCCGCCGGGGCCCGACTCGGCGCTCAAGTATTCGATGGCGGCCCTCGTTGCCTCGCTGCTGGTGAACGCGGCTTTGATCGCCGCGCTCGCCTACCGGGTACTGTACCGCCGCGCGTCACGGCGGGCCGGCGAATCGGACTGACGCGTAAGGATAAGCGTCTCGGAGGTGTAGACGATGAAGGCGACCTGGAATGGGGCCGTGCTGGCCGAGAGCGACGACACGGTGGCGGTCGAGGGCAACCACTACTTCCCGCGCGAGGCCATCAACTGCGAGTTCTTCCGCGAGAGCGAGACGCACACGACCTGCCCGTGGAAGGGCGTGGCGAGCTACTTCGACGTGGTGGTGGGCGACGAGGTCAACGGCGACGCGGCATGGTACTACCCCGAGCCCAAGCCCGCGGCCAGAGAGATCGAGGGGCGCGTCGCCTTCTGGCGCGGAGTGCGCGTCGAGTAAGGTTCACCGCGCCGGGGCGCGGGCGCTATCGTCGGCGGGGCCGGCCGCTTCGCCGCCGCCGGGCCGGCGCATCGCCGGTCCAACTTTGCCGAAAACTAGCCGGAGGCGAACATCAACTTGATTTCAACACCCAGCGGTCTCGCGCTGAGGGCGGCCGGCGCAGCCCTCTCCCTTTCACTGCTCCTGGCGGCGCTCGCCCCGGCCGCGGCGCAGGCACAGCGCACCCGCCGCCCGGCCCCGAGGCGACCTGCCCCCGCCGCGCCGAAGCGGCCGACCCCGCCCGCGGTCCCGGCCGAATGGCGCGCGGCCCTCGACCACGTCTCCCCTGCGAGCCTGCGCGGCCACCTCTCCTTCATCGCCTCGGACCTGCTCGAAGGGCGCCGGACGCCATCGCGCGGTCTAGACATCGCGGCCGAGTACATCGCGGCGCAGTTCCGCCGCGCCGGGCTGGAGCCGGCGGGCGGCGACGGCACCTACTTCCAGGCCGCCGAGTGGGCCATGACCGGGCGCGAGATGAGAGGCTTTCGCCTGGGCTTCGAGGGCGCGGGCTCGCTGGTCGTGCCGGCCGAGCGTGCCAGCATCGGCCAGAGCCTGCCCGGCGGCGGCACGACGCTGTGGACGCCGGAGGGCGAGCTGGCGCTCGAACGGGTCGGGGCCGTCAAGGTCGCCTACGGCGACGCGCAGGCCCTCGCCGCGCTCACGCGCGAGCAGGTCGAGGGGCGGGCGGTGTTGACGGAGATTCCGTCTTACCAGCGCGAGGGACGCGAGCGCGCGCCCGCGCTTTTGCGCGAGCAGAACAGCTTCCTCGTCAGGATGCGCGAGCTGGGCGCGGCCGTCGTCGTCTCCTTCGACCGCGCCTCCGAGCGGGGGCGCGGGGGCGGCTCTCCGCGCCTCGTGGACCCGGCAGCGCCGCAGCGCCCCTCGCCCTTCGGCGGGCAGGCGGCGGCGCCGCTCGTCGTCGCCCACGGGGCCGAGACCGCGAAGTTCTACGACTCGCTGCCGGCGGGCCCGACCGCCGCCGCCGTCAGCCTGAGCGTGCCGGCCCTGGCGAACACGCCCGCAAGGGTCCGCAACGTGGCCGGCGTCCTGCGCGGCTCCGACCCGGCGCTGCGCGACGAGTACGTGATCGTCTCGGCCCATTACGATCACGTCGGCCTGAAGGAGAACTGCCGGCCCGGCGAGGACTGCATCTTCAACGGCGCGAACGACGACGGCTCGGGCACAGTCGGCGTCGTCGAGCTGGCCGCCGCGCTCTCCGGGCTAAAGGCGAGGCCGAAGCGCAGCATCCTCTTCCTGGCCTTCTTCGGCGAGGAGCTGGGGCTGCTCGGCTCGCGCTACTACGGGCGCAACCCGCTCGTGCCGCTGGCGCGCACAGTCGCGCAGGTCAACCTCGAACAGGTCGGGCGCACCGACGACACGGAGGGGCCGCAGGTCTCCTCGGCCGCCGTCACCGGGTTCGACCTCTCGGACGTGGGCGCGGTGCTGGCCGCCGCGGGCGAGGCCGCGGGCGTCCGCGTCTTCAAGCACCCGACCAAGAGCGATGCCTTCTTCCCGCGCAGCGACAACCAGGCGCTCGCAGACGTGGGCGTGCCCGCCCACACCGTCAGCACGGCCTACGAGTTCCCCGACTACCACGGCGTCGGCGACGAGTGGCAGAAGGTTGACTACGAGAACATGGCCCGCGTCCTGCGCGCCGTCGGCCTCGGCCTGCTGCGCCTCGCCGACGCGCCTCAGCCGCCGCGCTGGAACGAGTCGGACCCCAGGACGGCCAGGTACGTCGAAGCCTGGCGCAAGCTGCACGAGCAATAAGAAGGGGAAAAGGGGAAGGGGAAAAGGGAAAGGGAAGGCGATAGGGCGAAAAAGTAAGGGCGGCCGGTGCGGGTAGAACCTCGCCCGCCACCTGAGTCTCCGGTCCGCCGCCTCCCATCTTTCTCCTTTCTCCTTTCCCCTTTCCCCCTTTCCCCTTCTCCTCCTCCCGTTCCCCCCTTGTCCCTCGTCCGGCCCGGCTCGTCACCGGCGGCAGGCGGCTCGTCACATTCCGCGGCCGGGGAGAAACCGCGGCGCGGGCCTCGCCGTAGAAACAGCGCCACACGGCGGAAGGCACGTCCCGCAAGGCCCATCCTGAAACGCGCCGCGCGGGCCGCAGACGAGGGACGTGCCGGCCGACTCCGCCGGACGCCCTGACAGCCAAGCCGACAACGAACCTGACGGCCCGGTTAAGCCGGCACTAAGACCGACGGGAGGGTCCAAGCCCATGCCAGCACAACGCCTGTCCACGCCCGCGCGGAGCACGCGTGCCGCCTTCGTCCTCGCCTTCGCCGTTGCGGTCGCCGTCGTGGTCGCCGCCGCGATGATCGTCCTGCCGTCGTCGGTCCCGCCCGTCGCCGCGCGGCAGGGCGCCGCCGCGACCGCCGCGACGACGGGGAGGCCGGTCCTGCTCGTGCTCAACAAGGCCGAGGCGACGCTGGCCGTCGTGGACCCGGAGACGATGCAGGTCGTGGCGCGCGTCCCCACGGGCGACGGGCCGCACGAGGTCGCCACCTCTCCCGACGGCCGCACGGCCTACGTCACCAACTACGGCGGCCAGAAGCCCGGCAACAGCATCTCTGTCATCGACCTCGCCGCGCGCAAAGAGGTGAAGCGCGTTGACCTCGGGCCGCTGCTCCGGCCGCACGGCATCGTCGAGCGCGGCGGCAAGCTCTACTTCACGGCCGAACTCTCGCGCGCCGTCGCCCGCTACGACCCGGCCGCAGACAAGGTCGACCTCGTCGTCGGCACGGGCCAGAACCTCACGCACATGCTCGTCATGCACCCGACCCGGCCCGTCGTCTACACGACCAACATCCTCTCCGACACGGCGACCGTGATGGAGTTGGACAAGCCCGAGCAGCCGGGGCCGCCTCCGCGCATGACGCACGTCAGGGTCGGGCCGAAGCCCGAGGGGCTCGACATCTCGCCCGACGGCCGCGAGCTGTGGGTCGGCCACAACGACGACGGCGGCATCTCGATCATTGACACCGAGACCAACAAGGTGAAAGAGACGATCAAGGTCGGCGGCATGCCCATCCGCGTCAAGTTCACGCCCGACGGCAGACGCGTCCTCGTCTCCAGCCCGCCGACCGGCGAACTGACCGTCCTCGACGCCGCCACGCGCAAGGAGATCAAGCGGCTCAGGATAGACGGCGCCCCCATCGGCCTCCTCATCACGCCCGACGGCACGCGCGCCTACGTCGCCACGGCACAGGCCGGCAAGGTCGTCGCCGTCAACCTCTCGGACCTGACCGCCGGCCGGAGCGTCGAGACAGGGCAGGGGCCGGACGGCCTCGGCTGGTCGGGCCGCTGAGACGCGCCGGAGTCGGAATAACAACAACAACCTTTTGAACCCGAGCCGGCCGCGCGGCCGGGCGCGCGAGAAACATAAAGGGTGCGCGGGGGTAATGGCCCACCGCGCACCCTTCTTCTTTCGCCGCGCTCGTCCTTCTTTCCCGCGACTCTTTCCTGCGCTTGGCCCTTCAGGCCGCGGCCCTGCCCCGGCGTTTGAGACGGCCGCGCAAAAGGAAGCCGACCAGCTCGCCCGCGTCGTTGACGACGGCGAGGGCGCCCGCACCGTTGGTCTGAAGCAGCTTCTCGGCCCGTTCGAGGGGCGCCGTGGGGCCGACGAAAAGCTCGGGCGAGACGGGCCGCATCACGTCGCGGACGCGCGTGCGGTGCCAGCTCTCGCGCGGCAGTTGTTTGAGGTCGGAGAGCGTCAGGATGCCGTGAAGCTGTCGCCCGCGCGCCACGGCCACGGCCTCCTGCCGGTGGAGCGGCAGCACGTGGTCTATGAAGTGGCCGATTGTCGCGTCGGGCTCGACGGCGACCGGCGCGCCCATCGCCTCGGCCGCGGTGCGCAGCCGCCCGCGGCCCCGCCCGCCCGCCACCGAGCGCGCGGCGTCCCAGAGGAAGAGGCCGACGAGGATGAGCCAGAGGGCGCGGAAGGGGTCGTCGGCGCGGAAGTAGAACCAGAGCCCGAAGACGACGAGCGCGCCCGCGATGAGCTGCCCGCCGAGGCCGGCGATGCGCGTCGCCTCGTCGAGCCGCCCGTGCCGCTTCCAGAGGAAGGCCCGCAGCACGCGCCCCCCGTCGAGCGGGTAGCCCGGCAGGAGGTTCGAGACGGCGATGAACAGGTTCCAGTAGGCCGCGATGGAGCAGCCGGCCGCCACCGCCCGCCAGCCGCCCGACTGCGCCAGGAACATCAGGGCGAAGAAGAGGAGCGCGAGGACGAAGCTCGCCGAGGGGCCGGCGACGGCGACGCGGAACTCCTCGCGCGGGTTGTCGGGCTCGCGGCTGAGGCGCGTCAGCCCCCCGAACGGGTGGAGTACGATCTCCTCGCTCCCGATGCCCTCCATCCGCGCCGCCAGCGCGTGCGATAGCTCGTGGCCGAAGATCGAGAGGAAGAGCGCGGCCGTCGTCAGCACGCCCGCCGCCCAGGCCGCCCCCGTCCCGAGCTTCACGAACTGCGTCAGCAGCGTGCCCTGCTCGAACGCGGCCGCCACCACCCACGCCGACAGCGCGAAGACGGCGAACCAGCGGTAATCAATCCGCACCGGAATGCCGGAGACCCGCGCCACCTGAATCTGCCTGCGGAAGAAGCCCATCGGTAGTTTTCAGTTTTCAGTTTTCAGCCGGGTTTCCTCGCCGAAGGCTTGGAACTACAAACTAAAAACTACTCGTACGCTTTCTCGTCGAGCAGGTGCGAGTGCTCGTTGCGGGCGACGCGGCGCAGCAGCAGCGGGTCGTCGAAGAGCTGGGAGAGACCTTTAACGATGGCGTAGCGCGGCTCCTCGGGGATGCGCGTGCCGAGGCCGGTCTCGCGTTGGAGGAACTCGGCGAGGCCGTCGAGCAGGGCGCCGCCGCCCGTCATGATGAGGCCGCGGTCGTAGATGTCTGCGGCCACCTCGGGCTGCAACTCGGCCAGTGCGCGGTTGACGACGCGGGCCAGCCGCTTGACGACCGGCTCGGCCGCGATGCAGACCTCCTCGCTCGTCACTTCGATGGCGCGCGGCGCGCCCGTCTGCACGTCGCGCCCCTTGACCGAGAGGCTGAGGGCCGGGTTGGCGGGCTCGACGGCCGAGGCCAGCTCGATCTTGAGTCGCTCGGCCGTGGGCGCGCCGATGATGAGGCCGTGGTGGCGGCGCAGGCGGTTCATGATGGCCTCGTCGATGTCGATGCTGCCGACGCGCTCGGCCTGCGAGTAGACGAGCGAGCCGCGGGCGACCACCGCCACGTTGGTCGTGCCGCCGCCCACGTCCACGACGGCGCTGGCCTGCGTGTCTTCGACCGAGACGCCGGCTCCGATGGCCGCCGCCAATCCCTCCTCGACCATGTAGACGCGCCCGATGTGAGCCTCCTCGGCGGCCGACAGAAGCGCCCGCTGCTCTACCTGCGTGACGCCCGACAAAACGCTCATCACGGCCCGGCGGCTGAAGTGGGAGAAGCCGCTGCGGGCCGCGCGGACGAAGTGGTCGAGCATCTTCAGCGTCCGCTCGAAGTCTGCCACCACGCCGTCAACCATCGGCGCGACCAGGCTGACCTCGCGCGACTCGCGCCCCATCATCTCGTGCGCCTCGCGCCCGACGGCCACCACCTCGCCCGTCACCTTGTGGACGGCGACGACGGCCGGCTCGTCAACGATGATGCCGCGGCCGCGCACGGCGATCAGCACCGAGGTCGAGCCGAGGTCAATCGCCATCGAGTCCGAGACCAGGTCGCGCAGGCCGGCGAAGGTCATGAACGAACGAGTCTTCCAGACGAAGTTGTTAACAGACATAAGCGAAACCCGGTCAGCAGAGAAATTCGGTCGGCCGGCGGCCCTTCAGTGGCCGGTGACGGGCTCGGCGGGGTCGCCGGCCGGCAGCCGCCACTCCACCTCGAAGACCGGCACGGGCTGGACGCGGTTCTTGACCGTCAGCGGCGGGCGCGGCGCGAAGCGGCAGCCGGCGGCCCGCGCGGCGGCGGCGGTCGCGTCGCTCAGAAGTATCTGACCGGGCTGCGAGTTCTGTTCGAGGCGGGCCGCGAGGTTGACCGTGTCGCCGATGGCCGTGTACTCGGAGCGGCGCTCCGAGCCGATGTAGCCGACCGTGGCGACGCCCGTGTGCAGCCCGATGCCGACGCTGATCACTGGCAGCCCCTCGCCGCCGAGCTGCTCGTTGATGGGGGCCACCGCGCGCTGCATCGAGATGGCGGCGGCGACGGCGTTGCAGGCGTCGTCGGGCGTCGAGGTCGGCGCGCCGAAGAGCGCCATCAGCCCGTCGCCGATGTACTTGTCGAGCGTGCCGCCGTGGGCGAAGATCACGTCCGACATGGCCGTGAAGTAGTGGTTCAAAAGCTGCACGACCCGCTCGGGCTGCGCCATCTCCGAGAGGCGCGTGAAGCCGCGGATGTCTGCGAAGAGGACCGTCACCTGCTGGTTGACCCCGCCGAGCTTGAACGAGTCGGGGTTCTCAAGCAACTGGCGGACGACGTACTCGGGCATGAAGCGGCTGTAGTTGGCGCGGGCCACCTCCTCGCGCGCCAGCCGCTCGTGGGCCACTGCGCTCTCGACGGCGACGGCCGTCTGCGCGGCGACGGCGCTGACGAGTTCGAGGTCGTCGCGCGTGAAGGCCGTGAAGGGGTCGAGGCGGTCGGCGTAGAGCGCGCCGTGGACGCGCGTGTCGGCGACGAGCGGCGCGCAGATGGTCGAGCGCACGCCCTGCGCGACGATGGAGTGGACGCCGGCGAACTCGGTGTCGGCCGCGGCGTCCTGCGACAGCAGCGCCTGCCGCTCTCGCATCACCTTGCGCGTGATGGTGCGGCCGATGGCGATCTCGCGGCTTTGCGCGCGGCGCCCCTCGTCGCGCAGGCGCATCGCCACCACCCGCAAATCGTCCTCGCCCCCGGTATCGCCCGCCAGCAGCGCCACGACGCGGTCGGCCGGCGTCGCGCTGAATATCACTTCGCAAGCCTTCTCGAAGATCGAGTCGAGGTCGAAGACCGAGCCGAGCGTCTTGCTCATCTCGTAGATGAGGGCGAGGATTTTCGCCTTGCGCCGCAAGTCCTCCAGCTCGGCCGCCGCCGCCTCGCCCGCCGCCCCGGCCCGCGACTGGAGCGCGGCGCGTATCACGTCGTTGGCCGAGACGAGCATCTGCGTGTTGCCGAGCCGCTGCTCCTCGTAGCGGACCGGCGCGGCCGAGGGGGACGGCCGGCGCTCGTCCGCGAGGTCGAAGTCGAGCTGGCTGGCGCCGATGGTGATCCGGTCGCCGTCGCGCAGGGCGTGGCGGAGGCTCTGCTGCCCGCCGACGAAGACGTGGTTGGCCGAGAGCTTGCCGTCGAGGCTGCCGTCAACGACGACGTAGGAGCCGCCCTGGTGGCGGACGTGCGCGTGGTAGCGCGAGGCGCGCGGGTCGTTCAGGACGACGCGGTTGTCGGGCGCCCGCCCGATGGTGCAGACCTGCTGCGGCGAGAGCGTGTACTGCCAGCGCCGGCCGCCCGCGTCCGTGATGTTCAGAAGCGCCATGACCGCCTCTTCTGCGGCGAGAGAGTTCGTCGCACGATTCTACATGTATCCTCCGGCGCAGGACAACGCGGGGGGCCGCCGGCGTGTAGGGAGAGCGCCGGCCCCACTTTTTAACGCGCCCGTAACTCTCTCTTCAGCGCCCTGTGATATACCGTTCAGGCCGCCCGCCGCGCGGCATCCACGTCTCCGTCACGCGAAAGAAAGGGAAGAGAGATGCCACAGTCGATGCCGCGCGCCGCGACCGTCTGCGCGTTCGCACTCCTGCTGCTGCTGTTCGCCGCCGCTCACGAGGCCCGCGCGCAGTCGGGCGCGCAGTCGGGCGCGCCGGCCGGCGCCGCGACCGCGCACGCCCCCGCCGAAGCGGGCGGCGCTCACGCCTCCCCCACACACCCGGCCGCGCCCGTCTCCGGAGCGCTCTTCGGCCTCGAAGAGCTGCGCGAGCAACTGCGCCGGCAGGGCGAGGAGATCGAGCTGTTGCGCGCGGCGCTCAAGGCGCAGGCGCGTGCCCTCGAAGAGCTGGGGTCGCGCGTCGAGCGCGCCGGGCGGCAGGGCGGCGACGCGCAGGCCACGGCGCGGGTCCGCGAGGCTGCCTACTCCGCGGACGGCGCGGCGGTCAGGCCCGTCGAGTCCGCGCACACGGGTCCAACGGACGCGGCGGCCGGGGCCGCGACTCTGGCGCCGCCGCACGGCCCGCCGCCCGCTAACACAGGCGCGGGGCAGGGCTCGAAGGCGACCGAGACCGCGTCGAAGGCGTTCGGCTCCGTCGCCTTCAGCGGCGACATCCGCCTCCGCTTCGAGAGCTTCTTCGGCCAGCAGAACACGGCCCCCTCGGTCGGCACGCCGGGCGCGCTGGGCAACCCGCTCTCGTCGCGCCACCGCCTGAGGGTCCGCGCACGCCTCGCCGCCCGCGGCCAGTTCGGCGAGCAGTTCGAGTGGGGCCTGCGCCTCTCGACCGGCCCCACGTCCGACGCCACCAGCGGCAACCAGACGCTGACCAACTTTTTCTCCCGCAAAAATTTCGAGCTCGACCGCGCCTTCATCGTCTACAGGCCCGAGGCCCTGCCCGGCCTCGAAGTCCAGGGCGGCAAGTTCGAGACCCCCTGGTGGCGCACCGAGCTGACCTGGGACAACGACATCTCGCCCGAGGGCCTGAGCGAGCGTTACACCTACAAGGCGAAGTCGGAGAAGGGCCGGCTGCGCGAGCTGTCCCTGCTGGCGTGGCAACTGCCCTTCCTCGAACGCAACGCCGCACTCGTCGTCGGCGCAGACGGGCGCGTTGACTTCGAGCAGTCGCGCCGCGAGGGGCGCGACCTCGCCCTCTACGGCGCGCAGGCCCGCGTCGAGTTCGCGCCGACGGCCGACTCGCTCGTGCGCCTGGCCGCCGCCGACCACTACTTCTCCGGCACGCAGTTCATCAACCCCGCGCAGTTCTTCGGCAACAACATCACTTTCCCCGTCGTCGTCAACGTCCCGGCCTCGCCCGGCTCTCCGGCCCGCACCGTGACGGGGCAGGTCTCCATCCCCCGCGAACTGCTCAACAGCGGCAACTTCAACCTCGGACTCTCCGCGGCGACCACGAACGCGCTCAACCGCGACGGCCGCCTCGCCTCAGGCTTCAACCTCGTTGACCTCTACGGCCACGCCGAGCTGAACCGCGCTGGCCGCTGGCCGCTGCTCGTGATCGTCAACTACGTCAGGAACACGCAGGCGCGCGACGTGGTGACGGCCGGCCCCGCCGGCGCTGACCTCGTTCTGGAAAACAACGAGGACGAGGGGCTGTGGGCCGAGTTCCAAATCGGGCGCGACCTGCTGCGCAACCGGCCCGAGAAGACCAGGGCCGGCGACCTGCTCTTCAACTACACCTTCATGCGGATAGAGAAGGACGCAGTGCTGACGCCCTTCAACTTCAGCAACCTCGTCCAGCAGTCCGACGTGCGGGGCCACCGCTTCGCCGTCGCCTACGCGCTGGACCCGCGCGTCGCGCTCTCGCTGACCGGCATCGTCTCGCGCCGCGCCCACGGCCTGCTCGGCCCCTTCGCCACGACGCCGCAGGGCTCGCTCGACCGCACGCTCACACGCATCCAGCTCGACACCATCTTCCGCTTCTGAGCCGCTGCGGGGAGGGAAGCGAAAAGGGAGTGGCGAAGGCGACCGCCCGCCTTCGCCACTCCCTTTTATCTCGCGCGACTCCCGACGCGCGGCGCCCCGGCCGGCGCCCCGGCCATTTAACGAGGATTTAAGCCTCGCTTAACTCTCCTCTGCGTGGGCGCGGCTAGACTCGCGCCCAATCCCCGCCTTGTTCGCTCGCCTCACTTTGGCTGCGCGACGAAGGGGCCGCGCTCGCGGAGAACGCAGGCCCCTTCTTTTTTTTTCATCGGCCCGGGCGTCCGAGCCTCTTCGTCAACGCGAGTTGATCCAGATGGGCTTGGCGTCGCAGCCCGAGCCGTCGCCTCGCCAGCGCGGGCACGACCAGAAGTAGTTGCCGGAGCTGGCCGGCCCGCGCTTGAGCGTGGGCGTCTGACACTTCGGGCAGGGCGGGCCGGTCTCGGGCGCCGGCTGTGGGTCTTCGAGCGCGCCGTCGGCGTCGAACCAGCGGACGGCCTGGCAGTCCGGGTAGCGCGAGCAGGCGAGCGAGGCGCGGCGTCCCTTCTCTTTCGGCAGCCGCAGCCGCACGGCCGCCCCGCACGCGTGGCAGCGCGTCGAGAGCAGGACTTTGCGCTGTTTGGCGTTGCGCGGCGCGTCGCTGATGTAGCCGCACAGGTCGCGCCCCTGCGAGCAGGTGACGAACTTGCCGCTCGTGCCCGCGCGCTCGACGAGGAAGCCTGCGCGCTCTTCCGGCTTGCATCGCGGACAGTCGAGCGCGCCTTCGGGGCGCGGGACTTCGCGCGCGGGCCGCGCCGCCCCCTGCCCGCGCTCGACCTCGGCGGCGGCGATCTGTTTGACCAGCTCGCCCACCATCTCTCTGACCTCGGCCATGAAGCGGCCGCGCTCGTACTCGCCGCGCGCCATCAAAGAGAGCTTGCGCTCCCACATGCCCGTCAGCTCGGCCGACTTCAGCAGCGGGGCGGGCAGCATGCGGATGAGCGAGACGCCTTTCGGCGTGGCGACGATTGACTTCTTCTCGCGCGTGACGTACTCGCGCTTGAGCAGCGTCTCGATGATCGAGGCGCGAGTGGCCGGCGTGCCGAGGCCCGACTCCCTCATGGCGAGGCGCAACTCCTCGTCCTCGATCTTTTTGCCGGCCGTCTCCATCGCGCCGAGCAGCGCCGACTCGGAGTAGCGCGGCGGCGCCTTCGTCTGCTTCGCCAGCGCCTCGGCCTTCAGGGTCTCGACCGGCTCGCCCTTTTCGAGCGGCGGCAGCTCCGCCTCTTCCGCCTCTTCGTCGGCGGCGGGTGCGCCCCCGCCCTCGCCCGCCTCGGACGACGAAGGTTGAGCGGCGGCGCGTCGCTCGCGGCCGGGCGGGTCCACCTCGCGCCAGCCGGCCACGAGCACCACCGAGCCTTTCGTCTGGAACCGCTCGCCCTCGACCGTGGTGGTGACGGTCGTCCGTTCGATCTCGGCGTCGGGGAAGAAGGCCGCGAGGAAGCGTCGGGCGACGAGGTCGTAGACGCGCTTCTCGTCGGGGCCGAGCGCCTGCGAGCTGACGCGCTGCTTGGTCGGGATGACGGCGTGGTGGTCCGTCACCTTCTTGTCGTCAACGTGCCGCCGGCCGAGCTTCAAGCCTTCGTTCAGGATGCGCTCGACGAAGGGCGCGTAGGGGCCGACGCGCGCGGCCTCGACGTGTGCGCGCACCTCCTTGTTCACGTCGGCCGAGAGGTGACGCGAAGAGGTGCGCGGGTAGGTGATGAACTTCTTCTCGTAGAGCGTCTGCGCGAGTTCGAGCGTGCGCGCGGCCGTGAAGCCGTAGCGGGCGTTGGCCGCGCGCTGCAGGGAGGTCAGGTCGTGCAAAAGCGGCGCCTTCTCCCTGACCGCCTTCTTCTCGACGCGCTCGACCGAGCCGGCCCGGCCCCGGACCTTCGCGGCCAGCGCCTCGGCCTCTTCCTTCCTGTCGAGGCGTGTGCCGTCCCTGCCCGACCATGTGCCGCGGTACTCGCCGGCGCGGGCCTTGAAGTCGGCGACCACCTCGAAGTAGGTGACGGGGACGAACTCGGCGATCTCGCGGTCGCGCTCGACGATGAGGGCGAGCGTCGGCGTCTGGACTCGGCCGAGTGAGAAGACTCCGTCGTGGCCGGCCTGGCGGGCGCGGATGGTCTGCGCGCGGGTCGCGTTCATGCCGACCAGCCAGTCGGACTGCTGCCGCGCGTGGGCCGAGTCGCGCAGCCCCCCGTACTCCTCTGCCGGCTTCAAATTGGCGAAGCCTTCGAGGATGGCCTCGCGCGTCAAAGAGGAAATCCAGAGCCGCCGCACGGGCTTTCGGCCGCCCGCGAGGCTGTAGACGAGGTCGAAGATCAGCTCGCCCTCGCGTCCGGCGTCCGCCGCGTTGACCACCTCGTCCACGTCCTCGCGCCTGAGCAGCTCGCGGATGACCTTGAACTGGTCTTTGGTCCGCTCCGACGGGTGATACTTGAAACGCTCGGGGATGATGGGCAGGTCCGCGAGCCGCCACGACTTGAGCTTCGGGTCGTAAGCTTCGGGCTCGTCGAGCTCGACGAGATGGCCGACGCACCACGTCACGATGTCGTTCGGCCCCTGAATGAAGCCCTCGCCGCGGCGCGCGGCGCCGAGCGCGGCGGCCACGTCGCGCCCCATCGAGGGCTTTTCGGTGACGATCAGACGCATGGGTTTCCGTCGAGTTTCCGCGGAGTTTCCGTGGGGCGGCCCGGCGGGCGCCGCGGGCGAGAGACGCGGGATAATATCACGCCGCCGCCCGGCCGCGGGGTCGCCGCGCCCGCCCCTCCGCCCCCGCGCGCTTGACCGGGCGGGGGGCCATCGAATACAAGCGTCGTGTAGAGAACTCTCCGCCAAACTTAAAACATTCCGCCGCGCCGGCCCATCGGTCTAGCGGCCCGGACGTTCCGGGCAGAGCCGGGCCGCCCCGGCCCGCGGCGAGCGAGGTACACGCTGATGAGAAGGCTGCTGGCCGTCCTGCTGTTAACTTTTATGGTCGTCAACACGCCGGCGCAGACGAGGACGGGGGGCACGCTGCCCGCCGGCTACTGGCCGCTTGAAAGAAGCGCGCCCATCATCGAGAAGACGGGCGAGACGCGGCTCGCGCCCGACCTCTCGCACCTCGGCGCGGGCGAGCGCGCGGCCGTCGGGAAGCTGCTCGAAGTCGGGCGCGTCTTCCAGTCGCTCTACGAGCGGCAGCGCCACGCGCAGGCCGAGCGCGCCGCCTCGACGCTGGCCGCGCTCGAAGGCCCGGCCGCAGCCAACCTCGCCACGCTCTACAGGCTCTTTCAGGGGCCGATAGCCACCACGCTCGAAAACAGGCGCGAGCCCTTCATGCCCGTGGACCCGCCGCAGCCGGGCAAGAACGTCTACCCGTGGAAAGTTCAGAAGGAGGAGCTCGAGAGCTTCCTCGCCGCCAACCCCGCGCGGCGCGACGAAATCCTCGACCCGCGCACGGTCGTCCGCCGCTCGACGGCCGACGACGGCCGCGCCGACCTCGACGCGCTCGCGCGCCACCCCGGCCTCGCCCTCCTGCATCCCGGCCTGCGCGAGAGGCTTCAGGCCACGGTCGCGCGCCCCGACCCGAAGGGCTTCTACGCCGTGCCCTACGCGGTCGCCTACGCCGACCAGATGGTCCTCGCCCACAATCTTTTGCGCGAGGCGGCCGATGCCGTGCAGGCCGAAGACGCGGAGTTCGCCGGCTACCTGCGCAACCGCGCCCGCGACCTGCTCACGAACGATTACGAGTCGGGCGACGCCTCGTGGGTGACGGGCCGCTTCCGCCACCTCAACGCGCAGATCGGCGCCTACGAGACCTACGACGACGAGCTGTACGGCGTGAAGGCTTTTTACAGCCTGAGCCTGATGGCGACGCGCCGGCAGGAGTCGGAGGAGCTGCGCAAGGCGATGCGAGGCTTGCAGGCCCTCGAAGAGTCTCTACCCTACGACCGCCACAAGCGCGTCAAGGAGGACATCTCGGTCGGGGCCTACGACGTGATCGCCGACTTCGGCCAGTCGCGCGGCGGCAACACGGCCACCATCCTGCCCAACGACGCGCTCATCTCGCGCCGCTACGGCCGCACCATCATGATGCGCGTCAACATCATGCGCGACCGCGACATCTTCGCCGGCGTTGACCGCGCCTGGGAGGCGGCCGTCGCCGACGCGCACAAGGACGAGCTGAGCGCGGACGGCAACTTCTACCGCACGCTCTGGCACGAGGTCGGCCACTACCTCGGCGTTGACCGCACGCGCGACGGCCGCGACCTAGACGCGGCTTTGCAGGATGCGGCCGACCTGCTCGAAGAGATGAAGGCCGACCTCGTCTCGCTCTACGTCGCGCCGACCCTGCGCAAACAGGACTACTACACGGACGCATCCTTACGCGCCGTCTACGCCAGCGGCGTCAACCGCGTCCTGCAAAACAACCGCCCGCGCCGCGACCAGCCCTACAACACCATGCAGCTCATGCAGTGGAACTACTACCTAGAGAACGGGCTGCTCTCCTTCGACCGCTCGACGCGCCGGCTCTCGATCAACTACGGCAAGTATCACGAGGTGGTGGGCAACCTGCTGCGCGAGGTGCTGAAGGTCCAGGCCGACGGCGACAAGGCCGCGGCCGAACGCTTCGTCGAGCGCTACACGAAGTGGGACGAGGATTTGCACGGGGCCGTCGCCGCCAACATCCGTGCGCAGCAGCGTTACCGCTTCCGCCTCTTCAAGTACGCGGCGCTCGGCGAGTGAAGGCGGGCGCGAGCCGCGCCAGAGGGAGTGTGGAGTCTTGAGGCAGAGACGTTTCGGGCGGACGGGCTGGTCGGTCTCGGAGATCGGCTACGGGATGTGGGGCATGGGCAGTTGGAGCGGGTCGGAGGACGAGGAGTCGCTCCGCTCGCTCCAACTGGCGGCCGAGCTCGGCTGCAACTTCTACGACACGGCCTGGGGTTACGGCGAGGGGCGCAGCGAGGCGCTGCTCGGCGAACTGGTCCGCCGCAACGCCGAGCGCAAGCTCTACACGGCCACCAAAATCCCGCCTAAGAACCGACAGTGGCCGAGCCGCCGCGGCACCCCGCTCGACGACGCCTTCCCGCCCGACCACGTCGAAGAGTACGTCCACCGCAGCCTCGAAAACGCCGGGCTCGACAGCTTCGACCTCGTGCAGTTTCACGTCTGGGAAGACGACTGGGTGGAAGACGACCGCTGGGCTAAGAAGATGGAAGAGCTGCGCGGGCAGGGCCTCCTGCGCGCCGTCGGCATCTCGCTCAACCGATGGGAGCCGTGGAACGGCGTCCGCACCGTGCGTTCGGGTCTCGTGGACGCAGTGCAGGTCATCTACAACGTCTTCGACCAGAACCCGGAGGACGAGCTGCTGCCGGCCTGCGTCGAGATGGACGTGGCCGTCATCGCCCGCGTGCCCTTCGACGAGGGGACGCTCACGGGCACGCTCACGAGGGAGAGCCGCTGGCCCGAGGGCGACTGGCGCAACACCTACTTCGTGCCCGAGAACCTTGCCCGCAGCGTCGAGCGGGCCGAGCGTCTCAGGCCCGAAGTCCCGGCAGGGATGACCATGCCCGAGCTGGCCCTGCGCTTCATCCTCTCCAACCCGGCCGTCAGCACCATCATCCCCGGCATGCGAAAGGCCGCGCACGTCCGCTCGAACGTCGCCGCGAGCGACGCCGGCCCGCTCCCGCCCGACCTCCTCGCACGCCTCCGCGAACACCGCTGGGACCGCAGCCCGACCGAGTGGTCACAGTAACGAGACTTGAAGGCGTCGGCCGACCGGCGGCCGCCGTGGCGACGACCCGCGCGTCATGCCGGGCGTCACTCAGACACGCCGGCGGCCTTCGCCTCGGCGGGCTTGGCCGGCCGGCCGAGGCGCGTCCTCCGGCGGCGCGTCGCGGCCGCCTCCAACTCCCGCAGCGTCGTGTAAACGTCCTTCACCACCCCCGCCAGGTCGTCGGGACTTCGGGCCGGCTCGTCCGGCCTCCGGGCCATGACGGCCGCTGCGACCTCGCTGCTCAGTTCGTTGGCGATGGACATGCGAAAGGTTCCTTCCCCTCTTCGGGCTGGCTCGGGCGTACGGAAAACTCTCCTGCCGTGCGGAGGACGGGCATACTACACCGGCCACGTTAACGCAGAGTTAACATCCGCCGTTTTCCCGTCTGCCGAGCGTTCACCCGTGCCCGCGCCCGCCGCCGTCCGACCCCGAACGCGACCCGCTCGAACGCCGCGCTTTTGCCGAAACTCACACGGCCCGGGCACGCCTCCCGCGGCCTCTTTCGATTAACATCCCGTACACAGCCTGTTAACGATCTGTTAACATGACCGTCGCCGCGAGTCCGCCGCGGCGGCGGACTCTGCTCGCAGCTTACTCCCCCTCGAACGAGTCTCGAATCAGGCGGGGTGGTCCAATGCGCACGTCTGCTGGCCGGGTCGTCGGGCGCGGCTTTTTGTTTCTCATCTGTCTGTGCGTCCCGGCGTTCTGCGGCCGGCCGGCGGCGGCCGCGGAGCGCGCGCCGAGGGTCGTCTGCCTATCCGACGTGGCCGAAGGGCGGCGGCAGGCGCTTTCGGAGAGCCTGCGCGCCATCACAGGCTGGCGGGGCCTGCACTTCGACTCCGACGGCCTGCTCAGGCTCGGCGACGCGCCTTCTTCGGGCGGCTCGCCCACGGCCCGCGCGCTGCTCGACTCGGCGCAGACCGGCCCCAACCTGATCTTCATCGAAGACGCGAGCGGCCGCGCCGACGTGGTCTTCGGCCGCGTCAGCCAGGCGCGCTTAAAGAGCGACGCGAATCGCGCCGGCTCGCTGACGGCGCCGGCCTTCCTCGTCCAGATAGACTTCGCGGACTTCGCCCACGTCACCGGCGACGAGGCCGCGCGCGCGGCATTCAACGCCGGCTGGGTTCTGCTCCACGAAATCTCGCACGTCGTCGGCGGCACGAATGACGCCGAGCGCGCCGGCGAGGCGGGCGACTGCGAAGCACTCGTCAACCTCATGCGCCGCGAGTGCGACCTGGCCGTCCGCGCCGAGTACCACTTCCGCCTTTTCCCCGGACAGGGCCGCGGCGAGTTCAGGACGCGCTACGTCCGCCTGGCCTTCGAGCTGCCCGACCCCGCCACGAACAGGAGGAGGCGCCTCTGGCTGATGTGGGATGCCGGCCTCGTCGGCGGCCTCCCCGAAGGGGGCGACTGCGACCGTCCGGCCCGCGCCGCCGCCGGTCCGCGCGAGGCCCGAGTCGCAGTCCTCGGCAACACTTTGCGCTGAGGTCCGGCCGGGTTCCAGAACGAAAGAAGGGGGCGGGCGAGTGTCGTCGCACACTCGCCCGCCCCTCTTTCGTTTCGCCTATCCTTACGGACCTGTTCATCCAACCGATCTCATCCGCTTAAGCGGCGCGCGGAGTCCCGGCCTCATGTAACAAACATTTAAGCCGGCCTTCACTCCGCCTTAACTCCCGCGCCTTAGCCTCCGCTCCGTAGAACCACGGGACAATCTATCCGACCGCCCGCGGGCGAAGTCTCGTCAGGGCGGCTTCGGCCCCGGAGTCGGGCCGCAATTCTAAAAGTGAAGACCACCCGAGCGCGCGCGACCCTTCGGCAGAAGGGCGGGGCGTCCCTTAACTCTCGGACCCCCGCGCCGCCGTCGGGGCCGCGCCGCACGACAAATTCCACAGGAGACGACAATGCATCACGCCGCTTCCCCGAAACGCTTCGCCGGAAGGATGGCCGCCGGCCTCTGCCTGTTCGCGCTGGCGCTGTGCGCCGCGTGGGCGCCGCCGGCCGCGACGCTCGCGCAGGCTTCCGGCCCTACGGGCTCGCTGACGGGCGTGGTCCGCGACCCCAACGGCGCGGCCGTGCCCGGCGCGCTCGTCACGGTCCACAACACAGCCACGGGCCTCAGGCGCACGGCCTCGGCCGACGGCGAGGGCGGCTGGACCGTCCCGGCGCTGCCGGCCGGCACTTACGAGGTCGCCGTCGAGGCGCAGGGGTTCAGGCGGGCGCTGCTCCGCAAAGTGCAGGTCGAAGCCGCGGTGCCGCGCACGCTCGACGCGCGGCTCGAAATCGGCGAGCTGGCCGGCGACGTGGTCACTGTGACGGACGCGGCCGTCTCGGTCACCACGCCCGACACGGCGACCCTCTCGCGCCAGCTCTCGTCCGAGCAGCTCGTCGCCATCCCGACCTCTACGCGCAGCTTCACGCAACTGCTCTCGGCCGAGGCGGGCGTCACCACGGAGCTCGCGCCCGTGCTGAGCAACTCGAACGGCAACCAGAGCCCTTCGGTCAACGGCACGCGCACCACCTCGACCAGCCTCTTCTTCAACGGCGTGGACGCCACCAACATCACCAGCAATGAGGGCTCTCTGAACGACAACATCGCGCCCGCGCCCGAGACGCTGCAAGAGGTCAAGCTCCAGACGGCGCTCTACGACGCCTCGACGGGCCGCTCGGGCGGCGGCAACTTCCAACTCGTCACGAGGTCGGGCACCAACCGCTTCAGCGGCAACGTCTACTACTACCTCCAGAACGAGGCCCTCAACGCCAACGACTTCTTCTTTAACAGGGAGGGCATCGAGAAGCCTAAGGCGCGGCGCAACGAGGGCGGCTTCACCCTGGGCGGCCCCGTCGTCAAAGACCGCTGGCACTTCTTCGGCGGCTACCAGTACACGGACGCCGTCACCGGCTTCGTCCCGACCGCGCGCAGCACGACCGTCCTCCCGCTCGCTCTCCGCAGGATCGCCGGCGAGCGCACGGCGCAGGCCCTCGCCGACGCCTTCAACGCCGAGAACGGCTGCACGCCCGGCGCCAACTGCCTGACGGCGGCCGACATCTCGCCCGTCGCCGTCAACCTCTTCAACCTGCGCAACCCCGTCACGGGCGACTTCGTCATCCCCGCGCCGCGCGCGGGCGGGCGCGTCATCGGCGTTGACCGCGCGGGCGCGCGCGCCTTCGTCGTCGGGGCGGGCGCCGGCACCTCGCGCACGCTGCGCGAGAACAACCCGCTCGTCCAGCAGCTCAACGTCCAGCCCTCCGAGTTCAGGCAGCACCAGTTCACCGCGCGCCTCGACGGGCGGCTGTCCGCCAACAACAGCCTGAGCGGCACCTTCTTCTTCTCGAACTTCCCGGCGCTCGACTCGTTCCCCGACCCTTCGAGCCTCGCCTCGCCCTTCACGCTGCGGCGCGCCGACCGCAACCGCACGCTGGCCGTCTCGAACCAGCACGTCTTCGGCCCGACGCTCATCAACGAGGCTCGCTTCGGCTACTTCTCCCTCGACAACACGCGCCGCCTCGACGATGCGTTCCTCGCCGAGAACCTGACGAGCGCGGCCGTCGGCATCCAGAACCCTGCGCTCCTCTTCGACGACAGCCCCGGCACGCGCCGCCTCGGCCACTTCATCGGCCGCCCCGGCACCAACATGTCGCAGTTCTCCTTCGGCGGCCCGAACGACTCCTTCAACCAGCGTCGGCAGCGGACCTTCAGCGTCTCCGACAACCTGACCTGGGTGCGCGGTCAGCAGACCTTCCGCCTCGGCGGCGACTTCAAGCGCCACTTCTACGACTCGAGTCTGCCCGAGGAGCAGGCCACCGAGTTCGAGAAGTTCGACAGCTTCACGCAGCTCCTGACGGGCAACGCCACCGAGGCCGACACGCAGTTCGGCGTCACGGAAAAATCTTTCCGCTTCTCCGACCTGGGGCTTTACGTCGCGCAGGACTGGAAGCCGACCCGCTCGCTCACGCTCAACCTCGGCCTGCGCTACGAGCTGTTCATGTGGCCGACCGAGAGGGACGGCCGCATCGGCAACTTCGACTTCGCGGCCTTCGAGCCCTGCTTCACCCGCTCGGGCGGCACGCTCGCCAATTGCGACAACCCATCGCCCGGCTTCATCGTGCCGCGCAACGCCAACCCGACCGGCCTCGCCAACGTTGACGCGGGCGTCGCGGCCACCGCCCGCGCCTCGAACGACCACACGCTCGACGGGCAGGACCTGAACAACTTCGCCCCGCGCGTCGGCTTCGCCTACTCGCCCTTCGAGTCGAACCGCTTCGTCGTCCGCGGCGGCTACGGACTCTTCTACGACCGCCCCTCGGCCGCCTTCATCAACACGGTCTTCTCGAACTACCCGTTCCTGCGCGAGGTCGAGATCACCGTACCCTCGGGCAACGTGCCCATCGCCACGGCCTTCTCGGCCCAGCCGACCACGCTCGGGCTCAACCAGTGGCTCCCGTTCCGCGTCACGCGCACCTCGGGCGCGGGCGGCTCCTACGTCATCCGCGACAACACGGGCGTCGCCCGCGACGCGCGCGGCAACGCGACGCCCCCCGGCAACATCGCCGAGACCTTCGAGTTTCGCGCCGTCGACCGCGGCCTCAGGACGCCCTACGTCCACCAGTGGAACATAGGCTTCCAGCAGGAGCTGACGAAGAACCTCGTCTTCGAGGCGCGCTACGTCGGCACGAAGGGGCAGAACCTTTTGCAGGCGCTCGCCTTCAACCAGGGCTACGACCTGAACGACCCCTCGACGCCCGACCACATCTACGAGCGCTTCAACCAGGCTTACCTCGCCGCCGGCTCGCCCAACGGCCCGCTCAATTCGGGCGCGACCGCCCGCGAGCGCGGCACGGGCCGGGCCTTCGGCTTCGCCAACCCGTTCCGCGTCGGCGGCGCGGCAGCCTGCGCGGGCGGCCTCCTCTCTGGCGTGGCCGGCGCGCCCATAGACCTGAACCTGGCGAACCCGCTCACCTGCTCGGGCAACACGCTGGGCGGCGGACAGGTCATCAACTTCGAGGCGCGCGTCCCCGTTCTCGGCTTCAACGTGCCCGAGGCGCTCGTCCTGCGCTCGAACGGCAATTCGATCTACCACGGCGCGCAGTTCTCGCTGACCAGGCGCCTCTCGCGCGGCCTTCAGTTCGGCGCCGCCTACACCTTCTCGAAGTCCATAGACACCAGCTCCAGCGACCCCGGCTCGACGGCCGGCTCGGGCAAGCCCGACGTGCCGAACTCCGGCTTCGTCGTGCAGGGCGACCTGCGCGACCTCGAATCCAACCGCGCGCTCTCAGACTTCGACCGCACGCACCGCTTCAGCCTCAACTTCGTCTACGACCTGCCCTCCTTCGGCTCGACCGGCAGGCTCCTGACGGGCTGGCAGCTCTCGGGCTTCTTCCAGGCGCAGAGCGGCAACCCGTTCAGCGTCTTCGCGCCCGAGCCCGAGATCGGCAGCGCCCCGCAGTACCGCGACCTGGTGCGCGGCTCGGGCGGGCTCTACCGCCTCGGCTTCGGCCGGCCGTCACTTTGCGCCGGCGCTACGCTCGAAGACCTGCGCCGCCGGGGCTCCGACATCACCGAGCAGGCTTTCAACTCCGGCGTGCTCTGCTCGCCGCTCGGGCAGAACGGCAACCTCGGCCGCAACGTCCTGCGTGCCCCCTCACAGAGCCGCTTCGACCTCGGCCTCGTCAAGGTGACGCGACTTAGTGAGACGGCCTCGCTCGAACTCGGCTGGGACGTTTTCAACCTCTTCAACCGGGCCAACTTCGCCGCGCCCGACAACGAACTTGGCAGCCCCGACTTCGGGCGCATCACGACGACCGTCGGCGGCCCGCGCGTCATGCAGGTGCGGGCCAAGCTCAGGTTCTGACGGCGGCGGCGGGGCGGGCCGTCAGGTCTCACAAGGTCCGGCGCGAGGGCGGGCGGCGGTTCGTCAGGGGCTTAACCCCGGCCCGCCGCCCGCCCGCGGGCCGAAAGCTCGGGGAGTCGGAAGCGATGATGGCAGAGCCTCTCACGCAGCGGGGCGGCGGCGCGGCCGTGCGCGAGCCCGAAGGCGGGGACGTTTACGACGACGGCAACCTGCGCGTCGAACACGATAACTACTACGCCAGCCTCGGCGGCCGTGCGCTCAAGATGACGCGCAAGGAGTTCCTCCTCCTCTCGCGGCTGGCGCGCAACCCCGACCGCATCGTTCCCTCGGAGGAGCTATGGCGCCACGCCTGGGGCCTGCGCTCGCCACTGAACGCCGAGAGCCTGCACGTGCACGTCTACCGCCTGCGCCGCAAGCTCGAACCCGCCGGCACGCGCATCGAGACGATGATTAACGTCGGGTACAGGCTGTTGACGGGCGCCGCCGCCGCGGGCACTCGGCCCGTGCGCGGCTGACCGGCCTGCGGGCCGGCGGCGGGGCGGTCTGCACGCGGGCTACGAGTCGGCGTGCTTCGAGTTGCCGGCGTGCTTCGAGGCGTCGCGTGCTTCGAGGCGTCGCCCGTCCGGCCCGAAGGGCGCGCGCCCGACACGTTCGCCCCGCCCCGCCCCGGCTCGCCGACCCGCGTTCACACTCATTTCAGGATTAGTTCAGATTGATGTAACATCGGGCCACTATTCTGCCGTGTCTTTCAAACCCCCGGAACCTAAAACCCCCAGAGGAGTATCGGATGAACCTGAGATCGGACCTCTTCGGGCGGGCGCTCTCGCTCCTGCTCGCCGCGTCGCTCGCCGCCTTCGCCTCGGCCTGCGGCGGGGTAAAGCCCGTCGGCAAGGGCGGCGACGGCGGCGCCACCACGGCCCCCGGCGGCACGGTCCGCCTGCAAGGCACGGGCGCCACCTTCCCGATGCCGGTCTACCAGAAGTGGGTCAGCGAGTACGGCAAGGCCCACCCGAACGTCCAGATCGATTACCAGTCAACGGGCTCGGGCACGGGCATCAACCAGATTTCCTCGGGGACGGTTGACTTCGGCGCCAGCGACAAGCCGATGACCGACGACGAGCTGAAGAAGGCGCAGGGCGAGCTGCTCCACATCCCGACCGTGCTCGGCGCCGTCGCCGTCACCTTCAACCTGCCCGGCGTCAACGACCTGAAGCTGTCGGGGCCGACGCTCGCCAACATCTACCTCGGCAAGGTCACGAAGTGGAACGACCCGGCCATCGCGTCCGAGAACCCCGGCGCGAACCTGCCCGACGCCAACATCATCGTCGCCGCCCGCGCCGACGGCAGCGGCACCTCGGCCGTCTTCACAGACTTCCTCTCGAAGGTCAGCCCCGAGTGGAAGGGCCAGGTCGGCACCGGCACCAACCCGAACTGGCCGACGGGCCAGCGCGCCCGCGGCAACGAGGGCGTCACGGCCGTCGTCAAGCAGAACCCGAACTCCATCGGCTACGTCGAGCAGATTTACGCCGAGCAGCAGAAGCTGCCCGTCGCCGCCGTCCGCAACGCCTCGGGCAATTTCGTCAAGCCGACGCTCGACTCGGTCACATCCGCCGCGGCCGCCGCCCTGCCCGCGACCCCCGAGGACATGCGCGTCTCGATCACCGACCCGCAGGGCGCGCCCGACGCCTACCCGATTTCGAGCTACACCTACGTCCTCGTTTACAAGGACCAGAGGGACGCCGTGAAGGGCCGGGCGCTCGTGGATTTCCTCTGGTGGGCTCTGCACGACGGGACCGAGCACGCCCGCGCGCTCTCCTACGCGCCGCTGCCCGAAGAGGTGCGCAGGCGCACCGAACAGAAGCTCAACTCGATCACCGCGAACGGCCAGCCGGTCCGCGGGGCATGACGGGGCCGCGGGCCTCGGCCCCGGCGACGCGGCGACGCGGCTGACGACGCCGCCCTCGCGCCCGGGGCAAAACACACACTCTCTTTCGATGAGGAATCCCGCACCAGCAGGACCGACGCCGGCCAGCGAGTATGGCGCGCGCTTCCGCGTCTGGAACTGGCGGCGGGCGCTCTCGCCGACCGGCAACCGCGGCGACACGGTCTTCCGCGTCGTGCTCTTTTTGGCGGCGCTCCTGACGCTGCTGATCGTCGCCTCGATGGTGGCGGCCATGTCCTCGGCCTCCGTGCCCTCGATGCGCGAGTTCGGGCTGCCCTTCCTCATCGGGCGCGAGTGGGACCCGATCCGCGGCGAGTTCGGGGCGCTGCCCTTCGTCTACGGGACTGTGATGTCGTCGCTGATCGCGCTCGTCATCAGCGTCCCGCTCTCTCTGGGCGTCGCGGTCTTCCTGGTCGAGCAGGCGCCGCGGCGGGTCGCGCGGCCCGCGACCTTTCTGGTCGAGCTGCTGGCGGCCATCCCCTCGGTCGTCTACGGGCTGTGGGGCATCTTCGTGCTCGCGCCCTTCCTGCGCGACTACGTCAAGCCTCCGCTGCAAGGCGCGCTCGGCTGGGTGCCGCTCTTCCAGGGGCCGGTCGAGACCGGCACGGGCCTCTTCACGGCCGGCATCATCCTCGCCATCATGATCACGCCGATCATCTCGGCCGTCGTGCGCGACGTGCTGGCGGCCGTGCCCGTCTCGCAGCGCGAGGCGGCGCTGGCGCTGGGCGCGACCAAGTGGGAGACGACGCGCGTCGTCCTCGCCAACGGCGGGCCGGGCATCGCCGGCGCCATCATCCTCGGCCTGGGCCGCGCCGTCGGCGAGACGATGGCCGTCACGATGCTGATAGGCAACCGCGCGCAGATCACCGCCTCGCTCTTCGAGCCGTCCTACACCATCGCCTCGGTGCTCGCCAACGAGTTCGCCGAGGCCAGCGACGAGCTGTTTTTGAGCGCGCTGGTTCAGCTCGGACTCATCCTCTTCATCGTCACCTTCCTCATCAACGGCGCCGCGCGCCTGCTGGTCTGGAGCGTGACGCGCGGCACCTCGGGGACGGCGCGGGCTTGAGGGAGAGGTAAAAGGGGAAAGGGAGAAGGGGAAAGGGAAGTGGACGCGAGGGCCGGGGAGAGGAGTTTGCGGGGCGGCGAGCCGGGCGCGACCGGCCGGCGGCTGACGAACGTCGTGATGACGACGCTGACGACCGCCTGCGCCGTCTTCGCCGTCGCCGTCCTGGTGCTCATCCTCGGCTACATCGCCTACCGCGGCCTCGACGCCCTGAGCTTCAGCTTCCTGGTCGAGACGCCGAAGCCCGTGGGCGAGGGCGGCGGCATCGGCAACGCCATCGTCGGCACGCTCGTTCTGCTGGCCGTCGCCGCCCTGCTGGGGATGCCGCTCGGCATCGCCACCGGCATCTACCTCGCGGAGTTCGGCGCGGGGCGCTTCGGCGGCCTCGTCCGCTTCGTCACAGACACGCTGACGGGCGTGCCCTCCATCGTCGTCGGCGTCTTCGTCTACGCGCTGGTGGTGGTGCCGACGGGCGGGTTCTCGGCGCTGGCGGGCGGGGTGTCTCTGGCGATCATCATGGTGCCCATCGTGGCGCGCACGACCGAGGAGATGATCCGGCTGGTGCCGACGGGCCTGCGCGAGGGGGCGCTCGCCCTGGGCGCGCCGCAGTGGAGGGTGACGCTCGAAATCGTGCTGCCGGCCGCCGCCTCCGGGATCGCCACCGGGGCCATGCTGGCCGTCGCCCGCGTCTCGGGCGAGACGGCGCCGCTCCTGTTCACGGCGCTCAACTACCGCTTCTTCAGCACGGACCTCGGCCGGCCCATCGCCAGCCTGACCGTGCAGATTTACAACTACGCCATCTCGCCCTACGACGAGTGGCACTCGCTGGCCTGGGCCGCGACGCTCGTCCTGATGACGCTCATCCTCGTCATCAACGTCAGCGTCCGGCTCCTGACCCGGCGCAAATTTTAAGGGGGCAGGGGCCCCGCTTTAACAGACTATGACGACAGCACCGACGCCAGTGCCAGTGTCGAGACAGCGGGCCGAGGGCCACGCCTCCGAGCCCGGCGGCGAGCGGCCCGCGCAAGAGGCCGCGATGAAGATCAGCGTCCGCCGCCTCAACTTCTTTTACGGGCAGGCGCAGGCGCTCCACTCCATCTCGCTCGACATCTCCGAGAAGATGGTCACGGCCTTCATCGGCCCCTCGGGCTGCGGCAAGTCCACCTTCCTGCGCACGCTCAACCGGATGAACGACACCATCCCCGGCGCCCGCGCCGAGGGCGAAGTCCTCCTCGACGGCGAGGACATCTACGCGCCCGGCACCGACGTGGTGACCTTGAGGCGGCGCGTCGGGATGGTCTTCCAGAAGTCGAACCCGTTCCCGAAGTCCATCTTCGACAACGTCTCCTACGGCCTCAAGATCAACCGCCTGACCGAGAGCCGCTCCGAGCTCGAGGGCCGCGTCGAGCAGGCGCTCAAAGACGCCGCGCTCTGGAACGAGGTCAAGGACCGCCTGAAGGGCTCGGCGCTCGGCCTCTCGGGCGGGCAGCAGCAGCGCCTCTGCATCGCGCGGGCGCTCGCGGTCAGGCCCGAGGTGGTTCTGATGGACGAGCCGGCCTCGGCGCTCGACCCCATCGCCACGCAGAAGATCGAGGAGCTGATCTTCGAGCTGAAGCGGCAGTACACCATCGTCATCGTCACGCACAACATGCAGCAGGCGGCCAGGGTCTCGGACCGCACGGCCTTCTTCTGGCTCGGCAAGCTGGTCGAGGTCAACTCGACCGAGAAGATGTTCACCAACCCCGACCAGAAGCTCACGGAGGACTACATCACCGGCCGCTTCGGCTGAGCGCTTGAGGGCAGAGTTTTTGGTTTTTGGTTTGTAGTTTTTAGTTTCCGTGCCGCGGAGCCGCAAACTGAAACGCAGGGCTGAAAACTTCAAACTGAAAACTTCAAACTGAAAACTACAAACCAGGGGAACATGGAAATTCACAGAAGGCTGGACGACGAACTTGACGTGCTGCGCGACCGCGTGCTGCTGCTCGGCGGCGAGACCGAGACGGCCGTGCAGAAGGCCATGTATGCGCTGGTCGAGCGCGACAGCGCGGTGGCGCGCGAGGTGCTGCGCGACGACGACCGCATCGACCGGCTGGAGCTTGAGATCGACCGCCTCTGCATCGACGTGCTGGCGCTGAGGCAGCCGGCCGCGCGCGACCTGCGCTTCGTGGTGGCCGTGGCGAAGATTACGCCCATCCTCGAACGCATCGCCGACCACGCCTGCAACATCGCGCGGGCCGCCGTGGACCTCAACGACGAGCCGCAGCTCAAGCCCTACGTGGACCTGCCCCGCATGGCCGACACCGCCTCGCGCCAGCTCCGCGCCGCGCTCGACGCCTTCACCCACGGCGACGCCCCGGCCGCCCGCGCCCTGATCGCCAGCGACGACGAGATCGACGAGATGTACGCCCGCGTCTTCAACGACCTGATCCGGCTGATGGCCTCGGACCCGACCACCTCGACGCGCGCCGCCCGCCTTCTCTTCGTCGCCAAGCATCTCGAACGCATCGGCGATTACGTTACAGACATCTGCGAGCTGACCGTCTACATGACCGAGGCCGCCTTCATCAAGCACGTCAGACCTTAAGTTGTAAGGAGAAGTTTTTAGTCGGTAGTTTTTAGAATTTTCGCCGGGCGAGCAGCTTCAAAGCCACTCCGACAACTAAAAACTACCAACTAAAAACTCCCCGCCGTTCACCAGCTATGGCTAAACCTGTGCTGATCGTCGAGGACGACCCCGACATCGCCGAGGGGCTGCGCTACAACCTCGAACGCGAGGGCCTGGAGGCGCGCGTGGCGCCGACGGGCGAGCAGGGCCTCCAGGCCGCCCTCGACCCGAAGGCCGCGCCCTCGCTCGTCATCCTCGACCTGATGCTGCCGGGCATGAGCGGCACCGAGCTGTGCCGGCGCCTGCGGCGCGAGCCGGCCACGCGCCGCACCCCCATCATCATGCTGACGGCCCGCGCCTCCGAGGCCGACCGCGTCGCCGGCCTCGACCTCGGGGCCGACGACTACATCGCCAAGCCCTTCTCGGTGCGCGAGCTGATGGCCCGCGTCCGGGCGGTGCTGCGCCGCGCGGACGAGTCGGCCACGGCGGGCTACGAGGACGGCCGCCTCTCGATAGACTTCGACGACATGCGCGTGGCCTGCGACGGCGCGCCCGTCCGCCTGACGCGCAAGGAGTTCTCGCTGCTGGCGACCCTCGCACGCGGGGCCGGCCGCGTCGCCACGCGCCAGCAACTCCTCGACAACGTCTGGGGCTACGAGTACTACGGCGACACGCGCACGCTCGACGTTCACATCCGCCGCCTGCGGCAGAAGCTCGGCGCCTGCGGCGAGTCAATCGAGACTGTCGTCGGCGTCGGCTACCGCTTCACGGGCTGCCCCGGCGCCGGCGACCCCGGCGCGCCCGGGGCTTCGGAAGCCCCGGCCGGGGCCGGCGGCGAGTAGCGCACCCACCGGCCGCGAGCGAGCTTACCTCGCGCGGGCGGTGCGGGCAGTGCGGGCACGCGGAGTTCGGCGAGGGCGGCTATGCCCCTTGCCTGCGTCCAAGCGGCGGACGCGCCCGCCCGGAGACCTCTCCACAAAACATGTCAACACGGCTCGTCGTCGCGCTCGCGTTCAGCTCTTTGCTGCTGCTGGCTGCGGCGGCCCTCTTTTGGCTCAGGCCCGAGGCCGCGTGGCTCGTGCTCGCGGCCGGGTTGCTCGGTGCGCTGGCCGGCCGACTCTTCCCGGCGCGACGGGGCGGGGCGGGCGAAGACGGTGAGGCGGGCGAGCCCGGCGCGCGGTTCGCGGCCGAGGGGCGCGAGGCCCCGCCGGCGGCAGCGGGCGAGGTGCCGGCCGGCGCACTGCTCGAAGCGACGATGGAGAGCATGCGTGAGGGCGTGCTCGTAGTGGACGGCTCGTGGCGCGTGGTGGCCTCGAACGACTCGGCCCGCAGCCTCTTCGGCAACAACGCCGCGCTCGCCTCCGGCCCCTGCCGGCTGACCGAGCTGACACGCAACCCGGCCGTCCACGCGGCCTTCGCCGCCGCCATCGAGCGGGGCGAGCGGACCGAGGTCAAGGTCGAGACGCGCGACGGCGATAGGTCGGCCTTCGACCTCCACGTCGCGCCGCTCCGTCGGCCGGGTGCGGGCGCCGAAGCCCCGTCCCGCGGCGCCGTCGGTGTCTTCTTCGACATCACCCGCCTCGAACAGTTGGAGCGCGTCCGGCAGGAGTTCCTCTCGAACGTCTCGCACGAGCTGCGCACGCCCCTGACGGCCATCCTCACCTTCGTCGAGACGCTCGAAGAGGGCGCCGTGGACGACCCCCGCGACAGCCGCCGCTTTCTCTCGGTCATCCGACGCAACGCCGAGCGGATGCGCGCCCTCATCAGCGACATCCTCGAGCTGTCGGCCATCGAGGCCGGGCAGGTGAGGGTCGAGCCAGTGCCGGTCGGGCTCGCCGAACTGGTCAACGACTGCTTCACGGCGCTCGGCGCGCGCGCGGCCGAGCGTGGCGTCGGCCTCGTTAACGAGGTGGCGCCCGGCGCACTCGTCCACGCGGACCCGCGCCGCCTCGAACAGATGCTGACCAACCTCGCCGACAACGCCGTCAAGTTCAGCCCCGAGGGCGGCACGGTCCGCGTCACGCACGAGCGAGCCGGCGGCCGCGACCGCGTCAGCGTCAGCGACGAAGGCGACGGCATCGCTCCCGAACACCTGCCGCGCCTCTTCGAGCGCTTCTATCGTGTGGACCGTGCCCGCTCGCGCGCCGCCGGCGGGACCGGCCTCGGCCTCGCCATCGTCAAGCACCTCGCCCGCGCCCACGGCGGCGAAGCGACAGTCCGCCCGGCGCCCGGTGGGGGCTCGATTTTCACCGTCGAGCTGCCGGCGGGGCCGGACTCCCCGGAACGAAGAGAGAGCGGCTGAGCAGCCCCACCTCGGCCCGCCCTCCGGCCGCGGCGTCCGGGCGTGGGGGCCGCCCGGACCCTCGGGCGCGAAATTCCGTGCCAATTTCGACAAAATTTTCCCCGCGGTTTTCGGGGAAAGTTTCCACCTTGACGCTTTTCAGAAGAGCGCGTTACACTTTCGTTAGAACTTGAACCGACGCGGCTGCGTCGCAACGACATTCCCCTCGGGGCGTCCTCTGACCCGCTTTGCGCACGCAGCCTTTGTATTTGGCAACACAGGAGGTGTGAAGTGGGTTTTAAAGTAGGGCAGAAGGTTGTATACCCCAACCACGGCATCGGCATCATCGAACAGATCGAGCAGAAACAGATAGGGACGAACTCTCTCCCCTTCTACATGCTTCGCCTGGCTTCCACCAACTCCCTCGTCCTCGTTCCCGTCGCCAACGCCTCCGAAGTCGGCCTCCGCTCCCCGATCACCTCGGCCGAGTGCGAGATGCTGGTCAAGCACCTCTCCGACAACTTCGCCGGCGCCTCCAGCGATTGGAAAGACCGCTTCAAGGAGTTCTCCGAGAAGATGCGCACCGGCGACATCTTCGCCGTCGCCGACGTGCTCAAGGGCCTGACCTACCTGAGCCACTCGAAGCCGCTCTCGTTCCGCGAACAGCGCATGCTTGAGCGCGCCCGCTACCTGGTCATCTCCGAACTCGCCGCAGTCTGCCGCCAGCCCGAGTGCAACGTCGAGGTGCGGGTCGAGGAGGCCCTCGCCAAAGCCTGTGCCCGGCACGACCGCCGCGCCGCGCGCACCCGCGCCGCCGGCGCCGCGCAGGGCCACTAAAAGGCCGCCGCAGCCTAATACAAACAAGCCGCGACACGACGCCCCCGGCCCGAGGCCGGACACGCCCGCGAGGCGTGCCGCCCTTCGTGCGCGCGTCTGACCGTGTGCCCGCCGGCCCGCGCCCGGCCCGACCGTGCGTGCCTTCTGCCGGCGCGCGCCTCAGTCCCGCGCGTCGCAGCCCCTTTTTCCCGTCCCTGACTTCCTCCTATTCCCCTCCGGCGGGTCGTTTGTGCAGCCCGTTAGCGGCCGTATGTCCGCCGCCGGCGCGCCCGCAGGCGACCGGATTGATTCAATCGTTTCTTTGCCGCATAATCGGCGCGGAGGCGTGTCGGCCTACTAAGCAGCAGGCAACAGGGACGTGCGGGCGCGGCGCGAGGCGGGTCCGGTGCGCGGGCCGGCCGCCCACGCGAAAGACCCCGCGCACAGAGAGAACTGCCGTGAGCCGCAAGCGACGCGAAGAGACGGCTGCCGAGAGGGCGCGCAGTGCTTTTGCTACAGACCTACAGCCACTTCACGCAGAGACTCGTCGAGCCGCGCAACGTCGTGGACATCGTCGTCGTCTTCCTGTTGGTCTACGCGCTGCTGCGGCTGATTCGGGGCACCCGCGCCGTGCCGATGGCGGCCGGCATCGCGTCGGTCGCGCTGCTCTACTGGGTCGCGGCCCGCTACGACCTGGCGACGCTTGAGTTCATCCTCCGGCCCGCGCCCCTCTACATCGGCGTCGCCGTCATCGTCCTCTTCCAGAACGAAATCCGGCAGGCGCTCATCTCGTTCGGCAACCGCGTCAGGATGCCCTTCATCCTGCACCACCGCGGGCAGTTCGGCGAGGGCGTCTACGACGAGATCGTGCTGGCGGCCACGACGCTCGCCTCGACCAAGACGGGCGCGCTCATCGTCATCGAGCGCGGCGTCAACCTCCGCAACGTCATCGAGGGGGGCGTCCAACTCGACGCCGATTTGAGCTACGACCTGCTGGTGACGGTCTTCAACCCGGCCACCCCCCTGCACGACGGCGCCGTGGTCGTGCGCGGCCACCGGATGGCCGCGGCCGCCTGCTTCCTGCCGCTCACGCTGAACCCGCTGCTCTCGAAAGACCTCGGCACGCGCCACCGCGCCGCCATCGGCATCACCGAGGACACGGACGCCGTGGCCGTCGTCGTCTCCGAGGAGACGGGCCTGATCTCCTTCGTGCAGGCGGGGCGCATCCGGCGCGGCCTCGACGGCACGCGGCTGCGCGCGGCCATCCTCGATGCTCTCGACCCCTCGGCCGTCGCCGAGATCGAGGCCGAGGCGACACGCGCCGTCCCCGAGGCCGAAACCCTGCAAGCGGAGGTTAGGGGCCGGCGGCTCGACGTGAGCCAGTAGCGCCGGGAGGCACTCAGGCGGCCGGCGCGGCGTCGCCGCGGCGAAAACCCCGAGCCCTGACGAGATGGCCTTCACCTTCATCACCAGGCAAAACGCGGCGGACGCCGGCTCGCTGGTCGCGGGCTGGCTGCGCGCGCTGCTGTTCGAGGACTGGGGCCTGAAGCTGGTGGCGCTCGCCATCACCATCGGGCTCTGGTACGCCGTGACGGCGCAGCGCGCCCCGGCCACCATCCGCCTGCGCGCGGTGCCGCTAGAATTTCTCCTGCCCGAGAACATGGAGGTCAGCAACGACCCCGTCAGCGAGGTCGATCTCACGCTCGAAGGCAGTCAGGGCAAGCTGGCCGAGATCAACGCGCGCAACCTCGTGGCCCGCGCCGACGTCGCCAACCTCAAGCCCGGCGACCGCGTCGCGCGTCTCAACGACCGGAACGTCCTGATGGACCTGCCAGAGGGCGTCCGCATCACCGACATCACGCCGCGCAGCGTAACGCTGCGGCTCGAACCCGTCGTCGAGCGCGAGGTGCCGGTCGAAGCCCGCTTCGAGGGCGAGCCGCCCGAGGGCTTCGTCGTCACCGGCGTCGGGATCAACCCGTCCACGGTTCGCGTCCGCGGTCCCGAAAGCCACGTCCGCGCCATCGAGCGGGCCTTCACCGAAACCATCTCGCTCGGCGGGCAGCGCGAGAGCCTGACGCTGCCGCAGACGGCCATAGACATCCCCGACCGCAAGGTCGTCCCCCACGAGGCCGCGGTCGGCGTGCGCGTCGAGATTGTCGAGCAGCAAGCCGAGCGGCGGTTCGAGGGTGTGCCCGTCCGTTCGGCGGCCGGCGGGCAGGTGCGGCCGGATTCGGTCGCGGTCGTCCTGCGCGGTCCGCGTTCGGCCGTCGCCGGGCTTAAGCGGGAGGATGTGGCCGTGGTGGTCGAGGTCGGCCCCGACGGCGCCCTCTCGCCGCGGCTCGCGCTTCCGCGGGCGCTCGAAGCGCGCGTCGAGCTGGTCTCTGTCTCGTCCGCGCAGTTCATTCTCGAAAGGTGAGTGAGGGCCGGGGCGAGAGAAGCCGCTGCCGGCCCACGGGTCGTGCCGAGCCTCCCCGCCGCCGCGCCGTTCACTCAGACTTCGGACCTTATGAAAAGACTCTTCGGGACCGACGGGATGCGGGGCGAGGCCGGGAAGTTCCCGCTCGACGCGGCCACCATCTGCGAGGCGGGCCGGTCGCTGGCGCGCCACCTCGCGGCGCGGCTCGGGCGCGCGCCGCGGATCGTGATCGGGCGCGACACGCGCGAGTCAGGCGAGTGGATCGAGCGCGCCTTTGCCGCGGGGGCACACGCCGGTGGCGCTTCTTGCGAATCGGCGGGCGTGATTACGACGCCCGGCGTCGCCTACCTGACCCGCGTTCTGCCGGCCGACGCCGGCGTCGTCGTCAGCGCCTCGCATAATCCCTATCACGACAACGGCATCAAGATTTTCTCCCCCTCTGGCCGCAAGCTCGACGACGCGACCGAGCGGCTCATCGAGGACGACATCCGCGCCGCGCGCTCGGCGGCCGGCGACGCGGAAACTCGTGCGGACGGCGGCGAGGGGGACTTGAGCGACGTGGGGCAGGCGGACAGCGGCGACGGGGCCGCAGGCGGCGGGGGGCGTGCGTCCGGCTCGGAGTCGCCCGAGGAGCTGCGGGCGCGCTACCTCGACTATCTGGCCGGGGAGTGCGCGGCCGGTTTGAGGCTCGACGGCCTGACGCTCGTCGTCGATTGCGCCAACGGTGCGGCCTCAGGGCTGGCGCCCGCGCTCTTCGGGCGGCTAGGCGCGCGCGTCGTCGCCTTCGCCGACGCACCCGACGGCCGCAACATCAACGCCGGCTGCGGCTCGCTCCACACCGACGAGTTGTGTCGCCGCGTCGTCGCCGAGGGCGCCGACCTCGGGGTGGCCTTCGACGGCGACGCCGACCGCGCGCTCTTCGCCGACGCCCGCGGGAATCTCGTGGACGGCGACGCCACGCTCTGGGTGCTGGCCGGCCTGATGCGCGCGCGCGGCGAGCTGGCGGGCGACCTCGTAGTCGCAACCGTCATGAGTAACCTCGGATTGGAGGTGGCCCTGCGCTCGGCCGGCATCAGGCTGGCTCGGACCGACGTGGGCGACAAGTACGTCCTCGAAGAGTTGCTTCGCACGGGCGCCGCGCTCGGCGGCGAGCAGTCGGGCCACCTCATCCTCCCGCGGGCGAGCCTCGCCGGCGACGGGATGCTGACGGCGCTCATGCTGCTGCGCGCCTTGCGCGAGCGCGGCCGCCCGCTCCGCGAGCTGACCGAAGGGTTCGCACGCTACCCGCAGGTGCTCACGAACGTCCGCGTGCGCGAGAAGCTACCGTTCGAGGAGGTCGAGGAGGTGGCCCGCGCCGTCCGCGAGACCGAGGCGCGGCTCGGCGAGCGCGGCCGCCTGCTCCTGCGCTACTCCGGCACCGAACCGCTCGCCCGCGTCATGATCGAAGGCAGCAGCCAGGAAGAGATCGAGGAGTTGGCCGCCCGACTTGCCGAAGTCATCCGCCGCAGCCTCGGCGTGCAATGATTACGCGGTACGCAATTTTTACTCGGGCGCTGAGGTAAGTCTTACACGGTCGCGCCGCGGCGGCCGGGAGCACGCCGCGACGGGGGCCGCGAAACCCTAGAGAAATCGCACTGCGCGCCGCGCTCTCACAGTGGCACGGCCATTGCCAAAGAGAGTGTGGGGCAAGAGAGACGGTTGGTGGATCCTCCGTCTCCGTGGTTGCTGGGGTGAGGACAGTAACCACAAATTAGAGCGGGCTCGGCAGTCTTTCGAGAATGCCGAGCCCGTTTTAACTTTCTGCCCGCGCGCCGCCGTGAAGCTCTCGCCCGTCCTGCCCGCGTCTCACGCTCTCTCCGCTTCCGTCCCTGACTCCGCTCGGTCTCGAACAGTCTCAAACTTAAGCGGAGGGGCGGCGCGGGCCGCCCCGCGGGGCCGTGCTACAATCGCCCGCGTTCACCCAACTCCACAGCCCGTGCGAATGTTTGAGCCCCGGCCCGGACCCGGCCCGAGATGAACGTAAGCGACCACCGCCGCGACTACGCCGCATACTGCTCCGCGGTCGAGCTGGAAAAGTTCGGGCGGCACGCCGGCCACACCTCCGCGCTCGACCTCCGCCCCACCGAGGAGCGTTACGCGGACCTGTGGACGCCGGAGCGTGTGGCCGACCTGCGCGCCCTCCGCGACGAGACGCCCGAAGACTTCGAGACCGAGCGCGCGGGCCTGACGGCGCTGGCCGGCGCCTCGCTGCTGAAACGGGCCGAGGCGCACGCGCACTACGTGACCGAAGAGCTCGGGCGCTGCGAGGCGGCGGCGCGTTTCGTGTGGCGCGGGGCCTCCGTCGGCGCTCAGGACCTGCCTGAACTGCTGGCCGTCGAGCCCGACGCGTCTTCGCGCCGCGAGTTGGCCGCGCGAGCCCTCGACGCGCTCAGCCCCTGCGAAGACCTCCGCGCCGCGCGCCTCGAATCACTCGCCGAGGCGGCCCGCGCCGGGGGCTTCGACGACCGCCGCTCGCTCTACGAGAGCTACACGGGTGCCGACCTCGGCCGGCTCGCGGAGGACGGCGCGCGCTTCCTCGAACGCACGGAGCGCGCCTACCACTCGCGCCTCGCCGCCTGGGCCGCGCGCGAAGCCGGCCCGGCCGCGCCCGGCCCGCTGCACCAGGCAGACTCCCCGCGCTTCGCCCGCGCCCCGCATCTCGACCAGCACTTCGGCGCAGACCGCTTCCAGGCCGTCTACGCCGGCACGCTCGCCGGCCTCGGCGTTCGTACAGGATCGCAGAGGAACTTGCTGATAGACGACGCGGAGCGCCCCGGCAAATTCGCCCACTCGGCCTGCTTCGCCGTCGCCCCGCCCGAAGATGTGCGGCTCGTCTTCGGGGCGCGCAGGCAGGGCGCAGACTTTTACCGGCGGACGCTCTTCGAGGCGGGGCGCGCGCAGATGTTCGCCTGGGCCTCGCGCGAGGCGGTGGCGCGCCGCCCCGAGTTCGTCCGCGCGCCCGACCGCGCGACCGAACTGGGCCACGCCTTCCTGCTCTCCGGCCTTCGGGCGGAACAGTCTTGGCTGGCCGAGTTCGCACGCGCACGCGCCGACGAGCTGCGCGAGGCCGCGGCCACGGCGGCCCTCGTCGAGCTGCACGAAGCGCGGCGCGACGCGGCGCTCGTCGGCCACGCGCTCGCGCTCGACCGTGTCGCGGACCCGCGCTCCGACGCGCTGACCGAAAATTTCGCGGAGTCTCTAACGCGCGCCACGGGCTTCCGCCACGAACCGGCGGGCGGCCTGCTCGAAGCCGACGAGTGGTTCGGTTCGGCCACGCGGCTGCGGGCACGGGCCTTCGCCGCGGGGCTGCGCGAACACCTGCGCTCGCGCCACGGGCACCGCTGGTTCGCCTCGCACGCGGCCGGCGACGAGTTGATTGACGTGTGGAACACGGCCTCGCGCTACCGCGTCGAGGAGCTGGCGCGGCTGCTGTGGGGCGAGGCGCTGGGCCTCGATTTGCTGGCCGAGTCCGCGAACAATTCATTGGGCGAGACGCATGGTTGACGGCGAGCGCGGCGGAAGGGCAAAAGCGGGCGTCGAGGCCCGCAGTGACGAGACGCGTCCCGGCTCGGCCCGCGGCGCCCGGCGGCGCGGCGGCGCGTCCGGGCGCGTCGCGGTGCGGCTCGGGCGCGGCGAGTCTTACTCTATCGGGGTCGGCGCGGGCCTGCTCGAAGACTTGGGCCGGTCGGCGCGCGAGGCCGTCGGCGCGGGCGCGCGTCGCGTCGCGCTCGTCTCGAACGCGCGGGTCTTCCGGCTCTACGGCGAGAGGGCCGCGCGGGGCCTCGGCGGGGCGGGCTTCGAGGTCGCCCGCTGGGCCGTGGGAGACGGCGAGCGTTTCAAGACCCTGAAGACGGCCGAAGCTCTCCTGCGCTTCCTCGCCTCTTCGGGTTTCGAGCGGACGGACGCGGTCGTGGCCCTGGGCGGCGGCGTGGTCGGCGACCTGGCTGGCTTCGCCGCCGCCGCCTACCTGCGGGGCGTGGCCTTCGTGCAGGCGCCGACGACGCTGCTCGCGCAGATCGACTCTTCGGTCGGCGGCAAGACGGGCGTTAACCTCCCCGAGGGCAAGAACCTCGTCGGGGCCTTTCACCAGCCGCGCGCGGTCGTCGCCGACACCTCTACGCTCTCGACGCTGCCGGCGCGCGAGCTGACGGCCGGCTGGTGTGAGGCCCTCAAGCACGGCGCGGTCGGCGACCGGCGGCTCTTCGAGCGGACCTGCGCCTTCCTCCGCCGCGGGGCGGGCGGGGGGGGGCACGACCCCGAAGAGCGCGCCGACGAGCTGGCCCGCCTCGTGGCCGCGCAGTGCGCCTTCAAGGCGCGCGTGGTGGCGGGCGACGAGCGCGAGGATGTCGGCCGCCACGACGCGCGCTCGCGCAAAATCCTGAACTTCGGCCACACCGTCGGCCACGCGCTCGAAGCCGTGACGGGCTACCGCCGCTTCCGCCACGGCGAGGCCGTCGGCCACGGGATGCTGGCGGCCGCCGTCCTCTCAAAAAATCTGGGCCTGCTTGCCGCCGACGAGTTAGAATACCTGCGCGAGGGCGTGCGGCTCGCAGGCCGCCTGCCGCCCGCCTCCGACCTTGACCCCGCTGAAATCCTACGTGCGACGCGCGCCGACAAGAAGGCCGCCGGCGGCCGTCTTCGCTGGGTGCTGCTCGAACGCGTAGGCGGCGCGCGCATCACGGACGAGAGCGAAGTGCCGGCACGGACTGTTCTCGCCTCGCTCCGCTCGGCGCTCGGCGCCGGCTAAAGTCAACCCAAAATTCAAACGCCGAGGGGAAAATACCGGATGAAGAGTCTCAGGGGACTCGGCCGGCCGACGGCCGCGCGCGGCGAGTTGGGCGGAGCGCGGCTCAACTTCCTGATCGTCGTCGCCGTCATCGCACTGGCCGCATACTCAGCCTACCAGTACGTGCCCGTCGCCTACGCCGCCTTTCGCTACAAGGACGTGATGCAGGAGACGGTCAACAAGGCCGCCTTCCAACAGGGCTCGGCTGTCACCTGGGCGACGGCGCAACTGCGCGCGGCGGCGAAGGAGGCCGGGTTGCCCGAGGAGACGCGCGTCGAGGTGCAGAACCAGAGCAACCGGCTCGTGGCGCGCGTGCGCTGGACGCGGCCGGTCCCGCTGCCCGGCTACGTCTACCACTACGAGTTCGACCACACCGTCGCCAGCAGCAGCTTCTTCAGCCAGTAGAACGGAGGTTGCGCGCCCCGCCGCACTTTAACCCCGCCGCGGCGTCGCCTGCGCGCCCGACGCCCACGCACGACGAGAGGCGGCCGGGAGAGTCTTCACTGACTCTCCCGGCCGCCTCTTTAGCGTATGGCCGGCGGCGCGGGTTGCCGCTCGTGCTTCGGGCTCAGGCCGCAGCGGCGGCGGCCGTCTTGATGCCCTGCAACTGCACGAGGCCGGCGGGCGCCGCCGCGAGCCAGGTCGTCGGGCAGACGCCGCAGCGCGTGCAGGTGTCGACGGAAGGGCAGGGCGCGGTGGAGCGGACCTCGTGGGCGCGGCCGTGCTCGCGTTCGAGGAACTTGCGGCCGAGCCCTGCGTCAACTATCTCCCACGGCAGCACCTCTTCGTAGCCGCGCGGGCGCTCGGTGTGGAACGAGGGGTCCACCCCCGTCTCGCGCAGGGCCGCCTGGAGGTCGCCGCCGCGGCGCGAAATGGCCTCGATGACGCGCGCCACCGAGCGGTCGCCCGAGGAGAAGAGCGCCTGCTCGTGCGCCACGCGCGCAGACATCACGCGGACCTCGACGTTAGGGATGCGCGCCATCGCCTTCGCCAGCCACTTCAGCCGCCGCTTCAGCTCGCGCTCCCCGCAGATCGGCTCCCACTGGAAGGGCGTGTTCGGCTTAGGCACGAAGCCGTTCAAGGCCGGAATGATCTTGCCGGCGCGGCCGAAGCGGCGGCCGGCTTCGAGCATCCGGTCCTTGATGCGCTCGACGAGCGCGACCATCTCTTCGAGGTCTTCGTCGGTCTCGGTCGGCAGGCCCGCCATCAGGTAGAGCTTGACGGTGAGCATCCCGCGGTCGAAGACCGCCCCGCAGATGTCCACGATCTCGTCGTTGGTCAGGTTCTTGTTGATGACCTTGCGGAGTCTGTCCGAGCCGGTTTCGGGCGCGACGGCGATCTGCTGGTCGCCCGACGCGACGAGCGCGTCCAACAGCTCGTCTTCGATCTGGTCGAGCCTGAGCGACGAGACCGAAATCTTGTAGTCCATCGCCCGCAAGCTGGAGAGGATTTCGCTGATCTCGGGGTGGTCGCAGACGGCCGTCGAGACCAGACCGATCTTGTCCGTGCGGCCGCGCCACTCGGCGGCCTTCGCCAGGATGTCGCGCGCCGGCACCACCCGCGGCGGCCAGTAGTTGTAGCCGGCCCAGCAGAATCGGCACCCTTGCGAGCACCCGCGCGAGATTTCCACGAGCAGGCGGTCGCCCATCTCGGCCTCGGGCGCGTAGATGACCGTGGAGGGGGCGAAGACCTCGGCCTCGCGCAGGCGGGCGGCTATTTCGGTGTCGCCCCGCCGCATCGCGCGGCGCAGGCTCCCCTCCTTCGGGTTCTCGGCCGCGACCATCCGGCCGACCTTCGCCGGCACGCCCTCGGCCTTCGGCGTGTAAGCCCTGATCGTGCCGCCCTCGTCGTGAGTCACCTCGTAGAGCGCGGGCACGTAGAAGCCGCGGCCGACGCGCGCGAGCTTCAGGAGTAAGTCTTCCTTCGTCCCGCCCTCCTCCGAGTTCTCGAAGATGAGATCGACGAGTTTCGGGACGAGGATTTCGCCCTCGCCGACGGCGACGGCGTCGGTGAAGTCGGCAATCGGCTCGGGGTTGAGGAAGGAGGCGGCGCCGCCCATCAAAACGAGCGGGTCGTGATGCGTCCGCTCGCGCGCCCAGACGGGGACGCGCGCGAGCCTGAGCATCCGCGCCATGTTGAGATAGTCGGTCTCGAACGAGATGGAGAAGGCCAGCAGGTCGAAGTCGCGCACGGGCGTCTGCGACTCGAAGGAGAGCAGCGGCGCGCCCGACTTCTCGTAATCGCGCAGCTCTGCGTCGTCGGGCAGAAAGACCCGCTCGCAGGAGACTTCGGGGATGTTATTGAACAGCTCGTAGACGGACTGAAACCCCAGGTTCGCCATCCCGACACCGTAGACGTTCGGGTAGGCCAGTGCGACGCGCAGGCCCGCCCCGCGCTTCAAGACCCAACCCTCTTCGGTCGCCAGACGGCGCCGGTAACTCTCGACGATTCTTTTAGACATACTTCGGCTTACAAAACAAAAGACGGCAAGCCGATTTAGATGAATCAGGCTCGCCGTTAGTTTACCGCCCAGGGGGCTCGGGCCACAAACCGTGCGCTAGGTGCGGGTGCCTTCGAGGAACGCCTTGAGCTTGCGCGAGCGCGACGGGTGGCGGAGCTTGCGCAGGGCCTTCGCCTCGATCTGGCGGATGCGCTCGCGTGTGACGGCGAAGTGCTGGCCGACCTCTTCGAGCGTGTGCTCGGAGCCGTTCTGCCCGAGGCCGAAGCGCATCTTGATGACCTTCTCCTCGCGCGGCGTCAGTGTCGCCAGGACCTCGTTCGTGATCTCGCGCAGGTTGGTGACGACGACCGAGTCGGCCGGGTTGAGGATGGACTTGTCCTCGATGAAGTCGCCGAGGTGCGAGTCTTCCTCCTCCCCGATGGGAGTCTCAAGAGAGATGGGCTCCTGCGCGATCTTCAAAACTTTACGCACCTTCGAGACGGGGATGTCCATGCGGCGCGCGATCTCCTCGGTGGTGGGCTCGCGGCCCAACTCCTGCACGAGCGAGCGAGAGGTCCGCACCAGCTTGTTGATCGTCTCGATCATGTGCACCGGGATGCGGATGGTGCGCGCCTGGTCGGCGATGGCCCGGGTGATGGCCTGGCGGATCCACCACGTCGCGTAGGTCGAGAACTTGTAGCCCCTGCGCCACTCGAACTTATCCACGGCCTTCATCAGGCCGATGTTCCCCTCCTGGATCAGGTCGAGGAACTGCAAGCCGCGGTTGGTGTACTTCTTGGCGATGGAGACGACCAGCCGCAGGTTAGCCTCCGTCAGCTCCCGCTTGGCCTGCGCGGTCTCGGCCTCGCCGGTGACGACCGCCTGAAGCGAACGCTTGATCTCGACGGGCGAGACGTTGTGCTCGACCTCGATCTGTTGCAGGCGGCGGCGGGCGTTCGTGATGCGGCGCTTGAACTCGCGCTCCTCCTCGGGGCGCGGCTTCTTCTTCGAGTTGAGGCGCTCGGTGTAGTTTTCTATCTCGCGCTCAAAGATGCGGACCTCGCGGGCGACGCGGCGGATCGAGTCGATGAGGCGCTGCCGCGCCTTCTCGGTCAGGTTGAGCTGCTTGACCTCCTGCGCGATCTCAAGGCGCACGCGCGCCACCTTCCGCTTGAGCCGCAGGAGCTTCTTCGACTTCTTGCCGCGCAGGAGTTTCTGCTCGGCCCGCAGCCGCTCCCACTCCTTGAGGCCGGCCTTGAAGGCTTGACGCACGTTCTCGATGCCTTCGAGCGTCCAGCGCAGGTACTCCTCCGACTTGTCCTCCTGGCCCGTCAGCTCGGCCTGCTCGCTGAAGTTGACCACGTCGCGGATGTTGAGAGTGCCGGCGGCCAGCTCTTCGCCGAGGCGGCACAGCTCGCGCACGGCGATGGGCGAGCGCGAGATGGCCTTCTGCGTGCGGACCTGCCCGCGCTCGATGCGGCGCGCGATGGAGACCTCGCCCTCGCGCGTCAAAAGCGGCACCACCCCCATCTCGCGCAGGTAGAGGCGGACGGGGTCGTTGGCCTTGTCGAGCGTGCCGGCCGAGAGGTCCAGCTCCACGTCCTCGTCGAAGCCGTTCTCGGGCTCGTCCACGACGGCGACCGAGGCGGCCTGCTCGATGAGCCGCTCGTCGGAGTCGGCGACGATGATGTTCGAGCCTTCGAGCTTTTGCAGCACGTCCTCGATGTCGTCGGGCGAGACGAGGCCGTCGGGCAGCTCGCGGTTCAGGTCGTCGAAGCTGAGGAACTTCTTGTCGCCGCCCAGTTCGAGGAGGCGCCGTACGACATCGTCCTGATCCTTCTCTTCCATGCTCATGCTGTTTTCGATCCCCTCCGGGTACGCGGCTCCAGTCGGGTGGGCGCGGGGCGCGTGAGAATTTACGTCGCGTGGTCTCAGGTTGTCGAGCCCGCGCCGGGCGTGACGCCGGCCGAGGCCGGGAGCAGGGTGGTGCGCAGGCGCTTGAGGTCGAGGTCGAGCATCACCAGCTCGTCGCGGCGCGCCTCGTCGCCGGCCCGCTCGGCCGCCGCGATCTCGACCGACAACTCCCTGATGCGCCGCTCGACCTGCATCCGCCTGAGGGTGGTGAGGCAGCTCTCGGCCTCGGCGATGAAGGCGTCGGCGGCCTCGCCCTCGGCACGTTCGGGCTCGGTCATCAGGAGCGGCGGCAGGAGGTCTGCCGCCACGGGGTCGTCGCCGACGAGGTCCGAGAGCGGCGCGAACTCGACGGGCTCGCCGCGCCGCTCAAGCTCGACGAGCGCGGCGTAGACGGCGGCGGTCGGGAGCGCCTCGTAGTCGCCGGGTTCGAGGTGCGGCAGGACCATGCGCCGCAACTCGGCGTCGTGGATGAGGAGTTCGAGCAGGCGCTGTTCGGCCACGGTGGGCGGGGCGGTCTCGGCGCGTACCACGCGCGCGCGCACCTCGGCGGCCGTGGGTGCGTTCGGCGCGGGCGCGCCGTGGCGGCCGCCCATCTGCTTCCAGAGGTCGCGGCGCAAGGAAGGCTCCTCGACGCGCAGCGTGTCCATGGCGATGTCGAAGTACTCGCGGCGCTGGATGGGATCGCGGACGGCGCGGAGGAAGGGCATGACCTCCTCGACGGCCTCTGCCTTCTGCGCCGGCTGGCGTAAGTTGCGGTCTTTGAGCGCCTGGTCGAGCACGAACTGGATGTGCGGGACGGCCTGGCCGCGGCGGCGGTTGTACTCCTCGGAGCCGTGGGCGCGCAGGAACTCGTCGGGGTCGGACCCCTCGGGCAGCACCAGCACCTTGACCTCGAACTCTTCGGGCAGGAGCACCTCGACGGCCCTGAGGGCGGCCTTGACGCCGGCGCGGTCGCCATCATAGTTGATGACCACACGGGGGGCGAAGCGTCTCAGGAGCTTCGCCTGCTCGGTCGTGAGGGCGGTGCCGAGGCCGGCGACGACGTTGCGGACGCCGAACTGGTAGGGGATGACGAGGTCGAGGTAGCCCTCGACGAGGATGGCGAACTTTTTGCGCCTGATCTCGTCGCGCGTCAGGTTGAGGCCGAAGAGGTGGCGCCCCTTCGTGTAGGCCGCCGTCTCGGGCGAGTTGAGGTACTTGGGCTCGTCGCCGGGGCGGACGGCGCGCGCGCCGAAGGCGACGGGCCTGCCCTGCGCGTCGAAGACGGGGAAGATCAGGCGGCCGCGGAAGCGGTCGTAGTAGCCGCCCGACTCTTTCTTGACGACGAGGCCGCTGCGTTCTATCTGGCCGATGCCGGCGCCGCGCCCCTTAAGGTAATTGCCGAGCGCGTCCCAACTGTTCGGGGCGTAGCCGAGACGGAAGGCCGCGCGCGTCTCGTCCGAGATGGCGCGCCCCTCGACGTACTCGCGGGCGGCGCGCGCCTCGGCCATCTCCTCGCCCAGTTGCCGCTCCCAGAATTCGAGCGCCCACGAGTTCAGCTCGATGACCTCGTCGGCCTCCTTGCGCCGCGTCTCGAACCGCTTGTCCTCCTCCATCTGCGGCAGCGCTACGCCGGTCTTCTCGGCCACGATCCGCACCGCCTCGGGGAAGGCCACGCCCTCAAGCTCCATCACGAAGTTGAAGGCCGAGCCCCCTTTCCCGCAGCCGAAGCAGTAAAAGATGCCCTTCGACGGGTTGACCGAGAAGGAGGGCGTCTTCTCCTGGTGGAAGGGGCAACAGGCCATCCAGTTGGCCCCCTTCTTCTTGAGCCCCGAGACGTAGTCGGACACCACGCGGACGATGTCCGCCTGCCGCCTGAGGTCGTCAATGAAGGTTTGCGGGTAGCGCACGGGGTTTAAGAGTCAGGCCGCGTAGTCGCGGGCCGCCCGCCGCGGGAGAGAGGGCGGGGGCAGATATTAGCCGACAGGGTCCGGCGGTGTGAAGGGCGAGGGGCCGCCCTTACTGCTTCAGCTCGACCTCGGTGGCGCCGGCCCCGCCCTGGTTCTCGGCCGCCGGCCCGTAGCGCGCGACGTGCGGGTGGTGCCCGAGGAGTTCGGCCACGGCCCGCCTGAGCGCGCCCGTCCCGTGGCCGTGGATGATGCGGACGCGTGCGTAGCCGTGGAGGTACGCCTCGTCGAGAAACTTGTCCAGCTCGTCGCGGGCCTCGTCGGTCGTGCGGCCGATGAGGTTCAGCTCGGCGTCCGGCGCCTCGCGCGACTGTTTGAGGCGGACCTCGGTGCCGCGCTCCTGCATGCGGCGGAGCTTGGCGGCGAGGCTGTTGTCGGCCTCGGCCTTGCGGGCCGGCTCGGGCGCGAGCAGTTCGAGGTTCTTCAGCTTCTCGCGGAACCGTAGGTTCTTGACGCGCACCTCCACCTGCCCGTCGCTGATGCGCTCGACGACGCCGATTGTGCCGAGCGTCGTCAGGCGCACCTCGTCGCCCACCTCGATGTCGCGGGCGGGCGCGGCCGCCTCACGCTCCGAGCCGGCACGCCCTTCGTCGCCGCCGCGGCGGACTACGCGGGCGCCGCCCGGCTGTCCCGCGGCCTGCCCCGCCGTTTGCCCGCCGGCCTGGGCGCCGGTCTGAGCGCCGGTATGAGTGCCGGGCCGGGCCGTGGCGGCGCGGGCCTCGGCCTTGCGCTGCTGGGCCTCGCGGCGGAGTTCGGCGGCGCGGCGCTCGGCCTCGCGCTCGACGCGTGCGCGCTCGGCGCGGTCCTGAATCTTCGTGTAAAGCTCGCGCGCGCGCTGCTCGAAGTCGCGTGCGGCTCGCTCTATCTCGTCGGCGAACTCGGCCTGACGCTCGCGCTCGCGCCGCTCGGCCTCGCGGTCGAGCGAGGCGTACTTGTCTGCGACGGCGCGTCGCTCCTCTTCGAGGGCGCGGCGCAGGGCCTCGGCCTCCTCCGCCTCGCGCTGGATGCGGCGCAGGTAGTCGGAGGCGAGCAGGGTCTGCTCGTCCACGCGCGAGCGCGCGGCCGCGATGACCCCTTCGGGCAGGCCGAAGCGTCGCGCGATCTCCAGACCGGCCGACGAGCCGGCGACGCCGACGAGCAGCCGATAGGTCGGTTCGAGCGTGCGCTCGTCGAACTCGACGCTGGCGTTCTGCACGCCCTCGTCGCTCGCCGCGTACATCTTCAGACCGCCGTAGTGGGTCGTGGCGATGACCTGCGCGCCGCACGCGCTGCGGAAGTGGTCAACGACCGCCACGCCGAGGGCCGAGCCCTCTTCGGGGTCTGTGCCCGTGCCGACCTCGTCGAGGAGGATGAGCGCGGGCCGCTCGCACAGCTCCATCATCCGGCGGATGTTCGAGACGTGCGAGGTGAAGGTAGAGAGGTTGGCGGCGAGCGACTGTCGATCCCCGATGTCTGCGAGCACGGAGGCGTAGAAGGGGAAGCGGGCCGAGCGCGCCGGGACGTGCAGCCCCGAGAGGGCCATCAGCGAGAGAAGCCCCGTCGTCTTCAGCACGACCGTCTTGCCGCCGGCGTTCGCGCCCGAGATGACCATCACGGGCTGCTCGGGGCTCAGGCGCAGCGAGACGGGTACGACCTCCGCGCCGCGCTCGCGCAGGTTCTCTTCGAGCAGCGGGTGACGGGCCTCGACGAGTTCGAGCACGTCGTCTTCGCCGACCGAGGGCTCCGTGGCGCGCAGGCGCGCGGCGAGCGCGGCCCTGGCGTTGGCGAAGTCGAGCTCGGCGACGGCCCGCGCGGCGGCCTCGATTGACTCGCGCTCGCGCCGCAGCTCGTCTGTGAGCGTCAGGAGGATGCGCGTGATCTCGCGCTCCTCGGTCTCGCGTAAGTTTTGCAGCTCGTTGTTGGCCTCGATTGATTCGAGCGGCTCGACGAAGACCGTGGCGCCCGAAGACGAGAAGCCGTGAGCGACGCCGGCCACGCGCCCGCGGTGGTCCGTGCGGACGGGGATGACGAAGCGGTCGTTGCGGAGCGTGACGAGCTGGTCCTGAATCGCCTCGTCGTGGCGGCGCATCAGGCTTTCGAGCGAGCGCGTGATGGTCGAGCGCAGCCGCACTATCTCCGAGCGGACGCGCGCCAGCTCGGGGCTCGCGCGGTCGTCCAGCTCGCCGCCCGGCAGGATTTTCGAGAAGACGCGCGCGGCCAACTGGTTGAGGGTGCGCGGCAGCGCCTCGACCGCCGACCAGAGGACGGGCGCCGCCTCGCGTTCGGCCTGTACGGCGGCGCGGGCGTCCGAGGCGTGCTCGCAGAGGCTCGCCAGTTCCAGCAGCACGAGCGGTTCGAGGATCGATCCCTCGACGCGCAGCCGCGCGAGCGCGTCCGTGGGGTCTGCGAGCCCGCTGAAGTTGAAGGCGGCGCCGCGCGCGCGCAGCTCTGCGCACTCCGTGACGGCACGCAGCGAGCGACGCGCCTCGGCCGGCGAGCCGTGCGGGACGAGCGAGCCCGCCAGTGCCGCGCCGCCCGGCGTCTGCGCCAGCGCGCGGACGAGCGAGCGCAGTTCGTCGTATTCGAGCGTCCCGAATGCCTGTTCGTTCATCGCCTGTCAATGGTAACGGCTGGCGGCGGCGCTGTCATCAAGGGCGGCCGAGCGGGGCCGCCGGGCCGTCAACGCGCCCGGCGCGGGCGGCGCCGTTCGGTGCCGCGCAAGGCCGCGGCGAAGAGTTGCGCGGGGTCCAGGAGGAGGACGGTCTCGCCGCCGCGCTCGAAGGCGCCGCGCGCGGGCAGGTCGTCGGGCGAGCCGGCCCCGGGTGGCTCACCCGCGCCGAGGTGTGCGCGCTCGGCGCTCTCGAAGGCGAGGGCGAGCTGCTCGTCGCCGCGCAGGCAGGCGACGAAGCCGTAAGCCTCTCGGGCCGCCGCGTCGCGGCCCTCATCTACAGCCGAGGGCCGCCCCATGCCCCGAAGGAGCGGCACCGGGTCGAGCACGGTCCTCATGCGGCCGCGCGCCGGGACGACGCCGAGCACCGCGGCCGGCGCGTGCGGCAGGGGAGAGGGGCGCGACCACGGCACGACGGTTTCGACCTCTTCGGTGTAGACGGCGAAGAGCAGGCTCCCGGCGCGCATCAACAACAGCTCGTGTGCTTCATCTTCACGCATAAGAGGAGTGACAAGTGACGAGTGACAAGTGACAAGAGAAGAGCCCGCTCCATCTTGTCACTCGTCACTTGTCACTTGTCACTCCTTTAACACGCGGCCGGGGGCGCGTCAAAGTGGTCGGGCCGGGGGCGGGGGCGGGGTTGCCGCCTCGCTCGGCAACCCCGCCCCCGCCCCCGGCCC
>DASQMB010000017.1:0-2633 GCA_035645715.1 Pyrinomonadaceae bacterium
CTGGGCAAGAGGCGTTCGACCGGACGCTGAAGGAGCACGCCGCATTCGCCGAGGAACACGCCGGGGCCCTGCGCGGCGGCAGCGCGCTACATCCGACCGCCACCTCCGTGCGTAAGGACCCCTCCGGCGGCTTCGCCGTTACCGACGGGGCATTCGCCGAAACGAAGGAAGCACTCAACGGCTACTACGTCATCGAGGCCGCCGACCTCGACGAGGCCGTCGCCGTGGCCAAGCGGGTCCCGGCGCGATCTGGCGGCGTCGTGGTGCGTCCGGTGATGGTATTCGACTGATGTCCCGTACCGCCGTTCCGGCAGCAAACGCCGTGGTCGCTGCCGGAGTGGCGACCGCGGTCGCCGAGGCGCACCGTCGCGATTGGGCCTACGTGCTCGCCGCGGCGGTGCGCATCACGCGGGACCTGGACCTCGCCGAGGAGTGCGCACAGGAGGCGTACGCGAAAGCCCTGACGGCCTGGGCCTCCGGCGGCGTCCCAACGAGGCCGGGCGCCTGGCTTACCACGGTCGCGAGACGGCTCGCCTTGGACCTGCTACGCCGCGAGGCGACGCTGCGCCGATCGCTGCCGCTGCTACTCGACGAGCAGGCCGAAACCGAACTCCCCGGGGGCCCCCCCCACGAGATACCCGACGACCGGCTGCGGTTGATCTTCACCTGCTGCCACCCCGCGATAGCGCCGGAGGCGCGGGTCGCGTTGACGCTGAGGCTGCTGTGCGGCCTCTCCACCGCGGAGGTGGCGCGCGCGTTCCTGGTCAAGGAGCCTACGATGGCGGCGAGGATCACCCGGGCCAAGAAGAAGATCGCCGCCGCCCGCATCCCCTACCGTGTGCCGCCCGCCGAGGAGCTGCCCGCCCGCCTCGACGCCGTCCTCGAGGTCGTGCACCTCTTGTTCGCCACCGGACACACCGCCCCGGCGGGGGAGGACCTCGTCCGCCGCGACCTGGTGGAGCGTTCGCTCGACCTCGCCCGCATGCTGCGAGAGTTGCTCCCCGAGGACCCCGGCGTCGCGGGCTTGCTCGCGCTGATCCTGCTCACCGACGCCAGGCGCGCCGCCCGCGTAGCCGAAGGAGGGCGCCTCGTTCTCCTCGCCGAGCAGGATCGCAAGCGGTGGGACCGGCAAGCGATCAACGAAGGGATAGCGCTCGTGCGCGAGGCGTTGGTACGCCGACCGCCCGGCCGCTTCGCGCTGATGGCCGCGATCGCCGCCGTCCACACCGAGGCGCCTACCTGGCAGGAGACCGACTGGCGCGAGGTGGTCGCGCTCTACGACCTGCTCGTCCAGATATGGCCGTCGCCGGTGGTGGCACTCAACCGCGCCGTCGCCGTCGGATTCGCCGACGGCCCAGACGTCGGGCTGGCCGCGCTCGACGCCCTCGCCGCCGAACCGCAACTGGCGGGCTACGGTTACCTCGCCGCCGCGCGCGCCGACTTCCTGCGCCGCCTCGGCCGCGCCGCCGAGGCGCGGGCATCCTACGAGGAGGCGCTACTCCTCACCGAGAACACCATCGAGCGGGACTTCCTCGCCGGCCGCCTCCGGCAGCTCGGGGACTAACCAGACCGCACGGTAACCGCCGGCCACCCGTTCGGAGACGCACGGGAGAAGCGCGCAACAATCCGGCGAGGGCGCGGCGGCGGCGTTCGTCCGGTTCCCGCCTCCCACGCGACGGATATGCGCAGCGGCAACAGTGGCCGGGTTCGTCCGGTACCACCTAGACACGACGATACGGGAGGAAAGAAAGCCATGAACGTAGAAGGCGCAACCTGGCACGCCATCGTCCTCGACCCCGAGCCGTTCGCCGCCACCAAGGCGCTGCTGGCCGAGACGTTCGGCCTGACCCCGGCCGTGGACACCGAGGGCTTCGCCCAGTTCGGCATGCCGAACGGGACGACGCTGGAGCTGTACGCGCCCCAGGCCGTCCCCGACTACGGCTACAACGACGGCGGCGTCGCTTTCGGCTTCCGGGTGGACGACATCGAGGCCGCCTCGGCCGCGGTCGAGGCGGCGGGGTGCGAGCTGCTGGGCCAGATCAACCGCATGCAACAGATCGCGTACTCCTACCGGCACTTCCGCGGTCCCGATGGCCGCGTCTACGGCCTGAACGAGCAGAAGTAGCGCGAGCACGAAGCTGCGTTGGGCGAGATCAGCATCGAGCTTGCGGGGTCCTTAGCCTACGATTTCTCTCGGATCATCCCTGCTAGGACCAGGCCTCCCCGTGGGGGAACAGGACTTCCTGCAACGACGGCGGGCGGTGGGAAGCCCGGGGAGCGTACCCCCGTAGCTCGAGCGCCTTCAGCCAGCGGGTTTCTTTCAGCCCGAACAACCTGGGTTGCGGGGGCGCGTACGGCGTCTCGTGCAGCCTTGGACGGGTGATCGCCCGCAGCTCTACGGCGCCCGCCGAGGGTCCTGCGTCGTAGCGGGAGAGGGGCCGCCTGTACCTTCATACGGCTCCTCCTTCAATAATCGTCGGGCAAGATCGGAGGCTATCCACCGGAGTGCGTGGAAGGGTAATTCTGCGAACTTCGCCTAATCCGAACTTCCCGAAGTCCGCACGGCCCCGGTCCTACGCTGAGGACTTCCTTATGTGTAAAACGAGGCGAATATCAGCGCCGTACATAAGAAC
>DASQMB010000018.1:0-1863 GCA_035645715.1 Pyrinomonadaceae bacterium
GTCCGGAGCCGGATCGACTGGAAGTATCTCCTCGGCCTGCCGCTCGCCGACGCCGGCTTCGACAGCACGGTGCTGAGCGAGTTCCGGTCGCGCTTGGTGGCGGGGGCCGCCGAGGCGCTGTTGTTGGATGCCGTTCTGGAGGTTGCGGCCGCTCATCGTCTGCTCAAGGCCGGGGGACGGCAGCGCACGGACTCCACCCATGTCCTGGCCGCGGCCCGGGCGATGAACCGGATCGAGTGCGTCCACGAGACGCTCCGGCATGCGCTGGATGTGCTGGCCCTGGCGGCGCCAGAATGGCTGCTGGCGCAAGCCTTGCCGCACTGGGCGGAAGCGTACGAGCGACGTGCCTTCGACGACCGCCTGCCGCGCACGGCGGCCAAGCGGGCGGCCTGGGTTCAGCGGATCGGCGAGGATGGCCACCACCTGCTCGCCGCCCTCGCCGCGCCGGCGGCACCCGACTGGCTCCGCCGGCTTCCCGCGGCCGAGATGCTGCGCCGCGTCTGGGTCCAGCAGTTCCACCTCGGTGACGGCGGGGTGCGGTGGCGCACCGAGCGCGACGGGATCCCGCCCGCGGCGCGGTTCGTCAGCTCGCCCTACGACGCCGACGCCCACTACGCCCGCAAGGGCAGCACGACCTGGATCGGCTACAAGGCGCATCTGAGCGAGACCTGCGACGAAGGCCTGCCGAGGGTCATCACCGAGGTGCAGACCACAGCCGGCCCTGTCGCCGACGGCGACGTCACAACGCCCCTCCACCGCGCGCTCCGCGGCAAGGGCCTGCTCCCGGCGCAGCACATCGTCGACACGGGCTACGTCAGCGCCGGTCTGCTGGTGGAGACGCGGCGCGACTTCGGGGTTGACCTGGTCGGCCCTGCCCGCGCCGACTTCCGTCGGCAATCGCAGGCCGGCAAGGGCTTCGCCATGGAGGCTTTCACCGTCGACTGGGACGCGCGGCGGGTCACCTGCCCGGTGGGCATCCACAGCTCCGGCTGGACCCCGGCTGTCGACAACCGCGGGACGCCCGTCATCAAGGTGAAGTTCTCCGCGAAGGACTGCCGGGCTTGTGCTCACCGCTCCGACTGCGCCGGCCCGACCGCGGTGCGGCGCCTCATGACCTTCAGGACGCGTGACGAATACACCGCACTGCAGGCGGCGCGACAGCGCCAGAAAACGCCCGAGTTCATCGGCATCTACGCTCTCCGGGCGGGGGTCGAGGCCACCGTATCGCAGGCCGTACGCGGCTTCGGCCTGCGGCGCTCCCGCTACTTCGGGCACGCCAAGACGCACCTTCAGCATGTCGCCTCCGCCGCCGCCATGAACCTCGTGCGCCTCGTCCACTGGATCAGCGGCGACGTTCTCGCTCCTACCAAGCGGTCCCACTTCTCACGACTGGTCCGCCCCCAAGCCATTCACTGACTTCGCCAGCAGGGTCAAATACGTGGAAGGCTTCGTGGCCGCCGTGCCGGCCGCGAACAAGGAGATCTACCGCAAGCACGCCGCCGAGGCCGCGCCGCTGTTCAAGGAGTTCGGCGCCACCCGCATGGTCGAGTGCTGGGGCGACGACGTGCCCGACGGCAAGCTCACGGACTTCCGCCGCGCCGTGCAGGCGAAGGACGGCGAGGTCGTCGTCTTCAGCTGGATCGAATACCCGTCCAAGGAGGCCCGCGACGCCGCCAACGAGCGGATCAGGACCGACCCGCGCATGAAGGCGATGGGCGAGACCATGCCCTTCGACGGCAAGCGGATGATCTTCGGCGGCTTCGCGCCGATCCTGGACGCCTGAGGGGAGACGGCGCGTGGCCAACTCGCATGGCGACTTCATCTGGTATGAGTTGATGACCTCCGATAACGCCGCCGCGGAGC
>DASQMB010000019.1:0-100998 GCA_035645715.1 Pyrinomonadaceae bacterium
GGAAAGGTGATACGGGTGAGACAGGCGCGTCATTGGTCACAAGTATAGCATTCCCTTTCCTGGTGCCTCGCTTTTTCCGCCGGGAGGGAAGCGCATATGCCGCCGAACTTGCCCCCAGGGATGGCTTTCCAGTTCTACCAAGCCTGGCTGCAAGGGCCACACGCACTCTTCCGGCTCTTTGAAGACTCATTCGGGCGGCAGGCGCTCTATGGTCCTCCCGACCCCGACATGCAGCAGCGCACTATCGCTGACCTCTCGGAGCAGATCGGGCACTTACAGGCGCAGAACGAGCGGCTTCAGGCTGAGGTCAGCGACCTTCGGGGGCATAACCTCCGCCTCCAGCGTAGGAACGCCGAGTTGGAGGCGCTCGTGGCGAAGGACTTGCACAACTCTAGCCGCCTTCCCTCCTCAGACCCGCCGTGGGCCAAGCGCACGAGGAGCTTGCGCCGGCCTTCGGGTAAGCGCCCCGGAGGGCAGGTCGGGCACCCTGGCGAGACGCTTCGGCTCATGGAGCGGCCGAACCGCACAGTCGAGCACCGGCCGCGCGAGTGCAGAGGCTGCCACGCGCCGCTCGACTCGGCTGCTGTTGTTGGGCACCGCCGGCAGCAGGTCGTCGAGGTCGTGCCTGCTCGCTTGAGGGTGACCGAGCACCGGCTGGCTGTGCTGCGGTGCCGGGCGTGCGGGAAGAGGACGCGAGGCGAGTTGGCCGGTTCGGTCCGCTCGGGCGTGCAGTACGGGCCGGGTGTGAAGGCGCGGGTGCTCTACCTCCAGCAGTACCAACTCCTGCCGGTAGTGTTGCAAAAAATATTTTGGACACAATTAGTAGTAGCTAGGAGCATACAAACACCTCAATATCTGGTGTGGATGGAGAATTTTCGCAACACTGCCTCGGCAGCGAGGCTACCTCGCTGCCGAGCGAGTGCCGGCTATTTTTTAGTCCCGCGCTCCTTCTTTAACTGTTCGATCCGGGCTTCGAGGAAAGCTTTTCGGTCAGGGGCTAGTTTGAGAAATCTGTCGAAATCTGCCTGCGCCTCGGCGTATTTCCCTTGGAGCAGGAGCGCCGACCCGCGCTGCAGGTAGGAGTCTGCTAAGCCCGGGTTACTCTCGATGGCCCTGCCCAAGTCCTCGACGGCGGCCTCCGTATTACGATTAGCCAGGTGGGTGACGCCGCGGTTGTAGTAGGCGTTGACGAGTTTCGGATCGAGCCGGATCGCCACGTCATGGTCTGCTATTGAGCCGTCCCAATCGCTTTTCATGTGTTTCGCCCGCGCGCGCAAAGCGTAGTAGCCGGCTTCTCCAGGGGACTTTTCAATGGCGAAGCTCAGGTCCCTGATGGCCCCGTCAAAATCACCTTTATTGAAGCGCGCGCCGCCGCGCTCCGCGTAAGTGGAGGCGGACGGCTGGAGCTCAATGGCCTTGGTGAGGTCCGCTATTTGGCCTTCCGCGTCACCTTTCTTACGGCGGAGGACGGCCCGGCCTAAGTGCGAAGCGGCGTCTCCAGGCTCTAACTCTATGGCCCTGTCAATGTCGGCAAGCGCGCCGTCGAGATCATTCTTTTTGAACCTGTTTATGCTCCGCATCTTGTAAAGCACGGCCTCACCCGGGGCCAGCTGGATGCCTTTGTCGAGATCGGCGAGAGCCCGGTCGACGTCCCCCCTCAGAGACAGCACGAGACTGCGCATCAGGTAAGGCGAGTATGAAGTCGGGCCCAGTTCGATGGCCCTGTTGCAGTCGGCGAGGGCCCCCTCCAAATCTTCCTGCTCGTACTTGGCTATACAGCCGCGGAGGTGGTTTTCGAGTGGGTTCGGCGCCTGCGCCTGCGCGGACACGGCGAGAATGGTGACCGACATAAATAGGAGTAAGGGTAGACGTTTCACAGAGCCTCCAGTAGAAGTGAGAGTGAGGGACTCCCGAAACTTAAAGACTGCTATGGGCTTTGTCAAGATTAGTCCCACAGCCCCGCCTAGTGGCGCACTTACGTCAGCCGGGGGCCGCGGGGCTGTGTTGCAAAAATAGCCGAACGGCTATTATACCTCCCTCACGCTCTCTCAAATTGATTCGTCGGGTCTCCTCATGAATCGCAATTCCTCGCCCTCCAAACGGCGGCACTACACTCCGAATGTCATCCTGTTATGCGTCCGTTGGTACCAGCGGACGCATAACAGGATGACTGTGGGCTCGAAGTGGCGCCACTTGAACGGAGACTTGTTCTGCTTCACGAGGATGATCCCGGGAGAGTGATGGCTTAGTTACAGTGCGGATTATATCTCAGGGGGGATTGCTGCAACGCAGCCGTCGCGGAAGCCCGGGTGGCCCGGGTCGAGCCGGACGATTGAATGCCTGTCCGCCGCCACCCCGGTCTCGGCGGCGACGGGGCGCGTATCCACGTGGTCTTGTAGAAGCGTGTGCTCCGGCGTTGTTGTCGTTGTCATAAAACCTCGCGTAACTTCCTCCGCGTCGCGTCGGAGACAAAAAGAACCGGCCGCCCTCCCCCACGGTAGTACGGGACCGGGCGGCCCGGTCCGGGGCAGTTTTGCTGTCCCGGACCGGGCCGAAAAGTACGCCGCCCGTGACACTTGAGGACCGGGCCGCCCGGCATCGCGGACCCCTGCGCGGCGCGTCCTCGGGGGCCGCCTCGCGGGGGCCATCTTTAAGCTGGGCCGAACCTGTTCCGATACTCGGTCGAGTAGATGAACCCGTGGACGACCGTGTGCTCGTCGCCCGTGTTGTTCAGGTAGTTGAGCCAGGCGTTATAGCCGCCAGAGTCAGGCTCCCTGCGGAGGTAGACGAGGTAACACTGCCTGACGAACTCCTGGTTGTACTGGAGCGTGCCCGGGTTTTGCAGCGCCGGGCGGGTGCTGCGGAATTCCGGCGAGTTGATGAAGCCGCGCGCCGTCTCCGTTCGCCTGTAGACGAGGCACGAGGGGTCGCCGCCGCAGCCCTCCATGTAAGAGGACCAACCGTTGAGGCCGCCGTTGTCCGGCTCGCGGTTGAAGTGATCCAAGTACTGCTGCCAGGCGAAGAATCGTGAGTCGTCGATGGGGTTCGCGGGTGCCGGCGTGAAGCCCATGTAGAGCAGGCGGTTCGGCGAGCCGGAGCCCGGGTTCAGGATGGCGTCGAGCGTTGCGTTGGCCTTGATGATCTGGTTGACCGTGCGGGGCGCGGAAGTTTTCAGATCGGTGCGGCCCTGTAGGTAGAGGGCGGCGACGCCTGCGGCGTGGGGCGAGGCCATCGAGGTGCCGGAGATGGTGTTGGTCGCGAAGTCGGACGAGGACCAGGTGGACAGGATCGCCTCGCCCGGCGCGAACACGTCAACTACGGCGCCGAAGTTGGAGAACCACGCGCGGTAGTCGTTAATGTTGGTGGCTCCGACGGTCAGAGCCTCGCTGACGCGGGCCGGCGAGTAGTTGTTGGCGTCGTCGTTCTCGTTGCCGGCCGCGACGACGTAGGTCACACCCGCGTTTATCGAGTTGCGGACCGCGTCGTTCATCGCCGTGTAGTCGAAGAACCAGCGCAGGCTCATGTTAGCCACGGCAGGCTTGACGTGGTTCGCCGTCACCCAGTCGATGCCGGCGATGGTCACGTCGCCGTCGCAGTTGCCCCACACGTCACAGACCTTAATCCCACGAATCGTAACGCCCTTGGCTACGCCGTAGGTACTGCCGCCGACGGTGCCGGCGACGTGCGTCCCGTGGCCGTTGCAGTCGAGGCAGCCCTCGTTGATGAAATCGACCGGCTGCGAGGCGCGCCCGCCGAAATCCTGGTGGGTCCAGCGGACTCCAGTGTCGATGATGTAGGCGTTAACGCCCGCGCCCGTCGTGTTGTAGGTGTAGAGGTTGTTGAGGCCGACCCGCTGGTCGATGCGGTCGAGGCCCCAGGGCGGGTTGGTCTGCGTGGCGACAATCGTACCCCTGGAGTTCTCCTCCACATACTTGACGCGCGGGTTGCGGCTGATGGCCTGCGCCGCCTCCTCGGTCAGGTGGGCCGAGAAGCCCTTGAGCGCGTGGCGGTAGACGAACCGGAGCTGGCCGCCGTGGTCGGCTGCCATGCGGGCCGCGAGCGCGGGGACGCGTTCGCCGGGCGTGTCGTCGTTAAAGACCACGACGTACTGGCCGGGGATGGCCGCACGGGCGGCCCTGCGGAACTTGCCGGCCGCCTCCTGAGAATGCCCCTGGGCTCCGGCGGGCAGGGCGGAAGACAGAAGACTCAAAGCGACTGTGAGCAGATAAACGAGACTTCGCCTCATGGTTGTCACTCCTTTACCCCTTTGTAATTTCTGGCGAATGAGGTTCCGGCACACTGCCTCGGGAGTACGCATGGGTGCCGGGCCGGAGGGGGAAGTGGGGGAGCGGGTAGCGGGTAGCGCCGAAGTCCCAGGCGCCGCGCGAGCCGGTGCCGAGGCCGGGACGCCTACCCGTGGGAATGTGCTTCAGGGAACTTTACGGAGCGTGAGTCGGGAGCAAGCAGAGAGAAAATACTCCCTACCAGAAAAATCTGTCAACAGAAATTTCGGCGATGTCTCTCCACCGCGATTCTGTCAGTGATAACTCCACCGCGAGCAACTCTCGGCTGACGCATTACACGGCAGCTGCCGGCGGGAGCGGACGGCCGTTGAGGAGGCGGGCGTGCTGCCGCGACGGGTGGCCAGCCTACAGCTTCTACACGCAGTGCCGTTTGTATCTCGAAGGCGAGCGTGCCGGCGCCTATGACGTACTCGCCGGGTATGCCCTGGAGTGAGTTCGGGTCGATGGGCGTAACGGTCGTCACGCCGGCCGTCGTCACGTTCGAGAAGTTGACGGCGACGGCGTTCTCCACGACCAGCACGTTCGCGCCCGCGGGCGTGTCGCCCGCCTTGCGTGGCTGCCAAATCGGCGCGCCGTGATAGCCCTCTTCGCCGGGCAGCTCGACGCGCCCGGTGCCGTCCGCGTTGATGATGTTAATGCGGCTGACGCCGTTGCGGGAGGTCTGGAAGGCGACGCGCCGGCCGTCTGGCGACCAGTCGGGGTTGAAGTTCTGCTCGGCGCCGTGGCCCAGCTCGATGCGCCCCGTCCCGTCGGCGCGGGCGACGTAGACGGACGAGGTGAAGCAGTCGGGGCCGCAGGCGTCGAAGACGAGGCGCGTGCCGTCGGGCGACCACTTGTCGCTGCCGGTGTTGTAGTACGAGCCGTCGGCCGGGGCCTCGTAGATCGTCGTGCGAGCCGTGCCGTCGGCGTTGACCACTTCGAGCGTCGAGGTGCCTGTCAGTGGGTCACACTACCGTGTGGAGGTGGGTCCAGCGTTATGCGCCGGAGATTAACAAGCGGATGCGCCCACGCCTGAAGATGCGTGGCACTTCGTACCGGCTCGACGAGACGTACGTTAAGGTCGGCACCGAGTGGAAGTATTTGTACCGCGCAATTGATTCGACGGGCCGGACGGTCGAATTTATGCTCGGCGCCAAGCGTGATGTTTCCGCGGCAAAACGCTTCCGAGGGTGAAGAAGGGGCGGCCCGAGAGGGCCGCCCCTTCTTCACCCTCGTGGTTGATGGCTGGGGCCGTTTCAGAAGTCGAAACGGAGCGCCATCTGAATGACGCGCGGGTTGCTGCTGAAGACGCTCTCGGGGCGGTTGAAGTCGGTGTTGCCCGCGAAGATCGTGTTGACCTGGCCGACGCCGGTGGTCGAGATGGGCGACACGTCGTTGGGCGAGCCAGGGATGTACTGCGGGTGGTTGAAGGCGTTGAAGAAGTCGGCGCGGAGCTGTATGCGCCGGCGGCCCTCCCCGCCGAAGTTGAAGTTCTTGAAGACCGAGAGGTCGAAGTTGTTGATGCCGGGCAGTTGCAGCGTGTTGCGCGCCGAGTTGGCGAGGGCGCCGAGGCCCGCCTGGATGTACTCGGCGTTCGGGTTGTCGGCCAGGTAGCCGACGACCTGCCCCGCGGAGTTCGTCAGCGCCGTGACGGTGCTGGCGGTGTTGCGCACGCCCGCCGGGTTGCGGATGGTGCGGTCGGGCGCCGCGTCGCCGTTGAGGTTCGCGTCGATGCCGGAGAGCACCGTCGCCTTCTGCCCGGACTCCGCGATGTAGGTGCCGGCGAGCGTCCAGCCGCCGAGCGCCGTGCGCACGAAGCCGTTCTCGTGATTGCGGAGGAACGGCAGCTCGTAGATGGCCCCGAGCGTGAAGCGGTGGCGGCGGTCGAGCGCCGAGTCGGAGCGCTCGGGCCGAAGGTCCTGGAAGTCTTGGACGCGGCGCGGGCTGAGCACGGTCGAGAAGACCTCGGCCGTCGTGTCGTCAATCAGGTGGCTCCAGGTGTAGGCCGCGTTCATTTGCAGCCCCTCGGAGAAGCGGCGCGAGAGCGAGGCGGAGCCGCCGTGGTAGGTCGAGTTGCCGTTCGACAGGAAGCCGACGAGGCTCGTCGCGTTGAATCCCGCATCCGCGTACTTCGGCACGAAGTTCGAGCGCGCCTGTACCTGGGCGAGCGTTAGTGTCAGCGCGTCGAGCTGGGCCTGCGACGGCTGCTGGAGGAAGGTCGGCAGGCCGCCGATGCTTGGCGTCGCCTTGGGCTGGCGGTTGAGGCGGTTCTGCGTTAGCAGGTGGACGCCGCGCGTCCCTATGTAGCGCGCCTCGAACGACCAGTCCTTGAGGAACTGGCGCTGGAAGCTGAGCGTCCACGTCAGGGAGTACGGCACCTCCTGGTCGGGGATGAAGGACCCGGTGTTGGCGCGCGCCGCCGCGGGGTCGTTGCCCACGTCTACGGGCGTCGGAGGGATGGCGCCGCCGGCGAGGAAGCCGGGCAGCGCCGCGTCCGGCTCGATGGAGTTAGTCTGGTTGGACTGCGGCGGCAGCGCCAGGATGTAGAGGTTGTCGAAGATGTAGTCGTAGGCCATCGAGAAGCCCGCGCGGAGCGAGCTCTTACCCCTCGGGCCGAAGACGCGCCCGAGCATTCCCGTGTCGAAGTTGGGCGACCAGACGAGGCCCACCTTCGGCGCGAAGTTCCAGAGCTGCTCCTTCGGCTCGCGGAACTCGATGAGGCCGGGGACGCTGGCGATGGCGTTCAGGGCCTGGAGGTTCGCGCCCTTCGGCACCTCCTGGTAGGAGTAGTTGACGCCGAGGTTCAGGGTCAGGTTGTTGCGCACGCGCCAGTCGTCCTGCGCGAAGGCGTAGAGCAGGTGCTGGTCGCCGTAGTAGGGCGAGGCGCCCACGGTGCGCTCGGCCAGGAAGTCGGGGCTGATGTCCTGGAGGAAGAGGTCGAAGGTGTTGTACTGGTAGTCGCCGCGCTGGCGCTGGACGAACGACTGCGGCGAGATGACGCGGCGGAAGTCGCCGCCGAACTTGAGGGAGTGGTTCCCCTTGAGCCACGTCAGGTTGTTGACGACCTGGTAGCTGTTCTCGACGTAGGTCTGCGGCGCGTTCGGGTTCGGGCCGATGTCGAGCCCGAGGTCGCGCAGGCCGATGTTCGGGAACTGGTCGAGGCCGGGGAAGGAGAGCCCGGAAGGGATGGTGATCGGCTGCGAGAAGCGGCGGTAGGCGAGGCGCGACTCGTTGATGAGGTTCGAGCTGAAGTTGTGCAGCAGCGAGTACGAGAAGAGGCGGCCCTGGATGGGGAGCGCCACGAAGAAGGCCGGCAGGTTGGCGTCGGTGTCGATGTCGGCCGTGTTGGTCATCGTGAAGCGGAAGCGGTGCTGCGTGTTCGCAGACTGGTTGAAGTCGATGTTAGAGACGATGTGATTCTGCTTCGTGAAGTTGGGCGAGGGCACGGCAACGTCGCCGACCGGAATCTGGATGGTCTGCGCCGCCGGGCACTCGCCGCCCTGGCGCGGGACGAGGCAGAAGGGCTGGGTGCCGGTCTGCGCGGGCGCGACGGGGACGTAGGTGTTGAAGATGGCGAGGTTGGTCGGCGAGAGCCCGGGCAGCGCGCCGAGCGTGGCGAAGCCCGCGGCCGTCGGGGTCGTCAGGCCGCCGGCGCCCGCGGCCGAGCCGAGCTGGAGCCGCTCGTAGCCGAAGAAGAAGAAGAGCTTGTCGCGGCCGCTCCAGTAGGACTTGTCGCCCACGCCGAAGTTCGGGAGCATGACGGGGCCGCCGAGGTTGAACCCGCCGCGGAAGAAGTCCGAGCGCGGCATGAAGAGGTCGCCGTCGGCGCGGTCGCGCGTGATGCCCGCGTTCTTCTGGAGCGTGTCGAGCGCGTTGAGATACCGGTTGCGGATGAAGCCGAAGAGCGAGCCGCGGAAGGCGTTCGCCCCGGACTTGCTGACGGTGATGAACTGCCCGCCGTTCGAGCGGGCGAACTCGGCCGAGAACTGGTTCTGGAGGAGCGAGAACTCCGCGACGTTCTCGGGCGAGATGTAGACGGTCGGGCCGGTCACGTCCTTGCGGTTGTTGTCCACGCCGTCGAGCATGAAGTTGTTGTTGCGCGGCCGCTGGCCGCCGACCGAGCCGCCCGTCCCGACGCCGACGCCGCCCGAAGAGGTGACGTTGGGCGCGAGCAGCGCGAGGTTGTTGACGCCGCCGCCGAACGCGCCGCCGACGTTGGTCATGGCGAGCTCGACGACCTGCCGCTCGCCGAACGATCTGGCGAGCGTCGTGTCGGTCGTGTTGACCAGCTCGGCGCCCGCCGCCGAGACCTCGACGGTCTCGCCCTGGAGCCCGACCTGAAGCTGGACGGGCAGGTCGGTGGTCTGGTTCAACTGCACGCGCACGTCGCTGAGCGTGGTGGTCTTGAAGCTGGCGGCCTCGACCGTGACGGTGTAGTCGCCCGTCAGCAGGTTGTTGAACTGGTACTCGCCGCTGTCGTTGGTCTGCGCGTCCTGCGAGACGTTAGTCTGCCTGCTCGTGATCCTGACGCGCGCGTTAGGCACCGCGGCGCCGTTCGGGTCGGCGACGACGCCGCGCACGTTGCCGGTCGTCTGCTGGGCCGCTACCGGCGCCGCGGAGACGGCTGCCAGTAAGGCGGTGAGCAGCACGACTCCCGCTCTCTTCAGAGTTATCCTTGTCATTACCATCCTCCTTGAGCCTTCCTCTCATCCATGTTTACTTCCGTGCCCGTCCAAAAAAATGACGGGCGTGGACGGTCGTTTTAGGCTTGCAGTGGGCTCACACTCCTGAGGGGCGTTCAAGACAAGAAATGTGCCTGAAGGGGTGACGCGGGCGTGGCAGGTGGAATGAGGTTGACGGAGGCTATTTATTCAGAGAATCGTCCGGCCGTCATTGCCGAAATTGAATTTCTCGATTCAGGGGTTCATGAGGCGACCGGCGCCGCAAATCCAGGACTTCGTATTAGCTCGCTCGGTGCGTCCGGTGGGTGCTGCGTCGAGGCGATGTGGTCGGCGGCGCGCCTCGCCTTGCCGAGGTAGGCGGGGTTCCTCGTGACGTGGTTGAGGCGCAGGAAGAAGAAGCCGATGCCGGCCGCGCCGTCCGAGACGCCCGTGAGCACCGGCGCGTTGGGCCCGCCGTTCGACGGACAGGCGGGGCCGGAACTCATCCGGCGCTTCAGCGTCGAGAGCCAACGGGCGGCGTTGACGGCCGCTTCCGAGTAGGGCGTCGAGGCGCGCGCCCGTTCAGGGTTCCGCCGCGACCATTCGCGCCGCGCCCCGGCCGGCGCGGTGGCCGCCGCGGCCAGGGGCGCCGTGAAGACGAGCGCCGCCGTCAGGCGCGGGCCGAACACGAGTCCCCCGCGTCGCGCGGGGGTTGCGGGGAGTCCGACGCCCTCTCGCTCCCGCGGATCTGGTACTGCTTCATCTTCGAGTTGAGCGTGGTGGCGTTGAGGCCGAGGAGTCGTGCCGCCGCCACTTGCTTCCCATGTGCCCGCCGCAGCGCCTGCGTGATGAGCTCGATCTCGAACCGGCGCACCTCGTCGTAGAAGCTTATCTCCGAGGGCGCGTCCGGCAGTTCGGCGCCGAAAGCGGTTTTGTGCGCCTGCGTCGCCCCATCGGAGATGAGGGCCAGCGCGACGTTCTTCAACACCTGATATGTAACGGCCTCGACTAGAGCGGGTAAGTCCACCCTCTGCCGGTCGCCTGCGCTGATCTCGTTTTCTGTAATCATAACTCCCACACAAAAGTCGTGAACGCGCCTGTTTGAGAGAGCCCGGCGGGGGCGCCGCCGCTCGCCGCGGGCTGCTTAGAACTGAACCTTCAGCGAGAACTGGGCCGAACGCGGGCCGCCCACCTGGTAGACGGGGCTCAAGCCCCCGTTGACGCCGCCGGCCCCGAGGCTCCCCCCGAGCGTCTGCACGGACTGGCCGAACAGGCTGCTCCGGAGGTCGTTGACGGGGTTGCCGAAGTTGGGGCGGTTGAAGAGGTTGAAGACCTCCGCGCGCAGGTGGAGCCGGACGCGCTCCGTCAGGTTGAGTTGGCGCCTGAGGGAGACATCCACCTGCGAGAAGCCGAAGCCGCGCAGGCTGTTGCGCCCGAGGCTCCGCCCGCTGAAGGAGCGCAGGAAGGCCGCGCGGTTGACTCGCCTCCCGCCGGCCGCCCTGGGGTCGCTCACGTAGAGCGGCACGCCGCGCACGTAGTCGGGATAGGTCAATTCCGCCACGTCGCCGTTGGCGAGGGCGGTCGAGTAGACGACGCTGAACGGGGTCGCGCTCCGCGCCTTCAGTGTGGCGTCCAACGCCCAGCCGCGCAGGAGCCCGCCCAGCGGGCCGCCCCCCGACACCCCCGGCAGGTCCCAGGTCAGTGCGGCCGCGAGCGTGTGGCGCACGTCGTAGTTCGAAGGGCCGCGCGGGGGCTTCAGTCCGACGCTGACGGGCGCGATCAGCGCGGACTCTTCCGAGGCGTCGTCGGTGGCGTGCGCCCAGGTGTAGGAGGCCCAGGCCTGGAGCCCGCGCGCCGCGCGGCGCTGGAACTGTAACTGCATCGCGTGATAGTCGGAGCGGGAGTCGTTGGTGACGTGCCGCACTTCGCGGAACCACGGGACCAGCGGCTGTACGACCTCGCGCAGGAGCCGTCGGCCGGCGCTGCCGACGTAGGCGGCCGTGAAGAGCTGCTCGCGCCCGAGCGGCTGCTCGACGGCGGCGCCCCACTGGAGCGAGTACGGCAGCTTCAGGTGCGAGTCAAAGGCGTAGACGGTGTCTAAGAGGGGCGGCGGCGGCTGGCCGGGCGCCGTCGCAGGCGCCGCGAGGTCCTCCTGAAGTGGGAGCAAGACGCTCCTGGCGCGCCGGGTCGAGACGTAAGGGAAGACGCTGCCGAATGCCTGCGCCGCAGGCCCGGTCCCGAGGTCATAAAAGAGTCCGAACCCGCCCCTGAAGAGCGTCCCCCGATCCCTCGACAGCTGGTAAGCGGCGCCGGCGCGCGGCGCGAAGTTGCCGTAGGTGGTCTCCCAGAGGGCGGCACCGGGCGGCGCCAGCACGGGCGGGGCGGAGACGCCCCGGTTGAGCGCGATGAACGAAGGGTGCCTCCCGCGCCTCTCCGTGGGCGGCGGGTTGAGCTCCCAGCGCAGGCCGTAGGTGAGCGTCAGCCGCGGCGAGGCGCGCCAGGTGTCCTGCGCGAAGGCCGAGAAGTTGACGAACGACAGCGTGCGCGTCCCGGTTTCTTCCGTGACGAGCGCGAGGGCCGCCCTGCCCGAGGCGAGCGTCCCCTCCGCGGCCTCGTTGAGGTTGGGGCCGAGCACCCCGTTGAAGGTGAGGGCCTGTGTGTAGTCGGGCGGGCCGTAGACGGGCAGCAGGAGCCGGTAGTCGGCGCCCACCTTCACCATGTGGTCGCCGGCGACGAAGGTCACGCTGCCCGGCACGTGGAACTGGCGCTGAGTGTTGTCCGCGCCCTTCCCCCAAGCGAGGCTCGTGTTGAGGCCGCCGTTGACCGACAGGAAGAAGCTGGCGTCGCCCGGGGCGACATCGGACGGCATGAGGAGCGATGCCGGGAGCGGCCGCGCGCCGCCGAAGTCGTCGAGCTCGAACGAGGTGGCCCCGCGGCTGACGCTCCAGTTGGCCCGCATCTCGGCGGTGACTTTAGGCGAGGCGAAGTGCGTGGCGCCGAAGGTGAGTGTGCGCGTCGCCACGGAGGTGTGGCTCAGGGTGTTCAGTCCTTGCGCGCTCGCCCCGCGGATGAAGCCGCGGCCCCGCTGCGCGACCTCGGACGGCGAGAGGTTGAGCCTGCCGAAGAGGAGCCACTTCCCGCCCGCGGACGCGTCGAGGCGGAGCCCCACCGAGCCCATTCGCGCCGCGTCGGAGTAGCTGGCCGCGAACACGCCGAAGCCGCAGGGGCACTCGGGGCCGTTGGGCAGAGGGAAGGCGTCGAGGTACGGGCGCAGCGACTCGGGCGCGGCCCGGCGCACGTCAGTCGCCGGGACTTCGGTGATGACCGCCTGCGGGTGCACGAGCCGCAGCCCCTCGTACGACGCGAAGAAGAACAGGCGGTCCCTCACGAGGGGGCCGCCCAGCACGGCGCCGAAGTTGTTCTGGCGCAGGCGGGCCTTCTTCAGCCCGCGGTTTTTGGCGAACCAGTCGTTGGCGTTGAGCGCGTCGTGGCGGAAGTACTCGTAGGCCGCGCCGCGAAACTCGTTCGTCCCGGAGCGTGTGATGAAGCTGACCTGCGCGCCCGGCATCCGCCCGAACTCGGGGGCGTAAGCGGAGGTGAGGACGCGCACCTCCTGCAACGCCTCGGCGGAGGCCAGCGCGTGCGTGCTGCCGAGCGCGGTGAGGGCGGGGAGCGAGCCCCCCGCGGCCTGGCCGGGCGCGGCCCCGGCGCTCACGCCGAAGTTGGCCGAGGCGCCGTCCACGGTGAAGTAGTTGGCGTTGGCGCGCTGCCCGTTGACGGAGAATTGCCCCTGCTCGCTGAAGCTCGCGCGGGTGAGGACGGCGCCGGGGACGAACTCGAAGAGCGACTGGAGGCTCCGCCCGTTGAGCAGCAGCCGCTCGACCTCCTTGCGGTCGAAGACGACCCCGGTCGAAGAGCTCTCGTGGTGCGCCCGGACCGTGTCCTCCACAGTGATGTAGAGGCCGACGGTGCCCACCTTGAGCTGTATCCTGAGGGCCAACTGTTCGCCCTCGCCGAGCGTCACGTCCCTGACCTCGACGGGGGCGAAGCCCTGCTGTGTGACCCGCGTGGTGTAGACGCCGGGCGGGAGCATCGGGAAGACGAAGTAGCCCTCGCCGTCCGCGAGCACCTGCCTCTGGAGGCCGGTCGCGTGATTCGACACCGTGACGCGCGCGCCGGGAACAATCGCCCCGTTCTCGTCGACCACCGTACCGCTCAAAGACGCGGTGAGGGGGGCACGCGCCGCCGCAGGGCTCGTAGCGGCCCACGCCGCGCAGGCCGGCGTGAGCGCGACGCAGAGGAGCGCCAACAGGAATCTTCGGGCGGGCGTCGGCTCGACCGGCCGCGTCATTGGTCCTTCTCCTCCGGCGCCGAAGGCGGCGCCGGGGCCGCCGCCGGCGCGGCCTGCACAGACTTCATCCTCTGAGCCTCACCCTCGACCCACGAGGCCAACCCTTCTACCTGACGGAGGTCACGCCAGAACTGAGCCGTCGTCAGCGCGATGCCTCTGGCGCCCTCGGGCGAGGCGGTGAAGGCCTGGCGCACCCCCTTGTCGGTGGCGGAGCAGAGCCCCAGCAGCCGCTCCGCGGCCCGCGCCAGGCCCGACTCGCCCGCGTCGCCGCGGGCAACTGCCTGAGGCTCCCCCCCGGCGCCGGAGAAGATGGGCTGTAACTCCTGGCGCAGTTGGGTGGTTTCCCGCCTCACGGCGCGGGCGTGCGACTGCATCATGGAAAGCCACTTCTCACGCGCGGCGGCGTCGAGCGCCTGTAGCTCCCGGTCGGGGAACCGCGCGGCGAGACGCTTCATGGCCCAGGCGTGTTGCAGCGCGAGCATCGACCTCTGTGAGGCGCGGCCCGCTAGCTGGAGGGTCGCGGCGCGCGCCTCCTCGTCGGAGAGTCCCTTATCCTTCGAGTAGTAACGGCGCAGTTCCTCCTCGGCCGGGATGTGGTCGTCGGCCGGACCCACGTGGTGGACGACCGGCGGGTGCGTGGGCCGCGCTGCGGCGCGCGACCGGAGGGCCTCGCTCGCGGTGCTCACTTCGACCTCGACGGCCGAGTTGCCGGAAAGGGCCGCGAGCGAGCGGAGGAGCTCGCCCCGACGCTCCTGCGTCTCGACGACGCCGTGGACGCGGAGCCGGCCGCCCGGTGTGCGCGTGACGTTGATCTGCTCACCGAGGTCGGCGCCCACCTGGTTGAGCAGGCGCAGCACCTCGACCTCCAGCTCGCTCGTTGCCGTGACGGTCGCGAGGGCCTGCTGCTGCCGGGGCGCGGCCGCCGGGCCGGCTTCGGCCGCCGGGCCGGCTTCGGCCGCGGCCGGCGGCGCGACGGAAGTGCGGGTCACGCCGACCTTCATCAGCTCCCCGTCGGGCTCGAAGGCCGAGGGCGCGACCCCGGCCGCGGGCCGCAGGTCGAACCCCGTCTCCACGAAGCGGTACTCGCGCGCCTCCCCGGCCTTCCGCAAGACGAGCGTCTGGGCGGTCGCGCGCGAGTCCGCGCGGCTGATGGTGAGCGTCGCCGCGACGACGCCGTCCGCCCCGCCGTCGGCCTCGCCCCGGTAGGCTATGACGTACCTCTCACGCTCCTCTTCGACCCGCGCGCGCGCGCCGTCACCCACCAGGGTCTTAAAGTCCTTCGCCGAGGGGTCGATGAGCCAGGCGTCCTCGAAGACGCCCCCCTGCGACGAGCCGCCCTCGCCCGGCAGGCGGTAGACGGTGCGCGAGCCGTCGGCGCGCCGCCACTCGCCGGAGAGGAGCCTGCCCCCCTGGTCGAAGAGGCGTCGAACGGTCGCCCCGCGGCGTCGGCTCCGCCAGGTCTCTATGCGGCGGCGGGCGATGAGCGACCCGCTGCCGGCGTCGCGCTCCTCCAACTGCATCGTGCGGTGGACGACCGTCGAGTCATCCGCGGCGGCCTGCTCTTCGGCCGCGAGCGTGCGGTCGAGCAGCTCGGCGGCCGAGACGGCGGGCACGGGCATGCGGACGAAGAGCAGGGCCGCGACGAGCGCGAGCGCCACGAACGCGCTCACGAATCCGGGCCGCAGCGGCCGGAAGTGCCGGGCGAAGGATGCCAGCAGCCGCCGGAACGGTCCCCCCCTCAGCGCGTCGGGCTCGGCGGGCCTCTCCCCTTCGTCACCTGCGACGGGGGCGGGGCGGGGGCCGGCGGCGAGCAGCCCTTGTCGCCCCCCCTCGCCCACGGGACTCGCGTCGGGGGTTGCGAAGGCGGGGTCGTGGTAGATGAGCTGCACGGTGGGCCAGGGGCTGCCGAACTCCAGCGCGAGGTCGAGTGTGCGCCCGTCGCTCAGCAGGACCTTCGAAGGCTGCACGCAGGGCCCCGCCGGCGGGAGCTCGACGTTAAGGAACAGGAGGCGCGTCTGCTGCTCGCTGAAGACCTCGACGAACTTGATCGGCTCGGCCAGGTCAAGGACGAGCCGCATGTCGTTGAACTCCGAGCTGACCCGCCGCGACCCCTGCGCGTAGCCGTTGACCGAGACGCACAGCTCGCTCGGCTTGTGCTCGAAGACCTCGCCGGCCTCGCGCCGCCAGCGCCTCAGCTTGTGGCGGGCCGCCGTCTCGCCGCCCCCCCCGCCGCCAGCCGTCCCGCCGCCAGCCGTCCCGCCGTCGTCGTCGCCGCCCTTCTTCTTCACGTCTCGTATGAGTGTGTCCATTGGATAGCGTTCTGCCAGCGAGGGGAGGCCGAGTAGTGTGTTGGCCGCGTCGAGGCAGACGGGGCAGCTCACGAGGTGCGCCAGCGGCTCGCAGGCGACCGACTCGTCGCCTTCCAGGTACAGGCCGCGAATCCGCGCCGGCGACAGGCATTCGCCGCGGCGCGAACGGAAGATCATCTCGCGCAGGCCCACGAGTGCGTCGTCGTCAGCGCGCGGGAGCGGCGCGTCGCCGGCCCCCGGCGCGGCGGGCCTCTCGCCCAGCAGCGACAGGGCGCCCGGTCTCTCCAGGAAGAGCTTCACCTCGTTGCGCGCCGTCAGGAGCTGGATGTCAACCGCCTTGCGCGAGACCTTGAGGAGCCGGACGATCTCGCTCGGGTAGTAGCCGTGGAAGAAGCGGAGGATGAGGACGCTCGCCGCCTTCGACTTCTCCTTCCGCACGCAGACGTATTCGCACACGCTGCGCAACTCGTCGCGCGCCTGGAGGCGGGCCTGAGGGTCCGCCGCGCGCAGCCCCAGCGCGGCCGAGTCGAACTCCACGATTGAGAGCTGCCGCAGTCCCGCGCGGGTCGCGCGGCGGAGCTGCGACAGGTGGAGGTTGCGGAGCATCGTGTAGAGGTAACCCTCGACGTTTTCGATAGACTCGAAGTCGGGCCGCCGGAGGGTGAAGAGGAGGAATAGGTCGTGCAGCAGGTCTTCGGCCGCCGCGCGGTCGCCGCCCGTCAGGTGTAGCGACCACTCCAGCATCCGCCCGTAGCGCTGCGCGAAAAAGTCTTCGGGGCTGATGGCGATTAGACGGGGGTTCAGCATGAAAAGGGTTAAAGGGCCCGGGGCCGGGGTCGGAAAACCGCGTTCGGACACGACCCGCCGCCGCCGCGCCGCGCTGTCGGGACGGAGATTGACGGGTAGGCGCGGCCTCGACCGCCGGGCCGTTGAAAACGTCTCTGCCTATAAAGACTCCCGCGCGCGCCCAATCCTACACGCGCGTGGGGAATTTTTTTCAAAGTCGGAAGGCTCTCAGCCCGCAGCGACTGGGCTGTTGAATCGGTAGGGCGCGAAGGTGAGATACTGACAAAGCCGGCCGATTTCTTCAACCTTCCGCGGCCGACTACGAAAAGTCGTGCCCCGGCGCCAGTTTCATCGGTTACGTTGGATGGCTGTGTTGCAGCGATCACTCCCGAGCTATATTTCGCCCCCACTTCGGATATCACTCTTCGGGAACCATCTTCGTGAAGCAGAATAAGTCTCTATTCAAGTGGCGCCACTCCGAGCCACAATCATCCCCCTCTGCGTTCGCTGGTATTGCCGTTACTCACTCTCCTACCGCGACCTCGCGGAGATGATGCGCGAGCGCGGGCTATCTGTGGACCATACGAACCGTCCGGAGGTGGGTCCAGAAATACGAGCCGTCCGCAGGAGGTGTCGAGTCGATGCACGTGATGAGGAAAGGTCAAGTTAAGAGGTTGGACGGCAGAGACTCGGCGGGGCTGGCGAAGTTCGTCGAGAGCCTCTTCGGTCTAGCCGCATAAGCGCAGAGCACTTCACGACCTTCATTACCTTAAGTCAATCTTCGCGACGCAGCCGCTGACGCCCCCTCCCGCCGTACACCTTCCCGCGACGACATTCAAAAAAATCCACAAAACTCATGAAACTCTTCAGGATTCCGGAGGGAAAATATTTCTCGGAGTTCAGGCGAGCATTCAAAAACATCAAGACAGCCTGAAGCTATTCAGGATTCTGGAAGAATAATATTTCTCTAGATCAGGCGAGCAAATAAACTTTAAGAAATACTACTGGATTCTCGCCGCGCTCCACCCGCCGCCCCATTCGGTATGGGGGTTGCCCTGTCGTTTGAACGACCGCAAGCGTCGGACCATGTCTCGATACGAGATATCGAGTCTCATCCGGAAAATTGAAGACACCGTCCCACGTCTCCCGGCTCGCGATGTGTCACGGGTTAGGTTTTAGTTCAACGATAAGGAGTTCACCACCCATGCAAAAAGTTTTCTACGCGGTGCTGGCGCTGTGCCTGTTCGCAGCCTCGGCTTTCGCCCAGACGACCGCCGGCCGCTTAGTCGGCACCGTCTCCAGCCCCGACGGCGTTTTGCCTGGCGCGACTGTTGTCGCCAGGGACAATCAGACGGGTAGAGAGCAGACGGTTACGGCCAAAGGCGACGGGTCGTTTACCTTTCCGCAACTCGAAGTCGGCACCTATACTGTGACCGTCACAGCGCCCGGCTTTAAGACTTTCGTAGCCACCGAGTTGAAGATCGACGTGGGCCGCGAGTACTCGCTTGCCGCGACGCTCGAAGTCGGCGGCGTCGAGGAGTCGGTGACGGTGACGGCGGGCGCCGATGTCATCAACGCCACCTCGCCCACGCTGTCGAACACCGTCAGCCCGCAGCAGATCAAGGAGCTGCCGCTCGTCGCCCGCAACCCGCTCAACCTGATTAACCTCCAGGCCGGCACCACGGGCACGCAGGGCTTCCAGCTCACGTCCATCAACGGGATGCGCACGACGATGACCAACATCACTCGTGACGGCATCAACATCCAGGACGCGTTCATCCGCTCCAACGCGACCGACTTCTCGCCGGGCCGCCCGTCGGTTGACGACACGGGCGAGTTCACCATCTCGACCGGCCTCGCCGACGCCGACTCGGGCTACGGCGGCGCGCAGGTCCGCCTCGTGACCCCGCGCGGCCAGAGTGATTTCCACGGCGCGCTCTTCGCCTACAACCGCAACTCGCACTTCGCGGCCAACTCGTTCTTCAACAACGCCGCCGGCCGCTTCGTCGAGACCGACCCGGCGGTGGTGCAGGGCCGCGCCCAGGCCGGCGACCCGAAGTCGCCACGCGCCTTTCGCAACCGCAACCAGTTCGGCGGCACCATCAGCGGCCCGGCCATCCTGCCGCGCTTCGGCGAGGGCGGCCCCTCGCTCTGGAAGGACAAGGCCTTCTTCTTCTTCAACTACGAGGGCGTGCGCGACCCCGTCTCCTCGGCCGCTCAACGCACCATCCTGACGCCCTCGGCGCGCGGCGGAATCTTCACCTTCAACGCGGCCTGCACCAATACTGGCACCAATCTCTGCCCCGCGGGCGTCACGCCCGGCCAGCAGCGCACGGTCAACATCCTCCAGTTCGCCCAATCGGTGGGCCTGGCCGGCATCCCCAGCACCATCGACCCCATCGTCCAGGCGCGCTTCCTGGCAGGGATGCCTGAGCAGGGCAACCGCTCCGACCTCGGCGACCAGCTGAACACGACCGGCTTCCAGATCGACCGCCAGGCCAACACGACGCGCAACTCGTACGCGTTCCGCTTCGACGTCGACGCCAACGAGAGCAACCAGTTCAACGTCGTCTGGACCTGGAACAAGGAGGTCCTCCTCCGCCCAGACGTCGACAACGTCCCGCTCACCGCGGGCTACACCTTGACGCCCTTCTCCAACCAGTCGTCGGAGAACCGGATGCTGGCGCTCGCCTACCGCCGGGTCTTCACCCCGAACTTCATCAACGAGGTCCGCGGCGGGTTCTTCAAGAGCGACGTGCCCTTCAACCGGCTCGCCGAGATCCCGGCCTTCTTCTTCACGCCGCCCAGCGCGACGGGCGGTGGGACGGTCAACGCGCCATTCGTCGACCCGCCCGAGACCCAGTTCCTGAATCAGGGGCGCAACACGGCGGGCTACAACTTCCAGAGCAACGCCGACTACGTGCGCGGCTCGCACTCCTTCAAGTTCGGCGGCCTCTTCCAGTGGTTCCAGGTCGACTCCTACAACGACGCGTTGACCGTCCCGACCTTCCAACTCGGCACGGGCGGCACGGCGCCCATCCTGACATCGGGTAACTTCAACTCGCTCGGCGGCATCAGCACCGCGCAGCTCGGCACGGCCAACGCCCTGCTCGGCCTGCTCGGCGGCATCGTCACGGCCGGCACGCAGAGCTTCAACGTCACGTCGCCTTCCTCCGGTTTCGTCCCCGGCGCGACCACCTTCTCGCCGTGGCGCTACGAGAACTACTCGCTCTACTTCCAGGACCGCTGGCGCGTGCGTCCCGAGCTGAGCCTGACGCTCGGCCTGCGCTACGAGCTGTATCCGGCGCTCCGCATCGCCAACAACGTCGGGCTCGAGCCGCTCATCCCCGAGGGCACCGACCCGCTCCAGGCCGTCCTCAACCCGCAGGGCAATTACACTGTCCTCGGCACCAACGCGGGGAGGCCGGGCCAATACCACAAGACCGACTACAACAACTTCGCGCCGTCCATCGGCTTCGCCTGGTCGCCGAACTTCAAGAACGACTTCCTCGGCGCGCTGATGGGCGGGGAGGGGCGCACGACGATCCGCGGCGGCTACGGGATAAACTACGTCAACGACTCGCTCGTCACCACGCTGAACGCCGCCACCATCGCCAACACGGGCCTCGGCCGCACCGCCAACGCGGCGCTCAACCCGAACGGCCAGTCGCAGCTCAACCTGCGCCTCCAGAACGGCGTGCCGGCCATCGGCGTGCCGACGTTCATCGACCCGAACACGCGCACGTTCATCAGCAACAACGCCCCGGGCATCGGCAACAACTTCGGCACGGTCTTCGCGATCAACCCGGAGCTCAAGACGCCGTTTGTCCACCAGTACAGCGTCGGCATCCAGCGCGAGCTCGGGTTCCAGACGGCGCTCGAGGTCCGCTACGTAGGCACGCAGAGCAGCAACCTGTGGCGTGGCACCGACTACAACCAGCTTGACATCTTCTCGAACGGCTTCTTCGCCGACTACCAGCGTGCGCGGTCGAACCTCTTGCTGACGGGCAACGCGTTCTGCGCGGCCGCCGGCTGCCAGCCGCTCAGCATCTTCCAGAGCGGCGGCACGCCGACCAACGGGCGCCTCGTCGTCGGCACGGGCGGCCTGGCCCTCGCCACCTTCAACAGCCACCTGAACAACGGCACGCCCGCCGACGCGGCCATCGCCTTCGTCTCGGGCGGCTTCAACAACCACCCGAACGTGGCAGACCCGACGCGGTCGCCCTTCATCAACTTCCTGCCGAACCCCGGCACGGGCGTCGGATTCCTGTTCGAGAACGGGGCGTCGTACCGCTACGACGCGCTCCAGGTCGAGCTGCGACGCCGGTTCTCGCAGGGCCTCTACTTCCAGGCCAACTACACCTTCTCGAAGAACCTGACCAACGCCATCGGCACCTCACAGCAGTTGCAGGATACGTTCCTCGACATCAACCGCCCCGAGCTTGAGAAGGCGCGGGCCGATTTCGACGTTACCCACGTCTTAAACTTCAACGGCATCTACGAGCTTCCGTTCGGCCGGGGCAAGACCTTCTTCTCCGGCGCCGGCGGCGTTCTGGACCGCATCATCGGCGGCTTCCAGCTCAACACCATCGTCACGCTCAGCTCCGGGCCGCCGCTGACCTTCGTCGACCCGCGCGGCACCTTCAACCGCGCCGCCCGCTCGGCCCGCCAGGGCATCACGACCAACCTGACCAGCGACGAGATCCGCGACCTGGTCGGCGTCTACAGGACGCCCTGCGGTGTGTTCTGGATCAACCCGTCGGTGCTCAACATCAACCAGGAGGCGCTCAACGCGGGCCAGTGCTCGGCCGCGCAGCTCGGCACGGGCCGCGCCTCCGAGGGCTTCGGCACGACACCCTTCGCCGGCCAGGTCTTCTTCAACAACCAGCCGGGCAGCGTCGGCAACCTCGGCCGCGCGATTGTCAGCGGCCCCTGGTACTTCAACGTCGATGCTTCTCTCGTCAAGAACATCAGGATCACCGAGCGCTCGCGCATCCAGCTCCGCATGGAGGCCTTCAACGCCTTAAACCGGGCGCACTTCTTCCCGGCCGCGCAGCTCCTCAACCTTACAAGCACGAACTTCGGCCGTCTGACGCAGACGGGCGGCACCAGCGGCGGCCCGGGCGGCGCTCGCGTCATGCAGTTCGCCGCGCGCTTCGAGTTCTAGGCTGCTCGGGGCCGCCCTCCGGCGGCGCCGAAACTTTAAGGGCGCCGACCTCCATCGGAGGTCGGCGCCCTCTTTTTTCGCCCGCGCCTCTCGGCCGCTTCCTCGATGCGGCTCGCGCGGTGGGCGCTGAGGTTGTCGAGCACCAGCACGTCGCCTCGCCAGTAAAATATTTGAAGATTTACATCTATAGTAAACTGATCTTTAGGTGGGATCGGTATGTATGCAATTTTTAGTGCCTTTGCTCAGTTTATGTGCAAAAGCATTTACATTTAATGCGCAAAGAAGACCTGTAAGTTATTGACTCCACGTTTCTGTTTTTGCACTTTATGTGCAAACCTACAGCAGAGTTGTCCAAAATGAGCGACACACAAGTCACCGCAGAGAACTTGTCACCGGCAACGGCGCAACCCGAGCCGCCGGCGGTGGCCGGGCAGGCGAGGTTCGAGGAGCGGATGGCCGCCCCCTTCATCCTGAAGTCGCTCTCCGCGGAGACGAGGGAGTCCTACCGGCGCGGCCTCAACGAGTTCTTCCGGCACGCCGGGTGGCCGCACCCCGTACAGGTCACCCCCGAGCACGTGCTGCGCTACCGCGACCGGCTCATCCGTGATAAACGGAGGCCGGCCACGGTCACGCAGAAACTCTCGGTCGTCCGCTCCTTCTTCTCATACTTGCAGGCGGCAGGGGTGGTCACGCTCAACCCGGCCTCGGCCAAGCTGGTGCCTCCGCCACCCGTACCGGCGCAGCAGGCGGGGCGTGCGCTTACTCCGAAGGAGGTCAGGCACCTCCTAGCCTCCCCTGACAAGACGAAGCCCGAGGGGGCAAGAGACTACGCGATGCTGCTAGTCATGCTGCGGCTGTCACTGCGGCTGTCCGAGGTCTGCTCGCTGCGGCGTTCGTCGATTACGGCGAGCCGGGGGCTGTGGGTGCTCAAGTGCAAGGTCAAAGGGGGTAGGGAAGAGGTCTGGCCGTTGCCCGCAGACGTGAAGGAGGCGATTGACGATTACCTCAGGCTGGACTACAAGCGCCGGCGCGCGCTGCACAGCGACGGCCCGGATGCGCCGCTCTTCCAGCCGCACTCGAACTACCGGACGCTGGTCTTCGACAAGGCGCTGAGCCCGCGCCAAGTGCAGCGTATAGTCGCGCGGTGGGGGATGTTCTCGGGTGTGGGAAAGGTGACGCCTCACGACCTGCGTCGAACCGTCGTCACAGAACTGCTAAACCGTGGACACAGCTACCGCGAGGTGCAGATGGTGACGAAGCACCGGGACCCGAAGACGGTGATGAGGTACGACCACGCGCGGGATAATCTGGAACACAACCCCATTAACACCTTCACCTACGATCTCGACCCGTAGCATCAATAACTGCTGCCAAGAAAATCGCTCCGGCTGCCCTTGCGGCACTCCAAGACGCGCTCACCCACGGTCCACTGGTATAAGAGTAACCTGCTCGCTCTCGACATCCGTTATTGAGAGCCGTGCCGTAGCCGATTTTTTGGTTCTGTTTCAAAAAACCGCGTCTCAGTTATAATTCGCCCCCGCGTTCTTCCGGCCGGTCTTATCAGGACTTTACATGAAGCGTTAATCCTCGCCCATCAAGGGGCGGCACCACGCGCCCGAGGCCACCCTCCCGTGTGTCCGCTGGCACTGTCGCTACACTCTAAGCTGCGAGCGAAGTTCGTCGAGGGCCTGTTCGGTGTCGCTGATTAGCTGGGGCTTTCAGCCAGGCCCCTTCGCGCTTCAAGTCATTCCCTGCAATACTACCGGCGGCTGCTTCATCACATCATCGCCAAAATCGAGCATAAGCAATGACGGAAAGACCATTCGACATCGTCAGGTGTTCCTGGCCGCGTGCGGTCGAAGTGTCCGGGCGACAGTGGGCCTCGGACCCGGAGTGGGACGCGCCGCCCATGCCTTTCGTGCCGCAGCCCCGCTGGCAGGCCATCGCCGGAGACAAGTGCTGGACGATTAACTGGCGTGAGTTCTTCAACGCCGGCCTGCGGCCCGCGGGCCAGGGCGGAGAGATGCGCGGCTTCCACGTCGTCTTCCGCATTCGCGTCAACGCCGGCGGCAGGTTTGTCTTCTGGGACGACGATGGCTCGTTCGTGCGCCGCGACGGCCACGTGATTCATGCGGACCCCGCCGCGCATGCCGCCACACGACACGAGATCGAGGTGAGCGCGGGCGATGTCCTCGAAGTGGCCCACTGGCAACTTGACGGAGACTGGCTCTGGGGCGCGTACCTCGCCCCCGCCGATGACAGTTTCGAGGAGACCCTACGGCTGCTGCTGCCCTACCTGGAGAGGGTGCGGCGACGCCTGCGCGATCCGGAAGGCCCTCCGCTGAAGATGTTCTTTTCCGGGAGAACCCCGGCGCGCACCGTCCTCAGCCTCTACAGCATGATCCTCAACGGCTACAGCCCTCCGCGAGTCGTCGTCTACGGCGAGCACCAGTGGCCGGAGCAGAGCCGCAGGCTGTTCGCCGCGCTGCTACCCTTCGCCGAGGTGGTGCCGGCGGCGCGGGTGAGCGAAAGGGTTGAGGAACTCGGCGGGGAGCGGCTGGCGAAAATAACGCGGCACGGGTTCGTGATGAAAGCCTGCGTCTGCCTCTTATTCGAGCCTGGAGAGTTCTGCTTCATGGACGACGACGTATTCATGCTCGCGCCCATGAGCGAGGCGCTCGGCAGGTTCCGGGAACACGACCTGGTATACCAGCCCGACGCCGACTACGGAGACGAATACCTGAGACTGTGGGGGCCGCTCTACGGGGGTGGGGGGAGGCTCCCGACCGGCAGGATCAACACGGGACTCTTCCTGCTGCGTAACAGCGAAGACCCGCGCCGGCTCGCCGCCGAGATGCTGCGGGTCGCCCCCGAAGGCACGGCGACGTGGCAATGGGAGCAGGGCTTCGTCGCCTGCCTTTTCGGGGCCGGGAGGAGTTTCGAGCTGCCCTCGCAACGCTACTTCTACCCGATCTTCGACGGCCTGCCCGGCGGCGTTATGGGCTACGACTATGCCCGCAACCCCTGCGGCTTCATCAGCGTGCATTTCGGCGGGCTCGGGAACAAGCCCGCGGACGCGGCCGCCCTCGTCCTCGCCCGCGACATACTCGGGGGCGCCCATGATGCGGAGTGAACCTCGGTAAGTGATCCGCGTGAGGAGTCAGAGATCAGTACAGGCTTTTGAAGAACACTGCGCCTGAAGAACACTGCGCCGCCGCACTTCAGGCGGAGGAGGGTGCGCGTTCGTCGGCCAGCCGGATCAGGTGTGCCGCCGCGTTGGCCGCGCCGTCGATGTCGAAATCCACCTCCCTGCGGGACGGCTTGGCGCTGAGTGCGGCCCCGATGGCCTGGCGCAGTTGCCCGGGTGCGTCCGGGCTATTCTCGTCTACGTTCCAGACGTTCGGATACCGTTCCAGCCTGGCGGCGCGGCGCGGCTGGTCGTCGTTCCCCATGCGCTGTGGGACGAAGACCAGGGGCAGCGGCGTCTGTATCAGGTAGAAGGATGTGTTATACCCGACGCGGGAGACGACGAGAGCCGCGCCGCCGATTGCCTCGTCGGCCGTGGCGGTGTCGAGCAGTTCGACGTTCCGGCCGGCGACCATTTCGCGCATCGGCCCGGGCTCGCCCTTGGGTCCGACGACCATCCGCAGGCGAGTGTCGGGGAAGGCGGCAGTGGCGTCCAGTACGAATTTGTAGAATCGAACCCCGCCGTAGCCCCCGCCGCACAGGACGACGATGGTGTCTCCTTCCCGCTGTGCCGCCGGGGACGCCGGCTTCTGGGCGACGATGCCGACATATTCGGTGGAGGGTGGCAGCGCCGCCCGGTCCACGCCTCCCAGTATGTCGTCGAAGCGCGGGTCGGCGTAGGCCAGGAGGTACTCGTAACGACGGTAGGCCCTCGCCAGGCGCGGGTTTCGGTACTCCCCGGAACCCGGCCCGGCGCCCTCCGCGTAAGGCAGCCCCCATACCGCACACGTGGCGGCGCAGTCGGGCTCCAACAGGGTTTCGACCAACTCCCCCCAGAGGCCGAGCGGTAACAAATCGGCCACCAGGCAGTGGGGGCGCCACGCCTTGCAGAAGCGTGAAATGAGGTGGCCCCTGCGCGCCACTACGTCCCTCTGGTCGGGGGCGGCGAGTATCGAGACGGCGGACCCGCCCGGCGCCTGGGCGAACGCGGGCAGTTGATGGACTTCGACGCCGGCGGGCACGTTCAGCGCGTCCATATGCTTACAGCCTGTCAGGACGGCACACTCGGCGCCCAGACTTGTGGCCGCATCCGCGATGCGCAGCGAGCGGGCGATGTGCCCGAGGCCATAAGTGTTGTGGCAGTAGAAGACGAGCCGCGGGCGGCTCACAAGGAGAGTCCTTTGCCGGGGGGCGCCGCGGCCGAGCCGCGCCAGGGACCTTCGCCCGCGATGACTTCGATGTCGCAGCTCGCGTGCGCGGCCTCGCGGGCGGCGAACCGCGAGCCCTCGTGCGGGTCGATGGGCACGATGCCGCTGGCCCTGAACTTGTCGAGCAGCGGCGAGGCCATGCCGGTGTCCATCCACGGCCCCCAGTTGATCGAGGCCACGCGCGTCGCGTCCCACTCCTTGTCCATCGTCCAGGCGAAACGGTTCAGCACCTCGTTCGCGGCCGCGTAGTCCATCTGCCCGCGGTTGCCGAAGCGCGCCGCCGTCGAGGAGAGGAACATCATCAGCTTCAGCTCCTCGGGGCGCAGGTGCTGGAAGAGCAGGAACGCGCTGTCGGCCTTCGTGTCGAAGACGGCGTCGAATGAGTCCACCTCTTTGTCCACCAGCAGCTTGTCGGCGATGATCCCCGCGCCGTGGATGACGGCGTCGATGCGCCCGAACCTCTGGTACGTCTTCTGTATCACTTCAACGAACTCGGTGCTCGAACGCACGTCAACCGAGCGGTAATGCACGTCGACGCCGAGCCGGCGCAGCAGGTCGATGTTGGAAGCGATTTCGTGGTGGCGGAGCACTTCGCCGACCTGGCGCTCGATGGACACGGGCGACTCGGGCCTGCCGGCCGCCGACCTCTGAATCAGGTACTCGCGAATCTGCTCGCGGCCGACGAGCTTAACGAGTTCGGGGTCTTTGGCGACCGTGCTGCTGCGGCCGACGATGACCATCTTCTGGCCGGGGAGCGCCATCGCCTGGACGATGCGCGCCGTAATGCCGCGCGCGCCGCCCGTCACGAGGAAGACCCAGTCGGAGGCGGGCCGGTCTTTCAAGGGCTCGTCGGCCAGCGGCGACTCGACGACTCCGAAGAGGTGTCGCGCGCCGCCGGGGTAGCCGGCCTCCACGTCGCGCCCGCCGAACAGCATCTCGTTGATGACGTGCGCCGCGCGCTCGGACGGGGGGCGGTTCGGGTCGAGGTCGATGCTCTTGACCAGCGTTTCCGGGTACTCCAGCTTGTAGCTGTTGAGCAGGCCGACGGGTGCGCCCTCGCTCGGCAGTCCCTTGCCCGACAGCCCCTCCCTGCCGAAGAGGCCGCCCAGGTTCGAGACAGAGACGACCCAGCGCAGCGGGGTCTGCCTTACGGAGCACGCCCGCAGCACCATGAAGAGCCGCTTGCAGTGCGTCTGTGTGAGTTCGCGCCAGCGCTCCAGCCCGGAGGGGATACCGCCCTCCGCGGCCGCCGTCAGGTTGATGACGCCTGCGACATACTCGTCCTTCTGGACCTGGCGCACGCACTCCTCGATCTGCGACGCCGAGCGGCACTCCGCCGAGGTCAGGACGCGCGCGCCCGCGCCGCGCCTCTGTAGCTCGCGGACGACATACGGCAGGTCCGGCGAGCGCTCGCCGATGATGATAAACGTGCCGTCGATTCGCCTGCCCTCATCCCGTTCGCGCAGGTCTTCGCGGCGCTCGCGTATGACGTAGCGCGGGCACGCGGCCGACTCCGGCTCCGTCGCGCCGCGCGTGAGCACGGCCGGCGCGGTAGGCGGCGAGAGCGGAGACGCGCTCAGCGCCTCCAGCAGCGCGCTGAGTGTGCGCGAGCGCGCGAGGCGCTCGGTGTTCTGCGATGCGGCCCGCCCGACCTCGGCCGGGAGTTTCTGCTGAAGTCGGTTGATGATCTCAAGGCGCCGAATCGAGTCGATGCCGAGTTCGGCCTCCAGATCGGCCTCCATGCCGAGCATGGAGACGGGGTATCCGGTCAACTCGGAAACCGTGCCCAGGACGATGCCTTGCAGGTCATTCTGTTCGGGCTCGGGCTCGGGCTGGGGCGGCGCGGCTTCGGGGTGGGCCGGCGCAGCCTCGACGACGAGCGGCTCCGCCGTCGGCTCTTCAATTTTCGCCAGCGGTATCGTGTCGTGCGGCCGGGCCAAGACCTCTTCATAAGCGCCGGGCGCGGCCGTCGCGCCGAGCACGTTGCGCAAGACCTCTTCCTGAGTCTTCAGGAATTGGCGCATCGTCTGCTGATAAGACTCGTAGACGCTCAGGATGGCGTCCCCGCCGGCCGCCGAGGGCGAGCCCGGCGTGTGTTGCTCCGGTACGGCGTGCGGCGGCGCGGCCGGCGCACTCGTCGGGGAAGGGGGCGCCGCCGCCTCACGGCCGCGGGCCTCGCTGTCGAGCAGCGGCAGCTTGTTGAAGGCGCGCCTGGGCTCTTGCAGGCGGCGCGCTGAGAAGCCGTTGACGTAGTAGGCGGTGGCGGGCGGCTCGGAGACTTTCGCACGCTGCGCAAGCTCCTCGGGCCGAAAGTTCGGGTCGCAGCGTCCGTCGAACAGCGCCCCCGGCTCTCTGACGACGCCGGCCGTCCAGAGCCGCCCGAGCGCGGCGAGTGTCTCGCGCAGGCCGCCGTCGAGTCCGAGCACGAGGTACGGCCTGTCGCCGAGTATGCGGCCGACGAGGTGGCGCAAGACGCCGCCCGGCCCCATGTCGATAAAGACGCGCGCCCCACTCGCGTACATCTCCTCGACGAGCTGCGTGAACCTCACGGGGCCGGACATGTGCTGCTGCAACCTGCGCCGTATGTCCGACTCTTCACCGGGGAAGCGTTGCGCGTCCGCGTTGCTGTAGACGGGCACGGCCGGGGCGGCGAAGCCGTACGCGCCGAGCGCCTCGGCGAAGGGCGTCTGCGCCGCCTCCATCATCGGCGAGTGGAACGCGCCGGACACTTTCAATCTGCTGCAACGCACGCCCGCCGCGTCGAGCGAAGCGACGAGGCGCTCGACCTCTCCGACGGGGCCGGAGACGGCGACCTCGTCCGGCGCGTTGTAGGAGGCGGCCACGACGCCCTCGAACTCCGCGAGGCGCTTCTCCACCTCCTCGGCCGGGGCTTTCACGGCGGCCATCGCCCCGCCGCGCGCCGCGCCCATGACGCGCCCGCGCAGCTCCGAGATGCGCAGGAAGTCCTGCCAGGAGATGGCGCCGGCGGCGTGCAGCGCGCTGAACTCGCCGTAGCTGTGCCCGCCCATCATTGCGGGGTTGATCCCGACGCGGCGCGCGAGCCGTGCATAGCAGGTCGAGATAACGCCGATGGCCGGCTGCGCGACGTGTGAGTCCTTCAAGACCTCGACGTTCCGCTCGCGCTGGCCGGCGTCGAACTCGGCCGGCGGGTAGATCATCTCGGCCAGGCTCTGCGGGTAGAAGGGGGCGAGCGCCTGGCACGCGCCCTCGATGCCTTCGCGGAATTCTTCAAAGAAGAGCGCGGCCTCGCGCGCCATGTTCGGGTACTGCGCGCCCTGACCCGGGAACAGGAAGGCGACGGGCGGCGCCTCGGCGGGCGTCTCGGCGAAGAACCTCGACGCGGTCTCCGTCGGCGCGTCCGCGTCGTCTATGAAGGCCGCGAGCTGCTGGCGCAACTCGTCCACGTCGCCGGCCACGACGGCCAGCGAGTGCCCGCCGCCCGGCGTCACCGCCTGCGCGCAGAGCCGCGCAACCTCGCGTAGCGGCACGGCCGTGCCCTGCGGGAGGCTGTGGAGCAGCGTTTCTATGGATTTAGTCAGCGCCGCGCGGCTCGCGCCGCGGAAGAGTACGAGCTCGGCCGGCCAGCGCTCCGCGCCGGGCGCGGGGGTTTCGTAACCGCCGCCGTATTCTTCGAGGACCGCATGAGAGTTTGTGCCGCCGAAGCCGAACGCGCTGACGGCCGCTCGCCGCGGCTGAGAGCCGGGCGCGGCGAACCAGGGCCGGGGCTCGCGCAGGAGGAAGAGCGGCGAGTCCGGCGCTTGCAGGTCGTCGAGGGGCTCGTCGATGGGGTGGCCGGGCAGAACCCTGTGGCGGAGCGCCATCGCGGCCTTAACGATGCCGACGATGCCGGCCGCGGTCTTGGTGTGGCCGATCAGACCCTTCACGGAGCTGATGGCGCACTGGCGCGTCCCCGCGCCCTCGCTGCGCAGGAAGCCGCTGACCGTTTCGAGTTCGGCCGCGTCGCCGACGGGCGTGCCCGTGCCGTGCGCCTCGTAGTAGCCGACGGAGGTGAAGGGAATGGCGGCCCGCTGGTAGCAGCGCCGGAGCGCCCTCACCTGTCCCGCCGGCCGGGGCGCGGTCATGCCCATCGCCTTGCCGTCGCTCGACCCGCCCACGCCGCGCAGCACGGCGTAGATACGGTCGCCGTCGCGCTCCGCGTCTTCGAGCCGCTTGAGCACGGCGACGGCGACGCCCTCGCTGATCACGATGCCGTCGGCCCGCTTATCGAAGGGGCGCGAGCGCCCCGTCTCCGAGAGCGCCTGCGTCTTGCTGAACGCGACGTAGCCGTACGGGTGCTGCCCCGTATCAATGCCGCCCGTGATTACGACATCGCTGCGCCTGAGCGCGAGCTCCTGAATTGCGAGGTCTAGCGCGACCAGCGACGAGGCGCACGCCGCGTCGATGACGAAGTTAGAGCCGCCGAAGTCGAACCTGTTGGCGACGCGGCCGGCCGTGATGTTGGAGAGCGAGCCGGGGAAAGAGTCGGCCGTCCACTCTGCCAGGCGGTCGAGCATCGCCTGCGGGGCCTGAGGGGTGAGGAACGGCAGCAGCGTGCGCGCGACGTGCTGCTGATGCAGCACGCCGCCGTGCTCGGCCTCGGCCAGGATGACGGCCGTCCGCTCGCGGTCGAACTCGCGCGACTCGTAGCCGGCGTCAACGAGCGCGCGCCGGATCAACTCTAAAGCGAGCAACTGCGGCACCCCGATGTCTTTAACGCTGTCGGGCGGGATGCCGAAGCGCACGGGGTCGAAGACGATGTCGGAGAAGAAGCCGCCCCACTTCGAGTAGGAGCGGTCGCGCGCCTTCTTGTCCGGGTCGTAGAGCAGACGCCAGTCCCACCGCTCGGGCGGAATCTCGGTGACGGCGCTGCGATTGCCGAGCACGTTCGCCCAGAAGGTTTCGACATCCGCGGCGCCGGGCAGCAGCACCGACACGCCGACGATAGCGACGTCACACGTGGCCGCGGGCGCCGACACGGCGGGCGCCGCCGGCAGGGCTTCGCGCACGACGCCCGCGCCGCTTTCGCAGATGTCGGCGTGGAGCTCGGCCATCGAGAGGACGGAGGAGCGGAGCGTCGCCGCCTCGCCGAGCATGTACATCCCCTCGCGCTTCTGAACCTCCCGGGCGACCTCGACAAGCCGCCCCTCGGCGTCGCGCGTCTTGCCCCTCGTCGCCAGGCGGAGGCGGCCCAGGCTCAGCCGCTCAAGCTCGGCCTTCAATTCGTCCGCCGTGGCGGATTCTCGCAGGAGCCGCCGCCGCCTGTCGCCGAACTCGCGCGCGAAGTCCGTCACGGCGCAGCGGTTTGCGTGGCCGGGGCCGGATTCGAGCGTGGTGGTCGCGCGGCACTCCAGCGCCTCGCGCTGGAACGACTCGATGATGGCGCCCGTCTCGACCGCCTCACGAGTGAAGAGGTAGGGCGTGCCCATGAGGACGCCGACCTTCATGCCGCGGCGCGCCAGCGGGGCGGCGAAGACGCCCGCCATCGCGGCGGAGCGCGCGTCGTAGATGCCGCCGCTGAAGAGGACGTGTACGCGTTCTTCCTCGCCCTCGGGCACGTGGCGCAGGAGCGAGGCGGCCATGCCCTCCCAGAGCACGCAACTGCCGAGCGGCCCGACGTGCCCGCCGCTCTCGCGCCCCTCGAAGACGAACCGCCGTGCGCCCTGGCTGAGGAAGTCCTGAAGCAGCCGCGGGACGGGCACGTGCAGATACGTGGCGATGCCGGAGGCTTCCATTTCCAGCGCCTGGTCGGGTCGCCCGCCCGCGATGAGCGCGTAGGGCGGACGCACTTTCAGGACTTCGCTTATCTGCTCGTCCCGAATCTCCTGCGGGACGAAGCCGAGCAGCCCCACGCCCCACGGGCTCCCCTTCAACTCTCCGGCCGTCCGCGCCAGCAGGTCGGCGACCTCGCGGCCGCGCAGCAGCGCGAGAGCGAGCAGCGGCAGCCCGCCCGCCTCGGCGACGGCGCGCGCGAACCGCGGGTTGTCGCTCACCCTCGTCATCGCCCCCTGCACTACGGGGTAGAGGGTGCCGTGTGAGGCGGCCAGCGGCGTCGCCGCCGCGAACGGGTAATCGGCCGCCTGTCGAATCGCCTCTTCCATCTCGGCGGGCCAGCGGCTCAGCAGCGAGCCGACACTGTTGTAACGCTCGGCGAGCTGACTGGCCGCGCCGATTGACTGCCCCACGGGCCAGACGGAGCGGTCGGGGTCATCCCATCCGATGTGTCGTGCCAGCGCATCGTGCAAGTCCTCGCGGGGCTTGTCGCCCGCCGCCTCAAGCTCCCTGGCGGCGGCCTCGGCCCGCGCGAGCGCCGGGAAGGAGCCGTGGCGCACGACGCGGCAGGCGCGCCCCGAATGTGCGCCGAGCAACGTCGTGTCGTACTGCTGTAGAGCCGCCAGCGTCGTGCGCCAGGAGGCGGGGACGGGCGACTCAGGCATCAGCAGAAGCTGGCTGTCCAGCACGGCGCCGCAAGCCCCGCCCACCCTGCTCGCCGCCATGCCGTAGACCCCGGATATCCCGCGGACGTAGACGGGGAGCGTGCCGCGCTCAAGAAGTTTTCGCAGGAGGATGAAGGTGGCGCTCTCCGAGACCCATCCGCCCGCCTCCGTGCCGCAGGCGATTAAGCCTTCGACGTGCGGGGGCGGAGCTGCCGGCAGCCCCTCGGCGTCAACGACCTCCAACAGTATGCGCCGGTGCTCGAGCGCGAGTGACGCGCTTACTTCCAGTTGCTCGTCGGCGGGAGCGTCCGCCGACAGGATAAGGAAATGCGGCCGGTTGCGAAGGGCGTTCAACAACCGTGAATCGCCCTTCGCCCGCCGCGTCGCCAGGCGGACGCCTATCGGCTGCCCGGCGCGGGTTCGGGCCGAGAGGACTTGCAGATTCCTCTCGGCCCGCGAGGCGTCCGCCGCAAATTCAAAGTCAAGGATTCCCGCCCCCCCCGCGCGCGCAGCGTTCAACGCGAGACCGCAGTGGGCGAGGCTAGCCGGACAGTAAACTAGAAAGCGGAAATCCGTGGGATGGTGCATAGTCCAAGACCCGATCTGCCCGCGGAAGGGTCGAGCGGGCTAAGACATTTGGCGTGAGGTGTTAGACGAGGGGCGTGAGAGAGATACTTACTGAGCGAACCCACTCAGTCAGCCGTACTTTTCAGGTTACGTCTACGAGGCCCGCTACGCCGTTGACATAGGACGTGATGGAAGTTCAGTCCCCGCTGTGGCTCGACGGCTCAGCTCCCAACGCGTCCGAGACGCCCCGGAGGAAGTCAACGGCGTCCATGAGCGGGATGACTTCAGTGTGGCTGTCGTGGAAGAACGGGTTCCCGCGGACGAGCCGCACCAGTTCCTCCGTCGATTCGGCCGTCACGACGTAGATGTGACCGCCCGCCACCGTCGAATACGCGACTTCCACTGTGCCGCTGTCCAGAAGCGTCTGCAACTGGGTAACATCTACCGTGGAACTCGGGCTAGTCTCGCTGTAGTTTTGACCATTAGGAGTGTTAATGATCATGAACTTCATCGCCATTTTCGTTTCCCTCTCTTCGATAGGCCATCGGCCTGACTTGGTAGAGCGCCTGCATAGTACTTAATTTCCAACTGGCATACAATAAATTTTGCATGCGCCTTAAATCCCGTGGTTTTAGCGATATAAAGAGGCTTACAACCGGCCGGCCGGCCCCCGCCCCTTCGCCAGCTCACCCATGCCGATTAACTCGACCCCCAGCTCCGTTAGTCGCCGTCGTAGTTTTGCCGAGCCGAGGAGCGCCGCCTCGTCAGCGCGACCCTCGACGTAGCGCGAGGCAGCGCGCAGGTCCGCGTCTACGCAACCTGGGTGACACATGAACTCGACGACGCCACCGCCGTGGAGGGCGAGGTTCTTGCTTACGAAGGCCAGCAGGCGCGCCTCCGTCACCTCCGGGCTATACCAGTGGTCCTCGCAGGTGTCCGGGCATTCGATGCCGCGACCGCGCAGGTAGCCAGTGACGTGGGGCGGGCCGGAGCGCGCGGGGAGGCCCAGGTGGAGCGCGAGCCGTGCGTAGACGGGGAGCACCTGGGGCAGGGTGTGGACGCTGTGGTGGGAGTCCACGTGTGAGGGCGACATCCCGAAGCGGGCGAACTGCTCGGCCTGCGCGAGCCACTCAGCCCACACTTCGTCGGGCTCCACGGCCCGCACGTCGGCCCGGCGCGGAGGGAACCTGCCCGAGCCGGTGACGAGGCTGGGTACTTCATCCGGGGGGAGGCACGGCACGCCGTCGGTCAGTTGGAGGTGGAGCCCCGCGCGCCCGCTTATCTCCCCGACCCAGGGCGTGATGAGCTCGTGGTTGTCGCGGCACACTAGCACGCTCGTGCTGGTGACGACGCCCCCGCTCATGACCCGCGCGATGGCGTCGCTCACGCCCCGCGTCAACCCGAAGTCGTCGGCGGTGAAGATGAAGCGGGCCTTGATATCCGGCATGCCTCACACCTCTCGGCGCATCGCCACACCGTTGTCGAACTCCCTGTGGATGAACTCCGCGAGCTGCCCGAGCGTCAGTTCGTCGCGGTAGGCCGCGCCGTCCATCAGGAGGGATTCGTAGGGGAGCCTGCGCTGGTAACGCACGTCGATGGAGGCGAAGAAATTTAACAGGTCGACGGAGGAAAAACAGAGGTCCCTCGACAGGCGCGTCGAGGCGTCAATGCCGGATAGCTCCAGCCCCCAGTCCTCGACCATCTCACCCGCGATGGCCGAAAGGTCGTTGCTGATTTCGTCCACTGTCGGCTTCATGCGTATCCCTCCTCGGAGCTTCAATGAATGCAGACCGCCGCGCACTCGTCTTCGGTGTTCGTCAGGCGCACGGCATAAGCCTCGCCCCCGTGCCCGACCACGACGTGCCGCCCGTCCGGCGAGACTTCGTGAATCCTCCAGTCGAGCCAGTCCCCTCCAATCCCCCGCCCGGAAGCCTTCGCCGCCGCCTCCCTCGCACACCAGAGGGGCAGGGGAGGCCCGAGCGGCGCCGGCCACAGCCCGAGTTCTTCTGCGTCGAAGGCCGAGCCGATGTGCTCAAGCTTGTGCGCGCCCCGCCGCTCCAGGTCAACGCCCACGAGACGATGGCCCGAGGCCGCGGCCAGCGCACGCCCATCGCTGTGGCTGATGGAGATTCTCGGCGCGGGCGAGACGCCCTCGACGCAGGCCGTCGGCGCACCGCGCTCGTCGTAACGGATCACCAACTGGTGCGGCGACAACTCCGCGCCGAGGTTACGCGCCGCCCAGACGCGCACCGCGTCCTTCGCCGCGATCCTCCCGAGCAGCCATTCAAGGCGCCGCAGCCCTTGCTCCGGCAGCGCGTACCAGGCCCGCCGCTCCTCATCCACCAGCGCCGTGTGGGCGAGCGCCCGCAGCCAGATGTCCTGCGACGCGCCCAGCATGTCCTGCGGGAGACGGGAGATGCGCCGGACGATCACGTCGGGTTCCCCTTCGGACTCGCCCTCCTCCGAGAGCAGGGCCGCCGGCCCCGGCCAGTAGAGGGACGAAAGCAACCTGCGGTCGAACTGGTAATGGCGCAGGAGCAGTTGTTCGACGCGGGCTACGGGCCGCCCCTTCTCGTCTACCAGCTCCGCGTCGGCACTCGTGGTCATCCCGTTGAAGCGGCAAGAGAGGCGGCAGACCAGCTTTTCGTGCGCCCGCGGCGGCGGCCGAAGCTGTTGATACCTCTTCATCTGGAAAGGGTATTCGCCGAAGAAGCGGTGGCCGTACTCGACCATCCAGTACGCGGCCGCCTGCCCGATGGCGTCGAGCAGGAAGGCCGGCGTTATGAGTTCGCCGTCGCCGGCGGCCGGCACCCGCACCTCTACTTCTATGCCCCGCTCGTCGAGGTAACGCGGCGAGCGGATGCTTTGAAACGACGGCCCGTGGAAGACGCAGCGCCCGTAAAACTCCTTTCCGCTAAAGCGCGTCTTGCTGAAATCACCCGTCCGCCCGGGGACCAGGGGCACGCCTTGCTCGGGCGCCTCCGAGAATTCCACAGCGCACTTGAACGCGCGGAGGGCTTCGCGCCCGCTCCCCCCTGCGCGCGGCTTCAACTCGTAGACGGAAACGTCTACGAGTTGGCCGCCCTGCGCGGCCGGCGGCCGCTTCACCGCGACCACCCTGAGCACCATCTCGTCCAAGTTTACCGCCAGCCAGCGGTAGGCTCGGATTTCGTGTATCGCCAGCGCCGCCGCGTCGTTCCCCGTCAACGCGCATGCGGCCTCGGCCATCAGCTCCATTGCGATGGTGAAGGGCAGGACGGGCAGGGCCGTGTGGGGGCTCCGCGCATCCACTCGGCCGAGCGTGTGGTCGCGCAGGTAGGGGTCTGAGGCGAGCGAGAAGGCGCGCTCGAACTCGATGGATGTTTCCGTCCGGCCGACGGCCCCCCCCAGCAAAGGGTAGCGACGACCCTGGCCGGCGCCGGCCGCCCTCTCCGGAGTCGCGGCCGGCGCCGGCCGCTCGAAGGCCCGGGTCAAGTTGCCGCTGAGGTTCGGGGCCGCGCCGCCCGGCGCGGCCGCTTTCAGCCGCAGGCGGCCGACCGTGGCGGCCAGCACGCGCCCCTGTGTTGCGAGGAACTCGTCCATCAGTTGAAAGTGAGCACGCACGACGGAGGCCGCCGTCGCGGGAACTGCTTCCGGCAAGTTCGCGGTAGGTGCGGGGTGGAGTGGTTTAAACGGGCCGGCCTCGCGCTTTGGCTCCGGGGCGACGGCCGGAGCCCGCCCCTCGGCCGCGTGCGGAGCGTTCGCGGGCGCGCGGGAAACGCCCGCCGCGTCCTGCGAGCGCGCCGGATGAAATACGTCGCCATCCACCTCCCTACCGCAGACGAAGAGGTGGGCTGCCACCGTCTGTAGCTGCGCGGCCCCGTTCCGCCCCTCCACGTCAGAGGCAACCGCGACGTGCGGCCGTTTCCGCAGCGTGTCCTTAACGAAGCCGGTCAGCACAGAGGCTGCGCCGATCTCTACGAACAGCCTCACGCCGTCGGCGTAGAGGCGCTCAACGGTTTCTCGAAACCGCACGCACGACTCCCACTGTCTGGATGCCAGGTCGAGGACGCTCTCCCTGTCACCGCCGAACGGGGCGGCCGAGGCGCAGCTATAGACGGGGAACTCAGGCGCGCCGAGCCCGAGCGACTCATACAGGTCGCGGATTTTCGCCGCCTGCTTTGCGAAGAGCGGCGTGTGGTAAGCGCGCCCCAGAGGTAGACGCAGGCAGAGCCCGCCGCGCCGCGAGAGTTCGTCCGCGACGGCGTCGCCGACCTCGGCCGTCGTGATGACAGTCACCTGACTCGGGCAGTTGTCCATTGCGACGAAGGCCCGGCCGGGATGCTGCTCGACGACCGCCGACACCTCCGACAGCGCGAGCGCGGAGACCGACAGCAGAGTCCCGGTCGGGAGCCGCCCGCTCCGCTCGGCGACGACGGCGTCGTCGCGCAGTTGCTCCGCCCACTCAAAGAGCTGCTCCCGGTCGCGCAAGGGCAGAGCCCCGGCGAGGGTGAGCGCAACCAACTCGCCGTTGCTATAACCGACGAGCACGTCGGGGGAGACGCCCATCTTCCTGACCAGCTCGTCGAGCGCCATGCTGGCGACGAACCCTGCGGGGGCGCCTAACTCCGGCGCGTTGATGACTTCGGCTAGGCGCCGCCGCCCGCCGGGCGAGGCGGCGAGGTGAGAAAAGAGCCAGCGCGTCGGCGGCTCGCGCCCGTCGGCGCCGGCGTCCATACTCTCGAACCACCTCCTCGCAGACGGGAACTGGCAGCAGATGTCGGCCAGCATGCCCGGATACGCCGAGCCCTGCCCCGGGTAAAGGAAGGCAACCCTGCCGTCACAGAAGAGGTCGGAGTCGGCGAAAAAGACGCCGTCGCGGCCGAAGTGAGAATCGGAGCCGCGCGCGATAACCTTCTGCGCCTGCGTGAGCTGTTCGACGAGATGTCGCCGGTCTGTCCCCACCACCGCCGCGCGAAACCTCCCCGACCCCAACGCCCGCACGTCCGGCGCCGCTCCGCCCGGGGTTTCAAGACGCGAACGCAGCGCGACGAGTTTCTCCACCAACTCTGCACGCGTCCCGGCGCCCACCGTCAGCAACTCGGAGGTCGTATACGCGCCGCGCACTTCCGGCCAAAGCGGCGCACCCTGAGCGGGTTCCTCCGCACGTTCGAGAGCGAGCGCCGGGCGCGCACCCGCCGCCCCGACGGCGGCGGCGAGTGGCAACCCCCTCTTGAATGGGAACCAGGGGCGCGGGGCCTTGTTCTGATAGAACCGGCCGGCGAGCGCGTCGGGCGCGGGGCCGGGCGGCAGCACCATGTAACGCAGCGCCATTACGCCCACAGCCAACGCGAGTGCGGAGCGCAACGGCTCCGACAGTCTGCCGCCGGGCGAAAGCACGGCACAGGGGGCGGCGTCCGCGTCGCCTGCCGCCGCCGCGAGCGCCTCGTCCAACGTCGCGCCTAAAGCGGGGGTGGTCAGCCAGAGCGAGACGGCGGAGGCGTCCGCCTCTCCCAGTACGCGCGCGTAGGGGCGCGGGCCGCCGAAGCGCGCCGCGTCGCAGACGGCGATGCAGACGGCGACGCCGTTAGCTCCGACGGCGAGGCCCAGGACGGCTTCTAAGTCCGGGTCGCCATCGAGCGACGCGATGCATTGCCGTAGGAGGCGCAACGGGGCGGTGTCGTCTGGGGGCGCCATATATGAAAGGTCGAGGCCGAGCGTGCGCGCCTCCACCTCCAGGATCGCCTCGTAACTGCACGCGTCCCCGACCCATTCAACCAGCAATAATCGTTTCGCGCGGGCGTTCGGGCCGCCCGAACTCGGCAGCGCCGCGGTGAGCAATTTCGAGATTAGCCCCGCGAATTCTGCGGCGCCGAGGGGCGCGGTCGGGGCCTCCAGCTCTTCACCCGCGAGGAGGGCGCGCCAGACTTCGTCGGAGTCAGAGGCGTCGCCCGCGGCGACCGCAATGCCGAAGATGCCTACCGGCTTAACTGACACTATGTGTCCTTCCTTCGCCCGCGTCTGACATGAGGCTAGAAAATCAAAAGGGTGGATGATATATTAATGCAACTTACTGTCAAGGTACGGCTGCTCTGAGGTTTCAGGACGGCGCGCCGTGAGAGCAGTTCTTCACGCACGCAGCATAACATTAACGACGCAGGCCCAAATACTCACGGCAAACTGATGCTATATTACGGCTCAGATATTGACGGCCCTTCCTTCAACCCTGATCAGTTGAACATCCGCGGGCAGAATCTGGCGGAGATGCTCGGCAGGTGCGGCTACGTGGAGGCGGTCTTCCTGCTGCTCACGGGCCGGATGCCGACGCCCCGCGAGTTGGGGGCCGCGGAGCGTCTGCTCGCCGCCGTCCCGCTCTGCGTCCCAGGCGACCACCCGATGCTGGAGGTCACGCGGATCACCGCCCGCTCGGGCGCCTCGACCTCGCGCGCGATGTCGGCCGGTTACATGGTCGAGAGTGAGGCGCTCTTTCACGCGCTCAGGCGCGAGTCCGACTTCGGCGACGCCGGGTTCGACCAGGAGCAGGAGTTGGCGCTTTACCATTTCGCTCTGGCGCCGCTGCTCTTCCTTTGCAGCCTGCGCCCCGAAGACCCGCAGCCCGCCTCGCGGCTGCGCGGCGTCCCCTACGTGGAGGGCATCTACCGCGCCGTCACCGGCGGGCGCGACCCTGAGCCGGGGTTCATCCCCATCCTCGACGCGACGATGGTCGCCTTCACGGGCGGTTTCGGCGTCTTCCCGCCCACGGTGCAGGTGCCGCGCAGCGCAATCGGCAGCGGCTCGCCCATCCCCCAGGCGATAGCCGCCGGCTACGCGACGGCCGGGCCGAACCACGCGGGCGCGTGCGAGGAGGCGATGAAGTTTTTCGGCGCCGTCCCCGAGGGCGCGGAACTCGGCGCCGCCATCCGCTCGGCCGTGTACGCACAACTCTCGGCCGGCCAGGTCGTCTTCGGCTTCGGCCACCCCCTCTTCGACGAGGACCCGCGCCCGCCCGTCCTGCGCGCTCTCTGCTCCGACCTCGGCGTCAGCAGCCGCTACCTCGACATCTACGACGAGGCGAAGCGTGCGGCGTACGAGCGGCTGGCCGTCCACCCGAACCTCGACGCCGCCGCGGCCGCCATCTTTCTGACACTGGGTTTCCCGCCGGCGGCCGGCACGGGCATCTTTCTCTCGGCCCGCACCTCGGCCATGGTCGCACACGCGCTGGAGCGCAAGTACTCGAAGCCGGCCTTCGGGCTCAAGCGGCGCATATCGAGGAAACTCCTGATGAACACCCGCAAGGAAGATTTCGTTTACTCACCTTTCTAGAGAGCAGGTCTTTTATGTCTGGACAAACAGAGCGCGGCAACCTGGCCGTGCATAGCTCCCCGGAGCTGTACGACCGCTACACGTCGGAGGGCGTCGAAGCCTACGACCGCGTCTTCATCCAGCGGTTCCTGGAAGAGTACCGGGGCCTCGGCAAGGCGGGGCTGCGCTGCCTCGACCTCTGCACGGGCACGGGCCAACTGGTCATCAAGCTGGCGACGACGCCCGGCGTCGAGGCCGTCTCCTTCGAGGCGTTCGACCTCTTCGACGACATGTTGGAGATCGCCCGCGCCAACGTCCGCGCCGCAGGGCTCGGCGAGCGCATCCACATAAGCAAGGCCGACGTTCACGCCTTGCCCTACGGCGACGACGAGTTCGAGATGATGATGGGGCGGTCAATTGTCCACCACTGGGCGAACCCCGTCCTCGCCTTCCGCGAGATTCACCGCGTGCTCGCGCCGGGCGGCGTCTGCGTCATCCACGAGCCGCGGCGCGACCCGACCGCCGCCGCACTCGAAGCGGCCAACGCCGACCGCGACCGCATCGGCGTCGCGCCCTTCCACCTCGAAGAGAAGTACACGCCCGGGGAGGTGCACGAGCAGTTGCGCGAGGCCGGCGTCGCCAAGTTCGACATCTTCGCGCCCGACGACGGCCCCGAATCCATCGGCTTCGAAATCCGCATCGGGAAGAAGCGGGCCGCGGGGTAGGAATGATCAAGCATGCAATCGTGGGGTGCGGACGCATCGCCGCCTCCCACGCCGACGCCTTCCGCTGGGCCGGCAGCCCCATCGCCTCCTGCACGGACATCGTCGCCGAACGCGCCCACGGCTTCGCGCAGAAGTTCGAGATCCCCGATGTGGCCGACAGCTTCGACTCGCTGCTGCGGTCGCCCGACGTGACCTCCGTCTCGCTCTGCGTCCCGCACGACCTGCACGCCCCGATGGCGCTCGAAGCGCTGGCCGCCGGCAAGCACGTCCTCGTCGAGAAGCCTGTAGTCCTCGACCCGGCCGACGGCCCCCGCATCGCCGAGGCGGCGGGGGCCGCCGGCCTCGTCGCAATGCCGGTCGTCCAGCACCGTTTCGACCCCCTCATCGTCGAAATCTCCCGGCTCGTCTCCGAGGGCTGCCTCGGCCCGCTGCGCTTCGTGCGGGCGCACCTCGAATGCGTTCGGCCGCAGGATTACTACCGCGAGAGCGACTGGCGCGGGTTATGGGCGCGCGAGGGCGGGTCGGTGCTGATTAACCAGGGCTACCACCTGCTCGACCTCTTGCTATTTCTCGCCGGCCCCGTCGAAAAGCTCTCGGCCGAGATGGCGACCTTCGCGCCGCCCGAGGTGATGGAGACGGAGGATGCCGTCGTCGCCACGCTCCGCTTCCGCGGGGGGGCGCTCGGCTGCCTCGACGTTAACGGCGCGGCCGGCTCGCCCTGGAACAGCTTCGTCGAGTTGATGGGGTCGCGCGGCGAACTGGCCTTCACCATCAACTACCCGAACACGGTGCTCCGGTTCCGGCTCGACAACAAGCGGGACTTTCAGCAATGGCGCAGGAGGCTCGACGAGGCGTGCGTCGTCAGGGGCGCGCCGCCGCCGGGGCTCGACTACTACGGCGTGTCGCACCGCGAGCAGGCGCGCGCCTTCGTCGAGCGCGTCGGGGGCGGCGGGTCGCAGACGCCCGCGACTTTAGAGGAGGCGGTAGAGACCGTGCGGGTCGCGCAGTCGATCTACCGAAGCGCGGGCCTGTCGCGCTCGCCGGCCGGCGAAGGGGAGTCGGCGGGCGCAGGCGCGCGGGCGGACGAGGGCAGCACCCGCGCGGCGTCACCGAAGCGCGCGGGCGCGTGGCGCGACCTGTGGGAAGACGTGCGCGGGGATGACGCGAGCGCGGTCGCCGAGCTGGTCGCGCGCGGCGAAGTGTCTGTCGTCTCGGGCGGCCTGCTCGACCGCTTCGAGGAGGAGTTTGCGGCCTTCGCGGGCGCGAGTTACGGCGTCGCTTTCTGCAACGGCACCTCTTCGCTCTACGCCGCGCTGTGGGCGGCCGGCGTGCGCGCGGGCGACGAGGTCCTGGTCTGCGACTACGGCTTTCATGGCATGGCCGCAGCCGTCCTCTCGCTCGGCGCGCGCCTGGTGGTTTGCGACTGCCTCGGCGACAGCCTTGTCCTCGACCCGGAAGAGGTGCGGCGCAAGCGCACGCCGCGCACAAAGGCGGTACTGCTTCACAACCCCTGGGGCGTGCCCGCCTTCTTCGACCACGTGCGCGAGGCCGCCGAAGGGCTGGTCATCATTTCCGACGCCTCGCACGCGCACGGCGCGACCTTCGGCGGCCGGCCGCTGGGCGCCTGGGCGGACGTGACCTGCTTCTCGCTCGGTCGCTTCAAGCTCGTCTCGGGCGGCGAACTGGGCTGCGCCGTTACCGACAGCGTGGGGCTGCGCGACCGCATGCTTCTCTACGGCCACGTCAACCGGGTGCCGCTGGCCCTGCGCGCGTCGGGGTGGCGCGGCAACGCGGTCGGCCTGAAGTTCCGGCCGCACGCGCTCGCGCTCCCGCTCGCGCTCTCGCAGTTGGCGCGGGTCGAGGAGAAGCTGGCGCTGTCGAGGTCTACCTGTAGCAGGCTGGAATCAATTTTCGAGCGCGCCGACCTGCTGCCGCAGTCGTGCGGGGGTGGGGCCGTGCGCTCGTACTGGAAGCTGGTCTTTCGCCTGGGACGGCGGTGGGACGGCGTCCCGACCAGGGTTGTCGAGACGCGCCTGAGGGTCGGAGGTCTACCCGTGGAGGCGAACCACTACTGGCCGCTGCTGCAAGACCAGGCGATAAGCGGGTGGGACGATTACCGCGGCCTCGTGGTTCGCGCCGAGACGCCGGTCGCGCACGCGGCCGTCCCGCGCACCGTCACGCTGGAGGCCCCCGTCGCGCTGACGGAGGAGTCCTACACGCGCACCGAAGAGATACTCAACTCGGCCCTGTCTCAATCCTGAAGATCGGCTTGCCGACGAAGCCGATGTTCTGGAACATCTCACACCTGTAGTCGAGCTGCACGTCGGGGAAGAAGCGCGGGAACAGTTGCTTTAAAATCCCCTGCTCGGACTCGGCCGCCTCGGCTCGCGGGGGCGTCCTGACCGCCTCGGCGAAGAAGTCGCGGCAGAACGACACCTCTCCGATCCAGACCCCGCCGTTCAGGTAGCGGAAGTCGCTCTCGCGCGCGCCGGGGATGGAGTCCTCGAACTTTTGGAATTCGCGCACGGGCGGCCAATTCATCATGTCTGCGCTGAAGACCATGCGGCAGGAGCGCGCGAGGAAGCGCGGCAGGAGCAGTGCGGGCGCTTCGAGCGCGATGGCGTCGCGCGAGTCGGCGTAGAGCACGTAAGGCGTCTCCACCTTGCGCAGCACTTCGAGGATAGCCGGCGGCTTGTCCCTCGCGTTCGACCAGCGTGCGACGCCCCGGCCCGCAACGCAGTAACGGGCGCCGAGGCGGTCGAGGCTTCTTTCAAAGAGCCCCATCCCCTCGGCGCCGTTGTTGCAGGTGATGACCGTCAGGCGCTCGTCGGCGGGCGAGTCTGCGGGCGGCTCGGCGAAGAGCGCCTCCAGGATGGCTTCCCAGTGCGGCTTGTAGCCGTGGCCGCCCTGCGCGTGGACTATGACGGGGCGGGCACCCGTTTTTAAGTTTAAGAGACGCATCCCGCGAGGCTCGTCACCAGTCGAAGGCGGGCTCCGAGAGACGAACCAGCACCCTCCGCCTCGACCCGTGAGTCTGGTTGCGCCCGTGCAGCAGCCGCGTGTTGTCCACCATCAGCACGTCGCCGTCCTGCCACGTGACCGGCACCGACAACTCCGCGCCGAGTCGGTGCACCTCGTCGAAGACGGCGGAGGGCACTTTCGAGCCGTCCTCCATGCGGACCACCAGCGGGCACGTCCGGCGCGACAGCTCGGGGAGGTTCTCGCTTATCCAGCCCGACTCGAACGCCCACTCGATGGAGTAGATTTCCGCCACGTTGTTGACGAAGCCGTCGCGGCCGCGGCCGCGGCTCTGCGAGATGGCTGAGCAGACGTACTCGGTCTCCACGCCGCCGTCGGGCCGTATCGTCAGGCGCGTGTCGTTCTCTTCGCACACGCGCCTGAGCTCCCCCACGTCTTCGGTCTGGAATGTGACGGGCCACTCGTCGCGCGTGAGCTGGCGCAGGTACTTGACCGCCCTCTGCCCGAACAGTTCGCGCGTCGGGGGCGCGAGCCGCGTGAGCAGCGCCTCGCCGTCGCAGAGCACCGTCTCGCCGCCCGCCTCCGGCGCGCGCTCGCAGAAGAACCAGAGAATCGAGGGGTGCTTTTTCAGGTAGTACATCTCGCCGTGGAGGAGGATTGGGAAGCCGCGGTTGCCGCCCGTGACGGTCAGGAGCGTCTCTTTGCCGCCGACGGCCTCGCGGTCGAGCGGCCCCAGGCGCAGCCCGCCGCCGCGGTAGGTCGAGAACTCGGAGGACAGGGCCTCGCTCAGCCAGAGGAAGTCTTCGACCTCGGCGCCGAAGCCGCGCAGCAGTACCGCCCCGTGCTCTTTAAAGAGTGAGGCCACCTCCGCCGGGTCGAGCGAGCGCAGGCCGGGGGCGCCGGCTTCGACGACGACGCCGAAGGTCTGGCCGAGCGGGTTTAAGCGGGCGAGTGTGCTTGACACATTCCATCTCCGGAGAGAGAAGAGTGCGGGCGTTTGAGCCGACATCCTAACACGCGCAAAAGCAGCCCGGTGATTATTCTTTAGCCCGCGCCGAGGCCCTGCGCCGCCGCTGATTTTTGACCCGCTGGCCTCCGCCACACGCGTTTGCTACAGTAACCCGCCTTTCGCCGCGCCTCCCCAGGCGCCCTAAAAAACCCGGAGGAATAAGATGGGTCACCCTTACCTCTACACGCGCGCGGACGACCTGTGGGTTATCACCTGTTTCTTTAATCCTTGCGACTACGCCAGCCGGCGGAATAACTACAACCAATTCCGGAGGCCACTGGACGAGGCGGGAATAAACTCCCTGACCGTGGAGTGTGTCTTCGGCGAGCAGGAGTCGGCTTTGAAAGAGTACGAGAACGTCGTGACCTTACGCGGCTCGCAGCTCAACATGATGTGGCAGAAGGAGCGGCTGCTGAACCTCGCCCTGGAGCGGCTCCCCGGCCACGTGCGAAAGGTGGCGTGGATTGACTCTGATGTCCTCTTCGAGAACCCCGACTGGGCCGCCCTCACCTCCCGCTCGCTGGACGAGTACACGGTAGTTCAACCTTTTCAGCAGCTCGTACACCTGTCGCCGGGCCGACTCGTGCCGGATGACGACGCAGAGGCCATCGAGTCTTTCGCCTCCGTCTACAGCTCGGACGCCGGGGCCTGCCGCTGGAGTCACTTCGGGGTACACGGGCACACGGGCATGGCCTGGGCCGCGAGGGCTGAGGTGCTTCGGCGGCACGGCCTCTTCCAGGTCCAACTGAGCGGCGGCGCCGACCACTTCATGGCCCATGCCGTCACTGGCAGCTTCGAGAGCCCCTGCTTCACCCAGGCGCGCTTTACCCCCCTGTACAAAGAGTTCCGCGAATGGGCGAAGCATTTCTACGCTGACGTGGGCGGCCGGCTCGGCTTCGTCGAAGGCCGCTGCCTGCACCTGTGGCACGGGGTGAGGGAAGCGCGCAGGTACAATTCAGTGCTCAGGGAAATGCTGAGTCTCGACTTCAGGCCCGGCAGAGATGTCTTTGTAGGCGAGAACGGGCTGCTGACATGGAGTGGCAGGAACATGCCTTTGCAGCGCTGGGCCGAGCAATACTTCTGGGACAGGAGTGAAGACCTCCTGCCGCAATAGCAGCATCGCGGCTCGTTACATCGAGAGCGGCGTGAGCGCCTCAACTGTAAGTGGGGAACGCACAGGAAAGTGCGGAAATGCCAGTAAGAACGTCGGGCCCCACTTCAATATGTTTATGGTCTGATGAAGTTAAATAATTCCCCCCCCGGCGCACCTCAGGACCGTGAGCGTCCGACGGGTTACCAGATGGTCCTGACGCCGTACCTGCCGATCTGCGGGTCTGGCGTCAGGACAATCAGCCCTTCGGCCTCGGCCTGAGCCCGCCGGAAGGCGGTCGAACGGGTCCTTGTGGACGGCCGACAGCCCGTGGACGCGCAAAGCGTGCGCGTGCGTGATGGCAAGCGCAGTCATGCCGGCCCGGACGAGGAGCGGGGGAACGTACTCTTCCGGCGGCACGGGCAGGCGCAGCTTGCCGATGCCGGCCTTGATTGCGATCTCCCATGAACTGACCGCTGAGAAGAAAAGCTCGTCCTGTCCGGCTGTGAGAATCTCCACGGCCGCCTCACTCACCCTCGTAGGATCGAGGAAAGACCAGAGGAAGCACTGCGTGTCCGCGAGGAGCCTCACTTCCCCGTCCCCTCGAAGCCTTCGAGCAGGTCCGTCGGAAACTCGGCGTCGAAATCATCTGCTACCAGCCCCGTCCCTCATCTTCGCCGAGCCTGCGCCGACCCACGGCGACACGCCGGAGGAGGCGTGAGAGGTTCGTCTCGGCCTCGTGGACGTTGACTTCGATCATGCGCCGGATAGCGAGCCAAGCAGTTAGCTAATTCAATATCGAGAAACCTTTTTATCCGAAAGGTCATACTAGAGGAGGACGCTAGAGGGATCATAGTGGCGTGTGCATCAGCCACGCGAGCCTCAGGGGCGCTCGCCTCAACGAAGTGAACCTCAACGGGGCTCAGCCCAACAGCGGGCGCTGGGCGGATGTCTTCGCCTGTAGGAAACGGCGCGGTGTCGAGCGCGGCAGGCTGAGGCCCCGGCCGCGGGCGATCACTTCCGAGAGGTGCAAGACGTTGAAGTCGTGGTAGGTGCCGCCCGCGCCGCACAGCGCGAGCAGGCGCACGGGCGTGACTGTTCGGTGAGGTTGGCGGAAGCGCGCCCCATGTTGCCGCGGGTGGGTGACTCGATGACCTCGTCGGCGGGGCGGAGGCGGCTGACCTGGCGGGTGCTGAGGCCGAACAGTCGGGGGGGCCTCGGTGGTGGAGAGCTTGGCTGTGAGGAGGTGGGCGAGAATTTCAGCCCTGCGAAGATGTTGGTTGCTCAAGGTCAGTGTCCTCATGCCGACGAGGGTAGCGGACATTATCGCTGAGCAGTTAAGGCGGCTTTCCCTGGGCACAAACGCTTCCTCAATCGAAACGTTGACTCGTCGGGCGCATAATAATATCTTCTCCGAGCCGTTTCTGGTGTTCGTCGGTCTCACGCTCCTCAGGAGTCCTACTCTCCATAAGTACGGACCATTTGGCCGCACTCACATTCCATGTCAGTACATACAATCAGCTTGTTCGTTACCGATCCGGCGGGCGCCAGATGGGCGCGTCTTTCAATAAGACCGGACCGCACATTGGTCAGAACAAAAAACGATGAGTAGAAAATCATCCCTTAAAGAGCGGCGACTCGAAACGGCCCTGGAGGCCGCCCGGCGGTGGCAGGAGACTGCCGAAGAACGCATCGAGGCGGAGAAATCCCTTGCCGAGGGCAACCCGGCCTCCGCCGCCGAATCCACGCGAGGAAAGGCTTTCCGCCGACGCGAAGCCCTCCGCCGCGCGAGGACGTTATTCGCCCGGGTTCCGGCGGGGGACTTCATCGAGCGGGCCATCGGCGGCCTCGACTGGGACGACCTCCCACCGGATGATCTGGCCGCCGCCGCCGGCAGGCCGGTCGCTAGAATTATCGAAATGCCCGACGGCGGCGACCTCGACCCGGAAGGCTTCGGCACGGGTTTCATGGTCTCGCCGAGGCTCCTCTTGACCAACCACCATGTCTTCGCGTCCGCCTCGGAGGCCGAAGGGAGCGGCGCCCACTTCGAGTATGAGCGCGCCCGCACGGGGGGCATACGGCGGGGGCAGATTTTCGAGCTGGACCCCGATGCCTTTTTTTACAGCCACAGGGCGCTCGACTTCGCGCTGGTTGCCGTCAAGCCGCGGGGCCGCTCCGGCGCGGCGCTCGACTCTTTCGGGTCAACACGGCTGATCGCGGCGGAGGGCAAAATCCTCGAAGGGCATCCCGTCAACATCATCCAACACCCCGAGGGCGGCCCGAAAAAATATGCGACCACCGAAAATAAACTGCTGAAACTTCTGGACGCGGGCTACCTACATTACACGACCGACACCCTGCGCGGGTCTTCGGGCTCTCCAGTCTTCAACGTCTCGTGGGAGGCGGTCGGCCTTCACCACAGCAGCATCCCGATGATTAAAGACGGCAAGATCCTGACGGAGAAGGGGGAGGTGTGGGACGAGGAGAAGATGGACGAGGACGAGATTCAGTGGATCGCCAACGAGGGGATAAGGGTGAGCCGCATCGTCGGCCACCTCAAAAAACTTGACCTGGGGGACGCCGCAAAGAACGCGCTGCTGCATGAGTTACTGCAACTGACGGGCGACCCGCTGACCGAGGAGGCGAAGCCGGACGGGACTCCTGCCGAGCCAAGCTCAATCACCTTAGTGCAAGGACGAGAAACCGTGAGCAACATTTCAATCACCATCAACGGAAGCGCGACCATCAACATCTACACGACGGCCACTGTCACTGCTCAGGCGCCCGCCGTGGAGCCGGCCGCCGAACAGCCCGCCGTGAGCGGCGCCGAGGAAGCGGGCTTACGCTTCGATAAGGATTACACCAACCGGAAGGGTTACAGCGCGAGCTTCCTCACCGGCTTTGAAGTCCCGCCGCCGACCGTCGCCCCGCAGCGCGAAGACGAACTGCTCAAGGGCGACGACGAGAAACCTTTCGTCGTCCCGTACCACCACTTCTCTCTGACGATGAACAAAGAGAGGCGACTGCTGATGTGGTCGGCGGTGAACGTCGATTACAGCCCGGCGAGGCGCGATAAGCGCGGGCGCACCGCCTTCGGCTCGGACACCTGGAAGAGAGACCCGCGTATCGCCGCCGAATACCAGATCGAGAACAAGGAATTTTACAAGCCGGCGGGGCAGACCGATAGGGGGCACATCGTCCGGCGCGACGACAACGCGTGGGGCGACACCACGCTGGAGATCGAGTACGCCAACTCGGACACGTTCCACTGGACGAACTGCACCCCCCAGCATGAAAGGTTCAACCAGGAGAAGAAGGACGGCCTCTGGGGGCGGCTCGAATCGCACGTCACGAGGGAGATTGAGGCGGCGGGCAACAGGGCGATTATCTTCGCGGGGCCCGTGCTCGACCCGAACGACCCGGAGATAAATTTCGGCGACGGCAACATCCAGTACCCGCTCCGGTTCTGGAAGGTGATCGTCGGGGTCAGCTCCAAATCTGCCCCGAAGACTCTCGAAGCCTACGGGTTCGTGCTCGACCAGTCGGACGTGGTGAACGAGTACGGGCTTGAGAAGATGGACTTCGGTGACTTCAGGCGAGAGCAAAAGTCACTCAGAGCGATCACCAAAATGACCGGCGTCGTCTTCCCGAAAGTCGTCCTCGACGCCGACGTGTTAGGCAGACCGGGTCCGGACGGCGCGGAAAACTTCAGGGGTGAAGTTGAAAGGCCGGAGAGCATCAACATCTCGAAGCTTTCGGACATAAAGTTTCACACTTAACGTCGTCCGAAAATTTCTCGACGTGCGTGGCAGCGTAGTCGAAGGGCCGGCGAGGTCTTAAAGTGCCATGAAGTAGCGTCCGCGACACGTCCCCGGCAGGGAACCCCTTCTGACGACTCTCACGAAGTCGTTCATCCGCAGGCTCCCGGACGACCTGCCGCGCGGGGGCGTTGCCGAATAGAGAGACCGGCCCCCGGCCTCTTGCCCCGAGGCGTGACCGCCGCCGCGAGGCTGCCGCCGGGGCCGGCCGCTTACGTTACTTCCGGCACGTGAAGATTTTTGAGGAGGATTGAAATGGCGACCGTTTACGTCATCCACGCCGAGACGGACACGCCCTTCGTGAAGCAGCACGTCCTGCGAAGTCTGCCCAGCGAGGGCTACGACTGCTGGCTGGCGAGACATCACTTCGTTGGTGCGGAACCCGGACGGGACGCAATTGCGGGGGCGATTGACCGATGCCTGGCGGTGCTGATCGTCCTTTCCCCGGCGGCGCTGGGATCGCCGGCGGCAATCGAGGAGATCGACATCGCTCTGACAGGTCGGCGCACGGTGATCGTGGTTCAGATTGCTGCCCTCGACGACCGGGACGCGGCGCGGCTCCCGGAGAGGCTCTGGGCGCTGCCAGTGGTCGATTTCACAGTGGAGGGTGAGGCGGAGGCCAGTCACCTGCTCCTGGGCCTGCTCCCGCCGGTCAGCAGCGAGCGGGAGACAGAGGAGCCGGAGGAGGCCGAGCGCATCGAATGGGACGAGGGGGTTTTCAGCGCCGCGCTCGCCGCGGCTACCGCCCGGCACGACCACGCCCGCGCCGAGGCGTTGGTCGTAGCGCTCATCCGACACCTCGCGCACCGTAAGTCAGCTTACCCCGAGCAAAACGCATTCAACGATTTGAAGAGGCTGCGCCAGGAGCGTGAATTCGAGTTGATGCGCAGGTACGGCTCGGCGGTGGTTGCCGCAGGGTTACGGCAGGATCGGGTTCGACGCATGTACGGCCAGGCGTTGATCGAAACCGGGCGGTACGACCGCGCGCTCGAGGTGCTGCAATCGATCATCGGCGAACCCGGTTCTTCGCGGGAGGAAAACTTCGAGGCCCGGGGCTTGATCGGCCGCACCTTCAAACAACTCTACATGGACGCGCCGGACGCGCCGGGGGCCGACGCACTGCTCCGGAAGGCCATCGAAGCCTACGAGACCGCGTATGTTGAGGAGCGGGGAAACTTCTGGCACGGCGTGAACGCCGCGAGCTGCATCCTCCGGGCGGAGCGCGACGGCATCGCCGTCGCAGCCGCACCGCGCGAACACGCCCGGGAGATCGCGCAGCGCATCGTCGAGGACATCGACCTGGTTTCGCAAAAGTGTCCCCTGCCGGTGTGGGACTGTGCGTCGCGCGTCGAGGCCCTGCTGGCGCTCGAACGGTACGAGGAGGCCGAGCGGGCGCTCGACGTGTACATCAACCACCCCGACATGATGGCGTTCGAGGTGTCTTCGACCTTCCGCCAGTTCAATCAGGTCCTACAGTTGCGCGACGACCCGCGCGGGGCGCCCCTCCTCGACCGCCTGCGCGGCGCAATGGAGCGCTACCGCGCCGGCAAGGTCGTTGCTCGTCCGGCCGGCCGAGTGGTGGAGTCGGGCGGTGAAGAGGTCGGCAGGAAGCCCCTCGTCATCCGTTTAGGCGACCCCGCCTGGGAACCTCAGAACGTCACCGACCTCGTAATCCAGTCGCGCCTCGGCAAGATCGTCACCGCGCAGGGCTCCGACGTGAGCGTCCGTGAGCTGCTCGGCGACCCACTGGTCATGTCGGTCGAGGAGAGCCGGCCCGCCGGGCAGATCGAGTGTGACAGGTCGATGCCGTTCATTAAGGCCGCCCCGCAGTACTCCCACGCGGCCGGCACGTACAAGGAGACGGGCGACAGCGCGCTTATCGCGGTGATCGACACCGGCATCGATGTCCTCCACGAGGCGTTTCTCGACGAAGGCGGGGACTCGCGTATCGTCGGCATCTGGGATCAGACCGCCTCGTCAGGGACGCCGCCCCAGGGTTTCAGCTATGGGAGATTCCACGACGCGGCGGCCGTCGCCGGGTACGTGAAGACGGGAAAATTGCCTCAGGGTCTGGGTCGCAACGTGCGGGGGCACGGGACGCACGTTGCGAGCATCGCGGGCGGCCGCGCGGCGGGTGAGTTCGCGGGCGGCGTTGCGCCGGACGCGAAACTGCTGATCGTCGTGTCAGGCGGCAGCGGACCCATCGGCTATTCGCAAACCCACATCGACGCGCTCGCCTTCATCGACCGTTTCGCGGCGGAGCTCGGCCTGCCCGTCGTCGTGAACGTGAGCCAGGGGATGAACGCCGGGGCGCATGACGGCAAATCCGCCCTCGAAGTGGCGTTCGACGCGTTTTCCGAATCCGGGCGCAAGCAGGGACGCGTGGTGGTGAAGTCGGCGGGGAACGAGCGTGCGAAGGGCGGCCACGCCAAGATAACTATCAAGAGCAACGCGTTAGAGGAGTTGGGGTGGAGACGGGTTCCGGGCGCAGACTACACCGAGCGCATCGAGCTGTGGTGGAGCAGCGCCGACGAGATAGAATTCCGGCTACGCGAGCCCGAACCGCCCACGATGCGGCCGGATGAGCCTGACCCTACCGCGGAATGGTCGGACTGGGTGGGAACCGCTACGCCGGAGCGCAAGGGAACGTTCCCGCACGGCGGCCCGTTCCAACTCGTCTTCACCAAGCGCCACGTTGACAACGGCGACAGCCTGTTGCTGATCAAGCTCGGTAACGAGACGGCCGAGGCCGCCGAAGGGGATTGGCTGCTCGAAATACACGGCGTGAAGATACGCGAAGGCGGAGAGGTCCACGGCTGGATCGAACGCACCCAGGGCGAGCCTTCCTCATTCCTGAACCACCGCGACGAGGAGATGACGCTCAGCATCCCAGGGACCGCGCAAAGCGTCATCGCGGTGGGCGCGGTGGACGCTTGCAGCCCGATCAGGGTGGGCGCCTTCTCGTCTTATGGCCCTACCCGCGACGGGCAGAAGAAGCCGCTCGTCTGTGCGCCGGGCGTAGAGGTGAACGCCGCCAGGGGCGGCACCGACAATGACGTGTTCGCCGACACCGGCACCAGCATGGCGGCGCCGCACGTCGCCGGCGCCATCGCGCTGCTGCTTTCACGAACGGCGAAGAAGGGCGACATCCCCAGCGGCAACCAGATCGCTTCCGCCCTCCGCCAGAAGACGCAGAACTACGACGGGAACTGGGACCGCGGGCAGGGCTACGGTGTCATCGACGTGTCCGCCCTGCTTGCCGCCTTCGACTGACGAGTCGGCCGTCGCGTCGAGGGCTGAAGAACGGAGTGATGCCTGAGGAGCGGTTTTCACAACGTCGCCGATTTGGCACTTACTTCGACGGCACCAGGCCGCCCCGTCTGCCGCGAGTCCTCTCTGAATAACGGGGCCTGCGGCAGCCCTGATTCGGCTCGTTACCTCCGGAAATCCTACGAGCGCGCGTCCCTTTTCATGGGGATGAAAGGCGACGCCGAGAAGGATGTCGGGTACGCCGTTTATGCCGCAGAAATCGCCAGGCGGTTAGAGGCTGAAGAGTAACCCAACCGCGCGCCATCTGATCTGAACACGACGCGGGCTCGTCGTCGGCGGCTTCGGCGGCCGGCGGCTTCGGCGATAATGCTTCACCGCCGCGCCCTGGAACGCACGCGAGGTATCTATGATTAAACCCCTCTGCTTCGTCCTCATGCCCTTTGGCAGGAAGGCCGACGCCGCCGGCGCCGTCGTCGCCTTCGACGACGTTTACAAGAACCTGATCGCACCGGCCATCGCGGACGCCGGGATGGAGCCGCTGCGCGCCGACGAGGAGATGACCGGGGGCGTCATCCACAAGCCGATGTTCGAGCGGCTCATCCTCTGCGAGTACGCCGTCGCCGACCTGACGACGGCCAACGCCAACGTCTTTTACGAACTGGGCTTGCGTCACGCCGTCAGGCCGTGGAGCACTGTGCTGCTCTTCTCGAAGGGCGGAAGCCAGCTGCCTTTCGACGTGGCCCCGCTGCGGGCGATGCCCTACCAACTCGGGCCAGACGGCGCGCCGGCCGACGTGGATGTCACGAAGCGTGCGCTGGCTGAGCGCCTAACCGAGGCCCGCCGGCTGGCGTCGGATCGGCCCGCCGCCGACTCGCCGATCTATCAACTCGTGGAGGATTACCCCAACGTCTCACACGAGAAGACGGACGTATTCCGCGAGCAGGTGCGCTACTCCGCGCAGAAGAAGGAGCAGCTCGGCGCCGCCCGCAGGCAGGGGCTCGACGCCGTGAGGGCGATGGAGGCCACGCTGGGGCCTGTGAGCGAGCAGGAGTCGGGGGTGGTCATCGACCTCTTCCTCTCGTACCGCGCGGTCAAGGGCTGGCAGGAGATGGTGGACCTCGTCGTGAAGATGCCGCGCCCGCTCGCCTCCACGGTGATGGTGCAGGAGCAGCTAGCTCTGGCGCTCAACCGTCTGGGGCGGCGCGACGAAGCCGAGCGGGTCTTGAACGAGCTGCTGGAGAGCCGGGGGCCGAGCAGCGAGACCTACGGCATCCTCGGCCGCGTCTACAAAGACCGCTGGGAGGAGGCGCTGAAGGGGGGCGAGCGCATAGCCGCGCGCGGGCTTCTTGAGAAGGCCGTCGGGGCCTACCTGAAGGGCTTCGAGACCGACTGGCGCGACGCCTACCCGGGCGTCAACGCGGTCACGCTGATGGAGCTGAAAGAGCCGCCCGACCCGCGGCGCGAGAAACTCGTGCCGGTCGTCTCCTACGCCGTAGAGCGCCGGGTGGCGGCCGGCAAGCCCGACTACTGGGACTACGCCACGCAACTCGAACTTGCGGTGCTCGCGCGGGACCAACAGGCCGCCCTGGACTCACTCGCCAACGCGCTCCCCGCGGTACGAGAGAAGTGGGAGCCGGAGACGACCCTGCGTAATCTGCGACTGATCAGGGAGGCCCGCGAGCGGCGGCAGGAGACCACACCCGACTGGGTAAAAGAGGTCGAGGCTGTGCTTGAGAGGGCTACAGTTTAACAACCTGAGGTGCGACTATTGCCGGAGGGCTGTGTCTCAGAAGCTGCTGTCTTTGGCAAAGCTCGGCGCCATGTTCCGGAAGTCAAAAGAGAATCCACGGTGTGGGCGGGCGGCGTCATAAAGGGTCAACGAGACCTATGTAGCCGGCGCCCTTAATTTCTCGGCCGTGGAGTCTGGGTGCGTGATTTCGGGGGCCGGGTTCATAACGAGCCTCGTTCGCCGTAAGGCTCGGACGCGTCGTGCGCAGGTGCCGACTTGCTCGTCAGGACTTGAGCAGGGTTCCGACGATCCCCCCGCCGCAACAGATCAACATCCACCCGCCGAACGCGCCGGCCGCCGCCGGGTCGATGTTCGGGAAGAGGGAAGTGAAAAAGACGCACGAGAGCGGATCGAGAATGAGGGTGGGGAGAACGAGCCATGCGGCGGCGCGAACCCGGGAGTCTCTCTCCAGGCCCAGCCGGCGGCAGAGCAGCGGGACGAGAACAAGCATCGCGGCGAAGCTGGCGCCGTAGAGCGCGAGCGTGCGCGCCGCGTCGCCCGGCAGCAGGAGGTGTTGACCCCACAGCCGGACCGTAACGGTCCCGGCAATCCAAATCAGGATTCCAGTCAGGAAGGCTCGCCACATGGTGATAAGTATTCTTCCGCCCTCCGACCGATGTAAACGATTATCTGGTCCGACGATGACCTGGTTTGGGGAATTACGGCCGCGCCCCCGTCCTTCCGCCGGCGCGCAAAAAAGGCCGGGCACACCCAATAGGTTTTGGGCCTCTTACACTGAGGGTTGAAAAATGGTTCCGACGCCCGAAGGTCCTGGAAATGACTCAACAGTGCCTTTAGTCGGTGGGCCACGCCCTGACTAAACAAGGGTTGCGTTGAGGCGGGCCGCCCGGGCCCCGTCCCTGTTCATTTCCCCTCCAGCTCTTTGGCCTTCTGGCGGTCGGCGGCAGCCTGAGCCTTGTTGCCCTTATATTCGTAGGCCAGTGCCCTGTTGCGGTAGGTGACGGGGTCATTCGGGTCGAGCCTGATGGCCTCCGTGTGGTCGGCTATCGCGCGGTCGTAGTCACCTTTGTTGGCATGGCTGATGCCCCTGTTGCGGTAGGCTAGGGCGTATTTCGGTTCGAGCCTGATGGCCTCCGTATAATCTGTTATCGCGCGGTCGTAATCGCCTTTGTTGGCATAACTGACGCCCCTGCCGGTATACGCGACGGCGGCGTCATTCGGGTCGAGCCTGATGGCCTCCGTGAAGTCGGCTATCGCGCGGTCGTAGTCGGCTTTGTTGGCATAGCCCCAGCCCCGATTGCGGTAGGCTAGGGCGTATTTCGGGTCGAGCCTGACGGCTTCCGTGTGGTCGGCTATCGCGCGGTCGTAGTCGCCTTTGTTGGCATAGCCGACGCCCCTGCCGGTATATGGGACGGCGGCGTCATTCGGGTCGAGCCTGATGGCCTCCGTATAGTCGGCTATCGCGCGGTCGAAATTCCCTTTGTTGGCATAGCTGATTCCCCTGTTGCGATAGACGAGAGCGTACTTCGGATCGAGTCTGATTGCCTCCGTATAATCTGCTATCGCGCGGTCGTGGTCACGCTTGTTGGCGTAGTTATTTCCTCGCCCGAAGTATGCCCTGGCGTAGCCGGGCTCTATTCTGATCGCCTCGCTGAATTCCGCCACCGCAAGGTCATAATCGCCCTTGCGCTCGTAGGCGACTCCCCTGTCGTAGTGCTCTACAGCCTTCGCCGTGGACGGCGGGGCCGTGTTGCCGGCCGCCGGCGGCTTCACAGGCGATGCCGCGGTCGCCGCCGCCAGCCGGCGCAGGCTGTTCTCGGCCAGCGGGACGTAGGTGCCGTTCGGATACTTCTTCAGGTAGGCCCGGTAGTCTTCCGGGTCTGTGCTGCCCTTGATGCTCTCCCAGAAAGAGAGTTCCAACGTCGCCGGGTTAGGCGCCGCGACGGCGGGGCGGGGGGCGGGCGTGCTCGCCGCCTCGCCCGCGGCCCGGATGAAATAGAAGTCTCCGACCAGCGACGAAGACTCCCACGGCACCTGCTCACCCTTCGTCTGCTGCTTCAGACTGGCCCTCACGCGCTTCATCACCTCTTCGATGAGCAGCCCCGGCATGCTCATCTGTTTCAACAGTTCTGCCGTGTACGCGCCGTTCCTGCCCCCGCCGTCCCTCGCCACGCGCCCCGGCGCGGTCGAATACGCCACCAGTGTCCCGGTCGGCGCCTCCACCTGCGCCAGGCCGTTCGAGGCGGAGCGGAACGAGCGCGCGAAGGGGTTGTTGCGGCACGCGTCGAGGATGATGACGTTCAGGCCGTTGCCCGCCTCGTCCATCAGCCCCAGCACGAGGTTCACGTCTACGCCCTGGTCCTCTACGTCGGCCTCGCTCGTGATGTCGGCGTCGACGGGGATCAGGTAGTTGCGCCCGCGCAGTTGGACGCCGTGCCCCGCGAAATAGAACAAGCCCTGCCCGCCGGCCTTGAGCTTCTGCCCGAACTCGCGGATCAACCCCTTCATCTGTCTTTGCGTCAGGTTGGTGCCGTGATTGACGGTGAAACCCACTTTAGAGAGGGCCGCGGCCATGTCGCTGGCGTCATTGGGCGGGTTCTTGAGCGGCGCGGTCGCATAGGAACCGTTGCCGATGACGAGGGCGATGCGGCGCTCGGCGGCCTCGGTGCTGACCCTGATGCCGCGGTCCTGCGAACGGGCCGGCGGCGCGGGCAGGGCACACAGGAGCGCCGCACATAGGAGGGGAAGCAAGAGGTGGGGATTGACTTTCATATGTGACGCCGGGTTGATACGAGAATCGTCGCCGGACAGCCGCGGCGAGGCGGCGGCGGCCGGCCGGGTTTGAGGCGGCCAGATTAAGTTGAATTTGCGGTCTTTGTCAAAATTTCGAGGTAAGGCAATCATCCCGGCAAGCCCGGACTAAACAGGCCGGACTAAAAGAGGGTTCTCGTCGCGCTCGATCAGCCCCGAGAAAGGCCGCCCCTGAGGGGGCCGCTACGTGCCAGAGACCGACCGCGCCGCTGGCGGCGATGCCGTCGGCGGGAAGTGTTTTGAATGTTTTTGAGAAGGCCGCCTGGGAGTCGCGGGCGGCCGGCCTCCGCCGGTCGTGCGAGCCTATCGGTTGTGGTATATAGAGCGAAAAAGTTTCGTAAACGGAAGGGCCGGAAAAGAGCTAGCGGTGAGAAGCGAACGACAGATCAGGCACATCCTCAAGCTCAGACTGCTGGCGCTCGTGCTGGCGCTCGCCCTCGGCTGGTACGCGCTGAACCCCGCGCCGGGGCCGGTTCGTCTGAGCCGCCGCGGCCCCGAAGACGAGCCGGACGAGCAGCGCCGGGAAGAGAAGTCGGCGATTGGCGGTCGCGTCGCCGCCGACGCCGTGCTCGGGCGCGTATCGGGCGGGATCGGTTCGGGTAGTCCTCCGCCAAAGGGTGATGTCGAGGAACTCGACTGGCCCGAGTATCTGCACCTCGATTAAGACTCGCCCGCGCCGGTCGTGCCGGGCACGGCTGGCGGTCCGGTTGTAATGACGCGACAAAGCAGCAGACCCAGGGCGAGAGACCTGGGCGTCCCGTTCCCCGGGGCGCCGGGGCCTTTGAACGCCCTGACGGACGTGGCGGGCGTAGAGGTCGGTTACGCGACTTTGATCGAGGGCGAGGGCACGTTGGAAGTCGGCCGCGGCCCCGTGCGGACGGGCGTGACGGCGATTCTGCCGCGGGGCGGGCAGTCTGCCGACCCGGTCTTCGCCGGCTGGTTCCCACTCAACGGCAACGGCGAGATGACCGGCACGGCCTGGATCGAAGAGTCGGGCTTTCTGGAAGGCCCGGTGATGATTACCAACACTCACAGCGTCGGCACGGTGCGCGACGCCGTCATCGAATGGCAGGCGGGCCGCGGCGGCTTCTTTCAGGACTTCTCGCTTCCGGTGGTGGCCGAGACCTACGACGGATACCTGAACGACATCAACGGCTTTCACGTCAGGAAAGAGCACGCCTTTCAGGCCCTCGACAGCGCAGCTCCGGGGGCCGTGGAAGAGGGCAACGTCGGCGGCGGCGCCGGGATGATCTGCTACGAATTCAAAGGCGGGACGGGTACGGCATCAAGGAAACTGACCGCGCACGAGGGCGGTTACGTCGTCGGCGTGCTGTTGCAGGCGAACCACGGGCAGAGGTCGCAGTTGCAGGTGGCGGGCGTGCCGGCCGGCCTTGAGATACCGGAGCACGCGCCGTTCACGGGGGGCTCGGTCGGTAGCGGCGCGGGCGGCGCAGTTACACCCGACGAGCAGGGCTCGATCATCGTCGTAGTGGCGACGGACGCGCCCCTGCTCCCTCATCAGCTAAAGAGACTGGCGCGGCGCGCGGCCCTCGGACTGGCGCGCACTGGCGCCATAGCGGGCAACGGTTCGGGAGACATCTTCCTGGCCTTCTCGACGGCGAACCCCGGCGTGGCCTCACGCGCGGGCGAGGTGACGCAGGCACGCGTGCTCTCGAACGAGCGGATGACGCCCCTCTTCGGCGCGACGGCGGCCGCGACAGAAGAGGCCATCGTCAACGCCCTGATCGCCGCCGAGACGATGACCGGAATCAACGGCCGCACGGTCCACGCGCTCCCGCACGGGCGTTTGCGAGAGGTGTTGGGGAAGTACAACCGCCTCGTCGAGCCGGCCTCGAAGTAGGGACTCACAGGGCCGCAGCCGCAAAAGTTAGCCTCAAATAATTTGACAGCCGCCGAGAAGTGGAATTACTATCCCGCGGCCGAACCGGCAAACAGGGGTCGCCGGCCTTGCCTTTCCGCCGGGTCTTGCCTTCCGGCACCGAGCCATACGCCATAAACAGACGTTCGCCGGCCGGTTCGGTCTTCAAGCGGTTTCCCGTTAGTTAGCAGCTTCATATCCCTTCATTCGCGCTGTACGTCCTCATCTTTTTCCAGGGTCGGCGGGCTTGCCTGCCCCGCCCGCGCGACCTACGGCTGATTCTGGTGCCCATCCCCGGCCGGAGGCCGGGCACTCGGAGGGATAATGAAAAAGACTTTCGCACTGGTCGCGCTGGCGGCCCTCCTGAACCTTACTCTCCCGCCCGCAGCAGTCGACGCGCAGGGCAACGCCGCGCCGCCCGCGCAGGCCGAAGCGCACCGCGCGGAGGCGAGCAACCCCGTCCACTTCGACACCAGCTCGCGCCCCCTGCGTGAGATGGTCGAGAACAGGGTGGCGCCCCCGGCGCGCGGCGGCCGCGACTTCAAGCCGGGCCACCCGCTGCCCGTAACCAACACCAACCCCGCGGGCGTTGACCCCCTCTCGATGGGCAGCGTCAGGCAGTCGGTCGCGGACGTGAGCCCCCGCGCCTCGACCGTCGGCACCGGCATTGACCCCAACTACCGCGTCGCCCCGCCCGACACCACCGGCGACGTGGGGCCGAACCACTACGTCCAGTGGGTCAACCTGCGCTACTCCGTCTACACGCTGACGCGCGACGCCAACAACCAGATCACCGGCTTCAACCTCGTCGGCGGCTTCCCCAAGAACGGCAACGTCATCTGGCAGGGCTTCGGCGGCCCGTGCGAGACCTACAACGACGGCGACCCCATCGTGCAGTACGACCAGTTCGCCGACCGCTGGGTGCTGACGCAGTTCGCCGTCTCGGCGCAGCCCTACACGCAGTGCGTCGCCGTCTCGACCGGCCCCGACCCGACCGGCACCTACCACCGCTACGCCTACTCCTACGGCAAGGACTTCAACGACTACCCGAAGATGGGCGTCTGGCGCGACGGCTACTACATCACCTACAACATGTTCCGCAGCGGCCGCAGCTTCGTCGGCAACCGCGTCTGCGCCTTGGAGCGCGACAAGATGCTCCTCGGCCAGTCGGCCCGCCAGGTCTGCGCGCAGACTTCGAGCAGCTACGCCAGCCTGATGCCGGCCGACATCGAGGGCAAGACGCTGCCGGCCGCCGGCTCGCCCAACCCGCTGCTCCACATCGGGACGAGCGCGATGGGCTACTGGAAGTTCGCCGTCAACTGGGCCAACGGGACCGGCACGCTGACCGGGCCGGTCACCATCCCCGGCGTCTCGTTCAGCCGCGCCTGCGGCGGCGGCACCTGCATCCCGCAGGCCGGCACGTCGCGGACGCTCGATTCGCTCGGCGACCGCCTGATGTACCGCCTCAGCTACCGCAACCTCGGCACGCGCGAGGCTCTGGTCGTCAACCACTCTGTCGCCACCAACAACGTCACCGGCATCCGCTGGTACGAGCTGACCAACGCCGCCGGCCAGACCGTCACGAGCGCGACGCCGGTCGTGCGCCAGCAGGGAACCTACGCGCCGACGGCCGAGTACCGCTGGATGGGCAGCGCGGCGATGGACAAGACCGGCGGCATCGCCATCGGCTACAACGTTTCCAGCTCGACGATCAAGCCGGGCATCCGTTACACCTACCGCGCGCCGGCGGACCCGCTGGGCACGATGGGCATCGAGCAGAGCGTCCTCGCCGGCCCCGGCTCGCAGACGGGCACGCTCTCGCGCTGGGGCGACTACAGCACGCTCAGCGTGGACCCCGTGGACGACTGCACCATGGTCTTCACGACCGAGTACATCCCGTCTGACGGCTCCTTTAACTGGGCCACCTACATCCACTCGTTCAGGCTGAGCACCTGCCAGTAGCCGGCGCGCGCGGCCGCTAGCGGGCGAAACGGGGCGGGAGCCGTGCTGCTCTCGCCCCGTTTTTCCTCAGAAACTGCAAGAATTATTCAAGTTTTCGGATATTTCGAGGTGCCGCGCCGGCCCGCCCGTGGCGGGCGCGACAATTTAACCTACTCAATCTAGCCCAAATAAACTCCTGTCACCGTTCGCCGGCCCCTTTTGGTGCGCCCCTTGCCTGCGTTCAGTGCCAATCACTCTTCTTTATTCGGAGAGAAGTGTGTTCAGTGTCATCCCCAGGGTCTTCTGTTATATCAGCGCAGTCTCCGGTCGGTCGCCGCGCGCCGACACCAGAGCTAGGCCATCATCCCCGATCTCGCGATAGTCGAAACTTTCCGCGCGCAAGCTGCGCGGCGTTGGTTTTACCAACCAAGAACTTCGGAGGAACCCAGAATGTTTAAGAAGTTGAGCGCGCTCTTCGCTCTCGTCGCAATGCTGGCCGGCCTGTCGGTGACGGCCGCCGGCCAGGTGACGGGCGGGGCCGTGACGGGCGTCGTGGTAGACGCCCAGGGGGCGGTCGTCCCGAACGCCACCGTCACGCTCCGCAGCCAGACCACCGGACAGACGCTGTCCTCGCAGACGACCGGGTCCGGCTCATACACCTTTCCCAACGTCCCCGTCGGCACTTACACCATCACTTTCGAGAACACCGGCTTTCAGCCGGCCTCGCAGGAGCTGACCGTCGTCCTCAACCAGACGAGCACGGTCAACGCCACCCTTCAGGTGGCGGGCATCGCCGGCGAGACCGTCACGGTGACGGCGGCCAGCGAGGCCCTGGTGCAGACCGACAGCTCGCAGCTCGGCCGGAGCTACGAGGGCGAACTGGTGCGGAACCTGCCGATCTTCGGCAACCAGAACACGCTGGCCGCGCTCTCGCCGAACGTCGTCCTCCAGCCGGCCGGTTCGTCCGGCTCGGGCGGCTCGGTCGGCGGCGTCCGCCCCCGCTACAACAGCTTCATGATTGACGGCGTGGACAACAACCAGTTCTCGGTCACCGGCCCGCAGACCACGGTCATTCAGGACGCCGTTTCCGAGTTTACGCTGCTGACGAACAACTACAACGCCGAGTTCGGCGCCGGCTCCGGCGGCCAGTTCAACACGATCACGAAGTCGGGCACCAACGAGTACAACGGCAACATCTTCACCTACCTCCAGAACCAGCGGCTCAACGCGGCCTCGACCGCTCAGGAGCGCGAGCTGCGAGCCGGCACGCGCGAGCGCCTGCCGCGCTTCCGCAACATCCGCTACGGGACCACCATCGGCGGCCCCATCGTCAAGAACAAGCTCTTCTTCTTCGGCGCCTACCAGCACGAGCACAACACCCGCGAGGTGGCCGGCTCGTCCTTCCTGGCACCGACCGAGGCGGGCCTCAACCAGATCGCCGGCCTGCCGGGCGCCAGCCCCTTCGTCATCGACATCATCCGCAACAACCTGGTCCTGGCGCCGTCCCAGACGACGACTAGATCCATCCTCGGCGCGAACGTTCCGTTCGGCACCGTCTCGGTGACGAACCCCGGCGGCTTCAACGACTACCAGACGCAGTTCAACATTGACCACAACCCCGGGACGAAGGACCAGTTCCGTTACCGGTTCAGCTCGGCCCGCAACGACCAGGAGCAGGCCACCGGCCTCGGCAACCCCAAGTTCAACAACAACCTGGTCTTCCGCTCGTACCTCTTCTCGTCCACCTGGGTCCGCACCTTCAGCCCCAGCGTGATTAACGACCTGCGCCTCTCCTACCGGCGCCACCAGCAGAACTTCACGCTGTTGGAGGAGTCCTTCAACACCTTCCCGAACCTGACGGCCCGTGACATCAACCTGGGCATCGGGCCGAACTCGAACCTGCCGCAGGGGCAGTTCAGCAACAGCTATCAGGTCTACGACACGATCAACTACATCCGCGGCTCGCACTCCTTCAAGTTCGGCGGCGAGTACCGGAACCTGATCGCGACCAGCCAGTTCCTGCCGCGCGCCCGCGGTGACTATATTTACGTCAACTTCGAGGACCTGATCCGCGACGTGGTCCCGACCTTCGACCCGGTCCGCGGCGTGGGCAGCGGCGCCTTCACCTTCAACCAGGAGCGGTACTTCGTCTTCGGACAGGACGACTGGAAGGTGACGCCGAACCTGACCTTCAACCTCGGCCTGCGCTACGAGTACACGACGCTGCCGCGCGACGCCGCGTTGCAGGCCCTGAACGCCATCTCGAACCAGCCGGGCTTCATCACCTTCGGGGTGCCGAAGACCGACAAGAACAACTTCGCGCCGCGCGTCGGCTTCGCCTACTCGCCCGAGTTCGATGGCGGCATCGGCGGCCTGCTCTTCGGCGGTCGCGGCCAGAGCTCGATCCGCGCCAACTTCTCGGTCTCCTACGGCGACGTGTTCGGCAACCTGTCGTTGCTGACCCTGCCGCCGCAGTTCCAGCAGGAGCTGAGGCCGCCCAACGTGCCCGGCTTCAACACGGCGCCCGGCTTCCTCCAGCGCGGCGGTCTGCCGTCCATCCCGAACCCGCCGACGACGCCGGCGGCGGCGCGGGCGGCCAGCTCCTCCTACACCTCCGACTTCATCCAGCCCGAGACCTACTCGTGGGCCTTGAGCTTCCAGCGCGAGCTGTCGCGGACGATGGCGCTTGAGGTGCGCTACCTCGGCACGCGTTCGCGCCACCTGCCGGTCCAGGTCCAGCTCAACACCGGCATCCCGGCGGTGACGGCCACCAGCAACATCCCGACCTTCTTCGCTCAGCCGACTGCGGCGCAGTTGGCGGGCCGGCCGTTGCTCTCTACCTTCCTCAACGCCCGCCGCCGGGTCAACCCGGCCTTCAGCGTCCTGACCACCTTCGACCCGGTCGGCAACTCGCAGTACGACGCCGGCTCGGTCAACGTCACGCGCCGCTTCAGCCAGGGCCTGGCCTTCACGGCCTCCTACACCTTCAGCAAGACCATCTCCAACTCGGACAACGAGGTCTTCTCCAGCGTCGCCAACCCGCGCCGCCCGCAGGACTTCCTCAACCTGGCCGACCAGCGGTCGGTGTCGGACCTCGACATCCCGCACCGCTTCGTCCTCGGCTTCACCTACGAGTTGCCGAAATTCAACAACTCGGACAACGCCTTCGTTAAGGGCGTGCTCGGCAACTGGACACTGAGTGGTATCTCTCAGTTCCAGTCGGGTCAGCCGATCACTCCGCAGTCGGGCCTCGACTCGAACCTTAACCTCGACGCCGCCGGCGACCGCACCATCTTTAACCCGAACGGCGCCCCCGGCACCGGCACGGCCGTCTTCCCCGTTGGCATCGACGGCGCGCGGCTGACGCGCACGCTAGCCAACGGTCAGGTGGTCAACGTCGCGCCGAGCGAGAATGACCCGCGCACGGTGGCCTACGTCGCCATCAACCCGAACGCGCAGTACATCCAGGCCGGCCCCGGCGCCTTCGCCAACGCCGGACGCAACACGCTGCGCAGCAACATGATCGCCCGCACCGACGCGGCCATCATGAAGCGATTCCCGTTCGGCGAGGAGCGGTACAACATCGAGATCGGCGCTGAGATCAACAACTTCTTCAACCAGCGCATCTTCGCCATCGGCAACTTCGGCAACGCTCTCGGCACGGCGACCGCGCCCGGCCTGAGCCCGACCGACTTCGGTTTCCCGACCGTGTCGAGCCCGTTCTTCAACGACTACGGCGGCACCGGGAACTTCCCCGGCCGCACGATCCAGTTGCGCGCCAAGCTCAACTTCTAGGCCGCGAGGTCTGCTGCCTGAAAAAAGGTTCGGGGAGTCCGGTTGAACCGGACTCCCCGATTTTTTTTACCCGCGTCGGGCGAGAGGGCCGCGCTGTCCGCGCACCTTGCGCCTTGCCGACCTGCCGCCTACGCGGGCGCGCTCGCCCCGCTGCCCGGCTCGGCCAGTACGCCGAGCGTGGTCAGCCGCCGCGCGCTGTCCCTCAAGGCGGGCAGCCGCAGCCCGAAGAGTGCCGCCGCCGCCACGCACCCTACGCCCCCGAGCGCGACCGTGGCCGACGCCCCGATCTGCCCGGACACCCAGCCCGCCGACAGCGCCCCTACGGGCGAAGCCAGCAGGAAGGCCATCGTGTAGGCGGCCATCACCCTCCCGCGAAGGGAATTGGGCGTTAGAGCCTGGAGGATGGTGTTAGAGGTAGCCAGCATCAGCATCATCGAGAAGCCGACCGGCACGAGCAGCGCGGCCGACAACCAGAAGGTCTCCGAGAGCGCGAAGAGGATGAGCCCGAGCCCGAAGGCCGCCGCCGAAGCCGCGGTCCAGTTCGCCAGCCGGCGTGCTTCGCTCCGCGCGACCAGGCAGAGCGTGCCGGCCAGCGCGCCTACACCGGCCGCCGTCATCAGGATGCCCTGGCCGGCCGGCCCGCCCCCGAGCACGCGGTCGGCGAAGATCGGCATCAGCACCGCGTAAGGCATCCCGAGCAGCGTCACGAGCCCGAACAGCACAATCACGGCCCGCACGGGCGATGCCCTGAAGACGAAGCGGAAGCCCTCCAGGATGTGCTCGATTACAGGGCGCGGTTCTGCCGGCCGTGCGGCCGTGCCCGCCGTCATCAGCAGCAGGCTCGTGATGACCGCGCCGAAGCTCAGCCCGTTAGCCACGAAGCACCACCCCGCGCCCAGTGCGGCCACCATCACGCCGGCCAGCGCCGGCCCCGCCAGTCGCGCGATGTTGACGGCCGAAGAGTTCAGGGCCACGGCGTTCATCAAATCCTTCTCGCCGACCATCTCGACAATCATCGCCTGCCGGGCCGGGATGTCGAAGGCGTTGACGACGCCGAGCAGCGCCGCGAAGACGAAGACGTGCCAGGTAGAGATCAGGCCCGAGAGCGTCAACAGTCCCAGGCCGAAAGCGAGCAGCATCGAGCAGGTCTGCGTGACGAGCAGGACCCGCCGGCGGTTCAGCCTGTCGGCCAGCGCGCCGCCCAGCGGGGCAAGGAAGAAGCCGGGCGTCTGCCCGGCGAAGGTGACGAGCCCGAGCATCACGGCCGAGTCCGTCATCCGGTAGACCAGCCACGACTGGGCCACGAGTTGAATCCAGGAGCCGGTCAGCGAGATGACCTGGCCGAAGAAGTAGAGCTGAAAATTACGGTGTTTGAGTGTGCGTAAGCCCGCCGGCAGCTTTCCCTTGAACATTAATTTCCACGACAAGCGCCCCGCCCCGGCCTTATAGACCGAGGCGGGGCGCCACCCCCTTGTAAGCTCGACCGGCCCGCGGGCCGGACAGAGGCGCGGCCGAAAAAACGGTTTACGCCCCCGTTATAAAGACGCTCTCAGTCTAAAGGCGGCTGCCCAGCCTTTCCGCACTAAAACCTTGTGAAATCGTGTCGGCAAACTCACGGGCGCTCGCCGGCCGCGGGCCTCCTGCGCCCGCCGCAGAGCGGCCTCAACGGTGCCGCGCGAAGCGTGTACTGGAACGTACAAACCGGGCCGCGGGCCTCGGCTAAGATGGGCCATCCCCTGTGAGAGAGAGCGTAAACAGGCGGCCCGTCGCCAGCCGGGCACGTGTCGCGGCCGTCGCGCCTGCGAGCAATATCGCCGGCCAGCGCGTGCAGGCTCGGGGCTTTGACTGCGGGGGCCTGGCGCCGGCAGAAAAATTAACGTCAGCGGAGGAAGCGAATGGCAGAAGACCCGAAAGAGCAGGGGGCAAAGCCGCCCTTCGAGGAGCAGCCGCAGGAAGTGCCGGGCTCCGAGGCCGAGATGACCCCGAGGCCCGACTACGGCGCCGGCTCCTACCGCGGCCACGGCAGGCTCGCGGGCAAGGTGGCACTCATCACCGGCGGCGACAGCGGCATCGGCCGCGCCGTCGCACTCGCCTTCGCCCGCGAAGGCGCCGACGTGCTCATCTCCTACCTCAACGAGGACGAGGACGCACGCGAGACCGCCGCGGCCGTCGAGGCATCGGGCCGCCGCTGCCTGGCCGTCGCCGGCGACATCCAGGAGGAGGCACACTGCGTCCGCCTCGTCGAGCGCACGCTCGAAGCGTTCGGCCGCCTCGACGTGCTCGTCAACAACGCCGCCTTCCAGATGTCGCGCGGCGGGATAGGCGAGATCAGCTCGGAGGAGTTCGACCGCACCTTCCGCACTAACGTCTACGCGATGTTCTACCTCTGCCGGGCCGCGCTGCCGCGGATAGGCGCCGGCGGCTCGATCATCAACGTGGCCTCGATTCAAGCCTACCAGCCGTCGCCCGAGTTGTTGGCCTACGCGGCGACGAAGGGGGCGATTGTCACCTTCTCGAAGGCGCTGGCCGATGAGGCGATGAAGCAGGGCGTGCGCGTCAACGTCGTCGCGCCCGGCCCCATCTGGACGCCGCTCATTACATCGACCATGCCGCACGAGAAGTACGAGGAGTTCGGCAAGGACACGCCGACCGAGCGGCCCGGCCAGCCGGCCGAGCTGGCGCCGGTCTTCGTCTTCCTCGCCTCGCAGGAGTCGAGCTACGTCTGCGGCGAGGTCATCGGCGTGACGGGCGGCAAGCCGCTGCCGTAGACCTCCGTATTGAATTTCGAGGAGCCGGCCGCTTGCCGGCGGGGTGTGAACGGGAATGAGCAAAGGGGGGCCGCCAACTTCCAGACCACTCCGCGGTGCGCACGTTCTACGCCTTTCGCGTTCGCCCGCGGCCGCGCTCGTCGCGCTGCTGCTGGCCGTCGCGCCCGTCCCCGTTCGCGCGGGTGTGCCGGGCGGCCCGCCCGCACCCGCGGCGCAGGAAGGGCGGGCGGCACGTCCGTCTCCGGCCGAGGTCGAGCTGGTGCGCCGCGCGGCCCGCCCTTTGAGTGGCGCGGCGAACGATTACGACCCGCTGATGCGGCTCGTCGGCGACGCGCGTTACGTTCTGCTCGGCGAGGCCACCCACGGCACGCACGAGTTCTACCGCGAGCGCGCACGCATCACGCGAAGGCTGATCGAGGAGAAGGGCTTCGACGCGGTGGTCTTCGAGGCCGACTGGCCCGACGCCTACCGCGTCAGCGAATACGTGCGCGGCAGGGGGAAGGATGCGAGCCCCGAACAGGCGCTCTCGGGCTTCACACGCTTCCCGCGCTGGATGTGGCGCAACGCAGAGGTGCGGGACTTCGTCGGCTGGGTGCGCGGCTACAACGACGCGCGCCTGCCCGAGCGGGCCGAGGTCTCGATCTTCGGCATGGACATCTACAGCCTCGCCAGGTCGGCCGAGGCCGTCGTCGCCTACCTCAAACGCGTTGACCCGGATGAGGCGCGCCGCGCCGCCCGCCGCTACGACTGCTTCCGCGCCTACGCCGACAGGCCCGAGCGGTACGGCCTCGACGTGTTGAACCGCGAGCGCGGGTCGTGCGAGAAGGGGGCCGTCGAGCAGGCGGCAGAGATGAGCCGGCGGTTCGAGGCGTGGCTCGCCGCTCCGAACCGCCGGCGCGACGACGAACTCTTCTCGGCCTACCAGAACGCCCGCGCCGTCAGGACGGCCGAGATTTACTACCGCCGGCTCTACCACCGCGAGTTTTCGACCTGGAACCTGCGCGACAGTCACATGGCCGAGACCATCCACGAGATCACGCGCTACTTCGAGGCGCTCGGGGCGGGCCGCGCGAAGGTGGCCGTCTGGGCTCACAACACGCATCAGGGCGACGCGCGGATGACGGAGAGGGGCGAGGTGGGCGAGCTTAACGTCGGCCACCTGATGCGCCGCTTCCACGACGGCGACGCCGTGCTGGTTGGGTTCACGACCTACGAAGGGCAGGTGATTGCGGCCCCCGAGTGGGGCGTTTCGGGGCGGCGGATGCGCGTGCGGCCGGCGCTCGCCGAGAGCTATTCGGGCCTCTTTCACGCAGTGGGGGTGCCGAACTTTCTGCTCGTCCTGCGGGGCGGGGGCGAGGCTGCCGATGCGCTGGCGCGGCCGCGCCTCGAACGGGCCATCGGCGTCGTCTACCTGCCGCAGACCGAGCGGCAGAGCCACTACTTCAGCGCCAGCCTGTCGAAACAGTTCGACGCCGTCATCCACTTCGACGTGACCACGGCGGTCGAGCCGCTGAAGTGAAGGCGGGGAAGGTTAAGGGAAGGGGGAGGGTAGCATGTCGGAACTGTGGGCGGCGTTCAGCCGCGCGTTAGGGCTTGAGGTTGAAGGCAAAGACCTCACGACCATGAATATGGTCCTGCGGGCGGTAGTCGTCTTCGTCGCCTCAATCGTGATGCTGAAGATCGGCGACAAGCGGTTCATGGGCAAGAGCACCGCCTTCGACGTTTTCCTCGGCATCGTCTTCGGCTCGACCGTCAGCCGCGCCATCACCGGCAACGCGCCCTTCTTCCCGGCGCTCGCCGGCGGGCTCACGCTCGTTTTGCTCCACTGGGTCTTCGCGGCCGTCGCCTTCCGCTCGCACGGGTTCGGCAAGCTGGTGAAGGGCGACAGCCGCCTGCTGGTGAAGGACGGCGAGATTCGGTGGGACGAGATGCGGAAGGCGCACATCACCGAGCACGACCTGAACGAGGCGCTTCGCAGCGCCGGCCTCGAGCCCGACGTGAGCCGCGTGAAGGCCGCGCACCTCGAACGCAACGGCGACGTTAGCGTCATCAAGTATGAGTGAGGCGCCGCCGAGCGGCCGTCGGCGGATTTAAGCCTCGAACCCCGCGGCCGAAATTTGATATAAACCGGGCCATGACCCACACGCCGCCAGAGACCGCCGAGCGCCTGCGCGCGCGCGAGCGCCCCGAAGGCACGCCCGTCATGCGCCAGTCGTGGCTGAAGCTCCTCTTCATGCACTGGCGAATGCCGGCCGGAGAGCTGCGGCGGCTGATACCCGAGCGGCTGACGATTGACACCTTCGAGGGCGAAGCCTGGGTCGGGCTGACGCCCTTCACGATCCGCGACGCGCTACCGACCTTCGTGCCGCCCCTGCCGTGGGTCGGCGACTTCCACGAGGTCAACGTCCGCACCTACGTCCGCCTCGACGGCTTCCCCGGCGTCTGGTTCTTCTCGCTCGACGCCAACAGCCTCGCGGCCGTCGCCGGCGCGCGCGCCGTCTTCAGCCTGCCTTACTATCGCGCCGACATCACGCTGGGAGAGGAGGGCGAGACCATCGTCTACTCCGCCGCCCGCGAGGGCGCGGAGCCGCCGGCCGTCTTCGAGGCGACGTACGGCGCCGGCGAGCCTCTGCCCCGGGCCGAGCCCGGCTCGCTCGACTTCTTCCTCGTCGAGCGTTATTGCCTTTACACCTCCGACGGCGAGAAGCTCTACCGCTGCCGCATCGCCCACCAGCCCTGGCCGCTGCGCCGCGCCTCGCTCTCCGGCTTCCGTTCGACCCTGATCGAGGCCGACGGCCTGCCGTCGCCTCACGGCGACCCACTGCTCCACTTCGGCGGCCCCGTCAACGTCGAGGTCTGGCCGCTCGAAGAGGTCTGACCCGCCGGGCGTTACGCGGCCGCCTGAACCGCCGGGGGCCGGCTCACCGGCTCACTCGTAGCGCAGCGCGATCAGCGGGTTGACCCTGGTGGCCCTGCGCGCCGGGATGTAGCTCGCCAGCAGCGCCACGCCTGCCAGGATGAGCGGGACGGCGATTAAGGTCGCAGGGTCGGTGGCGCTGACGCCGTAGAGCAGGCTCGACATCACACGCGTCAGCATCAGTGCACCGGCCAGCCCGACCGCGACGCCTATCAGCACCAGCCTCAGAGCCTGGCCGACGGCCAGCCGCAATACGTCGCGCCGCTGCGCGCCGAGCGCGAGGCGAATGCCTATCTCGCGGGTGCGCTGGGCGACCGTGTAGCTCATAACGCCGTAGACGCCGACTGCGGCCAGCACGAGCGCCACACCGGCGAAGACTGCGAGCAGGAGCGTGCTGAAGCGCTGGCGGGCGACCGAGGCCGAGAGGATGTCCTCCATGCTCCTGATGTCGGAGACGGGCTGGTCGCGGTCCACGCTCCAGACTGCCTGGCGGACGGCGCCGGCCAGGCTCAGCGGCTCGACCTCTGTGCCGACGACCAGGTCGCGCGGCTCGAAGAATGATGCCTGCTGGTAGGACAGGTACATCTGCGGCTTCGGCTCGGCGTCCAGCTCGAACTGCCGCACGTCCCTCGCCACGCCGACGACCGTGATCCAGTCGTCGGGGTCCGCAGAGGCCGCCGCCCCCGGCGTGAGGCGCTTGCCCAGAGGGTCTTCGCCGGGCCAAAACCGCCGCGCAGCCGTCTCGCTGATCACCGCCACCGCGGGCGAGTCAACCCTGTCGTGGTCGCCGAACTGCCGGCCCTGCGACAACTGAATCCCCATCGTGCGGAAGTAGTCCGGGCTGATTACGCGGGTCACCACGCTCGGCCTCTGACCAGGGCCTGGGTCCGGCTGCCCCTCGATGCTGACGCCGATGGCGTTGCCCTTGAAGGTCAGCGGGAGGTTGGTGGCTACGGCCGCCGACTTCACGCCCGGCAGCGAGCGGACGCGTTCGAGCAGCTCGTTGTAAAAGGCCGTGCGCCGCGCCTGGTCCGGGTACTTCGTCTGCGGCAGCACGACCTTCATCGTCAGCAGGTTCTCCGTGTGGAAGCCGGGGTCCACGCTGCGAAGCCGCAGGAAGCTGTTAATCAGCAGCCCCGCCCCGATCAGCAGCACCAGGGAGACGGCTACCTCCATCACCACCAGCGCAGACCGGACCCGGCCGCCGCGCCGCCCGCCGGCCGCGTCGCGCCCCCCCTCCTTCAGAGTCTCGTTAAGGTTGAACCTCGACGCCTGCAAGGCCGGCACCAGCCCGAAGGCGAGGCCCGTCAGCACCGACACCAGCAGCGTGAAGCCGAGCACCCTCGCGTCAACCGCGACGGCCCTGGCCTGCGAGACGCCCTCCGGCATGAAGGCCCGCAGCAGGTTGACGCCCCACAGCGCAAGCAGCAGCCCGACCGCCCCGCCGAGCAGGGCCAGCAGAACGCTCTCCGTGAGGAACTGTCGGAGCAGACGCGCCCGGTTTGCGCCGAGGGCGACCCGCAGGGCGACCTCCTTCTGCCGTGCCGCGGCCCGCGCCAGCAGGAGATTTGCGACGTTGGCGCAGGCGACCAAAAGGACGAAGCCGACGGCGCCGAGCAGCAGGAGCAGGGCGGGGCGGATGTCTCCCACCAACTGCTCGTGCAGCGGGACGATTGCCGCGCCGACGTTCGTGTTGGTGTTCGGGTACTGCTGTTGGAGGCGCGCCGAGATAGTGTTCATCTCGGCCTGCGCCTGTTCCATGCCCACGCCCGGCTTCAACCGCGCGAAGACCTGTAGGTAATGGCGGCCGCGGTTGGCGGCCTCCTGCGAGGTGAAGGCGATGGGCACCCAGAGCTGGTCCTCGGGCGTCGGGAACTGGAAGCCTGCGGGCATGACGCCGACGACCGTGTGGCTCACGCCGTTCAGGGTCAGCTCGCGGCCGACTATTGAGGGGTCGGCGCCGAAACGCCGCTGCCAGAGGCCGTGGCTGAGGACTACCACGCGGCCCGCGCCGGGCTGGTCCTCCTCGGGCAGGAAGCCGCGCCCGAGTTGCGGTTCGACGCCGAGCAGCGGGAAGAGGCCGGCCGAGACGTTGCGCCCGTCGATCCTCTCCGGCTCGCCCGAGCCCGTCAGGTTGAAGCTCTGGTTGGCGACGGCCGCCATGCCCTCGAAGACCTGGTTCTGGTCGCGCCAGTCAACGTAGTTGCCGGCCGCGGGCGTGTCGCGCGGGTAGCCGTTCTTCGACCGGTCCTCCCAGACCACCACGAGGCGGTCGGGGTCCTTGTAGGGCAGCGGACGGAGCAGGACCGTGTTGACGACGCTGAAGATGGCGCTGTTGGCGCCGATGCCGAGGGCCAGCGCGATCACCGCGACCGCGGTGAAGCCCGGATTCTTCGCCAGCGTCCGCAGGCCGTAGCGCAAGTCTTGCCAGATGTCGCCCAACACGTTCGCCCTCCCCCACGCGCCGGGCGCGACCGGCTCGGGGCCGGCGGGGCGCTCGACGCCGCGCATCTCCTGGGCCAAAAGCTCGCCCTCGTCCAACTCGCGCAGCGCGTCGCGGTAGGCTTCCTCCCGCGACGCGCCGAACTCCAACGCCTGCTCGTAGAGGTCTTCGAGGTGCTGCGCAAGCTCCTCGACGATCTCGGCCTCGCGCTCTGGCCTGACTCCCGAGCGGGCGAGGCGCCGGCCGACTTCGGCCTTCCAGTCAGGCATGTTCCATCCCCGTGATTCTGTTGACGGCCTCGACGAACTCGCGCCAACTGCTGCGCTGCGCCGCCAGCACCTTCCGCCCCTCGGGCGTCAGCCGGTAGTAGCGCCGCCGACGCTGGCCGGGCTTCTCCACCCAGCGCCCCTGTATCCAGCGGCGCCGCTCAAGGCGGTAGAGCAGCGGGTAGAGCGAAGCCACGTTGAAGCGCAGCACGCCCTGCGAGCGCTCTTCGATGAGCTGGCCGATGTCGTAACCGTGCCGCGGCTGGTCCTCGACCAGCGACAGGATCAACAGCTCGGCGCTCCCCTTTTTCAACTCGCGGTCCAGCATCGGTGAGCCGATATATGACATAGCCATATATTATTGTGAAGCACATTACGCGTCAACATTCTTTCGGGTGCGGAAAAATGTTACGGGCGGGCGCGGCGCGGGTTTGAGGAACTGAGAGAGGCGGCCCGTGAGGCGGGCCGCTTTTTGTGGCGGGGTGTCGTTCGGGCGGCTTGCGGGGGAGGAAGTCAGTCGCGCCCGACGCCGAGCGCGTCGGCCACGCGGTTGATGTAGTTGAACCAGGCGGCGATGAGCGTGATCTGCAAAATCGCGCGGTCGTCGAAGCCGGCGGCCCGCAGCCGCTCGTGGTCTGCGGGCGAGACGCGCGTGGCGTCGCGCGTGATCTGCGCCGCGTAGTCGAGCATGGCGCGGTCCTGCTCGGAGATCGGCGCCGTCGTGTAGTCCTCTTGCAGGGCCGCCACCAGCTTTTCGTCGAGCGTCACTCTACGCAGAAACTCTGCGTGCGACTCGATTCAATAGTGGCAGCGGTTCGTCACCGAAACGACCGTCGTGATCATCTCGTGCTGCGCGCGCGAGAGCGGAAGGTCGGGCGACATCAGCACGCCGAAGGTGGCGAAGGCGTGGTGGAGCGCGTCGGGGATGAGGCTGTGCGAGGCGACGATACCCGAGGATGCGCCGTCCGGGGTCGGGTGGACGGGCACGGCGTACTCGGCCGGGTAGAGGCCGCGCTGCGCCTCCATCGCGCGCCGCAGTCGCTCGTCGGCCTCGTCGAAAGGCACGGTTTTGATCCAGGTCATAGGTCAATCCTTGGGCGGGGCCGGCCGTGTGGCCGGCCCGGCGTTGAGGGCCGCCGCGCGCCGCCCGCCGCGGAACAGAAAATAGTAGACGGGCAGACCGAGCAGCGCCACGGCGGCGCCCGAGAAAGCCTGAACGGGGCTGCCGGCGCCGAGCAGGAAGAGCATCAACACCAGCGAGAGCAGGAAAACGAGCGGTGTGAAGGGGTAGCCCGGCGCCTCGAAGGGCGCGGGCGCCGCCTCTCTTCGCCGCAGCACGAAGAGAGCCGCGGCCGTCAGCGCGATGAAGAGCACCACAGCGAAGACGAAGAAGGAGATGATCTGCTCGAAGGTGCCTAGCAGTACGAGCAGGCAGGCGAGCGCCGCCTGAAGTGTGATCGCAAGGGCGGGCGTGCCGAACCTGGGGTGGATTCGGGCTGCGGCCTCGAAGAAGAGGCCGTCGCGCGCCATCGCAAAGTAGACGCGGGGCGCGGACATCACAAACCCGGCCAGGCTGCCGAGCACGGCGAGCACCACGGCCGCCGAGAAGACCACGCCGCCCGCCCGCCCGAAGAGGGCCTCGCCGGCCTGCGCCGCGAAGGTCTCGGCCGTCGTGACCCGCTCGGGCGCGACGAGGTAGATGAAGACGGCGCTCGTCAGAACGTAGACGACCGTGACGACGAGCACGCCGGCCACCAGCGCGCGCGGGAGGTTGCGCGCAGGGTCGCGCACCTCGCCCGCCAGCTTGCTCACGTCCCACCAGCCGCCGAACGAGAAGAAGGCCGCGACCAGCGCCCCCGCCAGCGCGCCCAGGAGCGGGGCCGACCCCGGTCGCCGCTCCACCAGCGGCTCGAAGTGCGACCAGTCGCCGAGGCCGAGCGCGAAGCCCCAGACCAGAATTAAGCCGAGGGCCGAGAGCTTGAGCACAGTCAGCCAGCGCACGAGCCACCCGCCCGCGCGCACGCCCGCGACGTTGACGGCGGCGACGAAGACGATGGCCGCCACGCCGACCACCTTAGCCCAGACGGGCGAAAGCCCGGTCAGGTAAACGGCGTACCCGGCCAACCCTGCGGCGAACGCGGCCGTTAGGCCGGGGTCTATCACGAGGAAGGCCGTCCAGCCGTAAAGGAAGGCGACCGCCCGCCCGTAGGTCTCGCGCAGGTAGACGTAGCCGCCGCCGGCCTCGGGGAACCTCGACGCCAACTCCCCGTAGCAGAGCGCGCCGCAGAGCGCCGTCAGCGCCATCAGCAGCCAGACGACGAGCAGCCAGAAGGGAGAGCCGAGCGACTTAGCCATTCCGGCCGGCGTCAGGAAGATGCCGACGCCGATCACCTCGCCGACGACGACGGCCGTCGCGGTGGCGAGGCCGACATCGCGCCGGAGTCCGCCGCCCGATACTTCGGTGTCGTGTCTCAACCGGTCGACCTCAGAAAGTGAGCCGCGCGGCAAGCTGGAAGGAGCGCGGGCCGCCGGAGCCGAACACGCCGCCGGCCGTCGTTACGGGGCGCCCGAAGGAGGACGAGCGCAGGAACCCGGGGCTCGACGGGTCGCCGCTGTCGCGCACGAGCACGTTGGAGAAGCCGGAGTAGTTGACGTTAGAGACGCCGAGGACGTTCGTCAAGTTGAAGAGGTTGAAGACCTCGACCATCGGCTCGAAGGTGACGCGCTCGCCGAGCCTGACGGGGCGGGCCACGCGCAGATCGAACGAGCTGAAAGAGTCGCCGAATCGCGCCTCGTCGCGCACGAGCGGGAGCGGCTGGCCGCCCACGCCGCCCGCTCGGTTCAGCCCCGAGAGGTAGGCGTTCAGCTCGGCGCCGGTCTTGAAGAGGCGGCCGCCGGCGTTGCGCTGGAGGTCGGGGACGCGCGAGCTTCCGTCGGGCAGCAGGATGTCCATCGGGACGGCCGAGGCGAGCGTCAGGAGCGGCGCGAGCCGGAAGCCGAAGGGCGCGTCGAGGAGGCCGGCGAAGGCGAAGCGGTGTCGCTGGTCGTTGGGCGTCGGCCCGTATTCGAGTTGCAGGTTGTTCGGGTCGAGAGGGCCGTTGGAGAAAGGAATCTGGTCGTCGTTCGCGTAATTGAAAGCCTTCGACAAGGTGTAGGAGGCGCGGAACTGAAACCGGCGCGAGTATCGCTTTTCGACGCTCAGGAGCAGCGCGTCGTACTTCGTCTTGACGCTGGATTCGAGGTTCTTGACGAGGTCCGGGCCGCCCACGACAGGGTTGAAGACCTGGCCGACGGTGCGGCCGATGATGAAGTGCGTTCCGAAGTTGTGGACGTAGTCGGCCCGCAGGACGAAGCTTCCGCCCAGCTCGCGCTGCACGCCGATGCCCGCCTGCTGCACCATCGGGTTCTGAAGATCGTTGTCGATGATGTTGATGCCGCCGGCGCCGGCGCCGGGCAGCACGAACCCTGTGAACGGGGCTGCGAGCGTCGGGGCCGGGGGAGGGAACCGCCCGCAGGACGGGTCGAAGAGGCAGGGCGGCGGGATGAAGAAGAGGTTGCCGGCGCGGACTTCGATGGGCAGCGCGCGCCCGTCGAGGCCGCGTTCGAGCGACTGCACCTGTAGGGTGACGCGGTCGTAGTAGATGCCGTAGCCGCCTCTGAGGCTGGTGCGCCCGTCGGCCGCGGACCAGTTGAAGCCGACGCGGGGCGCGAAGTTGTTGGCGTCACGCCCGCGGCGGCCACGCAGGAAGGGGCGAACGAGCGGATTGATCTCGTCGTAGCGGCCGACGTTCTTAACGCCGGTGTCTATCTCGTAGCGGAGGCCGAGGTTCAAAGTGAGTCGCGGCGTGACGCGCCAGTCGTCCTGCGCGAAGGCTGCGATGTGGTTGTTGTCGGCGCCGGGGATGACGAGCGGGCGGTCGGGGAAGGCGCTGCGAAGGGTAACGGCGAAGAGCAGGTCGTTGTCGTCCACGCGGCCGTCGCCGTTACGGTCGAAGTCAGGGAAGTCCTGGACGAGTTCGACGCGGCCCTGCTGGAACACGTCGAGGCGGAAGGCGGCGCGGACGAGTTGTAGGTCGCCGCCGAGACTGAGCGTGTGGTTGCCGCGCACGAGCGTCAGGGCGTTTCCGAGCTGGTAGCGCCGCTGGTCCGTCTGCTGCGGGACGCGGAACGAAGCGCCGTCCTGGATGCTCGGGAAGGTCAACTGCGGCCCCTGCGTCAGGGGGGCGGTCACGTTCGAGAAGGTGCTGAAGCCGAACTTGAAGGTGTTGACGGCGCGCGGCGAGAGCACGCGCGAGAAGTCGGCCAGCACGGAGTGGGCGCGGTTGCGGCCCCGCTGGCGTTGCGACGCCGAGCCGATGGAGCGGACGAGCGTGCTGGCCGAGACGGCCTGCTCGCGCTGAACCGAGTAGCGGAGGGCGAACGAGTCCGCCACGCTCGGCCGCCAGTCGAAGCGCGCGGTGGCGAGCAGGTCGTCGAGCGGGGCTTCGGCGAAGGCGCGGACGATTGTGCGCCGCGCCGTGTCGCGCGAGCCGACGAGCACTGCGCCGTCCTGGTTGCGGTACTCGAACGCGCCGAAGAAGAAGGCCCGGTCGCGCACGACGGGGCCGCCGAGGGTGAACGAATATTGCTGCCGGTCGAAGGGCGGCACGAGGCCCGAGGAGCGGTCGAAGGTGGCGGGCAGTCCCTGCAATTTGTCGTCGCGGAAGAAGAGGGCGGCGGAGCCGCGCAGGGCGTTGGTGCCAGACTTGGTGACGACGTTGATGACGGAAGAGCCCGAGCGGCCGAGCCGCGCGTCGAAGCGGTTCGAGGCGAGCTGGAACTCGCGGACCGCGTCCTGCGAGACGTTCTGCACGGCGCCGCCGACCACGTCGTCGTTTACGTCGGCGCCGTCAACGGTGACGCTTCCGCCCCGCCCGAGCTGCCCGGCCGAAGAGATGCCGACGGCGTTCGTCTTGGTCGGGTCGAAGTTGGGCGCGGGCGCGCTGCCCGGCGTCAGCAGGGCGAGTTCGAGGAAGTTGCGGCCGTTCAGGGGCAGGCTCTCGATCTCCGCCCCCTCGATGACGGTGTCGACCTTCGAGCCGCCGGTGTCAACGGGCGGCGCCGCTGTCAGGTCCACGACCACGTCTTCTCTGAGGCCGATTTCGAGGGTCGCGTCGAGCGTGACGCTCTGCCCGACCCTGAGCGTGACCGGCCCTTTCGAGACTTTCGTGGCGAAGCCCTGCGCCTCGATCCTCACCGCGTACTCGCCGGGCGGCAGCGCCGCGAGCGCGTAGGCGCCTTCGCCGTTCGTCAGGGTCTCGCGCACGGAAGAGGTGGAGGTGTTGGTCGCGCGCACAATCGCGCCGGAGACGACTGCGCCGCGCGGGTCTGTGACGACGCCGGAGAGGGTGGCGGTAGGCTGCTGTGCCCTGACCGCTGCTAGGGTGAAAGCCGAGAGAAGAAAACAGGCGACGAGCGGGGAAAGCCTTCTCAAAGGGGGAACTCCTGTTCGCGTGGGCGTCTAAAAGGGTGAATCCGGCACGCCGGGTCGCGCGGGGCGGGGGCGGTTCGGCCGGCGGCCTCTGTGGGCGAGCCCGGCCCTTAACGCTCCGGTCTTCGGCGGGCGGCTCCCGGTCGCCGCCTCGTCGAGATGCTTCGCCCGCTCGCCGCGCGTTGCCGGGCCGCTGCGGTCTTAACCGGCGCCGGGCCGGGCGGCGTGCGACTGCCCGCGCAACTCTTCAGTTCCTTTCAGAAGCGGCGCGAGTAGCCCACGATGAGCAGGTAATCGGCGAAGGCCGCGTCGCCGTGGCGGCCGTCGCGGATGTCTGTGACGTTGCGGCGGCGGTTCCGCTCTACGGCGACGGGGACGCTCACCGACCAGAGTTCGCGCCCGCGGTCGCGCAGGTAGTTGACGCCGGGCTCGATTGAGATGGCGTAGCCGGGGCGCCGGAAGCCGTTGCTCTTACCGAGGATGTCCCTGACGGGGACGCCCTCGATGCGGCCGCCGAGGCTGGCAGACCAGCCGCGAGCCTTCGGCACAGGCACGATGACGCCGGCCCGCGCGAGATACTGGTCGGCCACGGACATGATCGCCTCGGAGGCGCGCGAGCGGCCCGTGCGGACGCCGTTGGTGTCGCGCGGGTTGACCAGGTAGAGGCCCGAGCCGTAGAGGGTCGCGCGCCCGACGCGCTTGTACATGTCTGTGCTGGCGACGAAGCCCCAGCCGCCGTCGCCGAGCTGGATCGACTGGTCCACGACGATCTCGCGCGGGCCTGAGGCCGTCATCACCGTGTCGCGCACCTCCTTGCGGCCGGTCGGCAGCTTGAGGCCGAGGCCGAAGGAGATGTTCTGGCGGGGGCGCTCCTCGCGGCCGGGGTCGAGCACCCAGACGCGGCCGCCGACGCCGATGTCGCCGAACCCGACGCTGTGCGAGACCTGATCGGGGCCGGGGCGACCGAGGCTCGTGATGTCGAGCGTGCCCGGGCGCGTCCGCGTCGCGGCCATGAAGGGCACGCTGACCGACAGGCTGTAACGCGGCGAGAACTCGTAGGTCACGCCCACGTCGAAGAGGTGAACGTCGTTGACGATCTCGGTCTCGCGCTCGGCCCGCTCGTGCTGCTCGACCGTGCCGACGAAGTGGCGGTGCGAGCGCTGCTTGCGGTAGCCGACCGAGAGCTGCCAGCGGCCGCGGTTGCGGCCGCCGCCGGGCGGGGTTTCAGTTCCTGCGGAGCATGCGGCGCCAAGCACGGGCGCGCTCTGGCGTGCGGCCACTCAACCCTGCGCCCAGGCGTGGCGCGGCAGGGCGAGGGGCAGGAGCAGCAGCGCGGCGCCCGCGCAGACGAGGCGGGCGGCCCTCAGTCTCGGTCCCATCCTGTTTTCTCCTTAGTTGCCGCCCGCGAGTTGACCGCCGCGGCCGGCCGTGCCGTCGAAATAGGCTTGGACGTGCGGCCAGACGTAGTCGGCGACCTTGCGGCCCATGTCGAGGCCCGCGACGTTGTCGGCCTGGATGTGATAGCCGCCGAGCACGCGCGAGATGCCGGCCATCTCGGCCGTCGCGGTGAAGGTCGGGAGCTTGAGGGTGACGACGCCGTCGGCGGCCACGGAGGCCCCGCCCCTCCCGTCAACCATCTGCTTAACCTCGCAGGAGATGCCCGGCTCGGTCAGCTCGCCGGCGTGGCGCACCTCGGTCGCGCCGAAGTAGTCGCTGCCGGTGAAGAGTTCGAGCATCCGCGCGGCGGCGGCGCTCACGGTGCTGTGGCCCGAGACGTAGCCGGGGAAGGGCGGCGTGATGAAGATGTAGGGCGAGTAGGGGTGCCAGTCTGAGGCTTTAAGCACGGCGACGCCCTTGCCGGGGCCGGCCCAGCCGCGCACCTCCTTTTCTGCGTAGTAGTGGCGCACGAGCGTCCACGGGCGCGAGCTGTCGTAGTAGCGCTTCGTCTCCCAGGCGGCGATGAAGGCGTCCATCGCCACGTTGCCGACGGCGAAGTAGAGCTTCACGTCGCGGTCTGTGTCGTGCTTGTCGCGGACCGAGACGGCCTGCGCGAACCGCAGCCAGTGGCCCGACTGGCCGGTCGAGCGAGGCCCGTCGCGCATGAACTCGACGACGGCCTTCTGCTCAAGCGTCAGGCTCGCGTTCATGGCGAGGACTTCCTCGACCTCCTTCTTCAACTGCTCGGAGCCGACCTTCGGCGGCGGACCGGGACGGAACTGGTCGCTGCGCTTGAGGGCGAAGGTCTGGACGCGATACCAGTGCGGCGTCAGGAAGCCGGGCGTGACCTTACCGCCGTCGCCCTTGCCGTTGTCGAAGGCGATGGGCTGCCAGCAGTCGGGATCAACGATCTTCTCGGCCGTGTTGACGGGCTTGTAGAAGGTGTAGTCGGAGTAGGGCTTGCCGTTGGAGCCGACCTCGTCGCCGTGGTGGTTCGAGCCGTCGCGGCGGCGGAACTCGATGACGGCGGCCGCGGCCACGTTGCCGACGCCCTGCGGCGTCGAAACGTCCGTCGAATTGTCCGAGGGGTCAAAGCCCGCCTGCCGCACCCGCCCGGCGATCCACTGTTCGTCCTCCGGGAAGAGGTAGAGCAGCGAGCGGTAGGTGGCGTAGGCGATGGCCTTGCGCTTGTTGGCCTCGGTGCGCTCGGCCGCGGGCCGGCGCAGAGAGCCGCCGAGGCGTGTGCCGACCGCCTTCTCGTCGTAAGCGGCCCATGCGTCGTACATGCAGGTGACGACGATGCCGAGCATGCGCGAGCCGACGGTGGGGCGCGGGCCGTTGCGGTCGTGCTCGCGGGCCGTGGCTTCGAGCGCGATGTCGAGCCACTCGTAGGCGGCGGACTTGACGTGGCCGGCCGCCGCGGGCGCGGCCTGCGGCGCGGCGCCCTGCGCGAGCGCGGCCCCGGCCAGGGGGCCGGCGACGAGGCCGCCGACGATGAGCAGGAGGGGGAGCAGAGGCTTACTGTGTCTCATGGCGAATTTCTGGCGGCGTCCGTGGCGTGGGCGGCAACCCGTAATGCAGGCCGGCCGGGCGTCGCCGGGTAGCGAAAGGGGTTTCGGAAGCCCCGGACTGCCGTGGTGTTATCTGTGTGATCGAAGACTGGAAAACTGCCCGGTCAGCGTCGTGCTTTATCGCACCCGGGCTCGCGGTGCGTCTATAGGGGAACTCCCTTAGACGTTTGGGTGAGGCGGTCGCTGGGGGTTTGGGAAGGCGGGAAGGGGCGGGCCCGAGCTACTGGTGGTCGAGCCAGCCGAGGCTGAGGGCGTAGCGGACTACGTCGGCGCGGTTCTTCAGCCCGAGCTTGGTCATGATGTTGGCCTTATGGACCTCGACCGTCTTGACGCTGATGCCGAGCCGCGCGGAGACCTCCTTGTTGGTGTGGCCGTGTGCCACGAGGATCAGTACCTCTCGCTCGCGCCCGGTCAGTTCGCCGCGCCTCGGCTCGCCGCGCAGGTTGGACGGCGCCTGCGCGTAGTCTTCAGCATTGTTATCCACCTCGGGGTCCAGGTAGACGCCGCCGGCCGCGACGGTCGTGATGGCCTCGATCAGGGCCTTCGCGGCCGTACGCTTCAGCACGTAGCCGCAGGCGCCGGCGTCGAGCAACTGCCGGAGGTAAGCCTGGTTATCATAAGCCGTGACGGCCAGTACCCTGACGGACGGGTGATCGGCCCTGAGACGACGCGCGGCCTGGATGCCGTCGAGCACGGGCATCGAGACATCCATCAGGACGATGTCGGGCGCCGTCTCCGCGATTAGTCGGAGGGCCTCGGCGCCGTCGGCGGCCAGCGCGACCACCTCCATCTCAGCCCGCGAGTTGATGAGGGCGGCCAGCCCCTCGCGCATCAGGGCGTGGTCGTCGGCCAGCAGTATCCGCAGCTTCTTCGTCATGCCGGCCCCCCGCCCCCGCTCTCGCCTTCGCCTACATTCATAACGCGCGCGACCACGGTAGCCCCGGCCCCCGGTGCGGACTCGATGGTGAGCGAGCCGCCCGCCAGCTCGACGCGCTCCTTCATGCCGAGCAGGCCGAGGCGCCTTCTTTCGCCGTGCGCGGCCGCGAGCGAGTGTGCGTCGAAGCCGCAACCGTCGTCCTCGACGACGAGCACGGCCTGACCGGGCGAGCGCTCGAAGAGGACGGTCGCGCCCGAGGCGCCCGAGTGCTTGAGCACGTTGGTCAGTGCCTCCTGACAGACGCGGTAGATGGCCGTCTCGGCCTCGTGGGGGAGCCGCGTCTGCTCGTCCCCGGTGCTGACGAAGTCCACGGGTATGCCGGAGCGGCGTGACCACTGCTCGGCGTAGCTGGCGAGCGCGTCGCGCAGGCCCAGGCCGTCCATCTCGGGCGGGCGCAGCTCCCAGGCCAGCGCGCGCACCTCGGTTGAAAGCTCTTCGGCCAGCTCCGAGAGGCGGTCAATTAGTCCTCCCTTCGGCGCGCCCGGCCCCGTGCTCTCGCGGTGCAGTTCGAGGTTGAGGGCGAGCGCGCTCAGGTGCTGCCCCATCTTGTCGTGCAGTTCACGCGAGAGGCGCGCGCGCTCCTCCTCCTGCGCCACCACGAGACGCCGCAGCAGCTCCGTGCGCGCCCCCTCGGCCGCCTGCCGCTCGGCGTCGAGCCGGTCGAGCAGCCGCGCCGACTGCCAGACCAAGGCCGAGAAGGCGACCACGCTGCCGACCACCAGCAGCGACGAGGCCAGCGCCTGTTCGTAAAAGCCCGCCCTCTGTCCGAGCGCCGTCAGCCACCCCAGCAGCAGCGGCACGAGCACGGCCGCCGCCAGCAGAGGGCGCGCGACCACGCCGCCGGCCCCCGCGCTCGTGAAGACCGCCACGGGGCCTTCGCGCGGGCGGCAGAGCAGGACGCCCGCGCTCAGGACGCCGAAGGTCAGGGCAGTGTGGACGGCCATGCCGGTCTGCGGCGTGATGCTGTAGAGGGCCGTGATGCTGTAGGTGTAGCCGACCAGCGCCAGCAGCGCGACCATGCCGGTGGCGACGGCGAGGGCCTGCGCCGCCAGCACGCGGCGGCGGCCCGGCGCGCGCCCGAGACAATAGAGGGCCGCGCCGCTCAAACAGAAATTCAGAGCCGTGTGGGGCGACATCCGTCCGGGGAAGGTGGCGGCCCCCGCTTCGATACGTCCGCTCGGGAGCAGTCCGTCGATTCGGAGATCGAGCCCGAGCGCGTATTCGAGCAGCGTCAGCGACCCGAGCGCCAACACTGCCAGCGCGCACAGGCGCGCGGCCGAGTCACGGGCCGTCGCCCCCGGCCCCGCCCCAGGCGCGACGAGCCAGAGCGAGGCGCCCGCCAGCACGAACGACAGTGCCGTGTTCGGCACCATCACCGGCAGCCCCGGCAACACCCCCGTCAGGAACTTTACCCCGAAGAGCCAGCCCGCCGTGACTGCGCACCCGACGAGGACGGACGCGGCGGCGGCTGCTCTGGGACCATAAGGGAACATGAGAAGCGTCTGCGGTCGAACGGAGCAGGGCGGGGGCGTGCCGAAAAAAGGTACGGCGGCGGAAAAAATACCCGAACGCGGCGCGTTAACCAAGCGTTGACACGCCGACGCGAAACGGGCGCGGTCTGCCATGCCGGCGCCGGCCTTCGCCACGCAGCCGATAGTGGAAAGTGGATTATCTGTTGAAACGCCGCCGCGGGTCTGATAACGCCTTTAGACTATCCCAAGCGGCAGCCCGCGAGCCTCGATAGAAATAGCGAAAGGGCATGCCAGCCTTGGGGGCGGCATGCCCTTTCATGTTCCGCTTACTGTCCTCACCCCAGCAAACGGTAAGGCAGTTAGTTTCACCAACTGCCCGGTTGAGTTGAATCCTAACTTAAACGCCCCTGTTTGGCAAGTGCGCCCCTAAAGGGGCGGCTAAAGGGCTTGCTTCGGGTTTCGTGGGGCGTGTAATCTGGCGTCAGCTTTTCCAGCTTTTCTCGGGCTAAGAACAACCGGAGCTTCCGAGCTTCAATGAAGGAGGAGTAACTGTCATGCCTGAAATCGGAGACATGGCCCCGGACTTCGAGCTGAACTCGCACCTGGAAAAGGGCAAGAAGGTGCGGCTCTCGGACTTCCGCGGCAAAAACCACGTGGTTCTCGCGTTCTACCCCCTCGCCTGGACCCCCATCTGAACGGCGCAGATGCCTGCGTACGAGGCCGACCTCGAACGCTTCAAAGGCTACGATGCCCAGGTCCTGGGCATATCCGTCGATAGCGTCCCCTGCAACTCCGCCTGGGCCAAATCCCTCGGCGGCCTCACCTACGACCTCCTGAGCGACTTCGAGCCGAAGGGCGAAGTAGCCCGAGCCTACGGGGCTTACCGCGAAGGCGACGGCATCTCCGAACGCGCTCTCTTCATCGTGGACAAGGACGGCCTCATCGCTTACAAGGACATCCACGACATCTCCGACCAGCCCGACAATGAGGAGTTGTTGGAGGTGCTCCGCAAACTATAGCCGCTGCCGTCGCGCTGGGTGACGGCGCGACGCCGTGTCCGTGCCGGGGCGGGCGGCCCTTCGACCGACCTGCCCCGGCACGGACACAAAGCGGGCGAAAGGATGAGCCATGTCCCTATCAAGAAAGTGCGTCCCGTTCACGCCCTTCGACCGCGAGATGGCAAAGAGCACCATCGCCATCGTGAGCGCGGGCGGCGTCCACCTCGCCGATCAGGAGTCCTTTAACGTCGCCGACGAGTTGGGCGACCTGACCTACCGCGTCATCCCGCCCGAGGCCGAGTCTTCAGAGCTGAGGGTCACGCACCACCACTACGACCACTCCGACGCCGACCGGGACATCAACGTGGTCTTCCCGCTCGAAGTGCTGCGCGAGCTGGCGTCAGAGGGTATCGTCGGCGGGGTCGCCAAAAAGCATATCGGCTACATGGGCTACACGATGCAGCTCAAGGCGATGTACGAGGGAACCGCGCCGCAGATCGCCAACGAGATCGACAGGGGCTCGCGCGCCGACGCGGTGGTGCTGACGGGCGGTTGACCGAACGTCTGTCACCGCACGGTCGTCGCGGTCCAGCGTGAGATCGAGATGAGGGGCATCCCGACCGTCCTGATTACGGTGAGCCCCGAGGTGTCGGCGCAGATGCGCCCGCCGCGCGCCCTCTACCCGAAGGGGTTCAAGATCGGCAACAGTCTCGGTAAGCCCGGGATGAGAGAGCTGCAACGCCGCGTGCTCACGGACGCCCTGAACCTGCTTACAGAGAACACGCGTCCCGGCGAGTACGTGACGCGCGAATACCCGGAGTACGGCGAGTATCACGAGCCTCCGAAGGTGAAGTCTTGAAAGCTGAGGCTTCAGGGCACGGGGCCGACGAAAGTCTGAAGAGAGAGCGAAGAGAAAGCCCGGCTAAAAGGAGGCGGGCAAGCCATGACGACGATTCTCATCATCATTCTCATCATCCTGCTCATCGGCGGCCTCCCCACCTGGGGCTACAGCCGCGGTTGGCGCGGCGGGCGCGGCCTCGGCTACGCCCCGAGCGGCGTGGTCGGCCTCATCCTGCTGATCGTGATCATCCTGCTGCTGACAAAGCGGATTTGAGGCTGCGTGCGTCGCCCGGCGGACGGAACGAACGGAGGGAAGGAAAACGATGGAGAATCCCGAAGAGAGCCTGCGCGAGTCTACGCGGCTCGACGAGGAGGCGACGGCCGCCGGGGAGGCCGCGCGCGCAGAGCAGGAGGAGGGCTCGGCGCCTCTCTCGGCGGCCATCCTCGAAGAGGCCGTCGAGAAGGAGCGAGAGTCAGTTGCGCTGCTCGAAACTTCGCTCGCGGAGTTGGAGGGCAAGCTGGAGGAGCGGCGGCAGGCGCTCAGGGTGTTGGAGAGCGAACTGGAAGAGGCGCGCCGGATGGCCGGTCAGGCTTGACGCCGCGGCCCCCGGCCGCTGACAAAAGAAGAACGGTGCCGGCGGCGCTTCCCCCAAACCGCCGCCGGCACCGTTTTTTCTTCACTTGTCGCCCGGCGTCCCCCAACACCGGATGACCCTGTTCCCAGGCCCGGCCAAAATAGACCGGGGCGATGGCGGAACTTTGCCCGGCTCGTCAACTTTCTGTCACGCCGGCCGCCTTCACCCGATGTTAACGAATGGGTTTGAGCCCGGCGGTCTTCGTGCCGAGCCGAGGCCACGCACGGGTCTCAGGCGGCCCGGCGGTCGAAGCGGACGATCTCATCGACCTCGCGCCTGAGCTCGTCGGCCTCGTCTTCAACCCGCGCCCGGCCGAGCCGCTGGGAGCGGACCGCCTCCCTGATGCGGCGCGCGTCGGCAATGGCCTGTTCAACCAGTTCGTCGGCCGGGTGCTCGCCACGAAACCCGGCGAGGGTGAGCATCAATTCGCCCGCGGAGGAGGCTATCTGGTCGAGCAATTCGGGCGGCAGCGGGTGCGGGGCGAGCCGCGCCTCGGCGACAAGCTCGGACAGACGCGACGAGAGGGATGTGAGCGAGGAGTCTAGCTGTTGCCGTAGGTGCGCGGGAATCATTGGGCGGCAATAGTGCCACCGGCGGGCGAGACCGTCAAGTTAAATTTCATGACTGCAACTTTGTTTCATCTGCAACATAAATCGACATTATCAGACTCGACCTCTACCTCCCGCTCCGGAGAGGCTTCACCCGGCTCGCCGCCCGCGAGCAGGCGGGTCGTAGTCTCAGCGTCGAGCGGGTGCGAGAAGAGGAAGCCCTGGGCGTATTCGCAGCTCAGGTCGCGCAGCGAGGCGAGCTGTTCGCGCGTCTCGACGCCCTCGGCGACGACCTCCATGCCCATGTTGCGCGCGAGCATGATGATGGTGCGGACGATCTCGTTATCCTCGCTCGCGCCGCAGCCGCTGACGAAGGAGCGGTCGATCTTGAGCGTGTGGATCGGGAAGCGGTGGAGGTAGGAGAGCGAAGAATAGCCTGTGCCGAAGTCGTCCATGCTGAGACGAATGCCGAGCGCGCGGAGTTGGACGAGCATGGCCGTCACGGTCTCCGTGTTCTCGATGACCGAGCTTTCGGTGATCTCCAACTGTAAGCGGTGCGGGTCGAAGCCCGTCTCGCGCAGGACGCGCCTGACCTGTTCGACGAGGTCGGGCTGCATAAACTGATTGCCGGAGATGTTGACGCTCAACGTAAGCGCGCGGGTCGCGGGAAACATGGTCTGCCAGCGCGCCATCTGCCGGCATGACTCGCGCAGCACCCAGAGGCCGAGCGGGATGATGAGTCCCGTCTCCTCGGCCACAGAGATGAACTCGGCGGGCGTGACCAGCCCGCGCTCGGGGTGGTGCCAGCGCACCAGCGCCTCGAAGCCGCGGACCCTCCCGTCCGACAGCGAGACGATGGGCTGGTAATGGATGGCGAACTCGTCGCGCTCGACGGCCCGCCGCAGGTCGTTCTCAAGTTGCAGCAGCGCCACGGCGCGGTCGTGCATGGCCGTGTCGAATATCTCGTGGCGGGCCTTGCCGGCGGCCTTGGCGCGGTACATCGCCGTGTCGGCGTCGCGCAACACGTCTTCGGGCAGCTCGTAGCCGGTCGAGCTGAGCGCGATGCCGATGCTGGCGGAGGTGAAGACTTCGAGCCCGCCGACGTTGATGGGCGTGATCACTTCCCTCTGCAGACGCTCGGCCAGGCGGACGGCGTCGTTCGCGTCCTCGACGCCCTCGACGAGCACTGCGAACTCGTCGCCGCCGAACCGCGCTATGGTGTCGATGTGGCGCAGGCACTTCTCCAGCCGGCGGGCGATGGCGACGAGGAGACGGTCGCCGACGGTGTGGCCTAAGCTGTCGTTGACGTTCTTGAAGCGGTCGAGGTCGAGGAAGAGGACCGCGAAGAGGTACTTCTTCGCGCGTGCCGCGCGGCCGACGGCGAGCCGCAGGCGGTCCATGAAGAGGGCACGGTTCGGCAGCCCCGTCAGCGTGTCGTGAAACGCGTCGTGGTAGAGCTTCTCCTCGACCTGCTTGCGCCGCGACACGTCGCGCGCGACCGCCTGCACGCCGGGGCGCCCCCGGTAGGTGAGCGGGACCGCCCCGACCTCGGCATCGACCTCAGTGCCGTCCACGCGGATCAGCTTCTGCTCGATGAAGGGCGTCTCGGTGGCCCCGCGGTCGAGTTCGCTGAAGCGCTGGCTGACGCTATCGCGGTAGTCGCGGTGGACGAAGCTCATCACGGGCCGGCCGATGAGCTCTTCGGCCGACCCGGCCCCGAGGAGGCGGACCCCGGCGCTGTTGACGAAGACCACCTTCTTCTCGACGTGGACGATGATGGCGTCGGGAGACAATTCGACGAGCCGCTGGTATCGCTCCTCGCTCTCGCGGAGGGCACGCAGAGAGTTGGCGCGCTCGACGGCGTAGCGGATCGAGCGCGCCAGCAGCGCCGCCTCGATGCGGCCCTTGACGAGGTAGTCGGCCGCCCCGGCCCGCATGGCCTCGGCGTCCACCTCGTCGTCGCCCTGACCCGTAAGCAGGATCATGGGGGCGCGGCGCGGGTCGCCGGCCGTCTCGCGCAGCAGGTCGAGGCCGGTGCGGGCGCCGAGCCGGTAGTCGAGCAGGTAAACGTCGTGCTCGGCGCGCCCGACGGCCGCGACGGCCTCCTCGTAGGAGCACACCCAGTCGAGACGAAAGTCGAGCCCCCAGACCTCCGCGAGCATGTCGCGGGTCATGACGTAGTCGTCCTCGTCGTCGTCAACCAGGAGCACTCTGATAAGGCGTTCTCCCACCTGAGTAGACACCCCCTTCAGCCGGGCAGCTCCACGATCTCGAACCAGTACTTGCCGAGCGTCTTCATCACGTTGACCAGCGACTCGAACATGACGGGCTTGGTGATGAAGGAGTTCACGCCGAGGTCGTAGGTGCGGTAGATGTCCTCCTCGGCCTGCGAGGTGGTGAGCACGACGACCGGGATTTTTCTCAGCTCGGGGTCCTGCTTGATCTCCAACAGTGCCTCGCGCCCGTCCTTGCGCGGCATGTTGAGGTCCAGAAGGATGAGGCCGGGGCGCGGGGCGTCCGCGGGGTCGCTGTAGCGGCCGCGCCGGTGCAGGTAGTCCATCAGCTCCTCGCCGTCTTCGACGAGGCGCAGGTCGTTGGCGAGGCGGCTCTCGGCCAGGGCCTCGCCGGCCATCATCCGGTCGTCGGCGTCGTCGTCCGCGAGCAGGATGGTGATGGGTCGTCCGTTTTTACTCATCGCGCGTCTCCTTTTCCGCCTGCCGCGCCGGCAGGGTGACGTAGAAGGTGGCGCCGCGGCCGGGGGAGCTCTCGGCCGTGATGCCGCCGCCGTGGCGCTCGGCGATGCGGCGGCAGACCGCGAGCCCGACGCCGTTGCCCTCGTAGGCGTCGCGCCCGTGCAGGCGCTGGAAGACCGTGAAGATGCGGTCGAGGTACTTCTCGTCGAAGCCGATGCCGTTGTCAGAGAAGGCGATGCGGTAGGCGAACGGCGACGGGACCGGGGCCGACTCGCCCCCGGCGGGACCGACCCGCTCGGCGCTGACGCGGACCATCGGCGGCTCGCCGGGCCGGCGAAACTTCAAGGCGTTACCGATGAGGTTCTGGAAGAGCTGGCGCATCTGGAGCGGGTCCGCGTCGAGGACGGGCAAATCGTCCAGCTCCACGCGCCCGCCGGTCTGTTCGAGGCGCACTTCGAGGTCCGACAGCACCTCGCGCGCGACCCGGTTAAGGTCCACCGAGACGAAGGGGCGCGCCTTCGTCGTCACGCGAGAGAAGGTCAGCAGGTCGTTGATGAGGGTCTGCATGCGGCCGGCCGCGTTCTGCATCCGGGCCAGGTAGTCGCGCCCCTCGTCGCTCAGTTGGGCGGCGCAGCGCGTCTTCAGGCGGTCGCCGAACGCCTGAATCTTGCGCAGCGGCTCTTGCAGGTCGTGCGAGGCGACCGAGGCGAAGTCCTGCAACTCGCGATTGCTCTGTTCGAGCTTCGCCGAAGAGGCGCGCAGGCTCTCCTCGGCCCGCTTGCGCTCGATGACCAGCGCGATCTGGCCCGCGACCGATGTCAGAAACTCCACGTCGCGCGGCGAGTAGGCGCCGCGGTCAGTGTAGTGCTGCACGACGAGGGCGCCGATGATATCGCCGGGCGTCCGCAGCGGGACTCCGAGCCAGGAGGCGGAGTGGGTGCCGATGACTTCGACCTCGCCGCGCGCGGCCATCTGCCGCTGCTCTTCGTCGGTCAGCAGCAGCGGTCGGCCGTGCGTGAGCACGTGGCCCGTGAGACCGCGGCCCGGCGGACGCGGCGGCGGCGCCTGGTCGAACTCGTCCACGAAGAACTGAAAGTGCATCAGGCCGGAGGAGGCGTCGAGCAGCGAGACGTAGCAGTTCTCGGCGTAGAGCACTTCGCCGATGGCGCTGTGGATCAGGTCGAAGAGCTCGCCGAGGTTGGCCGTGGTGGTGACGCCCTCGATGATGCGGAAGATGGCCTGCCGCTCGGCCTCGCCGCGCTTGCGCTCGGTCACGTCTTCGACCGAGCCGTCGTAGTAGAGGACAGAGCCGGCCGCGTCGCGCACGGCCCGCGCGCTCTCCCGCGCGAAGAAGCGCGTCCCGTCGCGGCGCGACCAGACGCTCTCCAGACCCCTGATCTCCCCTTCCCTCTCCAGCCGCTGCTTGAACTCGTGGCGGCTGTACGACGGCTCGAACTCGCCGCCTTCGAGGTCGCGCCGCGCCAGCTCGTCGAAGGACGAGTAGCCGAGCATGCCGAGCAGCGCCGGGTTGACCTTCAGGACGCGGCCCGCCGCAGAGGTGCGGTAAAGGCCGATGGGCACGTCAGGGAAAGGCTCTGTGCCGGGGCACGCTTCGTCGCCGGCGGCGTGCGGCCCGGCGGGCAAGGTGGCGCCGCGGGCGGGCGGGTCAACAGTCATCAATTCACTCATGCTCGATGTTTGCGGGGTCGCCCGTGGCCCTGCCGGCACACGTTCGACGCCGCCCGGCGGGGACGCCTGAGGGCGTCATGGCTCGTATGGCTTTGCGACTCGAATGGCTTTGAGGTTCGCGCGAGCCGGAACGCGAACTGCACCCGCGTGCGCGTGGAGCGGCGCGACTCGTCCGGCGTGGCTGGTGGGATTCTGAGCGAAACTGCTTTGAGGAGCGCGGGGCAGAATAATCGAGAGGCCGCAGACCTGGCGGCCTTTTCTAAAGTAATAAAAACGAGTCCGGCATGGCAAGAGATTTTTCCGTTCCGGCCCGGCGGCGACGCAAGGGCGCGTCACCCGAGGGCCGCACGGGGCGGTCTTCACGCGGGCCGGACTTTGTCCCGCACGGAGGGTTATAATCGCGGGCGAAATGACAGGTTACAACGCAGAGGGTTCTGAGGCGCGGCCGGACGCACGTGATTTCGTGCGGCGGGGCTCGGTCGTCCGCAAGATTTGGGGCGACCCAGACCTGGTGCTGCTCGTCTTCGCTGGCTCGGCGGCGGAGTTCGCCCTCAACAAAGCGGTTGATTGGCTCTTCTTCACGGGCAGGCTGCCGGCCGACCCCGTGGGCCGCCTCTTCTCCACCGTCCGCTACGCGCAGGCAATCGTGTTCGGAGACGAGGAGGCGGCGCGGCGGACCTTTGAGCGCATCAACGAGGCGCACCGCGGCGTGGAGCGTGCGCGCGGAGCGACCATCCCCGAGTGGGCCTTCAGGGACGTGCTCTACATGCTCGTGGATTACTCGGAGCGCGCCCACGGGCTGCTCTACGGGCCCCTGTCGGTGGCCGAGCGGGGCGAGGTCTATGCGGTCTTCCGGCGTGTCGGCGAGGGGCTGAACGTCAGGGAGTTGCCCGACGACTACCGCGGCTGGCGGGCCGACAGGCGGCTCCACCTCGAACGCGACCTGGCCCACGGCCCGCACACTGCGAAGCTCTATGCGCAATACCGCCGCCACCTCGGGGAGTGGCGATACCGCCTCCTGCTCGAAGTGCAGGCGCTGCTGGCGCCCGAGGCGGTGAGGCGTCTGCTGCGTCTCAGGCGCCGGACGGTCTTCTCGGCGCTGGCGGGCGGGTACGGCCTCCTCGGCGGGCTCGGCCTCCGGCCCGTGGTCCGCAGGCTGTTGATGCAGCCGCGTTATCGCGGCGAGGTCGAGAGCCTCGGCCGCGCGGCCGAGGCTCGTGGCTGAGGATGCTACTTTGAGAGAGAAGAAGGAACCAGTGTCGTCATCAAAAACCCTGCCGCAACAGTACGCCGCGCCGTCGCCCGTCTCGACGCTTGAGACCTTGCGCTTCGACAACACGTACGCGCGCCTGCCCGGGGCGTTCTCCCGCCGGGTCCGGCCGACGCCGCTCCCCTCGCCCTACCTCGTCAGCTTCAACGCGGACGCGGCCGACCTGATCGGGCTCGACCCGGCCGAGGCGGCCCGGCCAGAGTTCGTTGAATATTTCGCCGGCAACAGGCCGCTGGCCGGGGCTGAGCCAATCGCGGCCATCTACGCCGGCCACCAGTTCGGCGTCTTCGTCCCGCAGCTCGGCGACGGGCGGGCGATACTGCTGGGCGAGGCCGTGGGCGGCGCGGGCGGGCGCTGGGATGTGCAACTGAAGGGCGCCGGGCGAACGCCTTTCTCGCGCTCGGGCGACGGCCGCGCAGTCCTGCGCTCGACCGTCCGCGAATACCTCTGCGGCGAGGCGATGCACGCGCTCGGCGTGCCGACGACGCGTGCACTCTGCATCGTCGGCAGCGACGAGCCGGTCTTCCGCGAGACCGTCGAGAGCGCGGCCGTGCTGACGCGCCTGGCGCCCACACACGTCCGCTTCGGAACCTTCGAGCTGTTCTACTCGCGCGGCCAGCACGAGCGCGTGCGCGAGCTGGCCGACTACGTCATCGCCCAACACTTCCCTCACCTCGCCGAAGAGGGGGACAAATACGGGCGGTTCCTGCGCGAGGTCGTCGGGCGCACGGCTCGGCTCATCGCGCAGTGGCAGGCCGTCGGCTTCGCGCACGGCGTGATGAACACCGACAACATGTCCGTCGTCGGGCTGACGATGGATTACGGCCCCTTCGGGTTCCTCGACGAGTACGACGCAGGCCACATCTGCAACCACTCCGACTACGGCGGACGCTACGCCTTCGACCAGCAGCCGGGCGTCGGGCTCTGGAACCTCTCGCGGCTCGCGCAGTCGCTCCTCCATCTCCTCGGACAGAAGGCGGCGACCGACGCGCTCGAAGAGTACGCGCCCGCCTTCGCCGGAGCCTACGCCGGGCTGATGCGCGCCAGGCTTGGCCTGCAAGTGGAGCGGCCCGAAGACCCCGGACTAATCGCGGCCCTGCTCGACGCGTTGCAGGCCGACGCGGTCGATTACACGCTCTTCTTACGCCGGCTCTGCGCGTTTGCGGCCGAGCCGGGTGAAGCCGACGAGCGGCTGCGCGACATGTTCGTTGACCGCGCGCGTTTCGACGCCTGGGCCGCCGACTACCGCGCACGGCTGGCGGCAGAGTCGAGCGACGACGCGGCGCGGCGCGAGAGGATGACGCGCGTCAATCCCCTGTATGTGCTGCGCAACCACGTCGCGCAGGGCGTCATCGAGCGGGCACAGCGGGGAGACTTCTCGGGCATAGACGACCTGCTGCGCGTCTTGCAGCGCCCCTTCGACGAGCAACCGGGCATGGAGGCGTTCGCCGAGCCCCCGCCGGCCGGCGCGCGGCGCGTGGTGGTCAGTTGTTCTTCATGAAGGGCTGGCGGGGCGGGCGTATGAGGGCGACCGCACGACTGTGCTTAGGACCGCACGACTGTGCTTAGGGCCGAGCGCCCTCGGGCGGGTTCAGTTGTATCTCCAGGTGTACTTCCTTGGTCTCTGTGGCGAAGCGCTTGTAGTCGGCGTAAGTCAGGGTCGTGTCGTCCTTGATGCCGCCGAAGAGGGTCGGGTAGTCGGCGCCGTTGAGGCGAATGACCGACGGCAGCCAGATGCCGTCGGGAAGGCGCATCATCTCGACCAGGACGGCCGGAGCCGGCGCGTCCGGCCTTGCCTGAAGGCTTGCGAGCCCGACGCCCTCCGCGCCCGCAGGCCACCCGGCCAGCCGCGTCACTATCCTGTCTTCGGCGTCAATCCAGATCACCCCCCTGATGAGCGCGAGGTACTTCTCTTCGCTGTAGAACTGCGCCTGCGGGTTGGGGGCGAAGGCGAAGACGAGGGCCTCGCGCCCCCCGACGCGCTCGCGCCGGAGGAGCGTGAGCCGGCACTTCTCCAAAAAGCTCTGGACGGCCAGCGAAGCCTCCGCGCGGTTGATGACGCGCGCGCCGCGCTGGACCTTCATGCGCGGGTAGGTGCCGAGCGGCAGCATCCCGGCCGCGACCTCGGGCCCGGCCTCCGGCCCATGATCGGCCTCTGAGGACGTGGCGGCCCCGAGCCGGCTCTCCTGCTTTTCAAGGCGCTCGCCCGCGCGCAGGCGCTCCTTCTCAAGCTTGTCGGGCGGCACGGGCACACCGTTCCGGCTCGTGACGAGCAACACCCCCGGCGCGCTCAGCCCGCTCTTGAGGGCCGGGATGTAGACCTCGTATGTCGCCGTCTCCTCCTTGACCTGTCCCTTCTTGTCCTTCGAGCGCATCGAGGATTTCAGCACGTAGGTGTACTCGGCGTGGGCGTCGCCGGCGCCCCTGCACGCGGCCTCCCGCGCCAGAGCCTCGGCGTCGATCTCACCTTCGACTGAAGCCGGCTTCAGCGCCTCGCAGACCTTCGGGACGGCCGTGGCCCGGCGTCCGGCCTCGACTCTGATGTCCTGCCCGGCGGCGTGCGCGGCGAGCGCCGCCAGGAGGAGCGGCGCGCCGAACCAGCTCAGGTTGTTTCCTCGCATCCTTGCACCCTCACGAGCCGCGCCGCCCGCCCCCGCACGGCGCCGACGGGACTCCCCACGCTGGCGGCGAAACGCGGCTCCTGACTCTCGCCCCTCGGGGTTTTAAGTCCGGCGGCTGAAAACTATGGATTCACTGGCGGGCAAGCTTTAGATTCGCCCGCCGAGCATACCACGGCCGCCGCTGACCGGGCATGTGGTTCGCGCACGGGCCCCAGCATGTAGGCGGATCGCACGCGCTCGAAGCCCGGTATCTTCTCCCGTTTGCCGGGATGGACGGCCCGGTCGCGGAAGGGCTGCATCTCGGGCGAGACGTGGTCGGAGTAGACGAAGTGGAAGAGGCGGACACGGGTGTAGACCACGTCGAAGTAGGGGATGAGCTGCTCGGCCGGTTGACGCGGCCAAAGCGGTCGCGCCGCTCCGACTGGTATGCCGCTTGTAAGTTGCGGTAGGCTCGCGGCGGCGAGAGGGTCTTCGGCGTGTTGCCGGCTCTGGCGAGGTCGGTCTTAAGTCGTGCTCCACATCTCGGCCGCATAGCCGGGCCTGCTGGCGAGCGTCGTCGGGCGGGCCGGGAGTCCGCCAATGCCGCACGCGCTTCCCCTCCCCGGCCGACGCGCTGCCCGTCCCTAATTTTTTGCCACGAACCTTCGCCGCGTGGTGTTCCCTCTGTGCAAGGCCGCAAAAATTCCAGAGTCGAGGAGATGTTCCGATGTCCCGTGCCACGCGCCTGCTGCTGAGTTCCGCCTTCGCCCTGACTTTCGTCTTCCTGCTCGCCGGCCTCAACGCCGGCTCCGCGCAGGAGGCGCTGACCGGCGAGTGGAAGGCTTCGACCAGGACCGAAGATTCAGACAAAATCCAGCTCTCCTTCGAGCGCCGCTCCGACCGCGGGGGCCGGAACCAGACGGGCTCGACCTTCGAGTACTCCGACTTGCAGGGGCTGACCCGCGAGCAGGCGCTCCGCGGCGGGGCCGTCAGGTTCAGCCTCGTGCGCGAGGCCGGCACCATCGAGTGCGAGGGCACGTTCCAGGACGGCAGAGGCTCCGGCACCTTCCGTTTCAACGGGAACCCGAATTTCATCGCCGCGATGAAGGGCCGCGGCTTCGACTTTGAGGCCCGGCCATCCGCCTCGGGCGACGGCAGTGAGGCTGAGAACAGGCTGTTTGCGGCCGCCACGCTCAACGTCACCACGGCCCTGGCCGACGACCTGCTTTCGGCCGACTTCGGCCAACTCGGCGTCGAAGACCTCTTCAAGGCCGCCATCTTCAAGATCGACTCGAAGTTCATGCGTGAGATGAAGGGCAGCGGCTTCCCGAACCTCGGCATGGAAGAACTCGTCAAGGCCCGCATCTTCAAAATCGACCCCGATTTCGTCGGCCAGGTAGCGAAGATGGGCTTCGACCGCGAGCCCTTCGAGAGCCTCGTCAAGATGCGAATCTTCAAGGTCACGCCCGAGTTCATCAACGAGGCCCGCGGCGAGGGCCTAACCGACCTCTCAATCGAAGATTTGGTCAAGATGCGAATCTTCAAGATCGACGGCGAGTTCATCCGCCACGCGAAGGCCGCCGGCGTACCCCTCGAAGTCGAAGAGTTGGTGCAACAGCGTATCGGCGTCCGGCGCCGCTAGGCCGCGCCTCCCCTACCCCAACACTTTTTCCGATAACGAAGCAGGCGGCGGGACCGAGTGATCCCGCCGCCTGCTTTTCACGTCACCTTGTGCCGTTCGAGTCCGCCCGGAGGTGGCCCCGCCGCGCCGGCGGCGCGGGCGGTTTAAGGTAGCGCCCCCACGACGATGAAGAAGCGAAAGTCGCCGGTCAATCAGACGCCAGACAGGAGATGCACGTCGATAGATGAGCCGTCGGCGATTGGCTCGCTCACCGTAACCGTCTCCGAAGAGACGGACGCGTATGGCCCGCACCCGTCGGGCCAAGCCGGCAAACTGAGGGAGCGCGGTACGCACTCCGCGCCGGCGTCGGCTCGCCCGACAGGTCGATGGCGCTATATCGCAGCCTTGTGATTGGCGCGCCGGTCAGGTTGGTGAAGGTACGGCGAATGACGGGCGTGCCGAGCAGGTGGCTGCCGGTGTTTGCCCCGCAGGGTAGCTGCGGCCAAGTATGTCTTGCCGACCCCCACCGTGCCCGTGAAAAGCAGCCCGCGGTCTACGCGCCGGCTATCTCCGCCACCAGGCGGTAAGCTTAATTGAATGTGAGTCCGACGTAAGAAATTTATAAATCGATCTACCTTGATTTGAGCCAATTTGCCTACCCCCCTCAGAGATTTTTATTGTCTTCCCATGCTGACCTGTGGTATATGGCATGTTTATGATACCCGAGAGTGTCTTTTCCATCTCCCCTAACCCCCGCTTCTTCTACATCACCCCCAGTGTGCAGGCGGCGATAGCGAAGACGCAGTATGTGATCCGCGCTCGGCAGGGGCTGACTACGATCATCGGGGACGTGGGACTCGGTAAGACCTCCCTGTTGCGGCTGCTCTACAACGAGTACGACGACAGCCCGGGGCACACGACGGCCTTCATCGTCAACCCGAAGCAGACGAGTGAAACCGCATTTCTCAAGGCGATCTGCACGGAATTTGGGGTGAAGACCAAGCGCAGTCAGCGCGAGACCGAGTACGAGCTGCGCGGCTTTCTCGTCGACCAGTACCGTGAGGGCAAGAATGTGGTGCTCTTCATAGATGAGGCGCAGCAGCTTAAGGGGCCGATGTTTGAGCAGATCCGCCAGATCCTGAACTTCGAGACCGACGAAACGAAACTGATCTCGATCATAATGGCCGGTCAGGTGGAGTTGCGCTATAAGCTGGCTGACCGCAGCAAGCGGGCGCTCGTCTCCCGCATCGCCGTCTCCTCCACACTGGACGCACTCACGCTGGATGAAACTGCCGGGATGATTGACTTCCGCTGCACCGTAGCAAACGTTGGAAACCCTTTTGAGCACGAGGCCGTGGAGGGGGTCTACCACTGGTCGAAGGGCGTCCCACGCGAGGCAATCAAACTCTGCGCCATGGCGGTCCAGTACGCGGCCCTCAACAACCTGAAGAGGATTCCGGCAGACTTGGTAGAACTGGCGGCAGGCGACATTGTTCGACCTTCCGAAGACAACTCTGCCGAGGCTGTCGCCAGGCGGGGCACGATGAAGGCGGTGCGTGAGGCCGTATGAGCGAGGAGAAGAAATACGTCACCTTCCGTGACCTGCGCGCGGTTGCACCCGCTCAGAAAGCAGAACCTCCTACTTCTACTACTTCGCCTAGTATATCTAGTATACCCAGTACATCTAGTATACCTAGTACAGGTAGCACACCTAGTACAGGTTCTATATCCGAGTCAACTGACATTTTCGATTCGACACCACTAAATCCCGCAAATAAAGCAACTACATCCATACCCAATACGGCAATTGAATCACTTGGTACATCTAGTATACCTAGCACACCTAGTAGTACTAGTATACCTAGTACTACTAGCACACCTAGTATAGGCCGGGAAACAAGAAGAATAATCTGGGAAAATGCGTCTGATGAAAAGCCGAAGAAATCCTCAGTTGCGCCAGAGCGGGACTTTCAGCGCGTTCCTAATTCGATCACCCGTGAGGCCATCCCCGGCGGGTTGTTCAGGGGAAAGAGCAAACAGGTCTGGGATTACCTGTGGAGCGTCACTAGGGGGGCAGTGGTGCCAGTCCGCACGACCAGGAAATCCCGACGCGAGATAAAGATGGGTTCTGGCCTAGGTTCGATGGTGACGGTGGACGCTGCCCTCGAACACCTCGAAAGTGTCGGGCTGATTATCGTGAAACCGGCGGTAGGCTCATTTGCCGGGAATGAATATGAGGTCTTCACGCCCGACGAAACCTATACTAGTACACCTAGTACATCTAGCTCATCTAGGATTACCCAGAAAGTAGATGAACTAGATGTACTAGAATCTGGTACATCTAGTATAACTCAAGTTGTTGAAAAGGCAGGTAGTTCCAGCCACTCTAATACTTCTTTTAAGACAAAAGAGATAAATACTGATGATGAGGCGTTCGCCGAATTCGCTGCTGCCGTAAGAAAAACGGCGAAGGAAATCACCGGCAAAGAGCCGTCAAAATCGGAGGCCGCGCGTTGGGCCGAAGTCGCAGAAGTACTCATGACTGAGCTACGCATCGCCGCGGGCCGTACAACCGTCTCCAGCGTGCCAGCGTTCTTGGCGGAACACCTTCGCCGCCGACTCTGGAAGAAAGAGAAGCGACAAATAGAGGCCGAGGCCGCCGAGCAGAAGGCGTCTGCCCCGGTCGGTAAGGTTGACGCCTCGCAGTGCCCTGACTGCTTCGGCACAGGCATGTACTATCCGCAAGGATTTGACAAGGGTGTAGCCAGATGCCCCCATTCGAAACTCTTTCCGGACAGTCAAGAGTGAGGTTCCACGACGTTTCACGGCTCATTAAAAGCTGAGTATAAGAAAGTTGGCCGGGAGGTCGTAAGGTAATGCGACTCTTTTTAGTGACATGTCGCGTAACGCCCCTTTTACGTCTTGAGGGTGTTCAGGTTACTGTTCAGCTATCGCGTAAAGGCAGGCAAGGAAAGGTGATACGGGTGAGACAGGCGCGTCATTGGTCACAAGTATAGCATTCCCTTTCCTGGTGCCTCGCTTTTTCCGCCGGGAGGGAAGCGCATATGCCGCCGAACTTGCCCCCAAGGATGGCTTTCCATATCTACCAAGCCTGGCTGCAAGGGCCACACGCACTCTTCCGGCTCTTTGAAGACTCATTCGGACGGCAGGCTCTTTACGGCCCTCCCAACCCCAACATGCAGCAGCGCGAGATCGATGAGCTCTCTGAGCAAATCGGCCATCTCCAGACGCGGAACGAGCGGCTTCAGGCTGAGGTCAGCGACCTTCGGGGGCATAACCTCCGCCTCCAGCGCCGCAACGCTGAACCGGAGGCACTGCTGGCGAAGGACTCTTATAATTCGTCGCGCCCGCCCTCGACCGATCCGCCGTGGGCGAAGCGGACAAAGAGCCTGAGACGGCCATCGGGCAGGCGGCCGGGAGGGCAGGTCGGGCACCCTGGGGAGAGACTCCGGTTCTCTGAGGGCCCGAACCGCACAGTCGA